>CAISPO010000039.1 GCA_903887415.1 uncultured Bacteroidota bacterium | reverse complement strand
GTGGCCGCGTATTGAAACGGATGCGCCCAGCACCACAAGGCCGTGCCTACCGTGTGCGCAAACGCAGCAACCACATCACGATAATCGTGGATAGCCGTAATGCGGTGACATCAAATGCTAATTCAGAAACAGAAAACGTTCAATCTTAATAACGAAAGTAATGGGTCAAAAATGTAATCCTATAGGTAACAGGTTGGGCATCATCCGCGGATGGGACTCAATGTGGTATGGCGAGAAAAGGGACTTCGGCCAGAAGCTGGTTGAAGACCATAAGATCCGCAACTACCTCAACGCGCGTATAAACAAAGGCGGTGTTTCCCGTATTGTTATTGAGCGCACGCTCGGTAAGCTGATCGTAACGATCCATACTTCAAAGCCAGGTATCATCATAGGTAAAGGTGGTACCGAGGTGGACCGTATCAAGGAAGAGCTGAAGAAGCTGACCAAGAAGGACGATGTGCAGATCAACATTATGGAGATCCGCCGCCCGGAAATGGACGCAATGATAGTAGGCGAAACCATAGCCCGCCAGATAGAAGGCCGTGTCAGCTACAAACGCGCTATAAAGATGGCTATCTCTACAGCAATGCGTATGGGTGCTGAAGGTATCAAGATCAAAGCAGGTGGCCGTCTTAACGGTTCTGAAATAGCACGCAGCGAAGAATTCAAGCAGGGCCGCACTCCATTACATACTTTCCGTATGGACATTGATTACGCTTCTACTTACGCAATGACCGTGTATGGTAAAATAGGTTTGAAGGTGTGGATATGTAAAGGTGAAGTGCTGGGCAAGCGTGATCTGAACCCGAACTTCTCTGCAAACTCCGACAGCCGCGGCAATCGTCCGACAGGTGGTTTCCAGGGCGGCGAATCGCGTGGCGGTGAGCGCGGAGGCGAACGTGGTGAGCGTGGTGGTGATCGTGGAGGCCGCGGCGGTGGCGGCGGAGATCGCAGAGGCGGCGGAGCCGGTGGTGATCGTGGCGGCCGTTCAGGCGGCGGTGGCCGTTCAGGCGGTGCAGCAGGCGGCGGTGCACGCAGGTAATAATAATATTGTTTAGAATACTTCAATAAAAAATTGTAACAATGTTACAACCAAAAAAATCGAAACACAGGAAGGCGCATAAAGGCAGGATCAGGGGCAACGCTCAGCGCGGAGCTATGATATCATTTGGTTCATTTGGCCTTAAGGCTATGGAACCAAAGTGGATCACTAACCGCCAGATAGAAGCAGCGCGTCAGGCACTTACCCGCCACATGAAACGTGAAGGTAATGTGTGGATACGCATATTCCCCGACAAGCCGATCACCCGCAAACCTGCAGAGGTGCGTATGGGTAAAGGTAAAGGTAGCCTTGAATTCTGGGCAGCCGTGGTAAAGCCAGGACTGATCATGTTTGAACTTGATGGCGTTCCGTTGAAAGTGGCGCAGGAAGCGTTGCTGCTTGCATCGCAGAAGTTACCGATCCGCACGAAGTTTGTGGTGCGCCATGACTACGCCGGAGAATAATTGGAATTAGGAATTCGGATTTGGGAATTCGGATTGTATCTTATAATAAATTGAATAAAGGATAGTTGAAAAACAGGGTTTAAGGGGAATAGCTTTAGACTTTTTACTTTCGACGTTCTACTAAAATTTAAACAATGGCAAAAGCAAACAAGGCGAAAGTGGATGATTACCGCTCGCTCGACAACGAAGCGCTGAACGAAAGGATCAGTGATGAGGAGTTACGCCTGAAAAAAACAAGGTTCAGTCATGCGGTAAATCCGATTGAAAACCCGCTTTCTATCAAGACGCAGCGCCGTGCTATTGCACGCCTGAAGACCGAACAGCGTAAAAGAACATTAGGTATCTAATTAATTATATGTCTATTATGACGACCACGATTGAAAGAAAAAGCAGGAAAACCCGTATAGGGGTAGTTGCCAGCAACAAGATGACTAAAACCATCACTGTTACTGTTGAACGTAAAGTGAAACACCCTATATATGGTAAGTTTCTTAAGAAATCATCCAGCTTCCATGCCCATGATGAGCAAAACAATGCCGGTATAGGCGATGTGGTGCGTATTATGGAAACACGCCCGCTGAGCAAGACAAAGCGCTGGCGCCTGGTAGAAATTATTGAAAAAGCTAAGTAACTATTTAAGATGATACAACAAGAATCAAGGCTCAGTGTAGCCGACAACAGCGGCGCTAAAGAAGTATTGTGCATCCGTGTGTTGGGCAATTCGGGGCAGGACTATGCAGGTATCGGCGACAAGATCGTGGTAACTGTAAAGGATGCGCTTCCAGGTGGTGGTGTAAAGAAAGGTATCGTTTCAAAAGCGGTTATCGTTCGCACCAAGAATAAGCTTCGCCGCAAGGACGGGTCTTACATCAGCTTTGATGATAATGCTGTTGTGCTCCTAAATGCAGCCGATGACCCACGTGGCACCCGTATATTTGGCCCGGTAGCCCGCGAATTGCGTGATAAAGGATACATGAAAATTGTTTCTCTCGCGCCGGAAGTATTGTAAAAATTATTGTACCTTTGCAGCCCGTTTGGAAAAATGGGGGTGAAAAGACAAATTTATTTTCAGATGAATAAGAGATTTAAACCAAAGTTCAATATTAAGAAAGGCGACAACGTGGTTGTTATTGCCGGCGACGACAAGGACCGTACCAAGCCACGTAAGGTGCTTTCGGTAAATCCTACCGATGCTAAAGTGCTGATAGAAGGTGTGAACCTTGTTACCAAGCACCTGAAACCAAACGCACAGAACCCACAGGGTGGAATCGTGCAGGAAGAAGCGTACATAGCCATCTCTAACGTGATGCTGTGGGATGCTAAAGCCAAAGCGCCTTCCCGTGTAAAGCGCGAGCGTACTGAAACAGGTTTTTCACGTATTTCTAAAACTTCAGGAGAAGTAATTAAATAATAATGGCAACGACAACAACATACTCCCCAAGGTTACTTAAAAAGTACAGGGATGAAGTGGTGCCCGCACTAATGAAGCAATTCGGGTATAAATCAGTAATGCAGTGCCCTCGCCTGGTAAAGATATGCCTGAACCAAGGTGTAAAGGGTTCTACATCTGATAAGAAGATGATAGATGATGCGGTGAACGAAATGACACTGGTTACCGGTCAGAAGGCTATACCAACCATGTCAAAGAAGGACATATCCAACTTCAAGCTGCGTAAGAACATGCCGATCGGCTGCCGTGTTACGTTGCGCCATGTGAAGATGTATGAATTCCTTGATCGTTTCGTATCTGTGTCACTGCCCCGCGTACGTGATTTCAAAGGTATCAGCGAGAAATCATTCGATGGCCGCGGCAACTATACAATGGGCATCACCGAGCAGATCATCTACCCGGAGATCAACATTGACAAACTGCCTCGTATCAGCGGTATGGACATAACTTTTGTTACTACAGCCAACACTAACGAAGAAGCATATGCCCTGTTGAAAGAAATGGGTATGCCATTCACTAACATGGAAAAAACAGGAAAATAAGATATGGCAAAAGAATCAGTAAAAGCCCGCCAGCGCAAACGCGAAGAAATGGTAGTTAAGTATGCCGCAAAACGTGCAGCCCTGAAGGCTTCCGGAGATTTGGCAGCGTTGGATAAGCTTCCTAAAAATTCTTCAGCAGTACGTCTCAGGAACCGTTGCCAGCTTACCGGCCGCCCAAGAGGATACATGAGGCACTTTGGTATCTGCCGCCTGGTATTCCGCGATATGGCGCTTGACGGTAAAATACCTGGTGTGCGTAAAGCAAGCTGGTAAAGCCCGACTCCCGATGCGGAGAGAGGTTAAACGTTTCAAAGTCAGGTGCAGCAGTGCTCCTGATACTCGTAACAAATTTTTTACTAAACTCAATTAAAAAAAATGGTAACAGATCCAATAGCAGACTTCCTGACCCGCATCCGTAACGCGCAGATGGCACGCCATCGTATCGTTGAAATACCCGCTTCTAATGTTAAGAAGCGTATCACCGAAATACTTTACGACAAAGGCTATATTCTGAAGTACAAGTTTGAAGACGACAGCAAGCAAGGCCTTATCAAAATAGCTTTGAAATATGATGCTCAGACTAAGGAGCCAGCTATCCGTTCATTAGAGCGCATTAGCCGCCCCGGTCTCCGCCAATATGCTAAACCTGCTGAAATACGCCGTGTACAGAATGGCCTTGGTGTGGCAATCGTATCTACGTCCAAAGGTGTAATGACCGATAAGGAAGCCCGCACGCAGAATGTAGGCGGTGAAGTAATGTGTAATATTTATTAATAACAATAAGCAGGAGCTGATAATATCAAGTTCTCTATACGGTAACTGAACACAGCTTTTGAGTTTTGAATTTTAACTTTTGAATTTTTAATTTATGTCACGTATAGGTAAGAAACCAGTAGTACTTCCGGCAGGCGTTACCGCAAAGGTATCAGCGGCCAATGAATTCAGTGTTAAGGGCCCTAAGGGTGAGTTGTCACAAGCTATTGACCGGGATATAACGATCAAGATCGAAGGCGACCAGATACTCGTTGAGCGCCCTACCGACCAAATCCGCCACCGTGCGCTTCATGGTTTGTGCCGCTCGCTTGTTGCTAATATGATCACTGGCGTTACTACAGGGTTTAAGAGGGAGCTGGAACTTGTAGGTGTGGGTTATCGTGCTGCCGTTACCGGCCAGCAGATAGACCTCGCTTTAGGCTTCTCTCACAACATTATATTCGAATTGCCAAAGGAGATCAAAGCGTCTGCTACGGCGGAAAAAGGACAAAACCCAAGGATCATCCTTGAGTCGAACGATAAGCAATTACTGGGTGCCGTAGCCGCTAAGCTGCGCAGCCTCCGTAAGCCAGAGCCTTACAAGGGCAAGGGTGTACGCTACTCTGATGAGATCGTTCGTCGTAAGGCTGGTAAGTCTGCAGGTAAGTAAACCCCCGGCCCCTAAAGGGGAGGTAAGGTTAAAAATAAAAAGAGTAATAGTTAATTAAAAATAAAATTACCCAATGTTAAGTTCCGTAGGGACTGGGTTAACTCCGGCAGCCATCTTTAACAGGATGAGCCCGTAAAAAACAGGTAAAATGGCACAAGACGAAAAAGTAATACGCCGCCAGAAGCTACGTTGGCGCATACGCACCAAGCTCCATGGCACTGCTCAGAAGCCCAGGCTTTCTGTATTCCGCAGCAACAAGGATATATACGCACAGCTCATTAACGATGACAATGGCACTACAATAGCTGCTGCAAGCTCTCGTGAAAAAGATATCGTAGCGACTCCCGGCAATAAGGTTGCAAAGTCTTTGAGCGTTGGTAAGTCAATAGCTCAGAAAGCAATGGCACTTGGTGTTACTGCATGCGTATTTGACCGTGGCGGTTATCTGTATCACGGCCGTGTAAAATCGGTTGCTGATGGAGCCCGCGAAGGTGGTTTGAAATTCTAAAATTGATTAGTTAATAATAAAGAGATTATGTCTAAGACGCCAATCAGTCGTATAAAAGGTGGAGACCTGGAACTGCATGAAAAAGTGGTAGCTATCAACCGCGTGGTGAAGACCACGAAAGGTGGCCGTGCATTCAGTTTTTCCGCACTCGTAGTAGTAGGCAACGGGGCCGGAGTAGTAGGCCACGGGCTTGGTAAAGCGAAAGAAGTACAGGAAGCCATCACTAAGGGCATTGACGATGCCAAGAAAAACCTTATCAAAGTACCTGTAATGCATGGTACTATACCTCATGAGCAGCTCGCCAAAGAAGGCGCTGCCAAGGTGATGATACGCCCTGCTGCACATGGTACCGGTGTAATAGCCGGGGGAAGTATGCGCGCCGTGCTGGAAGCTGCCGGTATCACCGATGTGCTTTCCAAATCATTGGGATCTGCTAATCCGCACAATGTGGTTAAAGCTACATTCAGTGCGCTGGCACAGCTTCGTGAGCCGATCGCAGTTGCGAAACAGCGTAATATCAGCCTGAAGAAAGTATTTAACGGATAATTTTCTTCTGGAATTGAGTTTTTGAATTTTTACTTTTGAATTTTGAATTTTATGTCTAAGATAAAGATAACACAGGTAAAAAGCGGTATAGACCGTATGGAGCGCCAGAAGCGTACGCTGAAAGCGCTGGGCCTGCGCAGGCTTCATGCTACAGTAGAAGTTGAGGGAACTCCGCAGATACTGGGCATGGTAAAAGCGGTACATCACCTGGTGACTGTAGAAGAAGAAGTGGGCGGCGTTTACAAAACCATCTCTCCGATATCATTACAGGAAGGGATCAACAAAGGTTCAGCCAAATAAGGAGTAATCAAAAATCGGCGAGTCCTATAATTAGTGAGCTTGCCGAACTATTTTTAACTGATTTGCGAGCGGTTATACATTCCGCGCAAGTTCAAAAATTGTAAAACAATGCAACTGCACAATCTGAAACCTGCGGAAGGTTCAACAAAAAAAGGAAAACGTATCGGTCGTGGTGAAGGTAGCGGCCATGGCGGAACTGCAACCAAGGGTACCAAGGGCCAGCAGGCACGTACTGGTTACCAATCTAAAAGAGGCCATGAAGGCGGCCAGATGCCAATTCAGCGCCGTATGCCAAAACGTGGATTTATCAATCCGTTCCGTGTAGAATACAAAGTGTTCAACCTCGGCCAGCTCGACTTCCTGATAGAAAAATACAACCTGCCGGAATTTACCCCGGACGTACTCTACATCAATGGCCTCATAAACCGTACCGACCTTGTAAAAATACTGGGCAACGGTGAAGTTAAAGCCAAGATAGCTTTCAAGGTGAACGCCGCAAGCGCAAAAGCCAAAGAAGCTATTGCAGCAGCAGGGGCTACCATAGAGATTCTTTAACGTACCAGGCGCATTTTTTGGTAAAATGCGCCTTTTATCGTTTATTCGCATTTCATTTTTGATCAACAACAGTTCCTGTGAAGAAATTTATTGATAAGCTTAAAAATATCTGGAGCATAGACGAGCTTCGTAAGCGAATACTGTACACTATTATGCTCGTGGCAGTTTATCGTGTCGGCTGTTATATTGCTTTGCCAGGTATAAACCCATCCAGGCTGGCCGACAATAGCGGGCCAGGCGGTATCCTCGGTATCCTTAACGCATTTGCAGGTGGTGCATTTAGCCGCGCCTCCATCTTCGCATTAGGTGTTATGCCGTATATCTCCGCTTCTATCTTTATGCAGCTTGCTGGTATCGTTATACCGCAGGTTGCGAAATTACAGAAAGAAGACAGTGGCCGCCGTAAGATTAATTCTTATACGCGCTATCTTACTGTAATAGTTACTCTGTTCCAGGCAAGTGCATATGTGGCGTATCTCCGCACTCCTTCATACGCAGCCGCATTAGCGCCGGATTACAGCCCGTTCATGTTCACGTTGTCCACTATGATAGTGCTTACTGCAGGTACGCTGTTTGTAATGTGGATGGGAGAAAAGATCACAGACCGCGGTATAGGCAATGGTACTTCCCTTATCATTATGGTTGGTATCCTCGCACGCTTTCCTCGCTCTATCATTGATGAGCTGAGCGCCAAGAACGTAGGCGGTGGCGGCGGGCTTTTGATATTCCTTATTGAAATCGCAATATTTATCGCAGTTATCATCGGTCTTATCCTGCTCACACAGGGTGTGCGCAAGATACCCCTCAACTATGCGCGCCGCATAATTGGCAGCAGCAATGCAGCCAAGGAAGTATCCGGCTCACGTGATTTCATTCCGCTGAAAGTGAATTCTGCAGGTGTAATGCCTATCATCTTTGCACAGGCAATGATGTTCATCCCTACCATTTTCACGGGCTTTGCAACCAATGAAAGGGCTGCAGGTTTTGTACACGCATTATCCGATAACCGCTCACTGTGGTACAACCTGATCTATGCCATCATGGTTATAGCATTTACTTACTTCTATACCGCGCTTATCTTCAACCCAACTGAAATGGCCGACAACCTGAAGCGCAATAATAGCTTCATACCAGGCGTGAAACCAGGTGAGGATACAGCTAACTACATAGCAACGATCATGGACCGTATCACATTACCAGGTGCATTCTTCCTGGCTATTGCAGGCATACTTCCCGGCATTGCTACATTGCTTGGCGTTACCAGCGGTTTTGCTTCCTTTTTCGGCGGCACTTCAATGCTGATCGGTGTGGGCGTAATTCTCGATACCCTGCAGCAAGTGGAAAGCTACCTGCTGATGAACCACTACGATGGCCTGATGAAAACCGGCCGTATAGCCGGCCGCACCACTGCTCCAAGCAGGGCTTCGGCATAGTAACCTTCGGTCCCTAAAAAGGGGGTGGTCAGTGATGGAATTGATTTGAAATTTAAGAACGTTTGATAAATAAAGCCCCTTACGGGGTTTGGGGTTAATGATACACATACGCAGTCATCAGGAAATAGAAACGATCCGTAAAAGCGCTTTAATGGTTTCTGCCACCTTATCTGAGGTGGCAAAATTTTTAAAGCCCGGTATTAAGACCATCACAGTGGACACGATGGCCGAGGCTTTTATACGTGATAATGGCGGTGTACCTTCCTTCAAAAACTATCACGGCTTTCCTTACTCACTCTGTATCTCGGTAAATGAAGTAGTAGTACACGGTTTCCCGGGCGATTATGAGCTGAAAGACGGTGACATTATCTCTGTGGACTGTGGTGTATATATGAATGGCTATCACGGAGACTCTGCATACACTTTTGCAATAGGCAATGTAAAGCCGGAAGTGCTGAAGCTGATGCGTGTTACCAAAGAATCCGTTTATCTGGGGGTGGCGCAAGCACGAGATAATAATCGCGTTGGCGATATTTCATTTGCGGTGGAGAACTATACAAACAGAATTCATGGCTACGGTGTAGTGCGTGAGCTTGTGGGCCACGGAGTAGGTAAAGAGTTGCACGAAGACCCTCAGGTGCCTAATAATGGCCGCCGCGGCGATGGTAAGAAACTAAAAGAAGGCATGGTACTCGCTATAGAGCCCATGATAAACCTTGGCACAAGGGACGTAAAAACCCTCACAGACGGCTGGACGGTGGTAACACGGGACGGCAAACCTTCTGTCCATTTTGAACATACAACAGCCGTACGTAAAAATAAAGGCGAAACACTCTCATCCTTTGCTCCCATAGAAGTGGCAGAGCAGGGCAATAACGAGCTAAACAGCAGTTATTACAGCACAGAAGTAAGCGTTGAAGCGTAGGCATTCAAATAGCGGGTATTTTAGGCGCAATTTTCTTTTCCCTGCAACAAGTATTACGCTGAGCCCGAAATTGTTAATCGTATTTGTTCCACCTATACTGTAGAATTTATCCTCCCGTATATCCACCAATAATGGGAAGTATTTCCCCCGTTATGTAACTGGAACAATGAGGTGATGCCAGGAAAACATATGCGGGCGCTATTTCTTCGGGCTGCGCCGGGCGCTTCATGGGTGTATCTGCTCCAAATTTTGCGATGTCTTTTTTCCCCTTATCAGCAGGATTTAGCGGCGTCCATACTGGCCCTGGCGCTACAGCATTAACCCTTATGCCTTTTGGTATGAGATGTGTGCCGAGAGAACGCGTGAAGGCATGGATTCCGCCTTTTGTCAGTGAATAATCCAGCAGGTCTTTGTTGCCAAGCAGGCCGGTAACCGATCCGGTATTTACAATGGCGCTGCCAGCCTTCATATGCGGCACCGCGGCCTGGGCCATATGAAAATAGCCGTAAAGGTTTGTCTTCAATGTGCAATCAAAGTGTTCCTCAGTGAGCTCTTCAAAATCGGGCACGTGCAGCTGGAATGCGGCATTATTTACCAGCACGTCCAACTGCCCAAACTCGTTGATGGTTTGTTTCACGGCATGGTTACAGAAACTCTTATCGGTAACATCGCCGGGAATTAACAGGCATGAGCGCCCTTCATCCTCCACCATTTTCTTTGTGTCTTCTGCGTCCAGGTGTTCGCTAAGATATACAATCGCTACATGGGCGCCTTCCCGTGCAAAGAGCATCGCGACAGAGCGCCCAATACCTGAATCGCCGCCAGTGATAATAGCAACCATATCCTGCAGCTTGCCTGATCCCTTATAGAATGGCGCATCACACATCGGAGCCAGGCGCAGCTTGGCTTCCGTGCCGGGCTTTGTAAGATGCTGCTTCGCCATAGGCGGCTCAGGATATTTCCTCGCGCCTGCCTGCATTGCGTGCTCTTTTTTCTTTGCCGGTTCGCGCTTGTCGGCTCCGGCCACCTGCGCCTGGATTTTTCGCTGCTTCTCGGCTGTCTTTTCTGCTGCCAGCCGGTAATTCTGTGTTTTTTTCATAATAGAAGCAAAAAATAGTTACTGTAGTTTCTGCCGGCGGCGGGAAAAACATACCAGCTTTCTACTCAAAAATTATTCCAAGGTTCGGGTAGCTATTTTCCGCCACCCGCCACCTTGGCTATTATGAAAATAACGACCGCTATTACAGCAACTACAATAAAAATACCTACGCCTACGCCAGCTTTGAAGATATCGCCTATTACCTGGCAACTGCTGAGTGTAAGCAGAAACAATGAGACTAAAATGATTCCGATCTTGTTCATTTGGCTGTATTTAAATGATTAATAATTAATGCTCTTTGCAGCGTTTATAAATTCATGCCAGTAGCTGGGAATTGGATAATAAGCTTGGCATAATGCGGAAGGCATACTATTTATATCGGTAAATAAAACCCCGATATGCCCTCATCAGTTGTTGCTGCAATAAATTATTATACGGAAACATCGACACTGAGAATACGTTATGTTTCCGGAGCGATTTATGATTACAAGGATGTGCCCAAAGAGGTGTATGTAGCAATGAAAGCATCAGCGTCTAAGGGCACTTTTTTAAGACTGGAAATAAAAGACAAATATGCTTTTGAGCGCATTAAACCATGAGCTACTCTATTGCCAAAAACGCGCGAGCCATGCTATCGGTATGTTCCGGCATTGTGCACGTTATTTGCTTTAGTGCCGGTATCGTTGGTGTTATTTCTGTTTGAATCCCGCTCATCATTTGCCGGGTTATTCGGGCCATAAGTGGCCGGCGCTGCACCCTTTACATTTGTTGAGTCTATTGGGGTGCTTGAACCGATATTTTCGGGATTATTTCCACACGATGCTACTGAGAAGGAAATACCAATTACTAAGATCAACTTTTTCATTGTTGCCGTTTTCTTATGTTTAGAAAAAATCATGCCCTCACTTTGGGGTACTGGCGCGGTTTTTTCCATAGAATATGGCATGCAAGGCGGCATTTATATAGGTATATCTGGTTGGAGCTATTATGACTGGAAGGGCATTTTTTATCCCGGTGATTTAAAATCTGCCGACTGGCTTACCTACTATTCAAAATACTTCCACATTACTGAAATAAACTCCAGCTTTTACCACCTGCCAAGGGAAAAGACGGTGCTTGGATGGAAAGACAAGGTTCCGCCGAAGTTCCTGTTCTGTCCTAAAATGAGCAAGTACCTTACGCATGTAACAAAGCTGAAAGACCCAGAGGAACCGCTTGCTCGTTTCTTTGAAGTATTTGACGTGGTAAGGAAACAATTGGGCCCGGTTTTGATACAATTGCCTCCGTCTTTAAAATATGAAGAGTCGTTGGCCACGAACTTTTTCGAGATACTAAAACGGGACTATAGCAATTATTCGTTTGCAGTGGAAGCCCGGCATAATAGCTGGATAGGCAACGAAGCCTTTGCCCTGATGAAAAAATACAAAGTGGGTTGGGTCATTTCCCAATCCGGTGTCGGCTTTCCATATTCAGAACAAGTGACTGCAAAGAATATTTACATCCGCTTTCATGGGCCGGGCAAACTATATGCATCATCTTACTCTGAAGAAATGCTACAGGAATACGCAGATAAAATAGCGAATTGGTGTAATACCGGGCATAGTATCTGGGTGTTTTTCAATAACTGCTATAATGGCGTTGCGATCGACAATGCGAATACATTGAAGAAAATGCTCGGGCTTTAAATGAGCGTAGCACCCATTAGATCTTTAACCCCAATTCCTTCTTCTGCACATCATCTATTGAAGAAGGCGCATCCAGCATCACATCCCGGCCGGAATTGTTTTTAGGGAATGCTATGAAATCGCGTATGCTTTCCTGGCCACCCAACAGTGCACAGAGGCGGTCGAAGCCGAATGCTATACCGCCATGCGGCGGCGCGCCATACTCGAAGGCACCCATCAGGAAGCCGAATTTGTCCTGCGCTTCTTCCTTGCTCATGCCCAGGGCCGCAAACATTTTCTCCTGCAGCTCTCTGCGGAAGATGCGGATAGAGCCTCCACCAATCTCCGTGCCATTCAGTACTATATCGTAAGCATTAGCCTTTATGTCTCCGTACTTGCTTAGATCGTTCATCCATTGAATATGCTCAGGTTTTGGGGCGGTAAAAGGATGATGCTTTGCCAGCCAACGGTTTGCCTCCTCGTCATATTCAAACAGCGGGAAGTCGATCACCCATAGCGGTTTATAAACCGTATGATCGCGCAGGCCCAGGCGGTTGCCCATTTCCAGGCGCAGCTCGCTCATTGCTTTACGGGTGCGGGTTTCAGCACCTGCCAATATCAAAATAAGATCACCGGATTTCGCCCCGCAGAATGAAGCGATCTCCTTCAATTTTTCTTCGTTGTAAAACTTATCTACGCTGCTTTTGTAAGTGCCATCAGGATTACACTTAATAAAAATCAAACCGCTCATGCCGATCTGTGGGCGTTTTACCCAATCAGTAAGCTCGTCTGTTTGCTTGCGGCTATATTCGCTGCAGCCAGGCGCGCAGATCATTAGAATTGCTTCTGCGTCATCAAACACTTTAAACCCTGCACCAGTCAACGCCTCACAATAAACATGGTTTTTAACTTTTGAATTTTGAATTTTGATTTCAAAGCGAATATCCGGCTTGTCATTGCCATAATGCCACATGGCATCATCAAACGTAATGCGCGGAAATGCTTCTGTTATCTCTACGCCCTTTACTTCTTTGAACACATGCTTAAATAACCCCTCAAAAGTGTTGAGAATATCCTCTTGCTCTACAAAGCTCATTTCGCAGTCTATCTGAGTAAACTCAGGTTGGCGGTCGGCGCGTAGATCTTCATCCCGAAAGCATTTTACTACCTGGTAATAACGGTCGTAACCGCTCACCATAAGCAGTTGTTTAAACGTTTGCGGGCTCTGGGGCAACGCATAAAACTGCCCTTCGTTCATGCGTGATGGCACAACGAAATCGCGCGCCCCTTCGGGTGTGCTGCGGATAAGAAACGGAGTCTCTATGTCCCAGAAACCTTGTGTATCCAGGTAATTTCGTACAGAACGGTTTACCTTATAACGTAGTTCCAGGTTCTTTTTAAGCGGTGGCCTGCGCAGGTCCAGGTAGCGGTATCTCATACGCAGCTCATCACCACCATCAGTGTCTTCTTCAATGGTGAAGGGTGGGGTTGCGGCGCTGTTTATGATGGTAAAATCAGTCACGCTTATCTCCACATCCCCCGTGGGTATTTTGGCGTTTTTATTGCTGCGCTCCAGTACTTTTCCTGTTACCTGTATCACAAACTCCCTGCCCAGTGGCTGTTCGCCAAGTCGGGTATTCAGTTGCTCATCAAAAACTAACTGCGTGATCCCGTAGCGGTCGCGAAGGTCAACGAATGTGATGCTGCCAAACTTACGCACCGTCTGTACCCAGCCGGCAAGTTTCACTTCGGTCCCTGTATGTTGTGCGCGTAATTCGCCGCAGGTATGTGTTCTGTACATAAGTATGTCTTAAAAAGGACTGCGAAGATAAGTTGAAAGGCGCAATGCTCAAATGCCAATTTACCTGGTCGCGATCTCCTTGCTCAGCAGATTTCCGAGGCTGATAAAGAAGCCCAGCACCATTACAATAACGCCCAGCCACAATACATTAATGAACGGGAATACCAGCGCCTTCAGCACAATGAAATCAGAGTCGGTTTGCTTCACCATTATCTCTGTTGATACATCAGTTGGGGACCTGACCACCAGGTTTTCAAAACGTACATTCAGGTTCATGCCGCCAACAGTATCCTCAATATGCAGTATCTCCCTTTTGTTGCGAAGGATGTATATAGGCGCGATGTCTTTTACGGGCTTATCCTTGTTGTCATAAACAGTGAACCGGGCGCAGATAATGAGGTCACTGTCCACAGGTGTGTAGCGGGCGTCTGTTACTTTCCGGTCCAGTCCTTTGAAGATCATGTAGCCGCCATTGAGTAGCACCGTATCGCCGGGTTTGTTGACTGTGTTACTTTTATAGCTTATGGTGTCTGTTTTGCTTTTATCGAGTAGGCCGCCGTGTATATGGTTCACGTAGGTGAAGATGTCGTGATCCCAAAAGTGTTTTGTGGAAGGGTTTACAGTTAATACGCCCTCGCCTTTTGAGTTTACGAACGCATCAGGGTGCAGAGAAAACTGTTCCTTGATTTCCTTTGTTTTCGGGTCCCTTTTCTCAAAAGCTATGTTGTAATAAATGATCTTGTCCTTGCCCTTCATGCTTTCGCTGTCACTAAGGTAGGTAGCCTGGTAGTCGCCCATTGGGGATGTAACACCGCGGAACAAGAGCTCATTCTCGCTGTTTTCCTTTGCGTTCTCCTCTGCAGTTCTTTTGCCGGGATTAAATTCCTCGCCGGTGATGTTGAATGAAATAGCGTGTTTGTTGTAAGAGGAAAGCAGGATGCCCAGCAGCACCATTGCAAAACCAAGATGCGCCACAGACGGCCCCAGCTTTTTGAACTTAGCTTTCTGCACTACGATGCCGTAATAGATATTGGTCACTATGCCGAAGCAGGCCGCAAACAGCATAATGTCATACTGCCACATCGTGATGTGCTGCCCCCAGCCTATAGCCGCTGCCATTACGAGACCAATAAGAGCGGTAATGCCAAGACGTTTTGCCAGCACCCTGCCATCGCTGTTCTTGAACTTCATATACAATACCGAGGCAGACAATATACCCGTGATAATGGCTACCCAAACCTGGATATTGTTGTAATGCAACATCGGGTCTATAGGGGGTGCGAAATCCTTGCCCGATATCCATTTTGCAAACGGTGACCATACTGGTATTGACGTGCTGAGAGCTATCTGCATGGAAGACAGGAACAGTATCACCGACCCGATAAACATCCAGAATTCGCGCGATAGCGTTTCTTCCTCGGTCTTAATGCGGGGCAGGCCGCGCCATCGCCGGATTAGCAGCGCCAGCGCCAGCAAAAAGAGTATGCCGATCACGATAAGCAAGTGGTAGGTAAGCGCTTTGCCATCGCCCGTGAAAGCATGTACCGATGTTTTACCTAGTATGCCTGTGCGGGTAAGGAAGGTAGAATACCATACCAAAAGATGCGACAGCAGCAGCAAAACAAATGTGAGGGAGAGCGCGCGGCCGGTGCTTTTGTAAATCAGCAGGGTGTGCAGCCCAGCTATCAGCACAAGCCAGGGCACCAATGATGCATTTTCCACGGGGTCCCAGGCCCAGTAGCCGCCAAAATTGAGCGACTCGTACGCCCAGGCGCCACCCATCATTATGCCGGTGCCTAGCACGGCGCCATTGAATAAAGACCAGGCAATTGTTGGTTTTACAAATGTTTGATACTCGCCCTTCCAGAGTGCGGCTATACAAAAGGAAAAAGGAATAAGCGTGGATGCGAAGCCCAGAAACAGCACTGGCGGATGTATCACCATCCAGTAGTTGCGCAGCGATACATTGAGCCCGTTACCATCGGTAATGAAGTTCATATAGTTGGGGCTGGAGAAAATCGGCGCATCTTGCATAGCGTGCCGCAGCAAAAGGAAGGGCGTACTGCCAAACTTAAGATCAGGGCCAAAATGAATGCCCAGGATCATGGTAGCAAGACATACTTGCACCAGCGATATTATAGCCATGGTGCGGGTTTCCAGCCCTTTGGCGGTGCGCATTACTACGAGGCCCAGCATACAATGCCAGAAGGTCCAGAGCATAAAGCTGCCTTCCTGCCCTTCCCAGAAGCAGGCAAGCAGATACTTGCCGGGCAGGGACAACGATGAGTGCTCCCACGCGTAGTGGTATTCAAAAAGGTGGTTCTCAATAATGTAAAATAGGGCAATGAAAATACTGATAACAGAAACTACATGCACCACGAAGCCGCTACGCCCAAAGGTGAGCCACGACCGGCTGGCAAGCGGGTCTGTTTGCTCCGTGCGCACAGCCCTGAAGTAGCTGAACGTGCTGAACAACGCCGCCACAAAAGATGTGATAACAAAAAAATGACCCAGTTGCCCGGGCCTCAAATGCTCTCCTATGAATTGGGTATCCATTTATGACTCAAAATAAAAATTCAAACTCCCAACCAAACAATCCAAATTCCAAAGGACAAACCTTGCCTACCGGCAGGCAGGTTCCTAATCCCTAAGACCTAACTGCTCTTCCCTTCCACTACCATATCCTTCTTATACTTCGACGGGCATTTCATCTGTATCCTGGAACAGTGAAACGTTCCTGCATCTTCATATCCCATCATCACTATCTGCTCCGATTTTTCAATGTCCCTTGGCTTTTCACCGTTAAATATCACTTTGTTCATATTGCCAGCCTTATCCTTGGCATAGAAAATAAAATGGTTAGGGTCTTTTTTGGGGTCGTACTCCATTTCTTTGTCCTTCTCCAGGTACCCAATCACATAAATTTTTTTGCCCGCTTGTTTTGATGCAGAAGCGAATGTCTCATAAGTGCTGAAATTACCAAAAGCACTTACCAAAACACTAATAGCTGCCACGATCAATATCAACAATACAATGTGTGTCTTTTTCATAAGCTGCAATGCAAGAAGCCCGGATCGTCTGTTTGGGTTGCAAAGTTAAGGTAAGGAACGTTAACAAATTAAAGTCTGCCCAGTTGCGAAGTTATTTTTCTTTTTTCAAGGTGCGAAAGCTGCGAATATTTAAATATTTAATCCCGATAGCTACCGGGATGCAACGCAGAAAAAATGGAAAAGAACGAGCAAATTGGTGGGATTTGATTTGTTATCGTTCCATAATAAGGTTTTATTATTGATGACTTTTGTTATTAGTTAGTCACTAATGTATTGCCAAAAACAGCAGGGGCATTTTAAATCGGCTTTGTTAAAAGTTGAAAGTATAAAAGCTACTACTCTGTTTAACTCAGGGGCTAAATATGTCCAAAGTTTCAAAAAGGGGCTATTTTTGAAAGAAGCAACCAGAAATGAACAGAACTAAAACGAGCACTGCAGCCGCCGCAGAAGAAATTACCCATGGCAAAGTTTTTTCATCTCTTGGTGTGCTATGTTCTATATTGGCCGTACTGTCTTTCGTGCTGTATGCAAATACTTTACAAAATGGCTACGTTCTTGATGACGGCATGGTTCTGAAGAATAATACCATAGTGATGAAGGGTGTCAGCAGCATCCCTCAGATATTTTTTACACCCCGCGCCGCCGGGGCGGATATACTCATCCGGGACGATTTTTACCGACCGTTATCTATGGCGATGTTTGCGGCCGAGGTACAGTTGTTTGGCATGCGCCCGGCTGTCGGGCACTTCTTCAATATCGTGGTTTTCATTGGCTGTGTGCTGATGCTGTTTTTATTCCTTGACAAATTCTTCGGGCGAAAGAATACAGCCGTTGCTTTTATTGCCGCGTTTTTATTTGCGATCCATCCGCTCCATACAGAGGTGGTAGCGAACATAAAGAGCCGGGACGAGCTATTGTGTTACTTTTTTGGATTTTGGGCGCTGAACTTCTTTATGAAGTTCATGAAAACCGGGAAGATAGCATTGCTGATAGCGGGCATCTGTTCTTTTTCTCTCGCACTTTTGTCCAAGGAAACAGTTATCACCTTTCTTGTTATCATTCCAGTGTTGTTTTTCCTTTATGATAATGAAAACAGGCGGCGCGCGGTTCTTATCTCTACCGGGGCTGTATTGGCGGCAGGTGTCTTTCTGCTGCTGAGATATGCTGTCCTAAACAGCTATGGCGCCAACGATCCTGCCGTAACGCCCGGCTTTATGGAGAATGCATTGGTGAATGCACCGGATGCATTATCCCGTATAGCTACCGAGTTTTTTATTTTGGGCAAGTATTTAGGTTTGATGTTCATACCCTATCCGCTTCTTTGCGACTATTCATATAGCAGCATTCCTTTTATGGGGTTCGCCGATATACAGGTGTTACTATCTGTTGCATTTTATGGTTTTTTGTTATTTTTTAGTGTTTTCAGACTGATAAAGAAGAAGAAAGACCCATGGGCGTTCGCAGTCGTATTCTACCTTGTCACCATAGTGCTATTCTCCAACATTCCTTTTTTCATAGGTGCGGAAATGGGCGAACGGTTTGCTTTTTTTGCATCAACGGGTTTTTGTATTACCATTGCGCTCGCATTAGACCGATGGCTAATAAAGGACGTTAATAATAATATCGGAATACTTAAAAGTGCAAAAGTAATGGCGGTACTTGCCTCTTTGCTAATAGTCATGGGCGGAATGACTGTGGCCAGAAACCTCGATTGGAAGGACGACGAGACGTTATTTAATGCGGACGTAAAAAAATCACCGAACGATTGCCGGCTATATCAATGGCTGGGAACGGAAATTGCAACAAATAAGTACAATGCAGAGCCAGACATTACCAAACGGCAAGAATTGGATAGGCAAAGCATAGCTTATTTTACAAAGGCCCTTGAGGTCTATCCCGATTTTTCAGATGTCGCTGCTCAACTCGGCTGGATATACCAGAGGAGCAATAATTTCGATTCCGCAGTTTATTACGACAAATTAGCACTAGGTATCAATTCCGGAAACGGGAACGCTAACAACAACATGGGCAGCATTTATTATAGTTTGGGCAGGTACCCACAGGCTGCTGAGTTTTTAGAAAAGGCTATTACGATAGATCCTAAACTCAGGAGTGCCTATATAACTGTTTCAAATTGTTATATTCAAATGAAGCAATACGATAAGGCAATTGCGAGCTGCAACAGGCTGCTTGCGTTTGATCCTGAATATATGGAAGCATCATTGGTATTAGGGGATGCGTACCTGCATATTCAGAATTATGCCGCTGCCAAAGATTATTACAAGAAGGTAATTTCAGTAAACCCCGGCAACACAAACGCTGTAAATGGTCTTGGTGTCGCTTATCTCAATAGCAAGGATTTTCCGCTGGCGATCGAACAGTTTAAGAGACTGATCTCTTTATCTCCCGGTTATGCAAGAGCATATTCTAACCTGGGGCGATGTTATTTTTTCATGGAGCAATATGATGCCGCAATAAATGTACTGAACAAGGCACAGACGCTTGATGAAAAAAATGGTGCTGATTTCCCTATTCTGGCGCTGTGTTACCAAAAGAAAGGGGAAATGGACCTCGCTTCCAAATACGAAGAAATGGCAAAACAGATATATCCGAGTTTTAAGCTGCCCTGACGCGTAAATTTTGAATACTTCTTCAACTTTACCTATTACTTTTTATTTTTGACAATAGTTGATACATTTAAACAATGGCTAAGAAACCGAATAAGAAACCAGCACCACAGTCCGCCCCGGCTACACCAGCCCCCCAAGCTAAGCAGGCAGCCCCTAAGCCTGCCCCCGTAAATGAGCCTAAAGGCAATAATCTGCCCACCGTGAAAATGCTGTGCATTATACTGGGGGTAATATCCTTTTTGCTGTATGCCAATACGCTGATGAATGGCTATGTAATGGATGACGTGATCGTGCTGAAGGAGAACACCATTGTGCAGCAGGGCTTTAAAGGGATTCCCGAACTGTTGGCAACACCTCACATGAGGGGTTATCTGGTAATACCCAATGACCTTTATCGTCCGCTGTCGCTGGTGATGTTCGCCATGGAGTATCCGTTTTTCGGGCAAAGCCCAGTCGGCTACCACTTTATGAATGTGCTGATATTCGCGGGTTGTGTGATCATGTTGTTCCTGTTTTTAAATAAATTCTTTAGCGGCAAGAAAACGGCGATCGCATTTATTGCATCGCTGGTATTTGCAGTGCATCCCATACATACCGAGGTTGTTGCCAATATAAAGAGCTGCGATGAACTGCTGTGCTTTTTCTTCGGTTTCCTGTCGCTGAATCTTTTTGTGAACTATATGAAGAGTGGCAAAATGCTGCAACTGGTGTTGGGTGTCTTCACCTTGTTCCTCGCATTTATTTCAAAAGAAACGGTCATTGCCTTCCTCGCTGTTATCCCGCTGCTGTTCTTCTTTTATCTCAATGACGATAGAAAACGGGCAATTTATGTCACTGCGGGTTCTGCAGTAGTCTTTATTATTTTTATGGTCATCAGGTCGCACATACTCAGTGAGTATAATGCCAACCAGCCTGCCGGGGTGGAGTTCATAGACAATGCGTTGTCTAAAGCCACAGGAGTGTCTAAGATAGCTACGGAAATGGTTGTACTGGGCCTGTACCTGAAACTGATGTTCATACCACATCCATTGCTATGCACGTATTCTTTCAATGCCATTCACTATGCCGATCTTGCAGACTGGCGTTTTTGGTTGTCGCTTTTAGCGTATGTGGGTATGATCTACGTAGCGACAACCCGCTTCCTGAAAGATAAGAAAGACCCATGGGCATTTGGTATTATCTTCTATCTCGCTACACTGTTCCTGTTCTCCAACCTGCCCTTCCTTATGGGTGCGGAGCTTGCTGAGCGTTTCGCATTTTTTGCATCAGTAGGTTTCTGCCTCGCTGTTGCGCTTGCGGTGGAGCAATGGCTGCTCAAGGCCGATGCCGCTAATATCACGTCGCTGAAGAGCACGAAAGTATTGGCTGTTTTAATACCTGTGTCCCTTGTGTTTGGCGGCCTTACAGTTGCCCGCAATGCCAACTGGAAAGACAATATAACCCTTTACAAAACCGATGTTGCCAACTCGCCGGAAGATTGCAGGCTATACCATAATGTGGCCAGCTCACTCGCCGAAGATGTTTATCCGACAATAACAGATACTACGAAAAAGAAAGAAATGGACATGGAAAGCCTCGGTTATCTGCGCCATGCATTGACGATATACCCGGAATACGCGGATGTGCATGTGGAAATGGGCCGCATCTTTGACCGCCAGCATAAATATGACTCCGCTGAATACCATGATGTACTTGCCCTGCAGCTAAACCCGATAAACTTCACTGCAACAAATAACCTGGGCAGCGTTTACCTAACGAGCGGCCAGTATCCCCGGGCTATTGTTATGTTTAAAAAGGCGCTGGAGCTTAACCCTAATTTCAAGTTTCCATACATCAACCTCGCCCGTACCTATGTGCAACTGAAGCAGTTTGACTCGGCAATTATGAACTACCGCAAAATGCTGCAATTCGAGCCTAATTCTTTGGAAGGGATTCAGGGACTTGGCATCGCCTTTTTCGAGGGGCACCGCTACGACTCGGCGGAATACTATTTTAACATGGTTTTGCAGCGTACGCCTGATGATCCGACCACCTTTAACTACCTGAGTGCAACTTATTTTAACGCCAAGAACTACCCCAAAGCAATAGCCCTCTATAAGAAAGTAATAGCACAGAGCCCTAATGATATTAACGCATGGTCTAACATAGGCCGCGCGTACTTCTATTCAGGCCAGTACCAGCCAGCTATCGATGCCTTTAATAAAGAGATCCAGATAGACCCCAAAGTTGGACCTAAGGACTTACCTGGCATAGCCCTGGCTTACCAGAAAATGGGCAATATGGAAATGGCGCGTAAGTATGAGGTTGTTGCAAAACAGGTGGATCCGAGGTTTAAGCTGGAGTAGTAAATGGTGGGTTGAAAGGTGATAAACGTTCGCTTAAAAAAACGTAAATGGATATCAACAGGAAACTCAAAATTGTCGGAATAGCCATTATGCTTTTAGGCGGAATTGCTTACTTTATTGTAAATAAATTTGTTGCTGGCGCTGGCGGTGACATTGGTATTCTGTCATACACGTTCGCCGACCGAAGAGAGAAAAATAATTGATACTCGCGTCGTATTCTCTCTTTCACTTTCCTGTATTAGTTGATTTAGTTACTATAAAAGCGGTTGTTCCCGATGTTAACAACAAATGCCAAAATCTGGCACGGTTTTTAGGTATATACAGCAGATAAGTGGTAAAAATGATTAGGAAGCTAAAATCAGGTCAATATCGCATCTATTCAAGGAAAATAGACGCGAAAACGCATAAGCGGAAAAACCTGGGAACTTTTGAAACATTAGAAGGGGCGAAACAACATGAGCAGGAAATTCAGTATTTTAAGCGTAGATAGTAACATATCTTTTTTCGTATTAAGAACCGGTACCTATGAGGCCAGTAAAGAAAACATCCCCCAAGAAAATAGCAGCAAAAAAAACCGAAAGGGTAAAAAAGCTGAAAAAAATAAGCATCCTTAATGCTGCTATTATAGGAGCTGGCACGCCGAGTATGGGAGGCCTTTCCAAGGGAGCTGGTGAAGTAGAATGAGGCAGGTAGTTACTACGAAATCTCATTTTCAAAAATCTCCAAAGAATAAAATCATTAATTTATTGGGTATATGGTGCTGTTTACTAGCTACTATAAACTATTTTTGAGTCCGGCTTCATAAAGAGTTGCTGAGATTGTTATAAATGAATTGGTTCGAGAATTGGTTTGGGTCTCCGTTTTATAAAATACTGTATCAAAACCGGGATGAAGTGGAGGCGCAGGAGTTTGTAGAAAACCTGTTAGCCTACCTGCAACCGACTGCGGGATGCACCATGCTGGACATAGCCTGCGGCGAAGGCCGCTTTGCCAAACAGCTTGCGGAACATGGGTTTGACGTAACCGGCATAGACATTTCGCATCCAAGTATTGAAAAGGCCAAGGCTTTTGAAGCGCCCAACCTGCAGTTCTTTGTGCAGGATATGCGGCTGCCATTTTATATCAATTACTTCGATTATGCCTTTAATTTCTTTACCAGCTTTGGGTACTTTGCGCACGACCGCGACCATGCGCTCGCGGCAAGGTCGTTTGCAGGTGCGCTAAAGAATGAGGGCATACTGGTAATAGACTACCTGAATGCAGAACGGGTAATGGCAAACTTCGCGCCGGAAGGCACTGTGGTGCGGGGCAGCTATACCTTCCATATAAAGAAAAGGCTGGAGCGTGGGCACATAATAAAGGAAATCAGCTTTACGGACGCCGACAAGAAGCAGCGGCAATACACAGAGCGTGTCGCAGCCTTCACCCAAGCTGATTTTGTGAGAATATTCCGTCCGGCGGACATGCATTTAGTAAGCACTTTCGGGGATTACCAACTGGGGCCTTACGACCCAATGCACTCGCCAAGGCTTATCATGATCTTCAAAAAGAAATATGGCTAAGACCATTAAAGAACTGGTACTGTATTATGATCATGTGGCGTGGTATTACCTGAATACCCAGTGGCATAATTCGTTCTTGGATAGGGTAGAACCGTTTCTGCGAAATCAATGGTTCTGGGCGCCGCTGTATTTGTTCCTGTTACTGTTTATGACGACCAGGTTTGGGAAGAAAGGATGGATATGGTGCTTTTTGTTCCTGGTATCCTTCATCATCTCCGACCAGGTGAGCGCTACCCTTATGAAGCCTTACTTTCACCGGGTGCGGCCTTGTAACAACCCTTACCTGGCAAGTATCATACACCTGATTGTCCCGTGTGGGGGGGGGTATAGCTTTCCCTCGTCTCATGCCTCAAATCATTTCGCTATAGGCATTTTCAGCGCAATGACGCTGGGCCGGCTGGCGAGTTGGGTGTGGCCGGTGGCTATTTTGTGGGCTGCTGCCGTGGCATGCGCGCAAGTCTATGTAGGGGTGCATTATCCGCTGGATGTGACGTGTGGTGCGCTGCTGGGGGCCATGATAGGGGTAGGTACCGGGAAAGTGTTTAATAGGTACTTCTCATTGAGTTCCAAACTCCAAATTTCAAATTCCACCCCCTGAATTTTAGATTCCAATTCGCAAACCTCCAAATTCCAAATACACGATTGAAAATAATACGGACCTTGGAATTTGGAATTTTTTTTCGATTTTGATTATTTATTGTCCTGGATAAATTTATCAAGATCATCCACGTAATTTTTGTAAGAGAGCTTGTTGTCGAGGGTGGAGAAGTTTTGTTTATCAACGCAGTTGGGGTACGCCCATTTTGCGAAGTCAACTTTCGTGCTTTCAAAATTGAACCAGTCCATCATAGCGGCTACCTGGTCTGTGGTCTCCGTTTCATTTTTCAGGCCATCTTTAAGTGTATTCCACTTTTCCGTGTCTGTTTTTTTATCCGCAACTTTGGCTTTCAGGTCATTTATTTTGGAGTCAGTGAGTGAGCCTGCTGCTACGGGCGATGCTACCGGCCGTGAACGGTCAATGTATTTGTTATCATTGCCATAGTCGTTGTTGTTATTGTTGACTTGTGGCGCTGAGTAGTTGCCTGCGCCATTGGCTGGCGGCATGTTTTGCTGAAAAGTACTTATTTCCTGCTCCTGTTTAAGCAACTCCCGGGTATCAGGGTCGTAGGTGATTATAGATACATATCCCGGTATCGTTACGATCTTACCGGAATAAATAGCTTCTTCGCGCCCACGCCCGCGCCTGTCTTGCTGCACGGTATAAATGGTAAACCTGTGGCGGCCCGGCGGCAGGTCGCCTACGGTAACTGATGTGCCTTTTTTATTGAAGTACCGGCCATCAACTTCTACATTAAGCCGCTCATTGGTCGCCAGGCGCACTTTTAACATGGATTGCGCCGAAGCGCAGGTGATACCTGTTATCAAAAAAAAGGAAAGAAGCAATAAACGTTTCATAAAATGATCTTGTTGTTTTTAGACGTTGAACGCCTCCGGACGTTTAACGCAGTTTGATTGACATTGTATTTTAACAACGAAGTAACAATGCGCACAATATGCCTGCTGATACTCCTGCATTCAAAGATTCTGCGCCGCCTTTGCGCGGTATCGTTACCGCCTGCGTTGCCATAGCCGCTACTCCCTGCGACACCCCTTTCGATTCGTTGCCGATGATCAGTACCCCGGCTTCCAGCCGCTTCATTTCATAGACATTGCTGCCATGTAAGGTTGCTGCTATTTTCGGCACTTTATTTCCCGAAAGAAATGTTACCAGGTCCGCCTCATGGATGCTAACTCTCAAATGCCCGCCCATTGCGCTTTGCACTACTTTCGGGTTATAAACATCCACACAGCCGGGCGAGCAAACGATGTTACGGATGCCAAACCAATCGGCTATACGGATAACGGTGCCCATATTGCCGGGATCCTGTAAATCATCCAATGCAAGATACCATTCATTTAAGACAGGTATATCTTTTTTTGCTGGCATGGGCACTACAAGCAATACGTTATTAGGTGTTTGCAAAGTAGTTAATGCAGCCAGCTCAGAAACTTTAACAATATGCAATTCTGCTTCCGGGTGCCGGGCTATGGCGGCCCTGTGGAGCTGCGCCCATTCCGCTGTTGTCACAATTGTTTGCACGGGCGCAGCAGCGCCAAGCCATTCCAGCGCTATCTTTTCGCCCTCCGCAATAAATACCTTATATTCATTGCGGAATTTCGGCTGTGTTAACGACCGAATGTATTTATTTTGCGCTTTAGAGAGCATAGGCTGCAAAACTATAATAATTGTAGTTACCTACATGGGCAAAAGACGATCAGATAACAGGAAAAGATTTTTTTACCCACTGCTGGCGGCTATAGCACTGCTGGCAGGCTGCAATACTACAAAACACCTCAGCGATAAGCAGTACCTGGTGCGCAAAAACAAGCTCACATTAAAATCTGAAAAAAAGATCGCTAATAGGGGAGAGTTGAAAGACAACCTGGAAAGGTACATGATCCAGAAGCGCAACACTACGCTTTTTGGTATCCCGTTCAAACTGGTATTTTATAATCGCCATTACTACCGGCTGCATGAAAAACCGGATTCAATGCTGCCGAAATCGGTAGAAAGGCCCGAGATATTCGATTCTTCCAAGATGGTTAAGTCATCAGAAAATATGAAGAACTACCTGAATACACAGGGCTATTTTTACGCCAGGGTGAAGGATACGGTTATGTTTGCCAAAAAGAAAGCCTACCCGGAATATGATGTCACCACTGGCATCAACTACACGATAAATAATGTAAGCTATAACGTGGACGACAGCAGTATATCCCGCATCGTGAGCTCCTCAATTGATGAAACAAAACTGGAAAAAGGCAAGCCATTTACCTACAGCCTGCTTGATGATGAGCGGAGCAGGATAACGCAACTTGTGCGCAATAACGGCTACTATTATTTTACGCAGGAGAATGTGAATTTCATTAAAGGGCTGGATACGGTCGATAAGACGATATTCAAAGATGTGGAAAGCCCATTTGAAAATGCGATCAATTTTATTTCACCGGTGAAAGGAACCAGCGATCATAAAATGGATATAATAGGTAAGATAAGGCGGGAGGACGACACCGAGGCATATACAAAGTGTGTTATTGCCAGCGTAAGCGTGTATCCTGACTTTGTGAGCATTAAAGACCTTAAGGATAGCTCAATGTTTAGCGAAACAATAGACAGCGTTACATTCAGGTACCATAACGAATACATACACCCAAGGGTGCTGTTCGAACATATCTATCTTTCGCCGGGGCAAATTTATTCGCAGGCTGATTATGACAAAACCATTCTTAAGCTGAACGAGTTGGGCACATTTCAATATATCAGCATCAAATTCAGGGAAAGGCCGGGGGGAAAGGGAGTGCTTGATTGTTTTATTTATCTGAGCAAGATAAAAAAACTTGACTTCACTGTAAATCCGGTGGTGTCAAGCGGTTCCACGTACTCTTTGGGTAGTTCTGTGGGCGTGAATGTGCGCAACCGGAATTTTGCAAAAGGGGCGAACTTACTTACAGTGGGTGTGAATGGCGGTATAGAGCTTGCCTATAGCGATGGCAATGATTTTATTCACAACTTCAGCCTGCTCACGAAGTATTACGGCGTAAATGCAAGTATAGATTTTCCTAAGTTCATAGCGCCTATTCCAAACGACCTTTTTGGCAGCGGCAACTTACCACATACGATATTAGGTGTTGGTGAGAATGTAATAGACCGGGTCAACTATTTTACACTGGGAAATACGAGCGCAAATTTATCCTATAACTGGCGGGAGACCGACACAAAAACATGGAGCTTTTCCCCTGCCTTTATGAACATCATTAATGTGAACGAAACCGACTCTTTCAGGAAAGTGCTGGCGGGCAATGAATATCTCCAGAACAGCTACAGGGCTACATTCATAGAGGGCGAAAATATTTCTTTTACGTTCGATAACATTAATAAGAAGCACGGGAGAAATTATTCTTTTCTTAAATTGTCAATAGAAGAAGCAGGAGGCCTGCTCAGTGCGCTCAATCGGACAGGCAATGCCTTTATAGACACTTACGTAACAAAGTCATTTGCACAATATACCAAGTTCGACTTTGATGCCCGGCATTATTTTACATTGCCGCATTCTGTTTTTGCGTTTCATTTTTATGGCGGCATCGGGTTGCCGAACGGGCAATCAACGGCCTTGCCCTACATAAAACAATATTTTGCCGGCGGGCCATATAGTTTGCGTGGATGGCGCATACGCACGCTTGGGCCGGGGAGTTATATAAGCACTACTGATACCGGCAAGAATGCAATAACCACAATAGACCGGACAGGGGATATCAAACTGGAATGGAATGGCGAGTACCGGTTCCCGATAACACCGCTTTTTGCAGGTGCTGTGAAAATGAATGGCGCCATATTTGCCGATGCAGGCAACATCTGGCTGGCAAGAAAAGACCCAGGCTGCCCGGGCGGAGAGTTCGCTTTAAATACACTTGGTCAGGACATAGCCGCAGATATGGGCGCAGGCGCCCGTTTTGATATTGCATCGTTTCTTACCTTACGTATAGACGTGGCTATGCCGGTTAAAAAACCTTACATCTTTACTGACGGCGGATGGGTATTTAACCAGATCGATCCGGCCAACTCTACATGGCGGTCTAATAATATCATCTTCAATATTTCGATAGGGTATCCGTTCTAGAGTCTTGAGTTGTGAGTAGATAGTCGTGAGTCATAAGTCGTAAGTGCGCGAATAAGTGTGGTGTAGAGACGCAAAATTTTTGCGTCTCTACTCGCGAAATAGCGTCTTGCATGTCATCTGCACGTGCTCCGGAATTTCGTTTTAGACGTTGCGATGCAATAGCTCTACCGAATTATCACCTTATCTCTTACCTTTGAAGCCTATGCGGAACATTAAGATCATAGAAGTAAGGTCGGAAATAGGGGCAGGAACGCGCGGCGCCAGCCTGGGCATCGATGCTATCAAGATAGCCGCGCTCGACTTCATGAGCAATCTTTTCGTGAACTTCCCCTCGGACGTAATAGAGAATGAAAACAGGCTGCTGTACGAACCAATAGCGTCTCCATATGCCAAGCGCATCCAGGGGATATATACCATGTATGACCGCGTATCAAAAGCGGTGTGCGATACCGTGAAGTCTGGGCTTTTCCCGCTGGTGCTTGCAGGTGATCACAGCACGGCAGGAGCTACCATAGCGGGGCTTAAGATGGCACGGCCAAAGCGCCGACTGGGCGTGGTGTGGATAGATGCCCATGCCGATATGCATTCACCATATACTACGCCTTCCGGCAATATGCACGGTATGCCGCTTTCTATCTCCCTCGCAGACGACAACACAGATAACCAGGTGCACAACCCGGATGCCAAGACGCTGGAATACTGGAACAAACTAAAATCATTGGGTAAGATAGAGCCTAAGATCAATCCCGAAGACATAGTGTTCATAGCGCTTCGTGATTTTGAAAAAGAAGAAGAAGCCATCCTGAAAAAAGGAAATATCAAGGTGATACCTGTGGCCGAAGTGCGGCGCAAGGGTGTGGAAAATGTGGTAAGGCAAACATTCCTGCATTTGTCCAACTGCGATGATATCTATGTGTCGTTTGACGTGGACTGCCTCGACAGCTCTATATCGCGCGGCACGGGCACACCGGTAAGCAACGGGCTGAAGGAGCGTGAGGCGGAAGACCTTGTGGCCTCGTTCATGCAGCATCATAAGATATGCTGTTTCGAGATTGCTGAAGTGAACCCAACCCTGGATAAGGAAAACCTGATGGCGGAGATCGCCTTTAATATTTTGCAGCGCAGTGTGAATTTATTGCTGCTGAATTAACGCTACTTCACAAAGTAGAACTTCATGTTGCCGGCCCTGATGCCGGAACTGTCGGGCAGGGAAGTAGTTGCATCTATGTATTTAGCCACGGTTACGTGATAGAAATAAACGGTATCGCCCGGCTTTACCCGGTCATAGATGCTTTTGGATACATCGCTGCTGTCCTGGTCGCCGTAGAAGGGGTCTTTAACCGCCGGGGCGCGGGTGGTGGTTAGATCCTTGCCTATTGTGTCTCCCATGCAGAACTCTGCACTGTAATCCATCATTTTAACCAAATTGCCTACAGAATCTTCATACAGCCTGCGCTCAGAATATCCAAAATCAAAAGAAACAACCCGGTATTTGTTCCCAGCGGAGTCGTGGCAGGAAATACCTTGCTTTAATAACGAATTGAACTGATCTTTTTGTATTGGCCCGCCTTTCAGGTCTGAGTGGCCGAGATAAACCGGCGGAATGAATACTTTGGCTTTTCCCGGGGCTTTTTGCTGCGCCAGTAATTTAAGGCCAACCAATATTAACAATACGATCAGCGGTATATATGCTTTACGGTACATCATTATCCCAAAAATAATTATTTCCCCCCGAATTACTACATTTATTACAAAATCAAATTCTATGCCGCAATATGACTGGAGCAGGTTTTCGCAGAAAATATATATCAGTGTGCCCATGCCGAAAGTTTATGAGGCGTGGGCCACAAGGGCTGGTCTGGAAAGCTGGTTTCTGAGAAAAGCTGAATTTAAATCGCCGGAAGGGAAAATACGGGATGGCAACAGCGCCGTACAGGTGGGCGATACTTATGCGTGGTTTTGGCATGGGCACCCGGATACGGCTGCGGAATATGGTGTAGTGACAGAGGCTAACGGAAAAGACTGCTTTGCATTTGTAATGGGCAAGGCCGGCGTGGTTACTATTCAGCTTACCGATCACGGGAATGAAACTGAGATGGTTTTAACACAGAGCGACATACCTACTGACGAGGCGGGCAAGTCACATTATCATGTCGGCTGCTCATCCGGATGGGCGTTCTATCATGGGAATATCAAATCGATACTGGAGGGTGGCATGGATCTGAGGAATAAAAACCCAGATTATACTAATGTGATCAACTCGTGACCGTTACATACCGCCGCTGTCATGCCAGTGGCCGCCACCGGGTGGCATTCCTCCGGGAGGCCCGCCCGGCATATTTCCTCTTTCGTTAGATTCTTCTGTTGGCATGGTCATTCCTTTAAAGTGCCTTAACGTATAAGTGAGCTGGAACATAAAGTATTGCTGCAACACGTTGGTGAGGTCGTTCTCCACATAGTTAGCGCCCACTGTGCGGGTAATGCTCTTGTTTTGTTTTAGGATATCGAAAGCGCTAAGCCTTGCTTCCAGCGATCGGTTTTTGAAGAATTTATAGCCTACGTAGGCATTCCACAACAGGAAATCTATATTGCCCGATGAGGAGCTTAGCGTGCTGTAATAGGAGTGTGTGATATTCGTATTGAAAACAAATCCTTTCAGGAATATCCAGTTGATCTTGAAAGAAGCGGTATGGTTGTAATAATTGTTGTTGGCCTGCCCTTGCAGTGAATTCTTAACGAAGTTGTAGGTGCCGGTATAAGAAAGTGTAAAGTCGAGGTTCTGGCTTATGTTGCTGCTGATCACGATGCCCGCGGATGGGACAAGGTCATTTGAGTAATCTGCAACACTGTCTATTAGGCCAGGTGTATGGGTGTAGTTAAGCCCGCCGGTAAGGTTTAAATTGCTCTTGATGAAATCTGCTGGTATGCCATAGGTTACGAATATCTTGTTGTTGGAGTAGTAGTTAAGATTGACCGGTGCGGTAAGTTGTGCACCGCGTTTTAATATTATGCCGTCGGCTATAGTAGAGTCCCTTAAGCTGGTGTAAGTGGCATTGCCAATGTAGTTATTAATATAATTGCCGTAAGCGTACAGGAAAAAATTGTGCTGCGATTTACCTCTTGTGCTGCCATAACGCACCAGGAAAGTCTGTTCGTAGTCTTGCTTTAGATTTTCATTGCCGGTGCTAAGCTGCAGTGGGTTGCTTATGTTCACTACATTCTGCAACTGCGTAATACCCGGCGGACTTATATTTGTGCGGTACATGATGCGCAGGTTCTTCCCGTTTTTGAATTTATAATTGAAGAAAGCTATTGGCAGTACGTTTGAAAAAGTTTTTTTGATCATGGTATCCGAAGGGTAAACCTGGCTGCCATCCAGTTCTGCATATTGATAATTGGCGCCAATCATAAAGCTTAGATTCTTATTGCCAATGCGGTAGCTTACGCCGCCGCGCTGTGTAGTATATATGCTGGAGTAAACATTGGAAAGACTGGGTGAAAAGTCGTACTCGGAAGGGACAAGGTTGTTTAGTGTATCGGTTGCCTTAGTGGATCGGCTGTTGGTGACAGATGGATTGTAGTTAAACATAAGCTGGCTTTTCTTGCTAAGCGGCTCTGTGTAGGTCAGGTTCGAGGAAATAGTGTTACTGTTGTTATATAGCGTGTAGCGCTGGTAGAGTTGGTTTGGGATGTATTGGTTCAATGAATCCACACTCTCGCTCAACGTATTATTAACACCATCTCCTGTTTTTTCATTCAGCGAAGTGCCCACATTCAGGGAGATAGTGCGCCCAGTCTTATGCATCTTGTGGCGGAACAGTATATTGTTTGAGAACGTATATCCCGCGCTGTTGGCAATGCTCATGGTGCCGGCATTGCTGAGCATCATATTCAGTAGCGAAAAACTTGTATCAACCTGGGTGGAGGTGGCGTAGTTTTCCTGTAAGCTTAGATTAGGTGTTATGATCAGAGAGTTGGCCGAATCGATGGTGTATTCAAAACGGACATTGAACCGGTTGTTGAAATTCTTCGCCTGATTGATGTCTTTCTCGTTATACAGGCCCACTTGGTTACTGTCTGCCGCAACATCTGTGGGGAAGGTGTAGTTTCTTGTTGTTTGCGTATTATTTACGTTGTCCGTATAGTTAAAGAAATAGCTAGCGGTTACCTTTATCTTCTTGCCCCACTGGTCACTGTAGTTGATGCCGGCAGAATGTGTGGTTGTGATACCTGATTGCTGGCCTGTGAGAAAATTGCTGGCTCCGCCGCCGCCGCCACCACCGCCACCACCAAAAGCGCCACCACCCCTGCCACCACCGCCGCCGCCGCTGCCGGATACGCCCAGCAGGTCTTGTGAGCTGAAATTTTGCTGGTTGATGTTGTTGGAAAGTTCAATGATCGAAATTCGCCGGTCTCCCTGGAAGGAGTTGAAGCTCTCGCCGCCCAGGAATGTACCGTCTGTGCCGTAGCCTCCGTATATCTTGCCAAACTCACCTTCCCGCTTGTCTCGTTTTGTAACAAAGTTCATGGTCTTCTGCGAGTTGCCATCATCAAAACCCGTAAAGAGCGACTGGTCGCTGAGCTGGTCGAAAACCTCTACTTTATCTACAATTTCGGCAGGCAGGTTTCTTACGCCGAGTGTGGGGTCAGTACCAAAAAAAGGTTTGCCGTCCACGTACACCTGCTGCACAGCTTCGCCGTTTACTTTTACGCCTGTGTTGTCGGAGCTCACGCCAGGCATTTTGTTGATGAGGTCTTCGGCAGTGGCGTCCGGATTGACTTTGAAGGCATCGGCATGGAATGAAGTGGTATCTCCGTTTTGCTCGGCACGGATCTGCTTGCCCGCCACGGTTACGCCTTTCAGCTCATTTGTGCTGGCCTTCATAGCAAGGGTACCCACAAAAAAATCACGGTCGGTAACGGTAAGCATTTTATTCTGCGACCGGTAGCCCAGGTATTCTATGTGTAATAAATATTTGCCTGGGCTCACACCTGTAATATTGAAATTGCCGCTCACATCAGTTACATCGCCAAGGCCTGTTTTCTGGCTGGTGTCATTGCCATCTTTCAGTACCACGGACACGCCGATAAGTGCAGATGTGTCTTTAAAATCAGCGATGCGGCCTTTGATAGAATAAGTTTGTGCGAAACTGGTAAAGGAAATAAGTAAAATAGTCAGTACAAAGGCTAATCGCTGGAGCATGGTGTGATTTCTGATAGCAAATAAGACGGAAATGTAGGGAAAAGGTTTAAGAGTTTAAGGCTTATAAATAATCTGCAACCGTAACCGGCTCATAATGATTTAAAATAACGAAATAGCATTATTTAGCTTAATGCTTTTTAGGAGGGAATAATTTGGCATGCCATTGGTCAATGCATATTTTAAACCATTCGGTATATAGTTCAGGATGTTCTTTGATCTCTGTTGCGAGATCGGAGGTGTCAATATACTTCCAGTCGGCGACTTCCAGGGGGTTAGGAACAGGCTGTTCATCGCATATTCCAATGAAAACATGATCGAACTCATACTCGGTCATGTTATTATCAAGTACAGCCTTGTAAACAAAGCTGTATGCCTCGGTGAGTTCACATTTAATACCCATTTCCTCAAAAAGCCTGCGTTTTGCGGCGTCGAGTACAGGCTCTCCAGGCCTGGGATGGCTACAGCTGGTATTTGTCCATAGCCGGCCGGAATGGTACTTTGTATGGGAGCGCTGCTGCAGCAACAATTGGGTTTTGGTATTGAAAACAAACACCGAGACAGCCCTATGCAGCCTGCCTTCCAGATGGGCCTCGTTTTTTTCCATGGTCCCAATCTCGTTATCGTTCGAGTCAACGAGCACTACATATTCCATGTTCAATTCATTGTTTTACAATGACATTTAAAAACAATGCCATTGGAGATGAAGGTAACCATAACCGTTCCTAAGCTATCATTTCCCTGTTATACTTCTTGCGATAGTCGAGCGGCGAGAGCCCGGTTATCTTTTTGAATGTGGTACGGAATGCTTTACTGTCAGAGTATCCCACCGCATACATTACTTCGTTTATGTTTTCCCTGCCAGACTCCAGGCTTTTCTTGGCGGCCTCTATTTTTACGCGCTGGAGGTATTCCACAGGAGTGTTTGATGTGGCTTTTTTAAAGCGTCTTTCAAAGTTGCGCCTGCTGATGAGCGACAGACCTGCGAGGTAGTCCACCGATATTTTCTGCGCTACATTGCTTTCTATGTACTCCTGTGCTTTCTTTATCGGGTCATCTTCGTGCTCTTTCTGGCCCATGAAGATGGTGAACGGTGACTGGCTCTTTCTTTCTATCTCCACTTCCAGCACTTTGGATACAAACACTGCCACATCGCGCCCGCTGTATTTTTCGATCAGGTGGAGTATCAGATTGACGAACGAGTATGCGCCGCCGCTGGAGTAGATCCCGTTTTCGTCAATAATTATTTTCTCCGTTACCAATTTCACATCGGGGTACATTTGCCGGAAAGCATCAGCCGCCATCCAGTGAGTGGTACAGGCTTTGCCTTTTATCAAACCTGTTGAGGCCAGCAGGAATGCGCCTACACAAAGACTGGCCACTTCAGCGCCGCGCTTGTACTGGTCTGTGATCCACGGAATGAAATCGGTATTCAGGGAGAGTGACTTGGGGTTCACGGCCGGGATTATAATGAGGTCTGTCTTTTTCACATCGCGCATCATAACGTTCGGGTGCACAGAAAACAATCCGCCATATAATTTGGTTTCATCGCTCAACCCTACAAGGTGGATGTCAAACATCGGCGCGCGGCCTGTTTTCTGCAGATAATCGTTTGCCGCATTCAGTGCTTTGAACGGGCCTATAATACTGCTCAGGATACTATCTCCCTGGGGTACTATTATTGAAACGTGTTTCATGCTTTACGGTTTTGTTATGCAAATCTATGCTAAAATGTTGTCGCAATCGCCCCCTGAGATTGGCGTATATACACGCTGCCGTTGTCGGTTAATGACAGTAGGTTTGCATTGGAATTAAGAAACTGGTGATTATTCACAATTACTTAATTCCAGCTCAACGGTTTTAAAATTAATTTCATCAAATCCAAACAAACATTTTCTAACAAGCTAAAAAACAAACATCATGGACAAGAACGCAAATGCAATCAACTGGTTTGAAATATCTGTAAGCGATATCGCCAGGGCAACGAAATTTTATGAGACCATCTTCGACACAAAGCTGGGGCAGTCGGAAATGATGGGTATGAAGATGGCTATGTTCCCATCGGAGAATATGAACGGGAAAGTATCTGGCGCGCTGGTGGAGAGCCAGATGCACAAACCGAGCGCAGACGGCGCGAAGATATACTTCAACGGCAATCCCGACATGGGAGTAGCGCTGGGAAAAGTGGAAGCAGCCGGCGGCAAAGTGACTATGCCAAAAACCAAGATCAGCGATGAAATAGGATACATGGGTTTCTTCATGGATACAGAAGGAAACGCCGTGGCGCTGCATTCGGGGAACTAATAATATACAGCTACCAAACAAGGAGGAGCCCGCTTGCATTTAATTCCGGCGGGCTCTTTTTATTTCATTTTTTTTAAAAACCAAATTTATGTCAAACTCAACAGCAGCGCTCAAGGCACAATTCGACCTTCATACGCGCCTATTCAACAACGCAACTGCAGGCATATCTGAAGACGAATCGGGCCTTCGTAAGTCGGAGCATATCAACAATATGAAATGGATAGCAGGACATCTGCTAAATACACGTCTCGGAAATCTAAGCAAAATTGCAGGCCTGGCTCCTGACGAATCTTATAACGCTCAATTTGGAAGAGGTAATTCATATGATCCCAATGCGACGTATCCACCTATCGAGGAGATCAGGGCAAAGTGGAAGGCAACCGCAGACGCGATCGGCAACGGTATTGACAATATACCGGAAGAGGTGCTTGCAATGAAATCGCCCGTACAGGCGCCGATAGCAGATGATACTATGCGTGGGCTGGCAGCCTTTCTTGTGTCGCATGAGGCCTACCATATCGGGCAACTGGGTATGCTGCGTAAAATGATCGGCAAGGAAGCGATGTCTTATCAATAATTCAGAAAACGATTTTTTCTTGTAAAAGGCATCTCTCAAAGAGGTGCCTTTTTTTGCAAATATCCGGCCATGCTATCATTTGCATTTGGTAGAGCCGCAATGCATTGCGCCTCTATGTATTCAGGTAACCGCCTGAATTTTATACTCACTTTTTCCCGGATATTTTCGCCAGCACTTTTTCCACGCGTTTACGTTTTGTATCTGACTCTATATCGCCTAACCGGGATGAGAGCGTTTTGATAAAGGCAGCCCTGTTGTTGTCATTTACAAATGGCATTGCACCTTCCGCATAAGTGGGCATTTGGTTTGGAGGGCTATTGAGTATTTGCTCTAAGAGGAGCGTGAAAGCATCTGCTGCATATTGCTTTACACCACAGAGCTTAATAAGGGCCTTCACGCAATGATCTTTAGTGATCACCGTTCCGGCATCGGCAACAGCAACTATTTTTGCAAGCGCGGGATATATCGCTTTAGGGTTTTCTCCGGCTATACTGCTTAGTGCAGTCATAGCGCCCCACTGCAGGCGGTTGTTTTTGCTATCAAGCAGGGCAATGAAATTCTTGGCATAGGCCGAGATCAATTCAGGCTTTCTTTCGCCTGTCTCGTACAGCACCTTGATACAGTCGTTATGAATGTCTTTGTTTTTGTTGTTTAGGTTTTCAACGAGTTCTTTTATTGCTGCGATGTCGTTTGCTGCGACTATTTGTATAGCCAGTTCCTGGTTTGGCACTTCATCGCGGCGGCCAAGGGATGAGGCTAATTTAGTGAGGACGCTCATGGATTCTGTTATTGGGTGATTAAGATATGTTTGTTTTTTTTGCGGAAGTTATAAAAAAGCCTGCAAAATCATTTCCTGATAACCCAATAAAGCCCGCGGCTGTTTGATCTCATTTCCGGGAGCAGGAGCAGAACAATTGTTTCTTCGAGGTAAGACATGATACCCCAGCCAATGGCCAGCTTGAATAGCCACGGATAGTATCCGGAAAAGAATAAAACAAAAAAGAAAATGCCCTGAATATAGCCGCCTATTTTGCAGGAATATAAATGAAGGCTGGGGTGGAAAAAATTTATTGATAATTATTTCAACAAAAATGGCGGTGATACAGCATGGCAATCGGTAATTGTAAAAGAATTGAATGAGCTTAAATCCACTTCTTTTATACAAGCCAACATAGACGGCATCCTAAAATACATTTCAAACAAAAGTGATTCTATAGATAAATTAAATGAAGTAAGTTTATCTAATGTAGCGGAAGTTAAAATAGGTAATCAAATATGGATGGCTACAGATTTTAATTACATTCCAAATAATGATTTTCATTATACAATAGTCAATAATAAACAAATACAAAATTACAAGGTCTGTAAAGGCAAAGTATTATATGGTATTTATTGCAGGCAAAATATTAAATGCCCGAAAGGATGGCGTCTTCCAACAATAGAAGACTGGAATTTATTAATTAAAACGTTGGGTGGAGATCGTCAAACTGCATCAAATTTGTTATTAGTAGGTAAAGGTTCGGGATTTGAAACGAATTACCCTTGTGTCTCTAAGTATGATGGTTCCCCTAATGTTGATGACAGAGAAATAAAATATTCAGAATTAGGACGAGGCGGCTATTTATATTGGGACGCAACGAATATGGAGCAAAGAGATTTTGATTTTCCAGAAAATAATTATTTGGGCTATTCTTCGAAAGAGAATACTTTCATTCCATGCAGACTAATTAAAGAATAAAAAATTGCTTCTACTTATTTCAAGTCATTTCCACCGGCTTCTGAATAAGATAAAACCAATTAAGTAGTATATGATTTTACCCTTACTAAGCACAGATATACATTTTCTGTATTGCAATTATTAGGGGTTGTATTACTAATAGTTAATACTATATTTGATCCATCCAAACAATTAAAAAGGATTTCAAAATGCAAGCAACTGGCGAACAAAATAAAATAGATTATGTAGCAATAAAGAATGCAGCTATGACATTGCGATCAATTAACCATAAACTACGCCAGCAGATTCTAAAATTGCTGGAAGAAAACAAGCGAATGAAAGTAACAGACATTTATGTAAAACTTCGTTTGGAACAATCTGTTGCATCTCAGCACCTAGCTATATTACGCCGGGCTAATATTGTACGAACGGAACGTATGGGTAAGGAGATATACTATTCCCTAAATAATAATCGAATTGAACAAGTTGCATTATTTGCCAATAGAATTGCAGCCGAATAGGCTTTGACTATAATAGACAACTTTTAATAGGTAATTGGTATTAGAGCCGTCCGTTTGGGGCGGCTCTTTTTTATGCTCAGAAATATTTTTCGCACTTACAAAGTGCTCAATTTGTTTGAACTATGTTTGAACTTTAAAAGAAAAAACACTTGAAAGCCGCTGCTATCAAGTGTTTCAGTTTATCATCAGTGGCCTCGCCAGGAATCGAACCTGGATCTGGAGCTTCGGAAACTCTTATACTATCCATTGTACTACGAGGCCAATTATTTCAGAGGTGCAAAGGTAGGGGTTTGGGCGATAAGTTAAAAGGTTGAAAAGTTAATAACTGTCCTACTTATAGTCCTCTATAACGATATGCTCCCTGCAAAAAAAGTATTCTCTTGGGTCATTTGAAGCAACAAGTATCAGCCGGTTCTTTCCGTATTCTTCTATCCATGCCCTGTATTGTTCTACGCCTTGCTGGTCAAGGTTGGTGCAAGGCTCATCAAGCAGGAGCACGCCAGTATCAGAAAAGATGGCCTGCGCCAGCTTCACCCGCTGCTTCATACCAGAGGAGTAGTCGCCTATGGGTTTATTTACATCACCCTTCAAACCGGTAAGCTCTATGATCTTATCTATGGTCAGGCCGGGAAGGGGGCGTTTGAAGGAAAAATGAAAATCAAAAAATTCACGAAGGGTAAGCTCTTCCACTATTTCCATTCCGGGCGCGCTAAAACTGATGTGGCTAAAGATATCATCGGGCGCAATAGCTTTATCGTTGTTGTTATAAATGAGCTTGCCTATAGAAGGAGATTGCATGCCCGCTATTATCCGTAGCAGGGTGGACTTACCGCAGCCGTTCGGCCCCAGTAGTGCATAGGCCTGTGGTGTGGAAAAGGAATAATTAATGTCTTTAAATATCCAGTGCCGCTGAAAACGTTTACTTATGTGCTCAAGGGTAATTTTCATTTCAAATTCAAAAGTAAAAATTCAAAATTCAAAAAGCTGCGTTAAAGGGAGGTTTTGACTTTTAACTTTTGATTTTTGAATTTGCTAAGGCATATCCTCTGCCCCATGCCTGCGAATGTAGCCCTTCATGATGCCCCGGCCTGTTTCGCGCACAAAGCTGATGATCTCATCGCGCTCGTCGGATACCGGAAGGTCGGTTTCGATGATGCTGAGGGCTTTGGATACATTGTAACCGCGCACGAACAGGATGCGGTATATATCCAGTATCTGGTTGATCTTCTCTATTGAATAACCACGGCGCTTCAGGCCTACCGAGTTTACGCCTACATAAGAAAGCGGCTCGCGGGCGGCCTTTACATACGGTGGGATATCTTTTCTTACTAGTGAGCCACCTGTTACAAATGCGTAAGAGCCTATGCGCACAAACTGCTGCACGGCAGTAAGGCCGGCCAGCACTACGCAGTCGCCAACAATAATATGGCCCGCAAGTGTGGTGTTGTTAGAAAAAATGCAGGAGTTACCCACTTCGCAGTCGTGCGCAATATGGGTATATGCCATTATCAGGCAATTGTTGCCTATTTTGGTCATATTCTTGTCTGATGTGCCGCGGTTTATGGTCACGCATTCGCGGATGGTGGTATTGTCTCCGATCACGCAAATGGTATCTTCTCCTTTAAACTTCAGATCCTGCGGGATCGCTGAGATCACTGAGCTTGGGAAAATGCGGCAGTTCTTACCTATGCGCGCACCTTCCATAATGGTTACGTTCGATCCTATCCACGTGCCTTCGCCTATCTCCACATTCCTGTGTATTGTGGTGAAGGGATCGATTTTTACGTTAGGACCTATCTTTGAATCCGGGTGGACGTATGTAAGCGGGTGGATCATTTTTTGTCTTTTCTTACGATTTGCGCTACGAGCTCGGCTTCGGTAGCAAGTTTATTACCAACATATGCGGTCCCCCTCATTTCACATATCCCACGGCGTATCGGGTTCAGCAATTCCAGCTTCAGTATCAGTGTATCTCCCGGGCGCACCAGTTGCTTAAAACGCACTTTGTCTATTTTAAGGAAGTAGGTATCATAGTTTTCGCGGTCCTGGATATTGTTGAGGGCAAGAATGCCGCCGGTTTGTGCCAGCGCCTCTATCTGCAGCACTCCGGGCATTACTGGGTTGCCGGGAAAGTGCCCCTGGAAAAAATGTTCATTGAATGTAACATTTTTTATGCCAACTACATGGTTGTCGCTCAGCTCTATGATCTTATCCACAAACAGGAACGGGAACTTATGCGGCAACGCCTTCTCGATCTGGGTGATGTCGTAGATCGCCTGCTGCGACGGGTCGTAGTGCGGTATATCAGACAGGTGCTTGTTCTTTTTGATGTACTGTTTGATCTTCTTTGCGAACTCCACATTGGTAGCATGGCCAGGCCTGCTGGCTATGATGTGTGCTTTTATAGAGTGTCCTACCAGTGCCAGGTCGCCTATCACGTCCAGTAGTTTATGGCGTGCCGGTTCGTTGGGGTAATGCAGTTGTATGTTGTTCAGTATGCCTTCCTGCTTTACTTCTATTTTCTGTTTGTTGAAAATACCGGCAAGCCTGCGCAGCTCTTCGTCGCTAACCACTTTATCCACTACTACTATAGCATTGCTCAGGTCGCCGCCCTTTATGAGGTTGTTGTCCAGCAGGTATTCGAGTTCATGGAGGAAGCAGAATGTACGGCATGGGCCTATCTGGTCCCTGAACTCTGAGATATGCTTCAGCGCCGCGTGTTGGGTTCCCAACACGGGAGAATTAAAATCTATTAGTGCAGTTATCTGGTATTCGGTTGATGGTACCGCCAGCATGTCCACATTCTTTACGGGGTCGTAATAATGTATGTTGGTGTCTATGGAGTAAACGACACGCCTTGCCTCCTGTTCCTGTATGCCGGCGCTTTCTATAGCGTCCATAAACTGGCGGGCGCTGCCATCCATTATGGGCACTTCCGGGCCATCCATTTCTATAAGAATGTTGTCGATACCCAGGCCCACCAGTGCAGAGAGCGTGTGTTCTATGGTGCTCACACGGGCCCCGTTATATTCTATAGTCGTTCCACGCGATGTGTCCACAACAAAGTCAACATCGGCCTTTACAATGGGCTTGTCGGGGAGGTCTATACGCTGAAAACGAATGCCGTAGCCGGGACTGGCAGGCTTCATTGTCATGGTTACATTTGCGCCTGTGTGCAACCCCACGCCATGCAGTGTAACAGATCCTTTTAGCGTTTGCTGGTTTTGACTATTGTTGGTCGAATGCAAAGTTTCTGTTTTTTTTCTGCTTTCCGGTTTAATTAAAATGTCTTCAATCACTTTTTATACTCCAGGTTTTGCGTACTTAATAATGCGGTTAATTCCTGTACCGTTTCTTCCAGTTTCTGGAGCCGATGCTGCATATCTGGCAAATTTCTAAAAATTGCCTGACTTTTCAACGAACTTTTATATTCAAATGCCGGGCTTCCATTCAGTGTAGTATTTGTACTGATCACCGATTTCGATAATCCGCTTTGTGCGTTGATGCGTGTGCCGTCTGCAATATGTATATGGCCCACCATGCCAACCTGACCGCCTATAGAGCAGTTTTTACCCACTTTTGTGCTGCCCGAAATGCCTGTCTGGGCTGCAATTACTGTGTTTTCGCCTATTTCCACATTGTGGGCTATCTGTATCAGGTTATCCAGTTTCACTCCCTTCCTGATGATGGTTGACCCCATAGTGGCCCGGTCTATGGTTGTATTGGAGCCTATCTCCACATCATCTTCTATAATCACATTGCCTATCTGTGGTATCTTTTTATAGGTGCCATCGTTCAATGGTGCAAACCCGAAGCCATCGCCCCCTATCACTGTTCCTGAGTGAATTACTACCCTGCACCCAAGGCGGCATTCATCATAGATCTTGACTCCGGAATATAATTTCGTATTTTCTTTAATGGTTACATTATTCCCGATGTAGCACCCGGGATATATTTTTACACCGTGCTCTATGACTGCATTTTCGCCAATGTAAGAAAAAGCGCCTACATACACATCAGCTGCTACTTTTGCTGTGGACGCAATATAAGAAGGCTGCTCAATGCCTGTTTTGGCGGCTCCGGATATGATCTCCCTATACTTTTCGAGCAGGAAGGCAAAGCTGCTGTAGGCATCTTCAACCCGTATCAGCGTGGCTTTTACGGGCTTCGACAATTCAAGCGAAGCATTAACAATAATAATAGATGCATCAGAAGTATATGCGTATTCTGCATATTTCGGGTTCGATATAAAACTCAGGGAGCCGTCAACTGCCTCTTCTATCTTGGCCACATCGGTTACTTTGGCGTCCGGGTTTCCCTCCAGTTTGCCTTGTAACAGGGTAGCTATTTGCTGCGCTGTAAACTGCATGTGCGTTAATTTCTGTTATTCATACGCTGAACAATATCCTTTATTTCTGGCCCCAAAAATTCATAATTAATTAAACCCAAAACTCACTGAATATAGCAAATGTAGTTTTTATGTACGGCTCTGGCAAGTGTTTGGTTGACTAATGAATCATCAATTTCTGTTATATTTTTAACCGTACCGCTTTTTGTTTCAATTTTTATCAGCTCATCATTGATATTATAGGTACTGTTAGATGTAACGCCCGCGAAAACAAAATATTGCAAGTCGTTTTCATTTAAACCCATCTCGCCTTTAATTTTTTTCTTTTTATCCTCCAAAATGCTTGCCAAAGATTCAGAACTGAGCGAAACTTTATACAATTTTCTCAAAACGAGCATTTTACAAAGAGTAGATAATACTTTATCAGTATGCGTTTGCCATACTTTTATTGAAACCATTACATCGCTGTCATCTAACTGCAGGAAATTTTCCAGGTGCTCCGGGTCGTGCAAAAAATCACCTTCTGTTAGATTCTTATAAAGGAAATAGTTTAATGCCGGAGTGGAAAATAGTTTTTCGCCGTTTTGAGCAAGTTCTTTCGCGCGCTTTAATATATTAATAAGAAGCATTTCAGCGCCCAGGACAGTTTTATGCAAATACACCTGCCAGTACATGAGTCTGCGGGCTATGATAAACTTCTCCACCGAATAGACGCCCTTTTCTTCCACCATCAGCTCATTGTCGCGCACAGTGAGCATCTGTAGTATGCGGTCGTAGCCAATGACACCTTCTGAAACACCGGTATAAAAACTGTCGCGGTTCAGATAATCCATGCGGTCCACATCCAGTTGGCTGGACACCAATTGATGCAGGTAATACTTACTCCCCGCTACCGTGCCTGGTGTTCCGGTATGATCAAAAACTTCGATGGCCTTCTGCAACCCACCGCCAAATTCAGCATCCATCCGGTGCATAATGAGCCGCGACAGCGTTTCATGGGGCACACTTACAAGCGCGTTTTCGAGTGAATGCGAGAATGGCCCATGGCCTATATCATGCAGCAATGCTGCCAGCCGTGCTGCTATACATTCATCTTTATCTGGGCTTATATCTTTGGCCTTCAATTCGTCAAGCGCTTTTCCCATCAGGTGGCATGCACCTAAAGAATGGGCGAGCCGGGTATGCACAGCGCCGGGATACACCAGTTGCGCCAGCCCCATCTGCTTTATGTTCCGCAACCGCTGAAACATAGGATGGTCAATGACCCGTATCAGCTCCGGCTCAGGGAAACGGATAAACCCATAAACCGGATCATTTATGATCTTTACTTTAATGCTCATGTAAATTTCTTTCTCTTACTATTCTATCGTCGGTGCACCCTCAAGGGTCGTATCCAGTACTGGCGGTTTGGCTCCAAACTGATCGGTTGTATCACAATCGTCAAAATTCGCGGGCTGTTTGAACACTTTATTCGGGTCTATGCCGAGCTTTTTATCTGCAAACACCTTCTTCATAAAAAATGCCCATATTGGCAGTGCTGACGACGCGCCCTGGCCCATCTGCTCGGTACGGAACCGGAACTCACGGTCATCGCAGCCCACCCATACACCGGCAATAAGTTGCGGGCAATAACCTATGAACCAAGCATCAGCCTGGTTGCTGGTGGTGCCGGTTTTGCCGGCTATGTCGTTACGGATATCGTATCTGAAACGGAGGCGTGCGCCGGTGCCAAAGTTCACCACGCCACGCATCATCTTCACCATTTTGAAAGCGGTATTCGGGTTAATGATCTCTTTCTGCGAGGCGGCAAAAGATTTGATAAGCATACCATTCTTATCCTCGATCTTGCTGATAAAAAATGGCTGGGTATTCATGCCTCCGCTTGGGAACATGCTGTAAGCGCCGATCATCTCATAAAGTGAGATGTCTGAAACACCAAGGGCAACGGATGGCACAGGGTCCATGCGGCTGGTGATGCCGCATTTATGCACAAAATCCACGAAGGGGTCTATGCCTACCTGCTTCAGTACATAGAGCGCTGCGTTATTGATGGATTTTGCCAGTGCCACCTTCATGGTCACCTCCGGGTCGTAATGTGCCGCCTTATCGGCATTGTAGCCCATCTTGGTAGGAAAGTCCACAGGTAATGTGGACACGATGCCGCAAGGGGAAAATCCGTTGTCTATTGCAAAGGAGTAGAGCAGCGGTTTTATGGTTGAGCCCACTTGCCGCTTAGTATTAATATTTACGTGGTCGAACTGGAAGAAGTTGTGGTCTATGCCGCCCACCCAAGCCTTCACTTCGCCGGTGAAGGGATCCATAGCAATGAAGCCGGCCTGCAAAATGGTTTTCATATATTTGATAGAATCCACCGGGCTCATAATAGTATCTTTATAATGCCCTTTTGTCCATCCAAACACCCTCATTTTTATCGGCTTTTTCATTTCCGCCATCGCCCGGGTCTCATTCATGTCCTGGGTTTTATACATCTGGTAGCGGTCGCACGATTTGATGCTGGCGTTCAATATGGTATGTACGGCAGGTTTGTTCCATACGCTACCGTCTTTATACCCCGGCTGCGCCACAAATGCCTTTTGCCAGTTGGTGAGATGCTCCGCCACTGCATCTTCGGCATACATTTGCATCCGTATGTCTATGGTTGTCCATATTTTCAGGCCGTCCTTATAAATGTCATAAGGAGTACCATCTGGTTTTTTCAGGTCGCGGCATACTTGCTTTACTTGTTGCTCCACTATTTGCCGGAAGTAGGGCGCAACACCATCGTGATAATCTATTTTATGGTAATCGAGTGGTGTTTCTTTTTGCTTCAGCGAATCAAGTGCCGCCTGCGTGAGGTAATTGTACTTGAACATCTGCTCAAGCACAACATTGCGCCTTTCTTTTGATTTTTTAGGATGGCTGCGGGGGTTATAAATGGTATTGCCCTTTAGCATGCCGATCAATATCGCGGCCTCGTCAACGGATACTTTATCAGGTGTCTTATAAAAGAATGTCATTGATGCATTACGTATGCCATACACATTATCACCAAATGGTACAGTATTGAGGTACATGGTAATGATCTCGTTCTTGGTAAGGTTGCGCTCCAGCTTCACCGCCAGCACCCACTCTTTCAGCTTCATAAATGGCAGGGAAAGAAAACTGTGGCTGGTGCGGGGGAAGAGGTTTTTGGCAAGCTGCTGCGAAATGGTGCTGCCGCCGCCTGCGCGGCCTAATTTGAAGATCACCCTCAATGTAGCCATAGGGTCTATTCCGGCATGTTCGTAAAAGCGATTGTCTTCCGTGGCTATCAGTGCATTAATAACATTAGGCGATATATCCGTGAACTTACTGTTCGACCGGTCGAGCACATAGTAGCGGCCCAGCAGCGTACCATCTGCCGCGTACACATCAGATGATATGGCACTCTGCGGGTTTTCCAGCTCGGCAAGGGAGGGCATATAACCGACCATGCCGTTATCTATGGCGATGACCAGCAGTATAAACAGGGCTACCAGGGAAATGAAGGAGATCCATAATATCCTTATCGAGCGTTTTCGTCGCCTCTTTCCCTGTGTTTTTTCAGTTTCTTTTTCCATCCTGAATTATATAGTCGAAAATATTTTAAAATGATTCGGTCAAATTTAAGATTCTTTTTCTTCTTCCTCCGGTATCATAAAAAACGACAAGCTCCTGAGGGGGTTTAAAAAAGCGCCAAATCTTTTTCCCGAAGGTATTTTGCTGCGCACCTGGGCCAGGAAGGGCCGTAAAAAACCAGCCACATATTGGCGCTCAGACGGGGTCAGCTCCTGTTTCGCGTATTTCTTTTTCAGATAAATATTCATGAATTGCGTGAAGGAGGTTCCAAATGCAGGGTCCACCACATTACGCGCATATTGCATTGGTGTGCGCCCTTTTCTGAACACACCGCACTGGTGCAGGTAGAATGTAGCCGCGCGATATGCCCAATAAGCCTTGTTGCCATCATTTTTTGCATTATTATACCTGGCTTTATATATCGCGAAGATGATGGCCGGAAGGCTCAGGAATGCCAGTAAAAGCCCAAGCACAACGGCAGCCGAAAGCCACGCTATTTCTTTCCACGACATGGTTTTTACCTGTGCTATTACCTGTGGTTTTTCCTTCGGTTTTTCTACGTCCTTCCTTTTCAGATATACTTCATCTATAGGTGCTGGCGACGGGATCTTTTCTGCGACCGACGCAGCGTTTTCGTTGGGAAGGGCCTCCATTTTTTTCATCGCCTCGGCATAGGATACTGCGGTGCCTTCATCACCCTTCTGCACGGTTTTCAATGGTGTTGCCGCACTGTCGCGATACACAGTTGCCACCTTCATATCCATGTTTATGGACACAGGCTTTGTCAGTCTATACTCCTTGTCATGAAACACAAATTGCTTCACCGACATATGCATGGTTTTCTTCAGGGTGTCCACGTCTTCTACTATACCCTCTGCTGCCAGCCATGCTTTTGGGGGCTGCATAGGCGGTGTCCCATCGGGCTGTGGGGTGGGGCGGTTCTCGTTGTCATTACCCACGGTAGTGTCAAAGTCCAGCCAGCCATAACCGGGAAAATAAACTTGCACCCACGCATGAGCCTGGTTAGCATAGTACCAGTACCAGCCCTTGTTTTTATCGCTGCGGTCTTCTGTCAGGAAGCCCACCGCTATGCGCGATGGAATACCCAGCGAGCGAAGCATGAACAACGTAGCGCCGGCATAATAAGCGCAATACCCCTTGTGGTTTTCGGTAAGAAAGTAGATAAGTTTAGATGCATTAGGCAGGTCGGGTATGCCGGGATTGTCGGTATAACTGTATAGCCGGTCACCATTTTCGTCCTTCGAGTAGAAGTAGTTGCGTATGGCCAGCACTTTGTCAACGGGGGTATGCGCGGTGTCGGTTATTTTGTGGGCCAGCTCGCTTATAATTTTAAATTTGTCCCCGCCCGGCATGTAGGTATAGTACTTCATGAAGCCGGCATCAACACTGTCATAGCTATGTACCTTGCGCAGCACTTCAAACCGCATCTCCTGGAATTTTTTTATCTCCGGGTTCTGCACATTATAAACAAAGTAAGCGCTGTTGAGCGCAGACACATAGCTCTTTGCCCGGAACGCAAATTTGAATTCTTCCCGGAAATCCTTCTCTATAGCAATAGGCTGCACAAAGTAGCCCACATTTGGCGCCAGGTAAGTGCTTGGGGAGAGTATTTTACTGTACACCTGTATCTCCACAGTCTGGCGCATCTTAGATCCCAGGCTGTTCTTTATTACCGAAGAATCGTAGAGGGTAGTGAACAAGGGTATTGCATATGGATTAGGCTCAAAAAGGTCATTGAACGGAATCGTCGAGTCCCGCTCAAATGTCTCTGTGAGTGTGTCGAATTTTGTGAAATAAAAAGCAGTAAGATAAAGTGGGTTTGGTATATCGGTGCCGGGGAAGAAATTGTCTATATGGGCGCAAAACAATAGCTGCTTTGTGCGGCTAAGTGAACTGCTGAGCTGTGAATAACGGCTAATATCGAAAGTGCTGTCAGGCCTTTGATGAAGCATTGAATTTTGTCCGCTTTTGCCGCCGCCGCCATAATTAGCCACCGTTTCCTTTATCTCCTTGCGCATTTTGTAAATAACAACCGCTGCCAGCAAAGCCGCGAGTATGCCGAACAGAAATAGCCGCAGGGTAAGAAACAACCAGAACTTTTGCGACTTGTCTTTATAATTATATATCTGCTCGGCGGTGAAAATGAGATAGACCGCATACAGCAACGCAGGGGTAAATGACCACAACAACCTATCCACGGTATCTGCATTGGACTTGGCTATCAGGAAAATGCAGGCACTAAGCAGGACGGCTGCAATACCTACCGACCAATAGCGCCATCGCACAAATCCCCAGCCAATGAGCCAGCCTGCGGTAAACAGATTGGCAAAGATCTGGAAGCGCCGGGCAATGAAAAAAGCGTCAAATTCGCTGCTGCTGTATTTATCCAGCCCCTTATAGATGGAGGCCAGAACAATGCACAGGATGATATACGTAGGCAGAAACCTGACCCGGAATGAATAGATAACAGCCGCAATGCCCATCCCTGCCGCAAGATATATTGCTTGCTCGAATGCCTGGTTTTGAAGTATGGAATAATATTGGTTAACAGTTTGTAACAGGAAGTAGCCAACCACCGCAGTTGGCAGCATGAGGAAGATCAGCTTAGCTAATAATTCATTTACAGGTGCAGCGCGTTGTATCTTCATAAACCCTGATCCCGCAAGTGCGGGACTATCTCGTATTGTTTAATAATAAGGTATAAATATAGGAGAAATAAAGAGGGCGGTTTGTTAAAAATATACACAAATGGAAGTGGCATAGTAAGTTTAATGAGGAATAGCTTTTTTAGGATAATGTCATTAAGCCCGGGAATATTAGAACACAATCAGCACTGAAAGGGCATAATATATTAGCCGGGGGTGAAGCCCCCGGTATAAGCGCACACAACATATAAGCGCTGAAAGGACGTAATAATTTTTTCGAAAAAACGGAACCTGTCTTAACTAATGGCATTGCTCGGTTAGGGGTTTTTACTCTACCACCTGGTCTGTGTCCGTATATCCTTTTGGCAAAGGGTGGTGAGCAAGGAATTCCGCTTCTGCTTTTTCATCTATAGCCCCATTTTTAAACAAATGGCATTTAAACAATTCAGAAACCATCGAGACAGGAAACCCGGCCTGCTTCGGAAGCATCCCTTGTTTTCCATCATTTACAAAATTGATAACATAGCCTGGTTTGCCTTTTTCCTCTACGTGGCTGTAGCGAAACGATATCAGCTCATCGCCGGTGAGCGCGGTAATGAAATATGCGAATGGCGGCCTGGGCGTTTTCTTAAATAACGCAAGCGGCTCGTGGCCCTTATATATTGTGTCATTTTTGATCGATATATTTTGTGCGTCGGCAGTAAGTGCGGCAAAGACAGTTATGACGAACAAGGTGTGCTTTAGCATGTGGCAGGCTTAAGGGTTAATATTAATTATTAGTCTATTAAAGGTATAAAAAAACTTTTTTGCAGTGCATTTTCTGAAAACGTTCCCTATGTGAAGCAAAATAACTTATTTTTATTCCGCCTCAACAATGGTTGTATGAAGAATAAACTAGTTACGCTTGTTTCAGTCCTTTGCTTGTTATGTGTTTCACCTGCATTGCATGCGGGTATTGTAGTTAAAAGATCTTCTGTAGCTCACGATGCTGCTGCGCATATATATACTAATGCAAGTGCCACCGTTAAAACAGAAAAAGCATCCGGTTTTATCGCAAAGGTGAATAAAGCGCTTTCTTTTTTACATCCATACCGTACAGCTAAGGCGAGTGAGTGGGTGGGTATTGCCGCGCTCGGCTGCGGGCTTATAGGGCTGCTGGTGCCAGGACTGAATTTATTGGCTATACTTTTTGGCGTACTCGGTATGGGCAGGGGCTGTAAAGTGCAGGGCCTGGCAGTCACTGGATTTATCCTTGGTGTGGTGGAGCTTGCACTCTATTTGATAGCCGGGGTAACCGTTCTTTCGCTGATACTGTTATAACTCAGCATACTTTTTTACCACGCTCCGGTTGCCCCGACCTTTAGGTCGGGGATGTCAAAACAAGTACTCTTGGGCTTTAGCCAAAATGTGGTTAATGCCCGTATATCTTTTTTGGATAAAGCCTTGAATTCAGTTTATTCCTTATTTCCCCTACCTGAAGGTCATGGCTACTATTTCAGAATGAATTTTGTCCGACATTTTACTATATTTGATTCCATAAACTACTGATGTATGAAGAACATGCTGCTATGCCTGCTTTCTGTTGTTTTCCTGTTTTCTGCAGCGCCTGCACAGGCTGGCTTCGCAATAAAAAGTCATGTGGCAACGGCTATTACCACCGAAACCGGTAAAACCACGATGTCAACTAGTGCCACAAGCATAAAGAGTGCGCTTTCACACCCTATTTATCAGCGTGCCCGGTATGCCGGCTGGCAGGGCATATTTGCACTGATATGCGGCATCGCCGGGTTCTTTTGGGGTGGTTTTGCATTGCTGGCTATATTGTTTGGCATCATGGGCATAGGCCGCCGCCACCGCAACAGTGCCCTGGCAATAGTAGGCCTGGTATTAGGGCTTACCGTTTTAGCACTGGCTGTATTTACCGGCTTCTGGGGCTTACCACTTTACTAGCGGAAAATGAGGGTGCGTAACACCTCCCCTCCTGTTTTTAGGAGGGGCGCGCTGAAAAGCATAGCGAAGCAGTGCTTTTCAGCCGGGGTGGTTAACTCGCGCGGCACGGTGTGGTCTTAATGCTCATTTGGTGTAATTTGCGTCACCGGTTTACCCTATAGATACTGACCAGGTCATTGCTATATACTTTTGTCAGCGCACCATCGTCTGGGATCTTCACAATATTCAGATTTATTTCTTCAGGGCCCACATACACATAGCTGACATTCAGCTTTTCAAGCGCAGGTTTCTGGGCATTGCCGAGCACGGTATCCGCAAAGAATAAACTAGCCATAGCCGCATACTCCTTGTATTGCGGAGTGACGCTGTAATGCGCAGCCACTACATTATCGCTGGTGTACTTAGCTATGCGCAGCGAGGTGGATGGCTCTGCCAGTACCACAGTTCCTTCAGGTGTGTTTTTACTAAGCCAGTCAAATGCGGCCAGTTCACTTTTGTGTGCATAAAAGGTATATCGTTGATCTTTATCAGTGAAGTGCTTGCAATAATAAAGAACAATGAAGATATTGCTGATGATGGCGCAGGCAGCCACCACGGTTGCTATGCCATAAAAGCGTGCCTTAGGGTAATCAACCCGGTATTTTATGGAGCAGCCCAGCAACGCCAGCGGCACAGCCAGGTAAACACCTATCTGCGGGCTCCAGCCTATCACCGGGAAGTACTTGCCGAGCTGGATGAGGATAAACGTGAGCAGAAACCAGGTAAGCAGGAATTTATCTATTCTGTTCAGCGGATTGGTTTTTAGCTGCGCTACCCGCACTATGGCCAGTATGCCCACAATGCCATATGCCAGAAAATGCAGCGGCACAGATGGAATGCTGTTGGCATTGAGCCCCTGCATAGACCAGTATTTGAAAATATCGTTGACCTTGAACAGCCAGAAATTATACAGCAGCACCGGTACTAGCATAAAGAGCGGCAGCAGCTTCACAAGCAGTTGCTTTAGCTGGAATTTGAAACGGCCATTGGTAATAATCAGATAGACGGGGAAAACTACAAAAGGAGGCAATATATCGTAAGGGCGCACGAGGCCGATGATGCAGAAAAAGATCCCCGACCACATATAATGCTTCCGGCTGTTCTTTTGCTCACCCAGCAGGAAGAAGGCATAGGCGATCAATATAAGGCCGTGCGGAAATGAAAAATTGGGGTTGGTCATTGCCTGCTGAAAGGGTAGTATGCCCAGTTTCATGTCCAGTATGCCGGCATGGGCCGCCTCCAGGCCTATGATATGCGCGCTGTTGAGCAGGGCAAATACAAAGCCGAACCCGCCGGTAAACAGCAGCAGCGCAACGCACGCGAACACCTGTCGCGGTGTGGGCAGCACGATGCGCGCCAGCAGGAAGATACCTATAGTGAGCAGCAGGATGCCCATATAGCGCCACACATAGTAAATGCCATTCTCAGAGAGGCCGGTTACCCGCTGTATGGTGCCCACCAGCCAGAACTGCAGATTAACAAAAACCGGCTTGTTGGGTATATAAGTAAGGCGATTATTGAATACAAAATGCCCATCCCTGGCCTGGCGGATGAACGAAAAATACATATTCTGGTCAGGGGTATAGATGATCTGGCCCAGGAATTTGTCGCCGGGCAGGCATTTTTTTTCAGCGTAGAAGTATGGTACCGAGCTCTCGGCAAACAAGGCAAGCGAAATAATGCCTATGAACAGGGCAATAACTGAATTTTTAATTTGTACGTTACCGTTCATAAGCTCGACAAATTTAATCAGGATTTCTTGGGAGAGGATGCATTTCCAATCATCGCATGAAAAATATCGCTCCCGATAGCCCGAATGGGCTTAAATATGAGTAGCCGTGGGTGTAACCCACGGAAAAAACAAAAGTGACACAACCCTGAAAGGGTTGAATGTGGCATGCACCAGCGAAATTTGAAATGCACCCTTGGGAAGAAGAATTTAGCAGAAAATCTGTAACTTGTACTAAAATGCAGCTATGCTGACTAAGAAAGAAGTGTTGGAATCAATTAATGCGCGGCCCTCAAAATTTGAGGCCGAAGATGCTATAGAGCAGATAGTTTTGCTGGAAAAAATACAGATCGGGTTAGCACAGTCTGCCGAAGGAAAAGTTGTTTCCATGGATGATGCCCAAAAAAGGCTGAAAAAATGGTTGAAGTAGTTTTTACCGAACAGTCATTGTCCGATATCAATGACATTGCCACGTATGAATACCGCTCAAAGTTTATTCCCTTCATCAAAAATAAATGTCAAAGTACAAGATAAGAACTAAAATAGTATTGAGCATCTCGTTTTGGGGTCTTTGATATATTTGTGGTGGCATATATCACCGATGTATAAGCACATTTGGGAGAGTCTAAGGGATTATATTTGCCTGATTCACGAAAAGCTAACGCCCTTAAGGCCGTTATTTCGGGATTAATATTATTTTTGTCACTTATTATGCTGAACGGTAAGAAAATAGTGGTGGTACTGCCCGCCTATAATGCGGCTTTAACGCTGGAAAGGACTTATAAGGAGATCCCATTTGATATTGTGGATGATGTGGTGCTGGTGGACGACAACAGCCGTGACCATACTGTGGAAGAAGGCCGCAAGCTGGGCATCAGCCACATTATAAAGCATGAGGTGAACAAGGGCTATGGCGGCAACCAGAAAAGCTGCTACAAAAAAGCCCTGGAGCTTGGCGCCGACATCGTCATCATGCTGCACCCCGACTACCAGTACACCCCCACGCTCATTCACGCCATATCCGGCGTCATAGCCTACGATGTGTATCCTGTAGTGCTGGCATCGCGCATACTGGGCCGCGGCGCGCTGAAAGGCGGCATGCCGCTCTACAAGTACGTCTTTAACCGCTGCCTTACACTTTTTGAAAACATCATGTTGCGCCAGAAGCTGAGCGAGTATCATACCGGCTACCGTGCATTCAGCGCAGAGGTCATCCGTTCCATAGACTTCAGCGCCAACAGCGATGATTTTGTTTTCGACAATGAAATGATCTCCCAGATATTCATGAATGGCTTCGAGATAGCAGAGGTTACCTGCCCTACGAAATATTTTGAAGAGGCATCCAGCATCAACTTCTCCCGCAGCATGAAGTATGGCCGTGGTGTACTCCGCGTATCATTTACACACCGCTTCCATAAATGGGGGCTCATAAAGAGCAAACTGTACGGGAAGAATAAATAACCTCGCCCCATCCCTCTCCTAAAGAGAGGGTGAAGTAGAATGAATGACGCAGGCACGTATTTGATTTGAAAATTGGATTGTTTAAGGAGCACATTTTGTAGAGACGCAATGCATTGGTAACGATATACTAAAATGTACCAGTAAATTACGTCTATTCGGTAACGCTTGCCAGTAGCGGATTTTAGCGCTTTGCAACCTTAACAGGCGCGTTGGGATTTGGCTTAGATAACATCACGTTTATCATGCTCTCAAATGGCTGTTCCGGCGCATCCTTGCCGTACTTCTCTATTAGCTCCTTATCCGTAAGCCCTTTTTTCTTTTCGTGCCGTATTTCTTTTGGTTTAGGCATAGTGTAAAGTTAGCATTTTTCCGATATACAAATCAGTTAAGGTTTTGTATGTTTAAAGAATGAAAAACATGCCGGAGGAGATAGAAATGATAGACAGGATTCTTGAATGGTTTTGTATGCCCCCTGATGCCACAAAGAATGTCCCTATTATCGTAATGCGGAATAGCATTTCATATGAACTTTTAAAAAAAGTAGTTCATCAAGAATTTAGGCATCTGCGAAAGGGTGAATTTTATGAATATTTCCCTGCCATGATTAAAAAACTATCTGATGATAAATTCATAGAACCTGCTTATAATGCAGAATTACACCCCAATGACAGGATGCTAACCATTTCGTTCAATGGTATAATTTTCAGCAAACAGGGTGGCTATCGTGGTCGGATTCTGGAAAATAACCAGGCGGAGCGAAGAGTCCAAATAGCCCAAAATCTCCAATATACCTTAGCCGTTGGCGTGTCAACTCCTTTTGCTTGGTATTTATTAGACCTTGTGAAGATTTATCAGAATAGTTATTTCGATCTCGGTAAAATCTTCGTTCTTGCGTTGGCTTGCGCTTGTCTAGGCGCAAGCCTATGGTATATATTGCCGCTAATATGGAAAGAAGAAAAGGAATGAGAATTGCCATGTTGCTAGTTTTTAGTAATTTTGAATTCTCACGTTCAAGTTACTTTTAGCAACACACCAACAATATCAACGCATCTAATGCCTGTGCGTTCGCATCTTTTTTATGTCCTGTCCAATGGTATAGAACGCGGAACAAACAAAAACAATCAAAGCTGCTGCCAGTCTGAATATTTGGATTATCGCTCCCATGTGATTGCTTTTGTGAGTGTAAAGGTAGATTATTTTGCTATCAATGTATTGTAGTTTAGTTGTGCACCCACGGTGCGCGTTAAAGCCATATCAAAGCGCATCTTATCTGTTATCTTACGGCTATTATACCTAAACCCTAATTCATTGCAATAAGCCTGTAAATGCTTGGAGTAATGCTATGGTATGTTCCTATTACCATACGGTCAAAATGTGAAAACGCCCCTTCGATCGTATTGGTATGTATCACTCCATCACGTACATATTCGTCCTTAGTGTGGTCAACACTTGCATGGTGCGCAAATTCTTTACCTACCTTTACGTAGGCATTGGCGGTATCAGTCATAAGCACCGAATCAGTATCAACATGTTTCCTCAACAAATCCGGCTCGTTTTCGTTGTGGTCTATTACATCAAAGCGAATGTTACCGCCGCGCTCAATGTATGCTGAAATGCTGGTCTTATTGTCGTTTCTCATTGACTTATCTTTCAGCATTGCAGCACGTTTTTTATTGTGCATGTTCTTAGTCTTACCGCCATGAATTGTAACGTCAGTTTCAACTACAACACCTTCGCCGCCTAATGGTGAATCGTTACTATCAGTAAATGCAAGGCGTAAACGATGCAACATAAACCATGCAGTTTTTTGAGTGACACCCAGATCACGCGCTAACTGGTGGCTGCTTATTCCTTTCTTATGCGCTGAAAACATAAAGGTAGCCATGAACCATTTACGCAAAGGAATTGGTGAACCCTCAAACATAGTTCCCATAGTAACTGTGAATCGCTCTTTGCATGAACGACATTTGTACATACCCTTAAATTCGCCTTTTACATTAAGTTTGTAGTGGTTTGCATCAACTACGCCGCAATGTGGGCATACCGGAACGCCGCCCCAGCGTTGTGTTTCAAGGTATTCACGACATGCTTTATCGGTAGGTAAAGCAGTAACCATTGCAGCAAAAGAATTAAATTGTGGTATCATTGTGTTTTTATTACAACACAAATATACAATCATTTTTTGGTACAACCAAATATATCATTACCAATGCATTGCGTCTCTACGCATTTCAGGTTATTGAGCATACACTTTTCAAGCTCGCAGAAAGCTCCAATAATATCAACGCGGGAAAAACAAGACTGACCGGATATGGCCCAAAGCTGAAAATATAACCTAAGCCAAATGAATAGTCTCCCCGGAACAAGGTCCCGCTATTTCAGCGGGAGGGGACAGGGGTTAATACTCCTCCCCCTTATAAAAAACCTTAAACACTCCTTGGCCTATCTGGTAGGTGATCACATCGTAATTGAGTGTCCAGTTAGCCAGGTCGGCATTGGTCACATCATACATCTGGCCCTCAGTGAAGAGGCGCAGTGTGTTGCCCGCGCCAATGTATGCGAGTGAGTTGTACTGACAAATGATGCCGGTAGGGTAGTAGCTTTCCATCTCGGTGATGTTGCCTTTGTAAAATACCTTCAGCGTTCCTCCGGGATCTTTGTATGCCATTACATTGTCGCCAACCTGGTAGGTAGGGCTCATAAATCCTACGGTGTGCAGCGAGTCGCCATAGAATATCTTAAAATAGCCATCACTGGCCACATAGGCGATCAGGTCATCACCCACTTTGTACGATTGCGGAGCAAAATCATCCAGCACAAAAGTTTGTCCGTTATGGAACACCTTGAATTTGTGATCAACGTCCACATAGCCTACCGTATTTCTACCGGCATCAAAGCTCCGCACCTGGTAGTCTTCCTGCGCTAAGAGCTGGCCGCGGAAAAATATCCTGAACTGGTTGGCGAAGTTGTCGAACGCAATAATGTTATCTGATACCTTCAGGTGCGACAACACACTGTCCGGGATATATGATTCTACCGTATAGGTCTCTTTGTTATAATAGGCCCGGTACTCACCTTTGTAGCTGTCAAGAAACAGCACAACGCTGTCTGCGATAAAATACTGATCACACACGCCGGTTAGGTTTTTTGTAACGCCTCTGTCGAAAACGTTGAGCGATTTCTGGTTGAGGAAACCAACAATGTTGTCGGTTGGAAAATACGCATTGGTAAAGCCCGCATTCACTTCTTTCACTGCGCCATTATAGTATATTTTGAACGAGCGGGAATTGTCGAGATACGGGATAGTAGTACGCCCTATTTTCATCGATGTAGGTGGCATGAAGTCGATCTTGTGGATCAGCCCTTTGTCCCAAACCATTAACTGGTTTTGGATATCGACATATGCAGCCAACGGCTGTGCGCCGCAAGCGCCAGTGATAAAAATAAGCAGGCAAAGTAAAAGTGACCGCATACTGAAGGATTTTTGTGTAATATAGGAATTATTGTTGCGAAATAAAAAAGCCAGCCTGAGAACAGGCCAGCCCCTATAAACCCTATCACTATGAAAACTGTTGCAAAGTTAAAAACTCTGCGAATATCTGCAAATAATTTCTTGTCTTAAAATTAACGTTTCTCGTGCAAATATACAATAAACTATCAAAAAACAAAATAAAAAAAAGCCAGCCTGAGAACAGGCCAGCCCCTATAAACCCTATCACCATGAAAACATCTTTATGCTGAAAAAAGCGAAGTATCGTTCCTGATAATGATGTAAAGGTACAGCACCTTTTTACTTCAAACAAATTTTTTACAATTTTTTTTTACACTTAAATAACAAAAGCCAGTTAATTTCTGATTACCAATAGGTTATTTAAGAGTTAGCGCGCCTGTTTTATTTTTTCTTTTTGGGTGAGAACATCGCCAGCATTCTTCTTCCTTCCATTTTAGGCATCGATTCCAGTGCGCCATGCTCTGCCATACGCTCTGCGAATTTCAGCAGCAGCAGCTCCCCACGCTCCTGGAACATGATCGCACGGCCTTTGAACTGCACATAGCACTTCACCTTATTGCCATCCTGCAGAAATTTTTCCGCGTGTTTGGCTTTGAAGTCAAAGTCATGGTCATCGGTGTTTGGTGTAAAACGTATTTCCTTTACTTCCGATTGCTTGGCCTTGGCTTTCTGCTCCTTTTCTTTCTTCTTTTTCTCGTAAAGGAATTTTTTGTAGTCAATGAGGCGGCATACTGGCGGCACTGCATTGGGAGATATCTCCACCAGGTCCACTTCTTTTTCTATCGCCATTTTCAGCGCTGCTGCCAGCGGGTATATCCCTGGCTCTATATCTTCGCCTATCACACGCACTTCTGGTGCGGTGATCTCATTGTTAAGACGGTGTTCATTCTGTGGCACTCTCGGCCTGAAAAAAGGTTTTCCTTTTGGTCTTTTCTGCATTAATTGTTTTTAAGATTATTGGCAAAAATAAAATATTTGTCCCTATTGGTCAACTTGCAAGGTAATATTTTTTTACGCAACATTTTCCCGCCTTTTACCCTTAATCTGCTCACTGACTATATCCCGTATTTCTGATATGAATGTATCAATAGGCACAGCGCCTTTATCCCCTTCGCCATGTACCCGCACAGATACTGTATTGTCGGCCATTTCTTTTTCGCCTACTATCAGCATGTATGGGGTCTTCATCAGTTCGGTGTCGCGTATCTTCCGGCCTATCTTCTCACTGCGGTCATCCACTTCACCCCTTACATCGGCGTTTTTCAGCCTGGCGGCTACATGGTGTGCATACTCGCTGTACTTATCGCTTATGGGCAGTATTTTCACCTGCAATGGCGCCAGCCACAGCGGGAAGTTGCCTGCGCAGTTCTCAATAAGAACTGCAATAAAGCGCTCCATTGAGCCGAATGGCGCACGGTGTATCATTACCGGGCGTTTGCGGCTGTTGTCGCTATCCACATACTCCAGCTCAAAACGCTCGGGTAGGTTATAGTCCACCTGTATAGTGCCGAGCTGCCACCTGCGGCCTATGGCGTCGCGTACCATAAAGTCCAGCTTCGGGCCATAGAATGCAGCCTCGCCATATTCTATCACTGTTTTCAGTCCCTTATCAGCCGCAGCATCTATAATAGCTTGTTCCGCTATTTGCCAGTTTTCTTCAGAGCCTATATACTTGCTGCGGTCTTCCTTGTCGCGCAGCGATACCTGTGCTGTATATTCAGTAAAGCCCAGCGATTCAAACACATAAAGCACGAGGTCTATTACCTTCTTGAATTCGTTAGACACCTGTTCCGGCATACAAAAGAGATGTGCATCATCCTGTGTAAAGCCGCGCACACGTGTAAGCCCGTGCAGTTCGCCGCTCTGCTCGTAGCGATATACAGTGCCAAATTCGGCCAGGCGCAGTGGCAGGTCTTTGTATGAGCGCGGAGAGGATTTATATATTTCGCAGTGGTGCGGGCAGTTCATGGGTTTCAGCATAAACTCTTCGCCTTCCTGCGGCGTAGTAATGGGGCGGAAGCTGTCCTGTCCATACTTCTCCCAGTGGCCGGATGTTACATACAGTTGCTTGCTGCCTATATGCGGTGTGATAACCGGCAGGTAACCAGTCTCTATCTGTGCCCTCTGGAGAAACTGTTGCAGGCGCTCGCGCAGCATGGCGCCCTTTGGCAACCATAACGGCAATCCGCTGCCCACTTTTTCTGAAAAGGTGAACAGTTCCAGCTCCTTGCCCAGTTTGCGGTGGTCGCGTTTTTTTGCTTCTTCCAGCAAGGCCAGGTATTCGTCCAATTCTTTCTGCGCAGGGAAGGTTACTCCGTAAATGCGGGTGAGCATTTTGTTTTTCTCATTGCCTCTCCAGTATGCACCTGCAATGTTGGTGAGCTTCACAGCCTTTATAGGGCTTGTGCTGGGTATGTGCGGGCCACGGCATAGGTCAGTGAAGTTACCTTGTGTATAAAAGGTAATACTGCCATCGTCCAGTCCTTCCAGTAGCTCCAGTTTATACTGGTCTCCCTTTTCGGTAAAGTAGGCTATCGCGTCATTCTTCGAAATATCTTTTCTAACGTAGGTGCTGTTGGTTTTTGCCAGCTCCTTCATTTTGTCCTCTATCTTTTTCAGGTCTTCATCGCTTATGGTGCGGTCGCCAAGGTCCACATCATAATAAAAACCGGTTTCTATAGCAGGGCCTATGCCCAGTTTCACACCGGGGTACAATGCCTCCAGGGCCTCTGCCATCAGGTGGGCGGAAGAATGCCAGAATGTTGACTTAGCGTTTTTGTCGTCCCACGTCAGCAGTTTAAGGGTTGCATCATTATTAATAGGGCGGGAGGAATCCCATACCTCGCCATTTACTTCCGCAGCCAGCACCTTGCGTGCCAGTCCTTCGCTTATAGATTTTGCTACATCGGCTGCGCTTGTTCCTTCAGCATATTCGCGCACCGCGCCATCGGGTAATGTAATGTGTATCATGTTCTTTACTAAAATAAGTTGCAAATGTACGAATGAAAAGGCTATGTATGTAAAAACCACCGGCATCCCGATAGCTATCGGGATGGTGGTCCTATGTACTTAACAATGTTTTTTTATTCGTTGCTATACGTGACTGAGTAGTGAAAAGTATCGGGGCGGTAAATTGGATTCATATCAATATTATTTGTCGCGTCAAAACCTGTATGATGCCCTGTAGAATCGGGATAAGTGGATATAACAGCGAAATTAATAGTAAATGCACTCGAGCTGAAACTGGAAATAGTCGCAGTATAGATATCTAACCGCTGTATAGAGGCAGAATCAAAATGCAGCTTCCACAAGGAATCAAGCACTATCGGTCCCGCGGGTGTTTCCATTGAAGCGGCTACCGCACCGATAAGTGTATCAAGCTGCAGCGGTGAGTGCGAAAGTGTATCGAAATAGACCGGTAACAAAATTGATTCGGCCACCCCAAATGTATTGCTAAACCCATTGTACAAGCTCATTGTTGTTTCTCCATTCTCCAGCTTCCATGTAAAACCAATAGAATCAGCATCTCCTGCATTACAAATGTCGCTGCCAGGGAATAGATAACCCACATTAAGAGAGTCGAATTTGATATAATCATCCCTGTGGCACACCGGGATCCAGTTAAGGTAGTTAAGTGTCGTATCTACGCCATTGGGTTTCCTCAACGTAAGCGTACCGGCGGTAACATGCCACTTGCCAACACGCAGCATACTTTCCCTGCTGGGAGTAGTCACAGGGGGTTTGTTGCAGGAGGCAATAACAACAATAATAGAGAGTACCAGTAAAAAGTATTTCATCGGTTGAAAAATATTTTAAAGCCTAAAGCTAATAAATATATTTGAAGCAGGGAAATCTTGCGGGATTTTACAACTCCTCTTTCTTTTTAAACACGCAATAAATTAATAACAAAGGGTCCCGGTTGCCCGGAACCCTTTACGTTAAAAATAAGAGTATTTCTATTTCTTGCCCACCATGCTCTTAAAAACCGTTTCATTAACCTTCACAGGGTATTCGCGTCGCATTTTTTCGTTCCATTGTTTCTCCAGGTAGTCCTGGTATTCGGCTACAACATAGCCACGGGCTTCCTCAAGCGTTTTTTTGGTCGCTGTAGGGTATATTTTTTTGGCCACAATCACCGTGTATTGGCCGTTCGTGCCGGGTATTACTTTCATATTGTCTTTCTGCAGCTCGGCCTGTGTAGCGTCTTTAAAACGGGAGAACTCATAACGCCCGCGCTGTATGTTCACGCCATCAGGGCTGGCCTGGGTATTGATCGCTTTTACCATTTCCTCGTCTGTCGCTTTACCGCCTTTCAGCAGTATCATGCCGGTATCAAAAGCCGCCTTGTTCTTGAATTTATATACAGCGCCGTCAAAACCAGGCTCCCAGTTATACTTGCTGTTATGCGTCTCATAAAAAGCCTTCAGCCCCACGGAGTCTTTAGCTGCTTTACTCCATACATTGCGGTCCATCAACTCAAACAGCATGATACCATCGCGGTATTCTTCCATCAGGTTCTTGAACTCCGGGTTTTCTTCTACCAGTTTATGCTCTTCAAAGTCATTTACCACGCTGTTCACGTACATATTATAAGCATCGCGCACCACAGCGTTCTTCGGCCCGTTCAGCTTGCCGTGTGTCAGGTTCTCTGCATATTTCACGAAATCGTTTTGCAGGTAGTTTCTGCCGGCAAGCGTAAATGCAGGCTTGGTCATGTCCTTAAAGTCCGCTGCTTTGAATGTTTTGGCACCCTTGCCGGTATCCGGCACTGACATTAGTTTGGTGTTCACCTCAGCTACGTTCTCCGGGTATTCTTTAAATCCGCTCTTCTCCTTTATTTTCGCAAAGAAGCGGTCTCTTGCCACCTGCGCGCGTGAGTCGTTTTCCACCTTATGCTTCAGCGTAGGGTAGAGTGTATCGTATGGCTGCAGCGGGTATTTGGCGATCAGCTTTATGATATGGAAGCCGTAATCCGTTTTTACCGGCTCAGATATATCGCCTGGTTTCTTAAGTGCGAACGCCGCATTTTCAAATGCCATTACCATATGCCCCGTACCAAATGGCTTCATCACACCACCATCGTTAACAGTGTATTTATCATCGGAGTATTTTTTTACCAGGTCTTCAAATGAAGCGCCTCCTTTCAGCATTGCCTCAACACTGTCGGCGCGCTTGCGGCCTTCTTCTACCCCTGCTTCCCCTTTTGACTTTGAAACGCCGATCATGATCTGGGCCACTTTCACCTGGCCGCGGTCGGCACGCTTGTCCAGTACCTTGATGATGTGGTAGCCAAACTGTGTTTTGAATGGTGCAGATACTTTTCCCACCGGGGTGCTGTACGCCATATTCTCAAACGCATACACTGTTTGCAGTGCAGAGAAATAGCCTATGTCACCGCCATTGTCCTTTGATCCTTTATCATCAGAAAATTGTTTGGCCAGCGTTTCGAAATCGGCCTTTTTACTTTCTATCAGGTGATAGAGGCTGTCTATCTTCCGGTAAGCGGCAACAGTATCGCTGCCTGGTGTGCAGGTGATGAGGATGTGTTCTACGTGTACATCTTCCTTCATACGGTCGTAGGCCTCATGTATTATTTTATTGGTTACCTGCTCGTCGGTCAGGTAGTTCTTGGCCAGTTGCTTCCGGTAGCTGTCCAGTTCGTGGTCTATGGTAGCAACCGTATCCAGCTTTTGCTTATCGGCCTCGGCAACTTTCATGCGGAACAGGGCATAAAGGTCCAGGTAGCTTCTCAGCGCAGTGTCGGTCATGTCCGGCTTCTTATTGATGCTGTTCTTTTTGTAAACCCGTAAAAATTCTTCTTTAGATACCGAATGAGGGCCGTAAGTAAATAAAGATTGCGCATACCCGGATACCATACAGATACCTGAAGCAATACATGTTAAAATCAGCTTTCGCATTGTGTGTGTTTTTATTTTTAGGATTTTTATTTTTTACCGGATTTTTGTTTGTCTTTTTTTTCAAGCATATCCACCAGGCCAGCAATAGTGGTATGGTCTATTCGTTTTCCTCTTATTATTTTCTTTTCGTCAAGCAAATATATAGTAGGCGTGCTATAAACATCATATTTTCCTCGCCAGTCTCCCGAATGGTCGGGGTCCCAGGTATTGGTCCACTCTTCCAGCTTGTTCTTCGTGATAAAGTCGTTAATGGACTGCTCGCTTCCCTCAGTGGCTACCGTAAATATTTTCAGCCCTTTTTTCTTCAATACAGCCTGGTAAACCGAGTCAAGCGCGGGCAGCTCGTGCTGGCAATGGCCGCAGGTAGGCGAGTAGAATACCAGCAGGGTGTACTTACCATTCTGCCCCAGCAGGCTTTCTTCTTTTTTGGTAGCCAGGCCGGGCACTTTTATTTCAGGGGCAAGGTTACCGATCACATTTGGCGCTATCTTCATTGCCCGGTCTATATACTTCTGCAGGTCGTCATTGCTAAGCCAGAAAGCATCGCCCTTCATGTAGTAGTTTTCTACCAGATATACAAAAGCCTCGTCCATGCCCATTACCTTGCTATTCTCTATATCACGGGTCAGCCACCAGAGTGTGTATTTAAATATTTCTTTGGTGCCGCGGGCTTTTTTCAGCAGGTAATCGCTTTCCTTTTCCATACTGTCCGGCCATGGGAAAACAAGTTTATTGAAATATTCGTCCAGTTTGGCGTCATAGATCGGTGTATGGATGAGCCGGTCGTCCTGGAAATTAAAGTCGTCCCAGAAGTGTGATTTGTAAAAAGTGTAGGCGAAATTAGAATCTTTGGTAACGCCATCTGCCAGCATATGGGGGCCATCCGGCACTTGCGGCACCTGTAGCGCATTGAATATGGTAGCCAGCAGTGTATGTGGGTATTTGGCGGCATAATCGCGGCGGTAGTTGCTCAGGTCTTTGGCGCTCGCCGCAGCCTTGCCGCGCACTGCGTTGCTGTCGTCCTTTGTTTTTGCAGCCTTAAATTCTTTTTGCAGTTCCTGCTGGTTGGTGCCGTAGCCTTTCAAGAAAGAAACATACTGCTGGAATCGGTCATTTTCGGGCGAGTTCTTAAAGGTGATACCCTCGGGCAGTTTTTTTGTGTCCGCAGTAATAGCCAGGTCATCCCCTTTATTGAGCAAAAATTCAAAATAAGTATTCCGGTCAGACAATAGCATCATATATATGCCGCCTACAAATGTGCTGTCCTTCGAATCAAATACCGCTACCCCGTTTTTATCTATGTGGGCGGAATCGCGTTTGTATATGGTGGGCAGCGGTTTCCCGTAATAGTGTACCAGGTAAACCATTGAGTCTTTTACATCAGGTATTTTTAAGCGGACGTGGTATCCCTCGCGAGCAGAAGATAGGTGAGCCATGCCAAACAGCAGCGTGGCGATTATAATGATTCGGTTCATTTTTATTTACAGATAAGTCCCGCCATATGGCGAATAAAACCCGCTCCTCCCGATAGCTATCGGGACGCCGGAAGGGATTGCGCCAAAAATAAGCATAAAATCGGTCTATCCCAATCCATGTGGCAGTTAATTTGGGTTATAACATTTTTTTTACAACTTTATTTATGAAGGGAAACAGATACCTTCCTTAAAGATCTTTTGGCATCACAACTATTCTTCGTGCGCCCTGCCGAACGATCGCGCAACTCATTCTACTCCACCCTCTCCTTCACGAGTTCACGCCAGTGAAGGAGCGAAGCTCGCCGGTGTGAGGCTGAAAACTCCGAAGGCCGCCCATTTTTACACAAAATGCAGAATTTCAATGACGAAATGCAAGTGAAGTGTTGAGCTAAATTGCGATATTTATAACTTTTAAAATGCATTTTACAAGTCCACGCCCATGTACTTATTTGCTGATTATATAAATATTGCAAATTAAATATGTTTAATGCAGGGCTTCTTTTTAGGAAAATAACGATGACAATATCCAGATATGTATTCCTTTTGTTCATCTTGTTTCAAACGTCAAAGTCATTTGGCCAGGACTATCCCATGCTTCATTTTACCATTGAGAATGGGCTGCCCAGCAACAACATATACAGCATCTACCGCGACCATGAGGACTTTCTATGGCTGGCCACAGACAAAGGCATACTGCGGTACAACGGTATCACTTTCGAGCGGTTTACAACCAGTGATGGTCTGCCCGATAACGATGTTTTCTTTTTCCAGGAAGATAAGGAAAACCGGTTGTGGCTAATGTGCTATAATGGCGACATGTGTTTTTATAAAGACGGGATCTTTCATACAGCAGCCAATACGCCGTATCTGAAATTAGCGTTCAAGCATACATTCTGTGGAAAAATAGAAGTAGAAGCAGATAGCTCTGTCACATTCTTATATATCAACATGCCGGCTGTAATAAGCATAAAGGGCGAGCGTCTGCGCTACACCTCATTTGCCGATCAACTGCCAAAACCCATAGTTGATGATGCGATTCGGCTGAAGATGACTGACCAGGGGCAATACGCTTTTGTATATGCTAAAACAACATACATAGCGGATACGTTGAAGGGCATAATAGCCCGATACCCACATAAAATTGATGATTACTACAAGTATTCATTCAACAATAACCAACGGTATTTATACACACCCGGCGGCATTTACAACATGCACGAAGACTTGCTATTGGCTTTTACCAATAAGGTCATCGCCGCATCTACGGTGTATAATGTATCCAGGTACGACAATAATTGGTTCATATGTACCGATCATGGCCTTTTTGTAAATAATAGCGTTCAGACGCTGCAAGGCAACAAGGTAACCAGCATAACCCAGGATGCAGAAGGGAATTACTGGATGAGCAGCCTGAACAATGGGGTCTTCTACCTCCGGCGGGATTTTCTGACCAGTGCACAGTACAAAGGCGTGTACAAGAGCCAGATAAAATATGCAAAAGTTATTGGTAACTATCTCTTCTATACAGAAGACAATGGAAATTTATACCGCGTCTGTGGCAGCAAGCGGGAAGAGTTGGTAAACTATGTGAAACTGGCGCATAAATTCAATTTGCAAAGCCTTATTCCGGAGCACCAACTTGGATGCGGGCCAGGGAAGCTGATAGACGATCAGTTCAATTATTTTGCAGTTGAGTACCAGTGCGGTTTTGCGATCAGGGGGATCAATACCAACGATCCCGAAGTTTATTTTCACAAAGAGATGAGAATGGATAACTGTAAGGAAATAATGGATGCCGATGATAAAATATACATTAGGGCTGGCAATTTCATCAAATCCTATCAAAAAAAGGATTTCTTCGCAGGGGCAATGCCTGAAGGCATATCCGTGCGAAAAACGGACGAAAAGAGGGTATATACGATGGCCTTAGGAAAGGGCGGCAATCCGTGGTACTCGCTGGCAGACAGCGTGTGTAAAGTGGAAGATGGGCAACCGAAAGCACAGCCACAATTTGGCAATACAGCATTCAAACAAATGTATATTATGGGCGATGTGCTGGCCGGGATATCGCAAAAAAACCAGCTTGTAGTCTGCAATAATTTCGAGCAAAATATATCCGAGAGCACCTATACAGGGGACAAGAGTGTCTGCGATAAAATGTATAAGCTGAACGACAGCACCTTCCTCGTGAGCACCGACAACCAATACCGAATGCTGACCGTGTACCCATCGGCCGGCAAACTGAAGTATGGCGTACAGGTGGTGGAGAATACCGCACTGCCGCTGCAAGCGGAGTATGTATGCAGCAATGATTCCGTATCTTATTTTTTTAAGAATGGAGACTTAACCTGCATACCGTTGAGCAGCATTTCTGCCCATACATCGCCGCCGCGTATCTATTTCAAATATCTAAAGACCAGGAACAATGCTTACCCTATAACCGGGGAAATGAGGATCGGCTACAACGAGTCGAAGAACATTACGGTTTCGTTTATGCCTTTTTCGTTTGGCAGCCGCTCTCTGCTGTGCGAATACTCGATTTCAAAAGACTCATCGGACTACTGGCGGCCGGTGAGCAATAATGAGATAAACCTGGCGGACGCCGGCTATGGAGTCCACTTTGTGAAAGTGAAGGCCAGGACACTCTCGGGCGAGTTCTGCATGCCCTATGTATTCAGATTCACTGTTGCAAAGCCATACTGGGCCACCTGGTGGTTCCTGACAGTCTGCGCATTGGGAGTCGCATTCTCGGTGGTGCTGATAGTAAGAAACAACAGGAAGCGTGTAGCTAAAGAAAGAAATTACCTGGAAAAAGAACTGAGTAATTTAAGGCTGCAGATGAACCCCCACTTCCTGTTCAATACCCTGAACAGTATCTATTCGTTATCCAAGATCAACTCCGTAAAAACACCGGATATGGTGCTTAAGCTATCCGAGATGTTACGCTATGTAACTTATAAATCAGACAAGCCGCTTACCACGATATCAGAGGAGATAGAAATCATAGACAACTACATTTCATTGCAGGCAGTACGATTTGAAAACAGGGTAGAAATAAAGCGACAAGTCATCATCGACGAACCGGAAACTATGATAGTGCCGCTATTACTGTTGCCGCTCATAGAGAATGCCTACAAGCATGGCATTGGCATGAAGGGTGACAACTCTTTCATACACATTGCCATAACTCTGCATCAAAAAATACTCCGCATGGAAGTACGCAATTCGATCGCCTCCGAATCGGTGAAGAAAGAGGCTGGCGAAGGCCTTGGCCTTACCAATACCCGCAGGCAACTGGCGCTGTTGTATAAAGAACATGAACTTACGGTCTCAGGTCTGAATGGTATATTCGCGCTTCAATTAATGATCAATATTAGTAGCTATGCAGGTGCTAAACTGTCTGATAGTAGAGGATGAGTCGCTGGCAGCAAGGGTTATAGCCGATTATGTGGTGCAAATACCTGGGCTAAAACTGGCAGCCATATGCGAGGATGTGCCTGCTGCAATAGCCAAACTTGAATCGGGAAATATTGATCTCCTCTTTCTCGATATCAACCTGCCGAAGATAAACGGGATAGAATTTATACGGATGCTGAACAAGAAATGCCACATCATCCTCATAACAGCCTATCACCAGTATGCGGTAGAAGGTTTTGAGCTGGATGTAGTAGATTATCTGCTGAAGCCAGTGTCTTTTGAACGCTTTACAAAGGCCGTGAACAAGGTGCTGGAGCATCAGAAACTGCTGGAACCGAACAAAGGTGAGACTGTGGCCAGCCATATGTTTGTGAAGGCGGGCGGAAAGATGGAGAAGATCATACTTGATGACATCCTCTTCGTGGAATCACTCCAGAATTATGTGCTTATCCATACCACAAACAAAAAGATCATTACCTATTCTACGCTGAAGAATATAGAGTCCTTACTTCCTGCCGCCCGCTTCCTGAAAGTGCAGAAATCGTATATTGTTGCGATAGATAAAATCAGCAGTTTACTGGGCACAAGCATATACATCGGCAACACAGCAATCCCCGTAAGTCGTAAATTAAGGGATGATATACGCAACAGAATATTAACCAACAATTTATCTCCACGATAAGCGCTTTGCATTTCATCATGCAATAGCTGCATTTCGTGTAATAGATTTTACCCGTTTTAAAACCGGTTATACATTTGTTTTGAACAAACAAATTCACCTCTAAAATTAAATTTTATGAAAAGCCTTATCGTTACAATTATCGCATTGATCTTTTCGTTCGCCTCCTTTGGCACGGTTGCTCCTTTTAGCCCCTCAGCCGCATCAGTAAATGCATGTACCGGGGGAAGCGTGTTGTTGACAGATGCGACCTCCGGGGGTACCTGGAGCAGCAGCAATCCCGGCGTAGCCTCCATCAATATCACTACCGGCGAATTAACATTTGTGAGCGCAGGCACCGCGACCATCACCTATTCCGTGCCGGGTAGTTATACTACCGGCATATTTACCGTCAACCCCACACCAGCCCCTATAACCGGCGGTGTTGATTCTATGTGCGCAGGTACCTTTGTAGTATGGTATCATGATACCACTGGCCACGACAGTGTAGGCACATGGGACATCAACCCGACATCTGTTGCTGTCTTCGAATCCATACCAGGTGTTACAGGTGTGTCGGCAGGCAGTGCCACGCTTACCTATACGATTGCCGGCTGCAGCAGTTACCGCACTATTTATGTAAACCCGTGCGATGGGATCTCCGGATCCATATCGCTAGCGTGGGGCGACCTGATGTATGGCGGCAATGGCGCCATTAAAGTCTGGTTGTTTGGTTATGACGCCGGTACTTCAAGCTATGTACCGGTTGACAGTACCATGTCTTATGGCTCGTTCATGACCTATTACCAGTTCAATGGGATACCTACTGGTTCTTATATCGTAAAGGCTATGGTAGAGAGTGATACAACCTACATACCTACCTACTATACCAGTATGTTCTACTGGGACAGCGCCACTGTAATCAACCACACGGCTGGTGTTTCGCAGCCAGAGCAGGACATAAACATGATAGTGAATCCGCTTCCCGGCGGTTTTTGGGTAACACATACCTGCAGTATCAGCGGCCATGTGAAAACCAGCACAGGTGTACCTGTGGCCAATCTTGCGATAGAAGTGATCGGCGCTTCTATTCCGGCTGGGCCACCTATATTCCTGGTATATACTGACGCCAGTGGACGCTATTCAATCGATAGCTTACCGTCAGACACTTATTCCATATTCCCGGATTCCCTTAATTATATTACTACACCATACTCTAATGTAGTTGTCGATTCCGCCAATCCAATAGCTGTAAACATAGACCTCACGCAATACACAACCGGAACAAGGATCATAACACCGAACCTTGAGGCTGTTGCCAGTGTGGCCGCGGGTATTTCTTCTGTCCTTGTCTTTCCTTCGCCTACTACAGGCAAATTGAATATACAGTGGAAAGAAAAAGCAGCAGAGGCCGGATCAATACGCATCAACGATGCTACAGGCCGTGAGGTATATAGATCAGTGCTAGCTATGGGTGAGGGCACCGGACGCACAACCCTTGACTTGAGCACACTTATCAATGGCATATATATAGTCAGCGTCAAATCTCCTTCGCTGAACTATTACAATAAGATAGAAATACAACATTAAGTATGTATGGGATGGCCGGACAGTAAGAAGAATGGAGCGCAATAGATAATATAAATGGATAGCAATGGTTCCCGGAAGCATCTGAAGTAATTCAGGCTTCCGGGTTTTTTGTTTTCATGAAACGGGTGCGTCTTTGCGGCCCCGGCCTACCGACAGTCAGGTTTGTCAGCCCTATATTTGCAGGGTTTTTCTAAATATCAGGATACCAAATACAAACAGCAACTGGGATTCAGAAAATTTTATAATCCTGGAAATCCCGATTGGCCGTAGCGCTCAGAAAATAAAATATAAAAATGATCGTTGAGCATAGTCGCCCGATTACGTTCCGGTGGGTCCAATCTCCGATTGGCAACTCATAACATATACCCGCATCAATCCCAAACCCTTATCTCCAAAATAATTTACATCATATCCCGCCCGCAGCACATGATATCAGGTATCCGGCACATCATAAAACTTCAATTTTTTGCCTTCATTTTTCTGCACGAGCTTTGTGCCCAAAAAGGAAAAATCAGCACCCTTTTTCTTCTGGGATCTAAAAGACAGCGGTAAACAAGAGTCAGGACTTGCCTGCCGGTTACAATACCCAACGATACACTAAAACTCGCATGAGGCAAACAGTAAATACAAAGGGTAACCCTATTTCAGAACGAGGAATAATGCCAAACAGCCTGCATTGAGCTTGCCGAACCGGGGCACAATGAGGTATGTTGGGGCATAAAGTGGGACATTGCATTAACCGGATTCATATCATAAAGATCAAACAAATCAAATAAACCTGCCTACCGGTAGGCAAGGTCATAGTTCAGACTGAATTGCCCCGCGATGTGGTAATGTGGGAAATGCAAACAAAATATAATAACATCTACACGAACAGCCACAGTAAAGTATTACAGCAGAATCGGTGCCAACCCAAAATGCCCCATATACGCACTGAAAAAATATAATCAACGTGGGCATTCGCTCGTAGGGGCAGTCCCTTGCGGTTGACTGGCTAAACGATGTTACATAATAACATGAAGATAAATTCAGTTAGCCCGGTCCAGCCTTACACCGGGAAAAAAGAATGGATCAGCCGGTTCAGTTCATCAAGGTCAAAAGGTTTTGAAATAAATGCGTTCATGCCCACATATAAGCATTTTTCTTTTTGGCCGCTAAGGGCGTGTGCCGTCACCGCTATGATCGGGATATCGCTTTTCAGCCTGTTCCTGATGATCCTCGTAGCTTCATAACCATCCATTTCCGGCATCTGCAGGTCCATCAAAACAAGATCAAATTGTTTAGCCTGTATTTTCTCTATGCCGCTCCGGCCGTTCACTGCAATTTCTGTATCATATCCGAAGCTCCTTGAAAAATGCAATATTAGCTTTTGGTTTAGTGGATTGTCTTCAACATAAAGTATCTGTAGTTTTTTGCCTCTTACTTTTTCAGGCAATTGCTTTTCAGGCCCGGCCGGCAAGTTCTTATCCCGCTTCTGTATTCCGAAAGTAATAATGAATGAAAAAACAGACCCTAGGCCCAATTCGCTTTTTACTGAAATGTTCCCTCCCTGCAGGTCTATAAGGCTTTTTGCAATACTTAGGCCCAGTCCGGTGCCGCCATAGCGCCTGGTGGTATCTTCACTGGCCTGCGTAAACCGGTCAAAGATCATGGCTTGCTTTTCATGGGGAATACCGCTGCCGGTGTCTTTGATCCGGAATTCCAGTGTTGCGGATTCTTCGGCTTCGCTGTGCAGTAGCACATTTATTTCAACACCCCCGGTCTCGGTGAATTTTAAAGCATTGTCCACCAGGTTAGACAATATCTGGGTGAGCCTCACCGGGTCGCCAATAAGGTTATCCGGTACTTTTTCATCTATTATGCACTTAAAATCAAGGTTCTTTTCCAGCGCTTTCTGATACAATAAAACATGCAGCGACCCGGTGATTTTTCTTACGCTTATCGGTATTTTTTCCAGGGCGATCATCCCCGATTCTATTTTTGAATAGTCCAGTATATCGTTAATAATTGCGATCAGATTTTGACCGGAAGCCTTTATAGTATGCACAAACTGCTGCTGGTCTTCGTCAAGGGTCGAGATCTCCAGCAGGCTGGTAAACCCTATTACCGCGTTCAGTGGCGTCCTGATCTCATGGCTCATATTAGCCAGGAATTGGTCTTTTATTTTTACCGATTGTTCCGCCAGTTCCTTAGATTTTTGCAGCTCCGCCTCCGACTCTTTTAGTGCCCTTATATTTTGCTCCAGCTTGTCGGTCATTTCATTAAATGAGTTGGCGAGGATGCCTATTTCATCCTTCGAGTATGCCTTTGCCCGGCTGCTGAAATCGCCCGTAGCTATCTGCCTTGCCGACCTGATTATTTCATTGAGGCCCCGGGCTATTCCACGGCTTACAAAAATAGTGAGCGACAGCCCGCTTATTTCCACCGTGAGCACAAGGCCGAATAACAGCTTCAGAATAAGCCCTGTAAGCCAGCGCGAGCCCGCCCCTAATGTGTATGAAAAATCATTTTCTATCTGGGTCAGCGTGTCGTTTATCGGGTCTATTTGTTTTAGCATCCCGTTTATCTTTTCCGGTGAAGGGTTCGCACTGTTTATCTCTGCATGGAGGTTGTCGCCAATTGCCTGTATCTGTGAGATCATAGTATCGCCTTTCGACCAAAAGCCTATGGCATGTGCTATATAGGAAATGTTGTGAAACCGCCTCACGAGCTTAATAGCGCCATCTATATCATCCGGGTGAATACCCCCTTCCAGGAACCCTTCACGGGCAATTGCCAGGTCAGGACTCGGCTTTAGCAACTCAAGCCGCGTCTTTCTGTCGCCAAGGTTTACTTTCAGAAAATTGAGGTAGGCGAGATAGTCTTTATCATCCTTGCCGGTACCATATTTTTGCAAGCTCAAAACTGCATTCTTCTGGGCTTTTGACCACAATCCTTCTGCCCCCACCAGCGCCCGCACAGAAGATAGCGTATTGATGGCGAATAAAAGCGTCATAAGCTCTATAGCTATGAGCATGGCCATAATGCCCACAGTAAAATATAATTTCTTTGCTATGGAGACATTCCTAAGCCAGCGAATTATAGACATTTTTTTCATTTAGTATGCTATCTGTTTATTAATGAAACACATTTAGCAATGATCCGATGCTACAACTGAAATTGATATTGTAATTTAATGATTTTTATTGATAAAAATGTTTTCCAGATAGTTAATTCGCTGGTGGTAAACAAAAAAATAGCCCCAATTGCTTGAGGCTATTTGTAATGATTTTGAGCGCGCGGTTATTTTGATCCCGTACCTTTTTCTTTGTCTGCTTTTTCTTTCTTTTCTATCATGTCTATCAGTCCGCCTATATTGCTGTGGTCAAGCCTTTTGCCCTTTATGATCTTCTTTTCGTCCAGCAGGTAGATGGTTGGGGTGCTATACACGTCAAATTTGTTGTGGTAGTCGCTGGTATGCTCCGGATCCCAGGTGTTCGTCCAGTCTTGCATATCATATTTCTTTACGAAGTCGTTGATAGTGGTGTCTGTGCCTTCGGTAGCTACTGTAAATATCCTTAAGCCTTTGGCCTTCAGCGATGCTTTATATGCGGAGTCCAGCTTGGGTATTTCGTGCTGGCAGTGGCCGCAGGTAGGGGAGTAAAATACCACCAGTGTGTACTTGGCTTTCAGGGCGTGCATGCTTTCCTCTTTCTTCGTGGTTACGTTCGGCAATTTCACTTCGGGCGAAAGATTGCCTATTACATTGGGGGCTATTTTCTGCGCGCGGTCTATGAACTTGGAAAGCTCATCTGAGCTAAGCCAGAATGCATCGCCCTTCATGTAGTAGTTTTCTACCAGATAGACAAACGTCTCGTCTATACCCATTACCTTGCTGTCCTCGATATACTTGGTGATCCACCACAGGGTATAATGAAATACATCCTTGGTGCCTTTCGCTTTCTTCAGCAGCACATCCGCTTCTTTTTCAAGGCTATCCGTCCAAGGAAGTACCAGCTTGCTGAAATATTCTTCCAGTTTTGCGTCATAAAGCGGCGTGTATATCAGGCGGTCGTCCTGGAAGTCGAAACCATCCCAGAAATGCTTTTTATAGTAACGGTAGGCAAAAGTACTATCCTTTGTTTTGCCATCCTCCAGGAAGTGGTCGCCTTCCGGTACTTCAGGGGTCTCAATAGCCTTGAATATCTTGGCAAGCAATGTGCCGGGATATTTTGTTTCGTAATCGCTCCTGTATTTATTCAGTTCTTTCGAAGAGGCAACCGCCCGTTTGCGTATCGCAGCGGTATCATCTTTGGTCTTGGCATCGGCTAGCTCTTTCTTATATTTTTCTTCCTGTGCGCCATAACTTTTCAGGTATTTCACATAGTCCTCAAAACGGGTATTCTCCGGCGAATTGGTGAATTTCAGCCCGTCCGGCAGATTATCAATAGGGGCAGTGATGGTGATATCATCGCCCTTATTCATCAGCACCTCGAAGTTCGTTTTGTAGTCAGATAAAAACAAAATGTATATGCCTCCTACAAAATCAGGGTCGCTGCTTCTCAAGTCGGCCTCGCCGTTCTTAAAATGTGCGGAGTCGGTTTTGAATATTTTCGGCCTGTTTACGCCATAATAGTGGGCAAGGAAAACCAAAGAATCTTTTACACCGGGCATTTTTAAATGGATATGATACCCGTCTTTGCCAAATGACTGATGGCCCATGATCATAAGCAATAATAATGCGATTAATTTCAGATGCTTCATACTTAAGTAATTAGTTTTTAGTTCATTCCCGCTATAAGACGGAGTTATTAAGATATCAGTTGGTTGAGCCTCAAAAATAAACTATAAATTCATTTTCAGGTTCAGGTTTCGTTATCTATAGATTAAAATTCACAATTTTTTTAGATTTTTCAAATCCGCTTAACAGGCTGCATAATAGGCATAAATATAGACTTTCCCAACTATAGTGATTTTGCAACTATTCAATGATCAGATCCCCATGCCGGTTATTAAGCCTTACACCGTGCTTTTTTTCCTGGTGGTCGCAGTCTGAGCTAAACATGCCTGCCAGCACATCGCCCTTCTTTTTCCCGGTAATATAATTGAATACATCCTGGGCGGTTGACGGGCTGGAATTTGTGTTCAGCAAGATTGTTTCCCCTGTGGCAATGCTGGTTATCTCTATCTCATTTACGGTGAGCGAACAGTTCTTGGCAATTTTGTCATGCGCTTTATACCTTAGCTGTCCCGATTGGTCGGGCTCTAAAGTGCTGCTGGAAGAGATGGTTGACGGCTGTGTATGCGGGCAGGTAACGGTTTGGTTGATGCATATCTGGATGGGGCAGGGGGTGCCATTGCAGATAAAATCCTTTGCCGTGTACCTGGTAATCAGGCCGTGATCTTTGCGTGTGCGGATGCGCTTTTTTACCACTGCTAAGCCTTTATTTGGCAGAGGTTTAATTTCTTTTGCCTGTGTATCAGCCTGAGCCATTGCGGGCCTGGCATTTAAAGAAGTATCAGCGGGGACAACAATAGCTGGTGGGGATGCGTGGCGCGCAACTGAGTCGCTATTTTTGGTTGTGGGCGGCAGCATAAACAAAACGCCGGTACCAAGCAACAGCAGTATCGCTGCTGCATATGACCACACCGGTAAATGCAGCCGTTTTTTTACCGGGTGCAGCTTATGCGATAGTTGCAGCCATTCTGCTTCCTTGTCAAAGCCGGGCATCAGCTCTTTAAGTGATGCCCGTTCCATCCGGTCATTAAAGTTTTCAAAATCGGGTGCCATAATGTTAGTTAGTTTGCAAAATTTTTCCTTTTAGTAAAGCTCTTCCCCTGTGCAGTTGCGACTTTGATGTCCCTTCCGATATTCCCAGCAGCTCACTGATCTCTTTGTGGTTCATGCCTTCAAAAAAGTAAAGGTTGAATACGGTGCGATAACCATCGGGCAGGGTGTGTATCATAGCCATTATTTCTTTTGCGTTCAGGTAATCAAGTGCATTTTCGCCGGTATCAACGTGTTCATATTGCTCCACTTCCTTGCCTGGAGCATAATACATCTTCCGTTTTCTCAGCTGCATCAGGCATTGATTCACCGTTATTTTTTTCAGCCATGCCCTCACGCTTCCGTCGCCCAGGTAGGTAAAGCCGCCTATGTGCTTAAAAAAATTAAGGAACGCATCCATCAGTACCTCCTTCGCATCTTCGTGGTCTGCCACGTACCGCAGGCATACGATCATCATCGGCTCCACATATTTATCGTAGAGCGCTTTCTGGGCAGCAGGGTTATTGTCTTTACAACATTTCACCAGCGTGGCCTCGTCCATATTGTTTATACCGATCGTCAAAACTGTTTGCGGGCTGTGCTAATACTTATTGTATATAAAATAATCCCTTTTATTTCGATTAGTTACTGTAAAAACTGTTAAACTGATATATTAAATGCAGCAATGAGAGGAATGGTTGCCGGAGTAAAAAATAATTCTAAAAACGCTGGATATGATCACTGTCTTAAAACAACTTAGGCTAGCAAGACAACTAAATCAAGCGTTTAAAGTAGCCCTGACCTTCAGGCGGGGTATAAAGACGCAACAATAAGTTTGGCCTTAGGCAAAATGCTCGCGATAAATTTAGTTGTCTAGAAATTATACGCAAATCCTAGTCCGTGAGGCTTAGGCGTCAAGCTCCATCCATAGCCTCTTTTGTCCGCTCTTTTTCCTTGTATGCCTATGACAGCACCCGTGATGCCCATAGCGGCTCCGCCGATCATTAAGCCGATACCTGCGTGCTGCATGCCATAGTTTGGAGGTGCTTCATAGTCTTGAAGGCTTCCTATGGCATAGACAAAAACGCCGGAAAAAAGAATTACGCAACCGCTAAGCCCCACAATACCACCAATTATAGTTTTACTGCCCATCCTATGATGCCAGTGGTAGTTAACAAAGTTGACTTGAGAATAGCGGGTAAATTCGGTACTTGGCTGCTGCTGCTCAAATGCCAGTGTTTGCCCCCATAGATTTGGCGCGAACAGGATAGCAAACAGTAAAACGGACAGGAGTTTTTTCATATCACGTATTTGTAGGGTCAATGATAACACAAGAACGTGATTACCAACGGAATATTTTGTCTCCGGTTTTTGGATTTCTTAAACCTAAATTTGTGCTCTTATCTAAAACAATCAATTTGTCACGAAAGAAAAAGAAACAAGGACCGCTAACGAATATCCTGATCGAATCGTATGCTGCTGAAGGCAAAAGTATAGCCCGCCTGGAGGGTGGCAAAGTGTTGTTTGTGGACAATGCCATACCCGGCGATGTTGTGGATGTGGGTATAACAAAAGACAAAACAAGCTGGATGCAGGGGCGTGTATTGCGCGTGGTGCAGCCATCGCCTCAGCGCATTGAGCCCTTCTGCCAGCACTTCGGCGTTTGCGGCGGCTGCAAATGGCAGATGCTCCCATACGCGCAGCAACTAATTTATAAACAACAGCAAGTTGCCGACCAGTTGCAGCGTATTGGTCAGGTGGATCTACCGGAATTGCAAACAATTATCGGCAGTCCGCACGAGCGCTACTACCGCAACAAACTGGAATTCACCTTTTCCACAAGCCGATACCTCTCGTTTGAAGAGATAGAACACCGTGAAGAAAAAATAACTCAGCAGCCAGCCCTTGGTTTTCATGCCCCCGGCCTTTTTGACAAAGTCGTGGAGATACATACTTGCTATCTGCAGCATGAACCTACTAACAAACTGCTGACCGTGGTGCGCGAATACACCCAGGCAAATAACCTGCCGTACTACGACTTCAAAGCCCAGTACGGCTGGCTGCGCAATGTCATTATACGTGTTGCCTCTACGGGCGAAGTATTGATAAACCTGGTGATGCACCACGAAGATGAGCCGAACAGGATAGGCCTGCTCGAACACATCAAGACTAATATCCTCGGCATCACATCGCTCAACTATACCCTGAATGGGAAAATGAACGATACCATCTACGATCAGGACGTGATCTGCTACGATGGCAAACCATGGATAGAAGAGAAGCTGGAAAATTTTCGTTTCAAAATATCACCCAAATCATTCTTTCAGACCAATACCTACCAGGCCGAAGCGCTTTACCGGGTAACCCGTGAATTCGCCGGCCTCACAGGTGAACAGACCCTTTACGACCTCTACTGCGGCACCGGCAGTATAGGCATCTTCTGCTCTGCCGGTGCAAAAAAAGTGATCGGTATAGAGGTGGTGGAAGAGGCAATAAAAGATGCTTACGAAAACGCTGCATTAAACGGCCTTGATCATTGCAAGTTCTACGCAGGTGATGTAGAGAAGATATGCACGGATTCCTTCTTCGCAGAGCATGGCCGCCCGGATGTCATCATCACAGACCCGCCCCGCGCCGGCATGACGCCAAAGCTGATAGCCCAGCTCCTGAAAATGCGCGCGCCCAAAGTGGTCTATGTAAGTTGCAATCCCGCCACCCAGGCCCGCGACCTGCAACTGCTGGACGAAGCCTATGTGATCACCCGGCTACAGCCAGTAGATATGTTCCCCCATACCCACCATATAGAGAATGTTGCGCTGCTGGAATTACGGATGGAGTAGTGTAAATAGCGTCAGTACACCTCTTAGGGCGTCAGACGCGTTAAAGGGCCTGCAAACTCATTGCCGCGTTTTATTTAACTCCACGAAAGCATTGACTCCACTATTCGTTCCGCAGCCTGCCCATCACCATAAGGATTTAATTTCATCGCCATAGCATCATAGGCCTCCTGGTTGGTAAGCAGGTTCATGGCCTCCTTATATATCAGTTCCGGGTCGCTGGCTACTTTTATCACAGTTCCTGCTTCCATAGCTTCAGGCCGCTCCGTGGTATCGCGGAGCAGCAGCACCGGCTTGCCCAGTGATGGCGCTTCTTCCTGCACCCCGCCGCTGTCCGTCATTATGAGGCGGGAGTTATGCAGCAGCCACAAAAATTCCGGGTAAGCAAATGGCGGTGTAAGGTGCACCAGCGGATGCCCGCCGAGTATCTCATGTACATCGTCTTTTACGTTCGGGTTCAGATGTACGGGCAGAATCACAGGCGTGTTTGAATCTTCCGCAACCCGTTTCAGCGCATTGCAAATGTTCTTTATGCCCGCACCGTGATTCTCACGGCGGTGCATGGTCACCAGTATAAAGTCCTTCACCTTATCAAGGCCCAGCGCAGTGATGCCAGCAGGCGTACTATGTTCTATCTTCTTCAGGCCAAGGAAAAGCGCATCTATCACCGTGTTCCCCGTCACTAGTATTTTATCCTCTGGTATCCCATCTTCCAGTAGGTTCCTGCGAGATTGCTCGGTTGGCGGGTAATGAAAATCCGCCAGCCGTGTGGTCATCACCCGGTTTATTTCCTCGGGGAATGGAGAGAACTTATTGAACGTCCTCAACCCCGCTTCTACATGCAGCACCTTTATTTTATTATAAAACGCCGCCAGCGATGCAGCAAATGTAGTTGTGGTATCGCCTTGCACCATAATAAAGTCAGGCCGCTCCGCGATCAGCAATTCATTTATCCTCGTGAGCAGTTTTGCAGTTAAACCAGCAAGCTGCTGGTTGGGCTCCATCACATCCAGTGTAAAGTGCACCGGGATTTTGAAAAAATCCACTACCTGTTGCAGCATTTCCTTGTGCTGCCCTGTCGAGCAAACCACAACATCGAAATTCTTATTATTCCGCAATGCTTCCACTACCGGAGCCAGCTTTATAGCTTCCGGGCGTGTACCCATAAAAATCATTACCTTTTTCATCTTAATTCCTCACGAGTTTTTTCTTACAAGCGGCACCTTTTCTGCCGTGCCCGCCTTATAAAGTGTAAAATAAGGGGATGCCGGGCTAAGTACATAATCTATTTTATAACCCGCCGGCAGCACCGACTGTATCAGGAACGCATCGTCCCATGTCGGTATCTCTACCTTTGACACATTATCGCGCACTATTTCTTTTGCGACAGCTATGTGGTTGTAGTTCACAGTGGTATTGATTTTCCTCTCAGCTACGAAAAACAGTGCGCATGCAGGTAGTACGATCACGGCAATAGTTGCTCCCTTTAAAAATACATGCACTCTCGCCGATTTGCAAACCAGGTATATTGCATAGGCAGTAAACAGGCACGCAAACGGAATGCAGAAAGAATGATACCGGTTATACAGCGCCGTGTAATGCCCGGACTTGAGGCACAGCAGCGCGAGAAATACAGTGCCGCTAATACCTAATGACAGGAAGAGGTTCAGGTGCCGTTTCTCCTCTTTTTTCTCTGCAGATCTCACTGCGCCGATATACAGCCCTGCCAGCAGTAGAAATGAAAATATAACAGCCATTTTCTTCTCGCCAAATGCGGGGAACACAGCTTTAAAATCAATTGCACCCATTGCCATACTCCGGAATAAAACATGTGCAACGCTGAACGGCAAACTTGCGGCCCGCTCCTGGAAGCGTTCGTTTTGGTGGCTCATATATTTGAGCCCCACAAATGCCCACCCCAGGTAAACAGCAACAAGTGCCACAGGAATGAGCATCGCGATGATATTTTTGCCTTTAAGCAGTTTTGTTTTCTTGTTCACAACCAGATACCCCAGGAAAACGAGTATCACGTAAAGACTCAAAAAGTGCGATAATACCGCGCCTACAGAGAACAGGCCAAGCAAAAACAGATAAAAAGGTTTCTCTTCCTCATACATGAATTTGTAAAAGAAAACAGCCGCCAGCGTTACAAAACAGGCCCCGAGCTCATAGGCGCGTATCTCGTGGCTCATACCTATGAAATTCAGGTCGGCCGCAAGCAGCACTATGGCTACCGCAGTGAAAATACTGTCTTTAAAAACCAATCGGCACAACGCAAAAAATGCAAGCAGTGTAACTATTGCGCACAGCTTTGAGAACAACATATATACTGCAATACTATTGCCAAACAGCATTGTGAAATAGTGCAGCTTCATATTATATACAAAGCTGTTGGCGTTGTCCAGCACCGTTGCTTTATATACATTGCCCAGAGTGTTCATTTGCTCCAGTGTAGCAGAGTTCATTGTTGTTGTATTGCCCATCAGGGCAGGGGAGTCGTGGTTGATGCCCTTGCTGCACAGCATGGACACTGTTTCATCATACCATATCTCCTTTCGTAATGGCAAAATAAGCACGGCAGCTACTGCTGCGAGCAGACAGAAAATATTTATTTTTTTGGCTATGCCGGGGCTGATCATTTAGGGGCGAATTTAAAACAATACCACCAGCCCATTGTCAGGAAAACGGAATTTTTCTATTACATGTTCATCATGGTCATACAAAGTAGCACTGTCTGTTGCAGGGGTCAGCACATATGTCATACTATAAGTTGCAGGCAGCAGCGAATTAATAAATACAGCATCCACAGTTCGCGGCACCTGCATTTTATGGATGTCCCTGTTTTTTATTTCGTGTATGGCTGTAAGCTGGTTACACTCCAGCCCATTATCATGCTGCCGCCTGTGTGTAGCTATAAATTTATAAAAACCCGGCGCAACGAGAATAGCTACTACCGCTATTTTTAGCGCCATGTTCATCTTCCCTTGCGTGCATAGCTGCTTTATGAACAGAGTAATGAACAACACACAGAATGGCATACTGAACAGAAAATAACGGTAGCTGAACAGCATATTGGTTCTGGTCGTTACGGCCATTGCTGTAATGAAAAAACAACTGAAAATTCCCAGGGCAAACAACAGGCTGAATTTTTTCTTATCCTCTTTGTCGGGTACTAATTTCCATATGCCCGCCAGATATACAATCAGCACTATAAGAGCGGAACCTGCAAGCACTACCGCTTTATTCCTGAACAATGGATAATACACCAGGAAATTAACCGCCACGCTCCGCAGAAACAGCGAGACAGCCGGCCGGAAGCCTATGTCGTTATTGATCGTTATATGCGGGCTTTTTACATATTGCTGGTAATTACCGGTGGTTTGCAGCGGGTTCTGGTGAAACAGGAAATACACGAGCAGAAACACTACCGGCAAGGCGAGCACTGTCATCTTTTTCCACGTAAAGAACTTCATCCGCTCTTCTGCGAGAATAGCCACGGGATACACCAGTATAATGTATATCGTAAAGTAGTGCGATATAATGGACAGCGCGCACCATATGGCCAGCCACAGCAGATTTTTAACGCTCTTTTCTTCAAACAGGTACCTGAAAAAGCAGATGCCCGACATAATAGCTGCAAACAGGCCCATGATATAATGCCTGATGGAATAAGCCTGGTTAAGAAACAGGATGTCGGTAAAAAACAATATTAGTGCCACCGAGGTATAGATGCTGTCCCCGGTCACCTTCCTGCACAAAACATAGAAAGCCCACAAGCAAAGCAGCCCCCAAAATACCGAGAAGTACACATCAATGTTCAGGTCGTTGCCAATAGCCCGGTTGAGGCAGTGTAGCAGCACATAATGGATGCTGTCTCCCCCCAGCGTAAAAACATTGCGAAACGTATTTTCCTTTTTGAGGTCGGCAGAAGTGAATGTGCCCATATCCGTAAACTGCTGCACATTGCGCAACGTAATACCGTGGCTGCACATGATCTGGAACGGCTCATCAAAATAAAGCTGCTTTTTCGGGCACAGCACCACCGTCAGCACCACACATGCCAACAGCACAAAAAGATTCACCTTCTTCACAGTTCCCGTATTCATCATTTATTTAGCACTAAAATTAATAAGAAGTAATGAGGGTTAAGTAGTAATGAGGACTCCGCTACACCTCCCCTCCTGTTTTTAGGAGGGATGATTGTTGCTTGCAACGATCTGGGGTGGTTGGATTGCGCTGATCAGGTTACTCACTCGCTAATAACAAGCAACAAAAAACTTTGCGGCCTCTGCGGCCTTCTTTGCACCTTTGCGTGAAAAAACTACGGGTTAAGCCGCCCCATCTTAAAATCCAGCAGCAGCTTCAGCGTCTGTTTCATTGTCTTTTGCACATTCATTTTGCTCACCCCCTGTTTCAGGTCATAGCGCAGTATCATGGGTACCTCGTTCATGGTGGCGCTCTGGCTGGCCACCTTCAGCAGCACCTCCACCATACACCCAAAACCTTTCTGCGTAATGAACTTATCGCCATAGTAGTTTATCGTCTTGCGCAGCATATCCACGCGGTAAGCCCTGAAACCGCAGGTGTAGTCCTTGATCCCCTCAAAACCGACTAGCACCCGGAACAAAAACCCCGCTGCCCAGCTAAAGAACTTCCTCGATTTTTTCAGCCCCTTTATCCTTGCCCCTGGCTGGTACCGGCTTGCGATCACCAGGTCGCTACCCTCGGCCACTTGCAGCGCCATGCGCTGTATCAGGAAGGGCGTCTGACTGTCGTCCGCATCCATGGTTACCACTATATCGTTATCCTGCAGTCCTTCCTGTGCTTTGCGCAGGCCCTTGTTTATTGCGCCCGCAAGGCCGCCATTGGGCTGTATGTCCAGCACATCTACCTGTATATCACCCTTAAAATTCCTTGCTATTTCCAGCGTCCGGTCCTTGCTGCCATCATTCACAACCAGCACACTCGCATCCCATTTAAAAAGATTGTAGGCATCATTTATCCTGTTCAGCAGGGGTGGTAAAGACTCCTCCTCATTGTATGCCGGCAACACAATCCTTATATGCATATTTCTCTGGTCGTAAGTGGTTAGTCATGTCGTAAGTGCAGCCAAAACCGTCACGGCTTTGGTGCAATTTCTGGTGTGCTAAAGTAATCTATTTTCTTTCCGCTGCCAAAGTATGGCTTGTCCAATATGATCAGAAGAAATTTCCGGTCATCGGCTTCAGTAATTTATAACTATTTACAATACTGCTGCATGAGATTTGCCATAATCACAGACTCCTTGAGTCCCGGCAGTATAAATCTCAGGATTATACTATGGTCCTGCTGCTGCATCAAGCTTATTGCAGTTATATCATCGCAAAGTTTGTCCTTTTCTTCTTTAGTCATTTCAGTATCATAGCCTTCATCGTCACTATAATGTTTCTTTTTTTTATTGTTGTTCAGCATTGCGTATTTTTTGATCCGGGCAACAATTCTTTCATTGATGGCATCGATATATAAAGGCTCCAGCAGTATAGCTATATCCAGGTATTTTATGGCCGAATCAAAATGGTTCAGCCTGGCCTCCAGCATACCTTTTGCGTAATAGACGTCAGAAATATCGGGCCGCATCGTGATAGCGTTTTCATAACATTGCCTGGCCTGGCCCACATCGCCATCTTTGAGGTAGGCTTTTGCCTTGTCGAGGAGTTGCGTCCATTGTATATCTTCGTGTGGGATGACCTTTTTCCCTTTCTCATAAAAAAGCCGCCCCTTTATTTTTCCGGTAGAATACCATTCTATCCAAACGCCGGTTTTTAAGCTGTCGCTGTGCTTTCCGGTCAGCCTTAAACTTCCGTTTGGAAAATATTCGTTGGCAGTACCCTCTAGCTTACCCTTCTTCAAAAAAGCGGATTGTTTTTTAGTAATGCCGTCTTCATAATACGTAGTTACGGTATCGTTGAGCAAGCCGTTCAAAACGTTTCCTTTTGCCAGTGTACGTCCCGAATAATAATAATTGATGAACTTTCCGGTGTAGGGATTCCTGCTCCCCTTCGCGTATATCTTTCCATCTTCCCGCAATTCCATATTGTAAAAAAGATTCGGTATGTTTTTTATGTCGTCCGGCCTGTTGTGGTATTCGTTGGTCGTGATAACTATGAGCGTGTCCACGCCTTCATACCCTACATACTTTATCTTTTTTTTATCGAAGATAACCTCTTTGCTGTAAATATCTTTGTTGTCGATATAGAACACTTTTGACAGCATATATCGCTCGTCGTGTGGCACCATTGGCACATAATCAACTACGTACAAAACGTTTTCCAGCACCTTTGGTTTAGTATTTCGGCGTTGTGCCCGGGCGCCATTGCTCATAATAGCAGCACAGAAAAACAGCAGTAAAAATGGTTTGGTCTTCATCGCACAATAAAGAAAGCAATTATTCAATAATTTCCATGCTTTTTCATTTTTATAGCGCTTAATCAACACATCCCCTCCGGTTTGGATGGCCCAAAAACAACCCGCATTTCTTATTTCTCAGGACACGGGACATTACTTGTTTTTTAGCCTGGTTATTCCTGGTTGTCCATGACTTTGGCTGTTGTGCATCTGGAACCGAGAATAAAAAACGTCCTCCGAATGTTTTATATTGTATATATCTTGCAGTAGCGTTTTTATTTACGTTTCCGCTATTACCCTTAGCTCCAAAAGAAAGCGTTATGAGATATGTTGCCTCCATCATAGTTCTGTTTGCTGCGCACATTGTATATGCGCAGAATGGCCGCATAAGCCCAGATCCCGCAAAGATCATGGGCATTACTTATCCCAAACGCGGCCAGGCCATTCCATGCGGTGGCTCATCTAATCTTGCCAGCTCCGACTTGAACTGGCAGCCACTGCTTACCAATAAAATAGACGAAGTGGAACACAAAGCGCCGGACCAGGAATACATAGACAGCGTGAAGGCGGCCAAACTCAGTATTATACGAAACTCGCCCGGCGTTAAAAACCGGGGTGAGGAAAGAACTACTGCATCCCAGCCTGCAATGGGTGTTAACTTTGAAGGAAATACGCACAATGGTTCTACGCCACTGGATAATCATATTGCCATCGCAAACAACGGAAACATAGTTAGTGTGGCCAATCAAACCATAGCGTGCTATGACCAAACCGGTATGCTGCAATCTTATAGCAGTTTCGTCTCGTTCCTGCCAGCGTCTTTCGATGTCGCCAGCGCAGCAGACCCACAGATATTATATGACCAGGGTGCAGACCGTTTTATTTTCTTCTGCCAGGAGTCATTTAAAACAGTTCCCTACAACCGGGTATTTATTTGTTTTTCCAAATCTAACAACCCTGCTGCCGATGGCTGGTGGTGCTACTATACCCAGGGCGACCCCACCGGCAGCGGCTACTCGTTCGACTATCCGAAAATTGCCGTCAATGACAGCGAACTGTTCATTACCGGTAACCTGTACGAGGAACCTGCGGGCTTATTTCAAACCGCTGTTTTATACCAACTATATAAGTATCCGGGTTATAGTGGCACTGCATTAAGTTATCTGAACTACACCTATATTGCCAACGATCCATCTACATTGCTGCCGGTGTCGCATGGCCAGGGTGGCAATTTCTATCCCGGTATGTACCTGGTAAGCACCAGGGCTGGTGGCGGCAATGTCATTCATCTTTACGAAGTAAGCGCAGCGGGTTGCTGCAACCCTGCGCTCAACGACTGGACCGTCTCCACTACCCCCTACAGCTTATCGGCCGACGCCTTGCAGCTCGGTACACCGTTTGTGCTGAGGACTAATGATTGCAGGGCATTAAGCGGCTTCTGGCTGAATAATACAATTCATTTTGTGTTTAACTGCGATGGTGGCAGTGGATATACGGCTATCAACTACAACCGCCTGGATATACCATCGTTAACCAATACCTCAAGTACCTTTGGACTGGCTGGCTTTTTTTATGCATACCCATCGGTTGCGTCTTTTGCCACATCACCCACAGACGCATCTGTGTTGATAGGCTTCGGCACTTCAGCCGCCAGCCTTTACCCGCAGATACGTGCCGTAAGCTGCGATGACAGTATGAACTGGTCTGAAGCAACATTAGTTCATGGCAGTGTAACCTATGATGAGAGCCTGGCCGACAGCGCCGTTCAAAGGTGGGGCGACTATAGCGGCACTGCGAGAAGGCAAAATTCGCCTACACCCTCGGTATGGATGAATGGCAGCTTTGCGGACGCCACTAACAGATGGGATAGCTGGATAGCGGAGATACACACACCGGGCGTGGGTGTAGCCAATATAAGCAATAGGACAGGTCGCGCCACGGTTTACCCAAACCCAGCATACGAAAGCTTTAATGTGGAATTTCCCCTTGGCATAAATACCGAAAAGCTGGACATTACGCTATACAGCACGGATGGCAGAAAAATAAAGGAACTATACAATGGCAGCGCCCATAGCGGCGACAACTTATTTTCATTTAACGAGGCTATGCTGTCATCCGGCAATTATTTATTGCGTATCACGGCAGACAATAATACGATCAGAAACGAGAAAGTGGTGATAGCGAGGTAAAAAAGGCATGAATGCCCTTATTGTCCGCAGCATTAAGAGTCGTAATTGCCCCCAAACAATTTAATCAAATAAATCAGAAAAAACCGGCGTGCAGACAGGCCATAGCTCAGGCTATTTGCTATCTTCCACAACCCTAAACCCAAGCGAGCTGGATCTGGTGTTGGGCAGGTAAGCTGCACGGCGTGTAACGCCAACCTCTTCTGCATTGCTGGCCCATGAGCCGCCGCGCACCACATGAGAGCGGCCGCCATCAGGCCCTTTGGGGTTTTCTGTCGTGGCCTTGCTACCATAGCCGGTAGCATAGAAATCGCTGCACCATTCTTCTGCATTGCCGCTCATATCGTAGATGCCGAGCGCATTAGGTTTTTTACGGCCAATGGGGTGTATGTGGTCTTCAGAGTTGCGGGAAAACCAGGCTACGGTACCGGGATTGTTTTTGCCGGAGTAATATTTGCCCTGTTTTTCCTTGGCAGGTATCTTACGGTTATCATCAGTTACAAGGAACTCATTCACTCCCCCACGGGCTACAATATTATTATCATGATTTTTATCCCAGGTCAGTTTTTCATTCATTCCGCCACGTGCGGCATACTCCCACTCTGCTTCTGTGGGCAGGCGGTAATGCTTGCCGGTCTGGCTGTTCAGCTTAGTGAGGTAGGCTTGCACGTCATCCCAGCTTACATTGGTTACAGCGCATTCGCCGCAGTCGTATATAGATGGGTTGTTGCCCATTACATCATACCACTGATCCTGGGTTATTTCATAGGCTCCCATATTGAAGTCCTTCAGCACTACGGTATGCACCGGCTTCCTGTCCTGTGTCTGGTCGTCAGCGCCCAGGTCAAAACTGCCCCCCTGTACCTTTACAGTAATGATCTGCAAAGGCTCTTTTGTTTTGTTGTAATTTCTCTGAGCTATAGCAGGCTGTAAGAAAAGCAGCATCAGTAAGGAGGCAAAAGTTGGTTTCATAAGTATTTAATTAAGTTAACACCAAAACTTTAAGTATAAACAGTCTAAAATGGTTTTAAATTCTACTATTGTGCAAACTATTCCCAAATCCATTTTCACAATTCCAAATTCCAGCTTACACGCTCATCTGCACTACCCTTGTAGGCTCCAGGCTGGCATTGCGAATGGCAATATTCTGTGCTATTCGTTTTGCCAGGTTGATAAAGGCTTCTCTTGCTACTGGTTCATCGTCTATCACAGCCGGTACCCCCTTATCTCCGCCCTCACGGATGCCCTGCACCAGTGGTATCTCGCCCAGGAATGGCAGGTCAAACTGCTCTGCCATCTTTCTTGCACCTCCCTGCCCAAAAATATAATATTTATTATCAGGTAGTTCCTGCGGCGTAAAATAAGCCATATTTTCAACAATTCCGAGTATCGGTACATTGATCTGCTGTTGTTTGAACATCATAATGGCTTTCCGGGCATCTGCAGCAGCCACTGCCTGCGGTGTAGAAACGATGACAACGCCCGTCACAGGCACAGTCTGCACCATAGTCAGGTGTACATCGCCGGTGCCCGGCGGCAGGTCTATCACCAGGTAGTCAAGGTCTTGCCAGTACACGTCAGAGATGAACTGCTTCAACGCGGAGCTGGCCATAGGCCCGCGCCAGATCACCGCCTGCTTTTCATCCACCAGCAAACCGATAGACATGGCTTTGATGCCATACCGTTCCAGCGGCACTATCATGCCCTTGCCGTTTACCTCGGTCATTTTGGGCCGTTCTTCGCGCAAGCCAAGCATTATAGGTATGGATGGCCCATATATATCAGCATCAAGCAGGCCCACTGCGGCACCTTCCTGTGCGAGGCCAATAGCGAGGTTCACGGCAACGGTGGACTTACCAACGCCGCCCTTGCCGGATGCAACCATGATGATGTTGCGCACCCCCGGCAGTACGGCTTTATTGTCCTTGCGATTATTGGTCACATTTGAGGTCATGTGCACTTTTACCACAGCTTCTTTGTCCACCAGCAGGCGTATAGCATTCACGCACGCCTTTTCTATCATCTCTTTAAGCGGGCAGGCAGGGGTAGTGAGTATCACGGTAAAGGATACGTTTTTGCCATCTATCTCTATGTCTTTCACCATGTTCAGTGTCACGAGGTCTTTGCCAAGATCGGGCTCCTGCACCTGGCTCAACGCTTCTATTACCGCTTCTTTCGTTATCATATAAACCTTTGTTAAAGTGCGTTACTTGCGTCGCAAAAGTACGTTAAACCCGCTTACTTTGTAGCAAGTAATTGGAAGAGAGCGGTGAGTTGATGTTTATATAAATAGTAGCTTTGCAATACATGAAATTGAGGTGTGCGCCATATTGTATTATTTCGTTTTTCTGCCTCTTTTTAGGAACGCGGGTGGAAGGGCAGGCTATGCCGGATAACGTCATACAGATAGACGGTGTTACTATGACCGCCGACAGCCTGCGGGCAGTGCCCGATGTAACCATATTGGTGAAAGGCAAGAACAGGGGCGTGGAATCGGAATATACGGGCGTTTTTTCGCTGGTGTGCTATAAGGGGGACACACTGCAGTTTACCTGCATTGGTTTCCGGCCAAAGGAGTTTGTAGTGTCGAAAGACCTGAAAGGCGAATACTACTCTATGATACAGTTGATGGTGCAGGATACCTTTTACCTGCCCGAAACCATCATTCGTCCGCTGCCCTCCAGGGAGCAGTTCGACTATGCATTCAAGCACTGGCGCATACCTAATGACAATTATGAAATTGCCCGCAGGAATACAGATGCTTATGTGCTTCGCGCTATTGCTTATACACTGCCCCGCGATGGCCGCGAGCAGCAGGCCAGGCTGATGCAGCAGCAGGCACGTGAAGCTGTTTACTATGGCCAGCAGCCGCCGATGAACATCCTCAACCCCCTTGCCTGGGGCGAGTTCTTCGAAGCCTGGAAAAGAGGCGATTTCCGCAGGGATAATAACCCGTACAACGCGTACAACACCTATAATAGCAGCACGAACTATTAATTATTACTGACCTCTCATTCGCGAGCTTACAACTTATTACTCACGACTCATGACTTAACAGTTGTGAATATGTGCATAACAAAAGAAGGGTTGGCATAAGGTTAGGTGTATTTTTAGAAAAAAAGCAAATGGAGCTCCCTAAACTAAGAACAGGTATTTTATATTTCATCCCTTTATTTTTCTTTTTAGCTGCCTGCAACAGTGGCAGCGCCAAAAAGAAACAGCAGACGGTTGCCAAGGAAGACACGGTGATAAAAGCGCCGGAGCCACCAAAGCCGGTACTTGATACTAATTTATACAAAGCTGCTGTTATGCATTTGGTACATGACTCAGCCAGTGCAAAGTGGCCGGTGAAAAGTGCGTATCCATTGCCCGGTGCGTTGCTGCCGTTCAACAGGATCGTTGCGTACTATGGTAATTTTTATTCTACCCATATGGGCATACTAGGTGAGCTGCCCCCTGACGAGATGCTGAAGAAACTTATGGGCGAGGTTGCAAGATGGAAAGCCGCCGATTCGCTTACTCCCGTGATACCTGCCATACACTATATTGTGGTTACTGCGCAGGGCAAGCCAGGCAAGGCCGGAAAGTACACATTGCGTATGCCATTTACGCAGGTGTACAAGGCCCTGGACCTCGCAAAACAAATAAACGGTATCGTGTTTCTTGATGTACAGGTGGGGCAGAGCACGTTGCAGGATGAAATACCCTTGCTGGATACATTCCTGAAGATGCCAAATGTGCATCTTGCCATAGACCCTGAGTTTTCTATGAAGACAGGGAAAGTGCCTGGTTCCATAATCGGCACATTTGATGCAGCGGACATTAATTATGTGTCCGATCATTTAGTGAAACTGGTAAAGAAAAATAATTTGCCTCCTAAGATATTGGTAATACACCGTTTCACATATGGTATGGTTACCAACTACCAGAACATTGCGCTGCACCCCGAGGTGCAAACGGTAATGGATATGGATGGCTGGGGCTTCCCTGCGAAGAAAGTGACCACATACAGGCAGTGCGAATTTGGTGATCCGGTACAGTTTACCGGGTTCAAACTATTTTATAAAAATGATATTCTCACCGCACCATGGAACAAGGCGCCAATGACGCCGCAAGAAGTACTAAAGCTATATCCCAAGCCGATCTACATACAGTACCAGTAAATTATTGTTTTGGCACATCCGGCGGTAACGGCGGCATAGGGTCTTTTTTTGGCGTCACTTCCGGTGGTGAGGATGGTAGTGGCTGTTGCGGAGGAGTAGGGGTTATCTCTGGCGGGCGCTGAATTGGCGGCACTTCTTTCGGTATTACTGGCTTTTCCATGCCTTAATGAGTAAAAATATAGTGCCAGTAAAGCCTCTGATGTTATTCTTATATTTACAACATGTATCTAAAAATTATTGCCATACTTGGTGTTGCTTTCCTGCTTAGTTCCTGCGGTGGTAAAAAGGATGCTGATCTCATATTGCACCATGGCAAGGTCTATACCGTGGATAGCGCTTTCAGCACTGCGGAAGCTGTTGCAGTAAAAGATGGAAAAATAATAGCGGTTGGTAAGAATGAGGATATACTTGGTGCCTATAGGGCAGGTAGCATGGTGGACGCCCATGGTATGGCTGTATATCCCGGTTTTATTGATGCGCATGCGCATTTTGTCGGTTATGGACGGTCGTTGTTTGAGGTGAATCTATACGATTGCAAGAATTGGGATGAGGTGATGCAGCGTGTGAAAGCGTTTGTTAAGGAACATCCCGATGAAAGCTGGATACGTGGCAGGGGATGGGACCAGAATAAATTTCCGGGACATGAGTATCCCGACAATCGCTCACTTTGCGAACTGTTTCCTGATAAACCTGTGCTGCTGCAGCGGGTGGATGGCCATGCGGCAATAGCTAATGCAAAAGCACTGCAATTGTCTGGCATAGTTCCGGACCAAAAGATAGATGGTGGGGAAATAGAAATGAAACAGGGGAAACTAAGCGGGCTGCTGATAGATAATGCTGTCGAACTCGTGACTAAAGTCATCCCGAAACCATCAAAGCAAGATTATGAGAAATGGTTGCTGGCTGCCGAGAAGAATTGTTTTGGGCAGGGGCTTACCACCATCACCGACTGCGGACTGATGTACTATGATATAGCTATGATAGATACGCTGCAACGTGAGGGCAAGCTGCAAATGCGATTGTATGTGATGCTGACTGATGATACGGCTAATTTCAACAGGTACTTAGCAAAAGGCCCATACAAAACGGATAGGCTGTTTGTAAAGGGCGTAAAGGCATACGCTGATGGTGCGCTGGGTAGCAGGGGCGCCTGCCTGCTGGCACCTTACAATGATAAACAAGGATGGAATGGATTCCTCCTGCACAAGCAGGAACATTATGATTCACTGGCTAAGATGCTCATCAATACTGACTTCCAGCTATGCACCCATGCGATAGGGGATAGTGGTAACCGCATGGTACTGCAGGTGTATAACAAATACCTAAAAGGCAAGAATGACAGGCGCTGGCGGATAGAACATGCGCAGGTGGTGAATGAAAACGATTTTGACCGGTTTGGCAAAACATCTGTAATCCCGTCTGTGCAGCCTACTCATGCTACGAGTGATATGTATTGGGCCTCTGACCGCATAGGTGCAGAACGGCTAAAGGGTGCATATGCATACACACAACTGCTGCAACAAAATGGCTGGATACCACTAGGGACTGACTTTCCCGTTGAGGACATTTCTCCGTTCAAAACTTTCTTTGCTGCTGTGGTGAGGAAAGATGTTAAGGGGTTCCCGGCTAATGGTTTTCAAATGGAGAACGCATTGACAAGAGAGGAGGCGATTAGAGGCATAACCATATGGGCTGCGAGAGCTGATTTTTTGGAGCAAGAAGTGGGAAGTATAGAAGTGGGGAAAAAGGCGGATTTTGTTATCCTTGATAAGGATTTGATGGTGGCGCCGGAAGGGGAGTTGCTGGGGGTGAGGGTCGTGGGGACTTATAGCGGAGGGAGGAAGGTTTATTAATTTGAAAATCATCTTATCTTTGATAGATAATAATAGGAAAATGACAGCGACTTCCGTGAAAATTGATAATAAGAAATACAGGATAATTTCTGAGGAAGATTATCTGACCATGATCAGGGATATCAATGACCTGAAAAAAGTCTTCAAGCGCCGCTCCGAAACAGGAATTGAGGCGCATACTTTTTTTGAGACAATTGCAAAGAAAAAGTCAAAACCTGTGTTGTGAAGTACACAGTAATTATTAAGAAAACAGCACAAAAGCAGATTCTTAAGCTTCCGAAAAACTATTTTGAAAAAGTAAAAAAAAGAAATCCTTTCTCTTGAAAGTGTTCCAAGGCCTCACGGATGTTTAAAACTCACCGGTTCTGAAAATGTCTATAGGTAAGGGTTGGCCCTTATCGCATTGTCTATTCGATTGAGGATAAGGTGCTGACTATATTCATTTTTGATGTTGATGACCGGAAAGATATCTATAGATAGCATTGGAGGAGCGAATAAATTCACACGTGTTTTGGCAGAGATCCATGAGATACTTTTTCTTTTTCTATTTACTGATGTACTGTGCAAATTGTCTCGCACAGGGTAGCTCCTATGGCGCATCTTCAGTTAAGGGTTTTACACCACTGGACAACGTGATTTTTGAAGATAATTTTAGCAGGGATTCATTGAGGCATTTCCCGCATAAGTGGAAGAGCAGGAAATGCATTAAGGAAGGATGCACTAAAACGCATGCTATTGTGCTGCAGGAGGGTGCCGATAAAGTGCTAGGCACTAATTATTTCACGTATGTTAAACCAACGCTCACAGGGGCGCTTACTGACAGCTTCACTGTTGAATTTGATTTTATGTCAAAGGCCCCTCAAATTTGGCTTAAGATAGCGTTTGGCTTAGACAAGAAGGCCCTGGATGGGCATATCAACCGGGAGTTTGTGTTTTCTAATGAAGACGGACACTTTAGTGTCGAAAACATCACACACACAGGCCGATACGAAGTAATATTCGGTTACTCATCTGAAGAGGCCATTTATGATCGTGTCGAAGTGCCGCCTGTTGTGTTTTCAGCTAGCAAATGGTATCATTTAGGGTTTTCCGATAATCAGCGTCATATCTCCTGCTATCTCGACAGTACCCGGATCTTCGAGATTCCGGACTGCGGCTATCTGCCGTTTGGCCTTTTCATTGGGCTGAGCGACTCTGCCATTTGTAGGCACGTTGTAGTAGCGAACAGCAAACTACCTGATTTTAATAAGTTACTAGTTGAGAAGAAATTTGTTACCCATTCTATACTATTTGAGACAAACAAAGTTGTGATAGGCGAAGACAGCGATCCATTTCTTGCCCAGCTTGCAAAGTGGCTGTTGAAGAATCCAGGTATCAGCATTGAAATTGACGGGTATACAGACAGCGTGGGCAGTGCTGCTTCAAATCTGAGTTTATCAGTTAGCCGTGCTAAAGAAGTAAAGAAGCAATTGGTGGCGAAAGGTGTTCCTGCTGCCGGATTAACAACGAAAGGGCTGGGTGCTACTATACCTTTAAAATCGAATAAGACAGAAGAGGGTAGAGCCGAAAACAGGCGGGTAGAGTTTGTTTTATTAGAGAGCCGCTCCCGGCCTCTCCTAAAGGAGAGGTGAGGTGGAATGAGCTGCAGAGAATTGAAAATCGTTGCTAATTCTTTCGCACATAGTCCGCAAATGCATCCTGGAGCTTATCTTTTGAGAGGGATTTTGTAACATAGCCAGTTACCAGCGGATTGCTGTTAGCTCTTTCTATGTCCTGCGGGTCAACAGAGGACGAAAGCATGAAGATCTTTACTTTGTCTTTGACGGTGCTGGGAAAACCGTCAAATTTGACCAGCACATCCCACCCCGTCATAGAGGGCATATTGATATCAAGGAAAAGAATGGCCTTTGTAGCATTGGTATTTTCATAGTTTGTCTGAATGTGTTCCAAACCCTGGCCAGGATCGGTGAAGCTCTTTACTGCAGAACCGGCGATGGTGAACTGTATGATCCGGTTGCATATCTTGTTGTTTATGGGATCATCATCGATGATCAGAAAGTCTGGTAGCATTCCACGTTCCATTTTATTTGTCTTTTTTAGTTAAGCTCAAATTCGATCCGGAATTCAGTTCCTTTATTTACCTCGCTAAAGATACTGATTTTTCCGCCCATTGATTCTACTTGTGTTTTTACCATAAATAACCCCATTCCTTTACCTTCTACATGGTTGTGAAAACGTTTGTATAAGCCAAACACCTGGTCGCCCCTGGAGCCTAAATCTATACCCAGCCCGTTGTCTTTAAAGTTGAGCTGAATCTTGCCAGCCGATCTTGTGCTCGTGATCTCCACAACCGGCCGTACATCAGGGCGCCGATATTTTACACTGTTCGTGATCAGGTTCAGGAAGATACTATACAAATAGCTTTTCAGCGCAGGTATTTCATCTACTATCGAGAAATCGCTTATTATCAGCACATCGTTATCTTTTATGAGGTCTGAAAGGTTTAATTTAATATCCTTCAGCAACTCAGAAAAATTTACCGATTCGGGTTCTTTGTTTTCCTTTTTTTTCAGTTGCAGTATGTAATTGAGGTCCATGATCACGCTGTCTAGTTTTTTGACGGATAAACTCAGGTCGCGCATGAAGTTTTTTTCATCGTATTTATCTATACCCGGCATCTGCAGCAATTCCGTTACCCCGCTTATGTTGGCAACAGGGGCCCGCAGGTTGTGTGAAATGATATAGGAGAACTGTTCCAGGTCTTTATTGCGCTGCACTATATCGGCCATCATTTTTGTCCGTTCTGCTTCCGCCAATACCAGCTCTGCTGCCCTTTTTTCTTTTTCCTGATTTTGGTAAACAAGCTCCTTGTTGGCGATGATCAGTTCGGCAGCTCTTTTTTCTTTTTCCTCATTTTGAAAGACAAGTTTCTGGTAAGCTGCAATTAATTCAGAGGATCTTTTTTCTTTTTCGGCATTTTGGAATGCAAGCTCTTTATTTGCAACAATTAATTCGGCAGCCCTTTTTTCTTTTTCTTCATTCTGAAAGACGAGCTCTTTATTTGCTATTATTAATTCAGCGGCCCGTTTTTCTTTTTCCTCATTTTGGAATGCAAGTTCTCTGTTTGCTATGATCAATTCTGCAGCCCTTTCTTCTTTTTCTTTGTTTTGGAAGATAAGCTCTTCATTTGCCAAAACCAGTTCTGCTGCCCGCTTTTTCTTATCTTCATTTTGAAAAGCCAACTCTATGTTGGCCATCGTCAATGGGTCTGCCGTCTTTCTATGATCTACAGGCTTAGACATACAAAATGATTTAGTTGTTCTATGTATTATTGGTCGTTAACTATTCGCCTATCCTGTATTATTATAATAGCACTTTTGATCTATACTTTAAAGATAGTTGAAAACCATGCCGTTGTAGTTCTGTGGCCTATAATATGGGTGGAGAGACAGGATGTTGGTGTGTATGAAGAAATGATACACGAAAATAAAATGAAAAATGCCCCGGAAGAGCCGGGGCATACAATCAATCAGGGGTAACGCGTATTATTCAGTAACAGTGATCTTTGTTGTGGGGTATTTTGTAGTTTTACTGGCCAGGTGCACGGTGAGCATAGATGCATTAGTGATGCCTGCAGGCAGCGTAACAGTTACAACATTTGACCCGGTAGTTGCATTTACTTTTTGGGTATAAACGATACGCCCGGCAACGTCTGTTACAGTAAGTACAAGCTGCTCGTTTTTATCGCTTATAAATTCATACTGGAAAGTACCATTGTTCGGGTTAGGGTAAACCCCCATCGGTTTTGATCCGGTAACGTTATCATTAATGATCGCGATGTTGGCTGCTGCGCTCCTGGAGCCGCAGCTGTTGGTTACTGTATAGGCAACGTTCACTATACCACTAGTAATGGCGGTTACTTTACCAGCCTGGTCTATAATTGCAACATCTGTATTGCTGCTCGTCCATACGCCATTTGCTTCGCCACCGGCCGCAGTGAGCAAAATGCTCTGGCCATCAGAAATGTTAGTGCTGCCGGTGATAACACCTGGTACAGGCTGCGGAATAATGTTCACGTTTACAGTAGTAGATGCTGCAGTAGTACCATCGTTCATTACAACTGTAAAGGAATCCGTGCCGGTATAGTTTGCTTCCGGAGTGTAGGTAAGGCCCTGAGGGGTGGTGATACCTGTGCGTGAAATGGCTGATGCATTAAAGCCAGCAAGGGTGCCATGATGGGGCTGAATGGTTACCGACCATGTTTCCTGTATGCCGCTATTGGCATCAGCAACGGACAATTGGGTATTTACAGGCACTGCAACTGCGTTTTCGCAAATGGCCATATCCTGTGTAGTGCCGGCAGCATATATGCGCTCAGCAGGCAACGAGCCAGATGAAATGCCTATAGCGCGGATCACATTGTTGCCATAGTCTGCAATGTATATATTGCCCATGCCGTCAATAGCGAGGCTTGCAGGCAGGTACATTTTTGCAGAGTCGGCACCATGCCCATCGCCATCATAGCCGTGCCAGTCATCCGCATTCTGGCCGGCGAAAGTAGAAATGTTGCCATCTGCGCTCAGCATACGTACCACATTATTTTGCCAGTCGCAAATATAGAGGTCTCCGCACGCGTCCAATGTAATACCATTTGGCACCCACAAAGAAGCTGATGTGCCGGCGCCGCCATCGCCGGAATACCCGGAAGTACCATTGCCAGCGATAGTTGCGATGATGCCATCCGGAGTTACTTTACGTACGCGGTTGTTCCAGGAGTCAGCAATAAAGACATTGCCGAAACAATCGGCCGCAACGCAGGATGGTGAGTTGAGTTGTGCGCTGGTGGCTGGTATACCATCACCATTGTAGCCGCCCGCAAAGGTGCCTGCAAAATTGTGGATGTTGCCGGACAGGTCTATTTTACGTACGGTCTGGCTGCCCCAGTCAGCAATGTACATGTTGCCGCCACAGTCAATAGCTATCGATGCAGGGTAATCAAGATTGGCTGCCGTGGCAGGGCCATCATTATTGTATCCATTGCCATCAGTACCGCCGTGAAGGCCTGTGCCGGCAACAGTAGTTATGTTGCCGGACGGGTCTATCTTGCGGATGCGCTCATTGAATTTGTCCGCAACATAGATATTTCCGAACGCATCGAACGCAATGCCCTGCGGGCCATTGAGCTGAGCTGCCGTAGCGGGCATATTGTCGCCATTGTAGCCAGCAGCGCCGGTGCCTGCAATGGTAGTCATAATGCCTGCGTGGCTTACTTTGCGCACAGTATTGTTGAAGTAATCAGCTATATAAACATTACCTGCGCCGTCCGCAGCAACACCAAAGGGGCTGCCTATAGTTGCCGCAGTTGCCGCGCCGCCGTCACCAGTGTAGCCAGGTACATGGCTGCCGGCAAATGTGGAAATAACAGTGCCGGGTGTGCAGCTTCCCACGATCACATCTGCTACTGTAAAGGCAGTGCCGCAGCTATTGGTAACCGTATAAGAGATCAATGTATTGCCGTCTGCAACACCGGCAACATTGCCGAAGCCATCAACTGTAGCAATATAGTTATTGGCGCTATGCCATACGCCACCCGCTGCAACGTCAGACAGCATAGTGTGGCCGCCTACCGCAACGCTTGTGGTACCGCTGATGGTGCCGGGAGAAGGTAAAGGCAATATATATACAGTAGTGGAAGCAAAGGAAGTGCAAACCCCATTGCTGGTAGTATAACTAACGGTGGTGGTGCCGCCGGACACGCCTGTCACATCGCCGCTTCCATCAACAGTAGCAATAGCCGAATTGGCCGTGCTCCATGTGCCGCCGGAAACGCTGGCATTGAATGTAATAGGAGATGCCGCCTGGCAAACGGTATTGGTAGTATAAGATATAACTGCTGTGTCCGGTACCGGATTAACAGTAAGCAATGATATATCTGTATGATCGCCGGAGACATCGGTATAGCTATATGATATTGTGGCGCTTCCTGCTGCGGCACCATATACATTACCCGAGCCATCCACGGTGGCTACAGCACTGCTGCTGCTCCAGCTTCCAGAGGGATTTGGGTCAGTGAATGCAGCGGAAGAACCTTTGCATAGCGCAGGCACACCGGATATCTGGGCCTGTGAGAAAAAGGGGACGGAAAATGCTAATAAAACAACAGATAGTTTCTTGTACAATTTCTTCATGGTCATTATTTAGGAGGGTCAAAAATAGCCGATTTCATGATAAAAAAATTATATTTGCCTGTCGTTAACTTGTTATTAGGAAAACATTGAAGCGCGCATAATAATACCCTACTGAATATCAATAATGTTATTTTTGGCCCGCAATGAATGATCTCTTCCGTAAAAAAACGCTGCAGCACATAAATAAAGAAGTAGCTGAAGGCCTTGTTGATGGGCACGGCAACATGAGCAAAGAGCTTACCGTGCGCGACCTGACCTTTATGGGTATAGCCGCCATTGTGGGCGCGGGTATCTTTTCTACGATCGGCAAGGCCAGCTTTGATGGAGGGCCGGGAATTATATTATTGTTCCTGTTTGTGTCGGTAGCCTGTGGGTTCTCGGCGATTTGCTATGCCGAATTTGCGAGCATGGTGCCGGTATCGGGCAGCGCTTATACGTATTCTTATGTGGCATTTGGAGAGATCATAGCATGGATCATAGGCTGGGACCTGCTGATGGAGTATGCGATCGGCAATATAGCGGTAGCTATTTCGTGGAGCGATTACTTTACATCACTTGTTAATAGTATCCGGATCGGGAGCTTCCATATGCATATCCCTGAATACATGGCTACCGACTACTGGACAGCCAAGGATGGGCTTACGGATGCCGCGAAACTCGCGTGGGCTAATGCTCCGGCTTTCGGGTCATTTAAGTTTATTTGCAACCTGCCTGCCTGCCTGATAACGATCGTTATCACCTGGATCATCTACATAGGCATTAAAGAATCAAGGAAAAGCACCAACGCAATGGTGATACTGAAAATGGCCATCATATTGCTGGTAATGATAGCCGGCTGCTTTTATGTGAACACCAGCAACTGGACGCCATTTCTGCCAAATGGCATTGGCGGTGTGCTTACCGGTACATCTGCAGTATTCTTCTCGTACATCGGTTTTGACGCGATAAGTACTACGGCAGAAGAATGTAAAAACCCCCAACGAGATCTGCCGAAAGCTATGTTCTATTCGCTGATCATTTGCACCGTGGTATATATACTTGTAGCATTAGTGCTAACAGGAATGACGAGCTACAAAAATCTGAACGTGGGCGATCCACTTGCTTATGTGTTCAGCACCATGAACAGCAAGTGGGCAAACTGGATTGCAGGGGTTATATCGATCAGCGCAGTTATTGCAACGGCGAGCGTACTACTAGTGTTTCAATTGGGGCAGCCGCGTATATGGATGAGCATGAGCCGTGATGGCTTGCTGCCGCCCGTATTCGCAAAGATCCATCCGAAGTATAAAACGCCGTCGTTCTCAACCATACTTACAGGCTTTATAGTAGGTGTCCCTGCATTATTTATGAACCTGAGCGTAGTGGTGGACCTTACGAGTGTAGGCACCTTATTTGCGTTTGTACTGGTTTGCGGCGGTATCCTGAAATTGCAGAATGATAAAGGGAGGCTCGAAAGTAAGTTTAAAACACCGTACCTCAACGGAAAATGGATAGTACCTGTTATGTTCGTTGTAGCCGTGTTTTTGTTTGAGAAATACTACCCCGGAGGGTTTAAAGGTTATCTGAACTTTGCCGATGCTAAGGGCAATGTAACCTGGGAAGTGATCCGCACCAAAGTGCCTTTCTTCCTGTTCGGTATCACCTTTTTTGTAACCACCATACTTTCATTCATTAAGAACTATTCGATCATACCCGTTATGGGTTTCCTGTGTTGTACGTACCTACTCTCTGAATCCGGCACGACGAACTGGGAGCGGTTTTTAATATGGTTGGTTGTAGGGCTGGTGCTGTACTTTGTGTATGGATATAAAAATAGTAAGCTGGGGAAGAAGGCGATCAGTTGATAAGAGATAGGTTATGCCATTAACGGGCCAGCATTTCGGATACCCGTTTGCCTGCTTTCATAAAGGGCTTTTCGAATAGCTGATAAATGGCCCAGGCAATGAGGATGCTGAGCGAAAAACCTGTCAGTACTTTGAACGGGATACTAAGTCCGGAGATATATTTGCCAAACTGGTGAGATAAGACATACCACAGCAAGGGGTGCACGAGGTAAAGACAGTAGCTGATCTCGCCTAATTTTTCAAAGATTCTGTGAAGCGGTATGGGCAGCCCGAAATCGGTTTTGTAAAAGGCAAAACAAATAGCAAAGCACAGGACGGTAAATATTACCCTGTACCAGCCCACTATGAGGTGAGTAGCGTCGCCGCTTACAGGCAGCCAAATAAATATACATGAAGCCACAACCGCAAGGGATATGGTCATTGCCCTGGGCACAGCTATATGCACAGTAAAAAGGCCAATAAGATAGCCGCCAAGAAATAAAAAGACATTGTTCAAAGGATTGGTATAAGCCTCCCAGAAATTTCCTTCGGCTATTGCTTTGTACATATAGAGAAACGCAAACCATAAATATAGCAGCAACATGGCCATTGTAAATAACACAAGCCATATCCGGGGTTTGTGAGATAAGAAAATAAACACGGGGAAGAAGATATAAAACACAAGTTCATTTCCTATGGACCATGCGCCATATATTATAGTATCATCCCAGTGCCATAAACCGAACAAACCGGTGAAACTAAGGATAATGTTTTGGGTTGTATAGTCATCTCTATGCAGCAGCATTGTGGCAATGCTCAGCAGCCAGAGCAAAGGGAATATTCTGAAAATACGCTTGATGGTAAAGTCTGTTATCCCCTTCCGGGAAGGGGTGCCGATCTTGTCATAATAGACATGGAAAAGTGTGAGGCCACTCAACACGTAGAAAACAGATACCCCATATATGCCTGCTTTGCCTAAAAATGTGTTGGTCATTATGAGGCCGGTCAGCCACATTTTATAGTGGAATGCCACTATGCCAAATGCGGCCAGGCCGCGCAGATAGTCTAACGATGATACCCTTTTCAACAGCGCCTATTGTAGCTAATAAGGCTAAATATAGGGCTTATTCTCCTTTATTTTCTTCCTGGCTTTCGTGGAGGTCGCCGCCGAGGCTGTAGTAGTTGTTTTCTTCGTCTTCTTCGCCTATGATTTCGTCGGCATCATCGGCGCTGCTGCCGGGTATATCCAGGTCTTCACCGGTCATATCCATGTTCAGGCTGCCTTTTTCGTTGAGGGGGTCGCCATCGTCGTCCACGTTGTCAAGGGCAGACCGCTGCAGGCTGGCACTGTCTGTGCTATCCATATTTTGTTCCGCGGCATCGAGCATCCGCAGGTCTTCATCAGTAACGTCTGCATCTGTACCGGATACGAACCGGGTATCTGGCGCCTGGTTGTTCAGGTTATCGGTTTTGTTGACGAGCTTATCTTCACCGGGCAGTAGCTGTTCTCCATTGTTGTTGCCGGCATTGGTAATGTCTTCATTGGCAGGGTAGTGCGGGTACCCTGGTAATGATTCTTTTTTATTGTTCTTTTCCATTTGGGATTATTTATCATAAAACTATAAAACCCGTGCCGCGAGGAAGATGATAATGGTCAGCTGAAATAATGATCATAGTTTCGGCACTTTTCGGTCAGGATACTGTTTCCAGTCAATGCCTTTTCCCATTGTGCCGCCAAGGCGTTTCCAGAAAGATTCACTTTCTGTGATGGAGATAAAGCTGTCCGCTGCGGCAGAAGCAGGGTTTATTTTGGGGGATAAATGGTTGTAGGCCGCTAATGAATCCGTATTCATGGGTAAGTGCCACACATGTGTTTCAAACCGCTTACGCGTGAAGCGGCGCAATAAAGATGACTGAAAAGGATCAGTTGCCAAACCTATTGATTTAAACCCATGTTGTTTGGCCAGCAGGTAAGAATAGTAAACATTTTCTGTGCTGTGTCTCGCCCATATTTCACAAAATATATGTGCCCGCGGAATACCCAGTTGCTCTGCGTATAAGCCCATAATACGGCCTTCATAATACGGGCTATATACTGCGGAGCCAGAGTAGATCACATTTTTTGCGTAGCCTTTTTTGTATAAAATGTAAGACCACAAAACGCGACCCTTCATTACGGAATCCCAGTTGCCGTTATTGAAGGGTATGCCAGGTACTATTATTGCGTCTAACGGTTTAATGTTTTCTATTTTGGCGAGGCTTTTTACAGTCGCCTTTTTCGAGGTCATGCAGCCTATTAGTTGTAGCAGTGTCATGCAGATGAGAATGCTTGGCAGTATGTTCCTTGATTTATTTTTCAACTAGTAACTTTTATTAGATCAGGCGAAAAAATAGTACCGCGCTCTTCAATTACGTAATAATTTCGTTTTTCGTTTTGCCGTTCACAAAATACATTTCCATTTCGCCTTTGTTCTTTGCTTCAATTTTGCCGCGGTACTCGCAATCAAAATAATCCTTCACCAACTCAAAGGTAGCGCCCGATATATTAATTCGGCCAGGTATAGAGTTTTGCTCCATTCTCGCGGCAATATTCACAGCATCTCCCCAGATGTCGTATTGGAATTTATGTTTGCCGACTACTCCTGCTACTACCGGGCCTGTATGCATACCCACTCTTATTTTGAACAGATGGTCATGCTCATCATCCATATATTTCATCATATCGATAGCTGCGTTCAGCACGTCCATGGGGTTAGTGCTGTTTATTGCAGGCAAGCCGCCTGCGCACATGTACGCATCGCCAATTGTCTTTATTTTTTCTACGCCATACTTCAATGTGATCTCATCAAACGCGCGAAAATATTTATCCACTCTAAGCACCAGGTCTTCGGCTTTCAGTGTTTCGGCTATTTGTGTAAAGCCTACGAAATCGGTAAACATTACGGTTACGAGATCATATTTGCGGCTTCGGGTAAATCCTTCTTTCAGCAACTCCCTTGCTGCTTCTTCGGGTAGGATATTCAGTAGAAGCGCTTCAGACCTTCTTTTCTCTTCTTCAATCATTTCATTACGCCGGGCTATCTCGTCAAAGCTGTGCTTTAGCTCCACATTGCGAAGGCGGTATATCTCCATATCGCGTTCCTTGACTTCCAGTTGGCGTTGCAGTTCTGCTTGTTCGGTTGCTTTCTCGGCTGTATATACGGCCTTATTGCGCTCCATGAGTATGGTTTCTGTACGCTGCACGGCTATGGTAAGGAAGGAGCCCCATGTTGCCATGAACAGGAAACATAAAACGATATTGGAGTAATTGAATACCATTTCCGAAGTATGGCTAAGCGTATATACAGGAAGTTGGTTTTTTATGTTGATCTCCAGGTACAGAAAACTGCTGATACAGGCCAGCGCAAGGAAGCCTTTTACCAGCCACGTGGTATCATGCTTTAAGAAAGGGAACAGCATTATTGCCAATATAATATATTGAAAGCCAGCTCCCCATCCTATCAGATAAGTAGCCAATACCTGGTGCACGATGACTTCCAGCATGCCCAATATCATAGCCGCCTCATGGCGCCCGCCCCTGTTCAGTACAATTTCCAATACATGGGAACCGACGCTTATTACCTGGAACCACATTAAAGCATATACGCCAAGGTAGAAAAAGGCGCCGAACCATAAGGCGTGTATCATCCATGCAAGTGTATAAGCGATATTGGAGATGATATAAAAACGATAGTTCTCTAATTTTACGGTAGTGTCTCAGTTTGAAGGTTAAAGTTTTTTAACAAGTTCGCGCCTTTTTGTTCATTCAAAGTTTTCCTACCGCATTTTAATCCACAAGGCAAAATAAAAAGTAAATGACTATTGGGGTATTAATATTTTTGTACATTGCTTACAAAATATTATTTGATTTGAGTTGGATTAAAGAACTAAAGGAACTGCCATTGCCTGTAATAGGCGTTGTGGGAAGTTTAATTTTTTTTATGCCTTGCTGGTTTATGATACTTTATTATTTCTTCAACAATATAGTACATATGGAGTGGTGGTATGTTTTGGCATTTTGTTTTGTTCCGACTTTAATATGGTATCTACTTGAATGGGGGTCTGCGGTTGCGGCACTAAAAATTATGAATGTGAAGATGGGTACAGATATATCAACTAGTTCGTCTGGGTTTTGGTTGGCAGTATTTATTGATTCTCTAGTTTATTTGACAATATTTACACTTATAGCCTATTACGGCAAGTTCACGTTTGAAAAATTTGCTTGGATTGCGTTTTTTTTCAGGGTATTCTTCTTTGTCGTTTTGGGGATTGGCGCATTGGTCGTTACGCCTGATACCAATTAGGCGTTTATGGTATCAACTTATGTTCTCTCAAAATACTTTCCACTTCTGTCCTAATAAAGGATTTTAGTGCCTCTCGTATCATTTCATCGCTTATTGGAGTTTGGGCAGATTCTTGCGGTGTGGTTGTTTCTTTGTCCATTTTAATGCGTTTTTACAAACGAAAGTAATAAAAAGGCTGCTCGATGCAGCCTTAAATTTTTAGTGAGTAACCGAGTATCGCAAGCGTCTTGCCAATCGTTTTTCTTCTTTAGCTATTTCGTCAGCATAACCGATACGTACTAAATCTTCGATAGTCATGGGGCGGGTTGCGATTTTCGCTTCCATAGCAGGAGTAACGCGCAGGGTTTTGTGGATGCGGCAAAAGTTGTAGTAAGCGTAATGGAGTGCGATGGCGCAGATATGGTTTTCCAACTTCTTAGAGAAAGCGTTTGTGAGGCGGGTAAAGCGTCTCATGCTCATGCGCATTGTCAGGTTTTGGCGTTCAACATAGCTGGTGGAAATTAGCGCAGGATTTGGGTCACCAGACACCCATACTTTTTTAGAGCCTGTGCAAGTAGCGGGGCTGTAGCGTCTTTCGTTTTCGTCTGTACCTTCCGCTTTGCCGTAAATTTTGATAAGCATGGAGTAGTCTATTTCATCCTCGAAAGCGTCCTCAACGGCTTTCAGGTAAGGCTTATGCCCGTCCGTTGTAAGTTGTACCCGGTGCTTTAAACGTGAAGCCATGTCGCGCATAAACTCATTGGCTGTATCTGCTTCACGGTCTCCAACGAGCCAACCGATTACAAGTTTGGTATCGGCATCCATGCCGACCCAAGTCCAAGCGTTGCCCATGCCGTCCACACCGCCATATTTGCAATATTCTTTGTTCTTTTCTTTGGCGTAAACGAACGACCAAATTTCATCTGCCTGAACGATTTTAGCGGGGATATTTACAACTGTATCGTTGTGGAATTGGAGGCAGGCTTTACCGACTGCAACGAGGATGCTTGTAACGGTATTAATTGATAAGTCCTCTGCTCTTGAGATAGTGCGAAGACTGCTTCCTTCGACTAATAAACGCACTACTTTGGCACGTTTGGCAATACTTAACTTATTCATTTCTGTTGTTCATTCGCCTGTCTGTTTATCAAATCCCCTGTTATCAACCTTACTTTTCTCGCGTATGTACATTGTATATTCCAAATTACGTGCCAGAGTTGTTGACTTTCTTGGATTTTTCAACAGATTTTTTGTTAAGAAAAATGGATTTCCGTACCTTTATCCCGTCAATGTTTGGGTCTTGCCATACAAACGGTAGTCTCCCAAACATCAACGGTTTCAAGGTCTCATTGACTTGCTCTCCTACAAAAAGAATACAAGCCAATATTTTAAAATCCGATTCTGCGCAAACAGGTCGGATTTTTTATTGCTGATTGTCAGAACAAAAGTAGTAGTACGAAAACGGCTAGAAGGGGCAAAACTGGATATAGATTTTCCAAGACTTGAAAATGTCTTGAAATTACTTGAAATGTCTTGATGGCTAAAATACTATGCTGTAAATAGAGTGAACTTCTACGTATTGTTCCTTTAGCTTGCTTTGGTGCAAATCAAACAGAGGCTTAATTTGTCCTAGCTGAGTTTGCAGTTGTTTTTTGGTCGCGCCTACGTTTTTAAAAACTACCATTTTAGAGACTAAATTCAGAACAACGCTACTTAGGTTATCCTCAAATGGGAATAACAATCCGAGTAGATACAAAAATGATGTTTTTCTTTTCAACCAATTGCAAGGAATAGAGTAGTTTTTATCAAAAATATTTTTGAATGAATCATAATGTTCGGTATATCCATCCTCGTAGAGCATAGTTGATAATTTACTCAGCTTATCAATCCCTTGTCTCCAAATAGGGTTTATTTCAAATTCTGCATTTTTATTTAGTACGGAAGTTTTTTGGTGGCTAGATACGTCCTCTTGCACCATATCGTCTGATAATGGAATGTTTATGGTAGTATATTTTTCTTCTTCCTTTTTCTCTTTCTTTAATTTTTTAATGTCTTTTTTTATTCGCTCAATAAAAACTGCTTGGTTGGGCATTATCTCATCATTAAATCGCAGCGTTACGTCTTCAATCAAATTCAATAATGTCATAGAGGCATTAAGCCTGATTTCTATGGCTATATGTTTTGCGTTCTGTAACTCTAAATACATTGCAGTGTAAAGATTTCTATTTGCCTTTTTAATGTCTTCATGTTCTTCTTCTTCCTTATTGTTCCACTTGTCCGCTAATTCTGTTGGAAATATTTGTGCGAGTGTGCGTAATGCGGTAAACAGGTTGAAGTTCTTATCGTCAGCATCGCCAAAATGGTCTTTGAATGGAGCCATATCGCGCAACAAATCAAGATATACGGGCGGTATATTATTTGCAAACACTCCATTTAGATACTCTTTAAAGTCATCATCCATAAAATAATCGGCATTTTTACGCACAATGTATTTGAAACATTATTACATTTATCCCGTTCAAGAGTATTTTTTGAGCGGGCTTTAAAAGTATAAATATGGTTAGATAAAAACGAATAAACATACTTTACAATTTTTGTATTGTACCATGAAGTTGCTGTTCTAAATCTCGAAAGTTTACAACTACCGCAAACGAAATGGACTACGATACGCCTGATATGGCGTAACTGTGTCTTTTTGCGGTAATGGCTTTCGAGAGCCTTGAACAGCAGAAGAATTTCAGTTACGCTATTTTATTTTTCACAATAACCAAACAACAATCAAATGAAAAAGACAACGGTAAGAATCGCAGCATTTTTAATGCTAGTTGCAACTTTAGGAAGTTGCGTAAAGGGAGACAAAGGCGACACTGGCGCAACGGGGGCGGCAGGCATAAATGGAACAAATGGTACTAATGGCGCAACGGGGGCGGTCGGCCCAATGGGGCCAACTGGCGCGCAAGGAGCCACGGGTGCAACCGGGGCTACGGGAGCCACGGGTTCGACAGGAGCAACAGGAGCAACAGGAGCAACAGGAGCAACAGGAAATGCTAATGTACATTCAACAACTTATACAGTAACAAGTTCAAGTTGGACTTGGTATGGTTCTCCGAGTTTTATAAACTTAGCAACTTTGACTTGTCCCGACGTAACTTCTGCGGTTATAAATTATGGGATGGTTGCAGGTTTTTGGGAATCATCAACTACTCCCGGTCAATGGTTCGCGATGCCTTATATTTTTTCACCAACCACAACACAAACTTACACGGTGAGCATATTTACTATGCAAGCAGGTTCTGTAATCATCAGTTTCTATTGGAATGACGGAACGAATAGTGTTTGGACTGGGTCTAATACTTTTAAGATAGTAACCATCAGCGGAACGGCACGACAGGCACATCCGAATACGGATTGGAACGACTACAACGAAGTGATGGCTGTTCAAAAAGAATATGACAATCCACAACTATCCGAAACTTTTTTGCCTGAATAGCGGCCATACCTTTGGTTAAGAACGACCAAAACACAAAAATATGGGGCTATTCAAACGTAGTAAAAATAATAACAAACCGTTACTGCGCCAAATTCTGGATTTAATAC
>CAISPO010000038.1 GCA_903887415.1 uncultured Bacteroidota bacterium | reverse complement strand
TGAAGGAGATCAAGCGCCTGAAGAAGCAGGCCGGCGAGTTCAAAGAGATGGCCCACAAATACAAGCGCAGCTTCGGCCGGGCAGAACGCGAGCAACGCAAAGCCTTGTTTGATGAGGCCTACAAGATCATGAAGGACGTGGACAAAATGGAGCAATACATTATCGACGATGTCACTTCAAAGGCACAGGTCATTGCAGCCACACTGGTAGGGGCCAACCATTATACTGTCCGCGGGCTGCGCTACAACACAGTAGTGATAGATGAAGCCGGCCAGGCCCTGGAGCCCGCCTGCTGGATACCCATTTTAAAAGGCAGGAAGCTCATCCTCGCCGGCGACCACTTCCAGCTATCACCCACCATCAAGTCGGATGCGGCAGCCAAAGGCGGACTAAGCAATACCTTGCTCGAAAAAGTGATCAGCCTTCACCCCGGGGCAGTATCTATGCTGGGCGAGCAATACCGCATGCACGAGAAGATCATGGGCTATTCGTCGGCGGTGTTTTATGAAAACAAGTTGCTGGCGCATGGCTCAGTGGCGAAGCACCTGCTGTTCACAGATGATATGCCGCTTGTCTTCATTGACACCGCCGGTTGTGGTTTTGACGAAAAGACCGAGAGCAAAAGCATCTCGAATCCCGAGGAAGCTGCATTTTTATTCAAACATCTTTCTCGGCTAATCACGGAGTTGAGTGCGCATTACAAGCCCGCGCACTTTCCTTCCATAGCTATAATTTCCCCCTACAAAGAGCAGCTCCATGTGCTCAAAGTGCACCTGCTGCACGTTCCCGCTCTGCAGCCTTACCTGCAAAACATATCCGTAAATACCATCGACAGTTTCCAGGGCCAGGAGCGCGACATTGTATATATCAGCATGACCCGGAGCAATACAGACGGCATCATCGGCTTCCTCTCAGACACCCGCAGAATGAATGTAGCCATGACCCGCGCCCGTAAGAAACTCGTAATTATCGGCGACAGTGCCACGCTCTCCCGCCACCCCTTTTATGCCGGTTTCATCGCCTACGCCGAGAAGCACGCCGCCTACAAGAGCGCCTGGGAAGAGAATTGGGAGTAAGTAAGATTGGGTGAAGTACAAATTGCACCGTAGTAATTCTTTAAGGTATTTTGATATTGATAGACGATAGTAGAACATACGATGAACATATGATGGTGCCTTTTTATGCCGTAGATACGGAAGGTGAAAGATTGTTTGTTGATCTGTAGCTAAACCGCTTGACTAGCCAAATATTAGCAATGGTAGGCAGAAAACCAGCACCATATAGCTGAATAGCGAACTGCGACAACAGTGTAGAGCCCTTTTTTTCCGGCGGAGCCTTTGGAAAAAAATCGCCTTTCTTTTTGTTACTTTTTCTTTGGCGAAGCAAAGAAAAAGTAAGGTAATAAGAGCCGCAATATATGAGCCTGTACCCGTGATAAATTAACACTTAAATCAAAACCTGCGAAAGTTCGATTTGCCCTACATCAGTAAGATTGGGATTTCCAGCACATAATTTTTATCTTGTATTAAGAACCACTCTTCAATAAAGATAAAATGGCAACCCCACCCCAAAACACAAGCCCGCTGCTCATCTCCTTCCTGACGCTTAGAAAGGCAATTGGCTTTCTCGGTATATCCATACCCGCAGTAATGATCATAGGCACCTTTACCATTGGCGGATGTACCCATGTACAGAACTCCATCAGTCATTACTACTACACGGTTATGGGAGATGTTTTTGTCGGCTTTCTTATTTCCACCGGCATATTCCTCATCACCTACAAAGGCTATGACCTGCGCGATAATATTGTGAGCTTTCTTGCTGGCATATTTATTATCTGCGTAGCCCTGTTCCCTACTTCGCAAGATCCCGATGCAAGCTGTGCTATAAGAACTCTGAACAGTATTTCATGGCGCGTAAATGTCCATTATATTTCGGCCGCGCTGTTCTTTGTAACGCTGTCTTATATGTCCCTGTTTCTCTTTACTAAGAGTGCCGGCATTAAAACGAAACAAAAGATCATAAGAAACAGGGTCTATCGTGTATGCGGAATTACGATCCTCGTTGCTATTTTACTAATTTCTTTTGAAAAGCACATTCCTGTCCTGGATAATGCAAGCCTTCACCCCACCTTCTGGCTGGAATGGGTGGCAAACCTTGCCTACGGCACCGCATGGCTTATAAAGGGAGAATTTTTACTAAAAGATAATGCAGAATAAAACTCGCACCACCTAATTAACTTTTTAACCATTTACCCTATTGACCCTCTATCAAACCTGCTTCCTTACATACTTTGTCAGTATCACGATCACCTGGCCTTCTATTTTGCCTTCTATCTGTTCGGTATTGTTTTCCACCAGGCGGATGTTTTTCACCACCGTGCCTAGTTTTGCATTGAGGTTGGTGCCTTTCACATCCAGTGATTTGGTGAGTACGATCGTGTCGCCGGTATTGAGTACGGTGCCGTTGCTGTCTTTATGCAGGTCCACGGCGCTATCGTTTTCATGGTCTCCCGTAGCTTTTGCCCATGCCAGTTTGTCGTCGTCCATGTACATCATTTCCAGGTTGTCCATGGCCCAGCTTTCATTGCGCAGCCTGTTCAGCATACGCCAGCTCATCACCTGCACTCCCGGCACCTCGCTCCACATGCTCGTGCCCAGGCAGTCCCAACGCTTGTTGTCCAGGTCTTCTTTCTTCATTATCTGCGCTTCACATTTTCCGCATATCAGTATGGTATTATCTTCGTTGTAGCGGTCTTGTGGCCCAACTTCATATGTTCTAAGTCCGGCTTCAGAATTACACAATTCGCATTTATTCCCGCTACGGCTTTTTAATATATCTTCCAGTTTCATCCTTTCTGATTGAGGTGCGAAGGTACCTTTTTTAACTGCCATTTGTCTGACCTTGGTCATACTGGAGTTCATACGCTTTTGAGCCCGGTTCCCTGGCCCCAAAACAATTATGCTTTTCATAAGAATATCAAATAATAATAAGCGCTACATTTGAGTAATCTTTAAGCAACCGGAATGAATATAGTGAAGTTGGTTTTACTGGGTACTTTAGTGCTTTTTGGCGGCTCCCGCCTTTTTGCGCAGCACGTGGGCATTGAGATGATCACGGAGGCCCCCCACACGGACACTGCGTCTAAACCAGTGATCAAAACCGCGGCCTCTTTCACTGACCTTTATAATAAGAACCCTGATTCCGTTTACACCGAATACCTCCACCTGCTTATTAGCGAAAGACAATACAAGACAGCTGAGAAAGTGGTGGAAGTCCAGAAGAGCCGCAGCAACCAGGATCCTTTTTTACACATCGACCTGGGGGATGTATATGCCCGGGAGAAAAAATACGACAAAGCAAAACTGCAGTATGACAGCCTGCTTGAAATTATGACAGGCGATGATGGCCTCACACAGCGTATTGCCAAGGCGTTCATGGATGCTGGTAATGATGACTACGCCATCCGCACTTTTCAGAAAGCGGTGAACATGACCAATGCCATTTATTACTACTGTATGCCGCTCGCACGGCTGTATGATAAGTGCGGCCGGCTGGACAAGGCCATAGAAATGGTACTGGTAAGCGTGCAGTCGCAGGGTGGCAACATTGAGACCGTTAAGGCACAACTACTGGAGATGCTCGGCACGGACCCTGAGAAGCTGCGGCAGATGCAGCGGGGCCTTATTCAAAAAATAAATGACGACCCCGGCAATGCTTACTATGCAGAGCTGCTCACCTGGATATACACCCAGAAAAACGACTGGGACGGTGCATTGGTGCAGATAGAGGCAGTGGACGAGCGCAACAAGGAAAACGGACGCCGCCTTATGGCGCTGGCGGGCCTTGCTATGAATGCCAAACAGTTTGACGCCGCAGGCAAAGCATATGATGATGTAGTCGTACAGGGTAAAGACCTGCCTTACTATCTCGCCGCAAGGGCCGGGAAATTAGCTGCAGCATTTGAGGTCATAAAAAATGATTCCGTTATTAGTGCTGCGGCGGTAAATGGCCTTGTGAAATTGTACGATAGCTTCCTTACCGAATATCCCAATCAATATACCACACAAGCCGCTGCAGACTACGCTATGCTGGTAGCCCAGTACGCAGGTAATGCGCCGAAGGCAATAGAAATTTTGCAGCGGGCCATCACCGAGCCGGGTATAAGGCAAAACAGGGTTGGCGAATTCAAACTGCAGATGGGCGACTACTATGTGCTCACCGGCCAGCTTTGGGATGCCTCGCTTACCTATAGCCAGGTTGACAAAGAGTTTAAGCAGGATGTCCTTGGCGAGGATGCCCGGTTCCGGAATGCTAAGCTGGCGTACTACCGGGGCGATTTCGTATGGGCGCAGCGGCAGCTATCCATACTAAAAGCATCTACGTCGGAGCTTATTGCCAATGATGCGCTATACCTTTCGGTGCAGATCACAGAGAATGTGGAAGACAGCAACTATGTGCCGCTGGAGCGCTTTGCCTATGCCGGCTTGCTCCTGTTCCAGAATAAAGACAAAGAAGCAGAGGCCCTGCTGGACAGCATAAATATCGCTTTTCCAAAACACCCGCTCAACGATGACATAATAATGGCACGTGCAGAGCTGGCCCTCAAGCACCACGACTACAACAAAGCGCTTGCCCACCTGAAAACTATTTATGAAAAATACGGACAGGATGTGCTGGGCGATGATGCTGTTTTTAAGATGGCAGAGGTGTATCAAAACAACCTGCACGACAGCAGCCAGGCAAAGCATTATTACGAGCAGCTCATCATAGACTATCCCGGCAGTACCTACATACAAACGGCCCGGCAGCGGCTGGCCGAACTAAACGGCGCTGTATTGCCATAGCAGATGAGCACAGAACAACAAAACAATCCGCTGCATGGCATTACGCTGGAGATGATGCTGAATCACCTGGTAACCCACTATGGCTGGGAGCAAATGAATGAGCGCGTCCGGATCAATTGTTTCTACGAAAACCCCAGTATCAAATCAAGCCTCAAATTTTTGAGGGCCACTCCCTGGGCCCGCCAAAAAGTGGAAAATCTATATCTCGAAAGTATCCGTAAGTAGTACCGGTTAGCTGCTAAAATTGCAATCTGCTTCTAAGTTCAATATTAATTATCGCGAATTTGCGGGCTTTAAAACAGAATGAGAGAATTGCGAGCTTGGCGCCTTTGCGAGAGATATTTAACTTCCTCAAAAAAGATGTGGCACACCTTTTGTATATACTTACCAAACGAGACGATTATGACACACCGCACTATACGTTATTTCAGCAAGGCAAGGGCCTTAAAAGTATTGGAGCACCCACTGCAATCTGATCTGCATACGTTTCTCAGCGCTACGTTCGCCATATCTCAGAGCCGCGTGGTGAAACAGCATATCCAGAATACACTGCTTGAGCTTCGCGCACCTGTTTACAGGCGTACAGCTTAGAATTATTTCAAAATATTATTATACAAATTAACTGGTGCAAATGCATTGGTCAATTTGTTTTTTATTTTATATCAATAAGCCGCCTTCCTGATTTTTTTAATAGTCCCTCTGTTCATTTTTTCTTATATTTGTTTCCGGTTTGTTTATTAGTATGAGTTACAAAGAACTAATATTCAGTTGCGGTCATTTCCGGATAAATACCAATAGATGAAAGTTTTTAGGCCAAAAATTCCACATTTTGAAAATTTGGCTTAGTTTTTGCGATAGCTCTTACAGTGATAGAAAGTATTGAGTTATCTGGAAGATCAGTTATATGAAAACAGCGTTACTATCGGCAACATTTATTTTGTTATTATTTACAGCAAGGGCCCAAAGCAGCCGTTCGCCCATGGAAGACATGGTGAACGCTATAAGGACGGACCGTGTTGTGGATATGGTAAAGTATTTTGACAATTTTGTACCGATAACCATTAATAACAACCAGCAGATCTACAGCCATAACCAGGCGCAGGTAGTGCTGCAGGATTTCTTTGATAAGAACAGCGCCCGCGATTTTGTGATCATGGACAACGGCTCGCCTGATAATACTTCAAAATTCCTCATTGGCGATTTTACAGAGCCAAACGGCACAAAGTACAGTGTTTATATCCTTATGAAGACCAAAGCCGGAGATTATATGCTCCAGGAGCTAAGGCTTAATAAAGAAAATTAATACTCCCAACCCATCATTTGCGGACCGAGCTTGCTATCGCGCTTCGTCTCTTGCCTTTCCTGGGTTTCTCCTGTTTTGCATATCCCTTTATTTTTTTTATTGCAGTTGCGATAAATTCCAGATTTTGTTATATTTGTTGGTAAAACTGAATATTATGGCCAGGACAAATGAATATGGCATGTCGGAAGCGCAGGCAGCTCGCCGGCTGCTCCAGGAAAGATTGGGTTCGAGCAGAGATATCGGCACTCCAGAGATAAACCGGGCCATTAGTCACCGTGCCAGGTGGGAAAATGCCTTGGGAGCAGACCTGGGTGGTGTAAGGGTACATGATAACCCCCGCGCCCATGACTTATCCCGCGAGCTGTCGGCGGAGGCTTTTACGGGCGGCCAGGACATATTTTTTGCCCCCGGAAGGCGGCATCATGGAGAAGACTTGCTGGACCATGAGCTGGCGCATGCAGTGCAGCAGGTTCAAGGAAGGCCTTAAACTTTTTTTATTGCGATTCCCGCATCCTCTTATTTCTGCTATTCGGCAGGCATGGGGGCAACATCTGTGCCCATACGCTCAGGCTTAATAAGGAAATAACCCCCTCCGATAAAAACCGAGCCGATGCAATGCCCCACTGCAATTATATTTTTTAACGGATTATATGGGGCATTTTGTTCGTATGCTAATTTGGCTGTAACCCTTCACTGGTGCTGCTTTCGGATAATTTATTAAAATTATTTTACATTTCCCATCATTACCCGTCGTGGGGCATTTGTCTGAACCTCGATTCCCACGACCTGCCTACCGTCAGGTTAAAGGATTTTCCTAATGCAACTTGGTGTACTGCATGTTACATTTTATGCCCCACAATACCCCATTGTGCCGCCCCCTTGGCTATAATGCTGACTTTTGTTTACCTCTTTTACGTAAATGAAGGTTTAACCACAAAGGCCACACGGGAGATCATAAAGCTCATAGAGTTGAATTACCCAGCCTAAATTAGCGGCTTATTTTTCGTTTTTTGGAGTAAAGTTCGTAACGAAAAACCGAATCGAAAAATTGACGTTTTATGATAGTACGTTTTTGGTGGTATGATGTGATGTGGGCGGGATATGATATAAAATTTTTTAGAGGTAATGATGTGAGGAGCAGGAGTGTATATGTTAGCAGTAACTTGTAAAAATGGGAAGTGGGTTTTTGGCGGTTTTTGATGATGTTTTGCAGAAATATTAGCTGGTATTTTATTGTGTTGCAGGCGTAGTTAATGTTGGATGGCCTTTTTAAAAGCGCCACAGACGCGGCTCCATTTGATCCTTCCCGAAAATTTTCGGGAGGCTATTGCAAACGAGGACCAGTGGGGACGTACGCCAAACTGTTGTCTTTTATATTTTAGGGGCACTCTGTTCAGCATGGGCAAGGTGTCCCAATTGTGCAAGTGACACTTGCACAATTTATAGGAACACTAGGACCAACAGGGCTATTTCCACCATTTTTCATTTTCGATAGCGTTTGCCTTTTTGCCGGCTACCGACTCGTCAAAGTGCTCGCTGTAGCTTTGCCATCCGTTTTTTAAGTATTTCTCATTCGGGGAAAAATCACCGGTGCCTACGTCCAGGTCGCCGCAGTCCGGAATTCGCTCGTCTCCCCAATTGCATTTTTTTACGATATTGCCCAGGTAGCTTTTCCATTTTCCCCTGAACTCATTGTTTGAATAGCTATCGGCTATGCCCATTATGTTGTCATACCAAATTTGCCCATGGTACAAGCACCAGTCGGTCGCCAAGCTACCCGTAATAACGCCGCTGTGTTTACAACTTTTGTTTTCGTTAAAGGTGCATGCACAGATAATATAGCCTCTTCTCAACCCCGCCGACACAGGTATCGTTGTATCGACTTCAAAGCACGCAGTATCAATAGTGATCGTTCCATTAAAGGAACAGATGTTGTCTTTCACTTTCGTTTTGCCTTCGACGATATATTGAAAGGGATTCTGTTTGCATTTCTTCACCGAAATAAAATGAATATAAAATCTCTGATAGTTATCGCCAATAAAACCTAAAGACGACGGAAAACCGAAGCGTTTAGGATACGAGCCAAATGTGCCATCAACATATCCAAGGTTCAAGACACTGTCGGCGTGCCAGAGCTTGCTGAAATCGTAATATTTTACCGAGTCGTAAAAGTCGCCTCTGGCTGTGCGCTGTGCAGATGAATGCACATGGCAAAGCAAGGTTAGTAGCAAAACGATATAACATTTGATAAATCTCATTGGCATCTCTGCCTCCGTTTAATCTAATAATCACGAAAATCAAAGTTCAGACTACCTCAAGCCCGCCACGGTCTTCCCCCTCGGGTACCTGATGGTGTAGCCAAACGAAACGTTTTTGGTTTCATTTGGGGCTAATTGCAAGGCCCATTTCATCATGCCGGTTGTTTCATTGTATTCTGAGGTGCCTGCGTCTTTTTCGTCTATTACAATGTCTTTGTCATTGCTTACCGGTTGCTGGTCCTGGACGATCAGGTTAATGGCTTCCTTGCGGGTGTTGCGCACAGTGATGGTATAGGAGAATGATTCCCGTATGTTGGTGCCTATGGTTTTCACGCTGCGCAGTTTGGTGTCGCGGTTTCTTTTTACCACTATTTTTTTATCTCTGCCCAGTGAGAGGGTCATGGTGTCGGTGAGGTTGCGCACGTCTATGTTTCCCTGGCCTACATAGGTGCCTTCATAAAAGATATTTGACTTGCCGGGCAGCAGGTTCAGGTCTTCCCAGTTAGTGATCTGCGCCTGCAGGAAGGCGTCTTTATCCATCTTCGGCACAGTATAGTAGCGGTAAGTAGCGGGCAGCTCGTACTTCTTTATAGCTACCAGGTGCTGCTGGCCATCGCCGGGGATGGTGTAGGGGAGATCTATATCGAACGAGGTATTGATGCCCGCGTTATCAACGGATACATATTCGTTCATGGAAGACGTTCCCGTGGTGACCACAAGGTCGTTCATCACCGTAGTATCTAGCATCACATTTTCTGCGCTTTTGCTGTACGCTGCAGCAGGAGCCATAGCATTCCTATAACTTCTATTGTACATTGGCTGCGGATAATAGAACGCCAGGTACCAGGGGTTCATCGTAGGCGCCTGCGCGCCCTCATTAGGGTTTCCGGTAGATAAGCTCAGGCGCACATTGTTCCATTTCACTCCGCTGTTCTGGAAAATATTAGCTTTGTAAAATAGTTTCACCGGGCCATTGGCATCATCGGCAAAAACATCATAGCTGGGGCTCCAGCCGGCGTGCGGCACTACATAGTCTATAGCTACATCGGCGGTTGTGGCTTCCTTTGCGTAGAATTTTACCAAAAGCTGCCCGCCGTGCTGGTAGCCCCTGCCTTGTTCTTCGTTAAGCTGTTCGTTCAGCTTTGTGAGGCGGTCCTTCATTTTCTTCATTTTGGCTTTCTCCACGTCCTGCCTGTTTAGTATCGCTTCCATTTTGGTGTCTATCAGGTCCAGGTATTTCTGCAACTCAGCTACCGACAGGCCTGTGTTAGCCCCGCTCACCTGTGAGTTCTTCCATATCGAGCCGCTCTCATGGCCTAATACCATTATCTTATTATGCACCAGTTGCGTATCAGCCGCGATCAATTCTATGCTGTCTTTTATTATTGTAGCGCGCGGGGATAGCACCTCGGCTGCTAGGTAGTTGTTCTGGAAAGTGGCTGCCTCTACCACCACGCCATTGGTGGCGCTTACGGTCAGGCTCTGGCTGTTCACATCACCGGCTACATTGGTGAATATAAATTCGTTCTCGCCCTTTACCAGTGTCACTTTTGCGGTGCTGGCGAGCTCGGCTCCACTTAAGAAGACCGTTGCCTGCTCTATGTTCAGCTTTTGCTGCGGCTGTGCATAAAGGCAGCCTGCAAACAATAATAATGCCCCGGTCAAAGTGATGCGTGGATGTGCCATAAATGTGTGGTTTTTTAGAAAGATGTAAGAAAGGTAGAAATTCCATAAGCAGTAAGTAAGCAGTTTCAAATAGTTAACAATTATTTATGTCTTTCAAATTCAAAATTCAAAAGTTAAAAGTCAAAAAATGTTCTGCGGAAGTTTTTCGTTTTTTCTGTGGAATTTCGGTTGACCAGTGTCTAGTACCAGAGCGGTTGCGGGGTAAACGGTGTTGTGTAGAGACGTTGCAATGCAACGTCTCTACGTGGGGTGGCCACCAACAAATTGAGGGTAGGCTAGTAACCAGGAGGGGTAAGGCCAGCAAATAATTTTGACGACAGGATATTATAAATAGTAATTTTGCAACCCAAATTAAAAAAATGAGCTACGGAGAAAGCGATGAGCGGCAAAGGTCAAGGAGGGGGTTCCGCACCCCCCTGGATATAGGAATGGGTGTGTTTTATGTGGTGATAGGGCTGGTGATCATTGTAACGAAATCTTTCGGAACTGTGAGCATACCGCCCATTATCTCTTATGTGCTGGGCGGGATGATGGTGGTAGGTGGTGGTTTTCGCTTCTACCGCGGCTGGCAGGATATTTTACAGAACAGAAAAAAGTGACCTCTCCCCGCGAGCTGCGCTCCTTCACTGGCGTGAACTCCGAATGAGAGGGAGGTGTTATGTAGCTCATTCAACTTCACCCTATCATTCGGAGAGGGATGGGGAGGTCCTGTTAAATTATTGTTACAACAGATATAACCATCCCTATTCTTTAAATTAATAACTAAAATTGCGTCCCCTTATGCATTTGCTAAAAAATATTCTTTTCTTAATGTGTGTGAGTATCATCCTGTTTTCATGTGGTGATGATGCTCCAAAGAATACGGATACGCTGGGCAAGGGCACGATAGATATTTCGGTGGATGAAACATATCAGCCGGTGATCGATGAGCAATTGAAGGTCTTTGACAGCAGTTATCCTGACGCCAAAATAAACATACACTACAAGCCGGAAGCGGAGTGTTTTAAGGATTATTTTGACAATAAGGCACGTATCATAGTTGTGGCAAGGCCACTCACAAAAGCGGAGAAAGACGAGTGTACCCAGCAGAAAATATACGTAACATCAATGGCCATTGCCCGTGATGCGATAGCAGTTATTGTGAACAATAATTCAGCAGATAGCTTCCTGGACAAGAATGTGCTCAAAGGTATCCTGACCGGCGTGTATAAAACAAAGTACACCGTGGTTTTTGATAACGAGGCTTCAAGTACCGTGCGCTATGTGATTGACTCGTTGCTGAAGGGCAATAAGCTGGGCAGCAATGTGTTTGCAGCAAAAGGGAATAAAGAAGTGGTGGATTATGTGGCTAAAAACCCCGGGGCTATTGGCTTCGTGGGGCTTAACTACGTGAGCGACAAAAACGACCCCAATAATACCGGTACGTTTATCACCACGGTAAAGGTAGCTGCGATAAAAAATGACAGCACCGGGGATTTTTTGCAGCCTTACCAGGCATACCTGGCACTGAAAACGTACCCGCTTTACCGCAACATATATTATATCAACCGGGAGAGCTATCCGGGTCTCGGCACGGGTTTTGCAAACTTTTTAGCGGAGCAGCGCGGGCAGCTTATTTTTAAATATGCGCACATGTTCCCGTTGAGATCGGAGATGATAATAAGAGGGGCGGAAATCAAGAATCAGTAATTAATTATTAACAAACAAATATCATAAACGTACTACGATGTACAACAGCAGAAAAGTAATGATAATGCTTATAGCGATGGTCTTCAGCATAAGCGCCGTAGCACAATCTGTGCAGGACGGTATCAAGATGTACAATTACGAGAAATTCCAGAGCGCAGAGCGTATCCTTTCGCCGCTTGCCGCTGCCGACCCGCTTGCCAACTACTACCTGGGCTTATGCTATCTGCAGGAAGGCAATGTAGCAAACGCCAGTGCGACCTTCTCAAAATATCCCGAAGATATTGCCAACATGTCGGGCAATGCGCGGGTGGCATTTGTGAATAAAGATGCCGGAAAAGGCATGCAGATAGCTAAAGACCTGGCTGCCAAATCGCGGAAGAAAGAATGGCAGGCCGAAAAGTATGCAGCAGATGCGATCACCTACACACAGGGTGGCGACTACAATCAGGCAATTTTCTGGTATAAAGATGTGCTCACAAAAAATCCGGATGAAGTAAGCACGCACATTGGCCTTGCTGATGTGAACCGTAAGATACCTGGTGGCGGCGGTGACGCTATGAACAACTATGAGGCGGTAACTGAAAAAGATGCTAAAAACTCGCTGGCGTTTACCCGTATAGGCGATCTTTGGTATGAGGCCAAGAATTACCAGAGCGCCCTGGACAACTATGCAAAAGCAAAGGACGCGGACCCTACAAATCCGCTGCCCTATAAGGCCCTTGCTCGTGCCTTCGGCAGCTCGGGAAAATACAAACAGGGATTAGAGAACATCCAGAAATATTTTGATCTTTCTGACAAGACCCCTGCAGATAAGATCAACTATATGGAAGCCGAATTTCTTGCCCAGAGCTATTGCGATGCGGTAAAGATGTCGAAAGATATGATCAATGACATTACTGATGCAGAAAAGAAAACCGAGCTGTATGGTATCCTCGGCTTTTCAGAAGCACAATGCGGCGATTCGGTGGATGCTATAAAAAATGTGCGTATCTGGCTGTCGCGCAAAGACCAGTCAAAAATACTCCCGTCTGATTATGTTAACGTTGGGAAACTGTTCCTGAAAATGGGTATGCTTGACTCTGCGGTAGCTTATTACAACAAAGGCGTAGCAGGCGATACCGGGCAAACCAAAACCGACATTTACCGCCAGATAGCAGAGGCTTTCAAAACACGGAAAGACTACTGCAATTCGGCTGTATGGTATGATAACCTGGTAAAGGCAAATCCGGGAACACAGCCACTGGACTATACCTGGAGAGGTATTATGTACTATTACTGCGGAAAATATGATGTGGCCATGAATGCCTTTAATGAATTTGCCGCAAAGTATCCTGACCAGCCCTATGCTATATATTGGCAAGGCCGCACTTCGGCTGCAATAGATTCTGATGCCACCTCCGGCGGCGCAGTACCGTATTTTACCAAATGGCTTGATAAAGTAGGCCCGAACTATGAAAAGAAGAATGACCTCAAGGGCGCTTACGAATACTTACTCTATTACTCTTACAATAAAAAAGATAAGGCCGAGGTAGCCGCATATAAAGATAAGATCACCGCTATAGACCCTAACGACAAGGCGCTGAAAGACCTGGAAGAAATGGAGAAGGCCGCTAATGCACCGAAGAAACAACCGGCAAATAAGTCCAAAAAATAGAAATTATCAATAGACTGGAAAAGCTGCTCTTCGGGGCAGCTTTTTAGTTTCAGCACCATGTGCCAAATATTCAGAAGATGTAGAGACGCAATGCATTGCGTCCAGGAAACATGGGCAGATAGTACCAGCAGGAGCGAACACACATGGCGCGGGTGGAGACGCATAAGCGCGAGTAGAGACGCAAAATTTTGCGTCTCTACGCAACATGAACAGAAGTGCAGGAAATCTGCCCCCATTAGGATTTCGCGTTTTTATGCTTATTTTTATCAGGGTTATTTCCCTTTTTCTCATCCCTTATGCGAATTACAAAAATAGTTATACTGCTGCCGGTTTTGTTCTTGCTTTTTTCATGCGGCAGCAATTCCGGAAAAAAGGGGCTGGGCAGCATGACGCTGGACATGGCCAGGAAATCGCTTGCGGAAAAGTACCCTAAGATGCCAACCGATGAAATATTGAGGCAGGCGAACGGGGACAAGCTATACAAGGACCTTCAGGAACGCTACAAGCAATCACTTCGCACATTAGCTACAGAAACGGACCGGGATGGGGTTAAGCTCATAGTGTTGGTGATGTCGCCTAACGTGGGCAAATCGCTTACACTTGCCAATACGTATGGGATTCCCTTTATCACCCAATCCTGCACCATGATGGGGATTGAATACCTGGACATGACCCCGGCCATTCTCGCTCAAAAGGCAGAGGCCATCTCCCAAATGGCATCTGATGACAACTGGTCGAAAGAGGGTGCTGCATTCGTGGGGGAGCAGCTTACTTACCTGCTGGCCGGATACGATTGTTTGAAAAACAATAAGAAATTTCCTGCAGGGCCCAAGCCGGCTACTTTTGGCGATATGCCTCCCAATGAGAGCGAGGTTATCGAAGCAGACAAGGGTGTGAAATACCACATAACCACAAATTCGCAGGGCCTGAGGATGGACCATGACCTAACGTTCCCAAAAAAGAAAACAAGGATACTCATTATGGGAAACACAGGGGTTTCCTGTCCTGATCTTGATGATAAGCTGATACCTACTTATCTGCTGCAGCAAAAATATCCCGCAAAAGAGATCATCAATGCGGGATTTCATAATTATACTATGGAAGACTTCCTGGATCTGTACATGGAAAAAGGAAGATATACAGAGCCGGATATCTTAGTGGTGTGCACCAGCGGCGAAGACATACTCAACTACTTCTTTACACAACGAAACCGGTATTCCCGGATACAGAAAGTATATAGGCCCTCAGATAACGAAGTGGAATTTTACGAACATTTAAACTAACAAAGTGCTTATGGAAGACAGCATGGAGCATTTGAAATATCCAATAGGGCGCTATCAGAAGCCCGATGCAGCAACTCCTGAACTGATGCAGGAATGGATAAATGTACTGGATGTGCTGCCATCATGGATGGATGCCTGCATTGAGAACCTGGATGAGCAACAGCTCCATGTGCCTTACCGAGAGGGCGGATGGACCATTCAGCAGGTGGTGCACCATGTGGCAGACAGCCATATGAATGCCTATATAAGGCTGAAGCTGGCCCTTACCGAGGACAACCCCACAATAAAGCCCTATGATGAGAACGCCTGGGCTATGCTGCCCGATGTGCAGCTTGTACCGGTGAATATTTCCATCACTATGCTGCATACCATGCACCGCAGGATGGTGGCCGCACTGCGCCACATGAGCCCCGCCGACTGGCAGCGCACTTACTTTCACCCCGAGCATAAGCGCAGTATCCCGCTTTGGGAGCTGGTTGCTTTGTATGCGTGGCACAGCAGGCATCATACGGAGCATATCAGGCAGTTGCGCCAAAGAATGAATTGGTAGGTTTAATTTGAAAATATGAAAATTTCAAAATGTGCAAATGTTGGTGTTTTGCCAATAAATGAGTTTAGCTCCAGCAGGTAAATCAGCCAGTTGATCAACTTTTTAAATACTAATTCAAAAATCAATATTATCTTTATCATATAAAACCCCCGTTATGCAATCACACCTCAACTACTTTCTCTATTTCCATAGTATTCTGCGTTACCTGATTTTGCTTTTTGCACTCATCGTGGTGGTGCAGAGCCTTGTTGGGATGATGGGTAAGAAGAAATTCAAAGCCAGTAATAAGCAAACTGCATTGGTGCTGCTTATCTGCTGTGATCTCCAGTTATTATTTGGGCTGCTGCTCTATTATTTCAAGGTGTATGCTTCGGGCCTGCTTAATGGTGGCGATGTGATGAAAGACCCCTACAAGCGTTTCTGGGCTGTGGAGCACAGTGTGGGCATGATCGTAGCGATAATACTGGTGCATATGGGCTATACCGTGGCTAAGAAGAACATGGACGATGACCGGAAATTCAAGCGGATGTTCTGGTTCGTTTTTATTGCGCTGGCCATCTTCGTAGCCACTATACCCTGGGAGGGAAAGCCGGGCGGCGTAGGCCGGCCTAATGTTCCTCATTTGAATGCATAGAGGTCATGGTCAGAAAAATACTGCAGCCATTTTATACCGTTTATGCGGTGACTACATTTGTTATTGGCCTGCTTATTAATTTCCCGTTCTTCCTACTCATCAGTATTGGCAATAACATTGCTGCCCGGAGCGCCATTTACACCATTATCCATTACTGGGCGCGTATCTGGCTATGGGTTATCGGTATGCCGCTAAAGATATCCGGAGCAAAGCCCCCACAGGGCAGGTATGTAATAACCGCCAATCACATTTCCTACCTCGATACGGTAGTGCTATTTCCGGGTCTTCCGGGGTATTTTCGTGCGCTTGGCAAAAAGGAATTCTCAAAAGTGCCACTGATGGGGTTTCTCTACAAGCAGATCGTTATCATGGTGGACAGGAGCAGTGAGCGCAGCAGGGCCAAAAGCATGCGGCTCATGTGGCGGGTATTGAAACGGGAGTCGGATATCCTTATTTTCCCCGAAGGAACCTTTAACGAGACCGGCAAACCGCTGAAAGAGTTTTATAATGGCGCTTTTCGCCTGGCTATTGTTACCCAAACACCCATATTACCGGTCATTTTCCCCGATACTGTGGATAGATGGCATTATAGCGCCTGGTGGAAGATCTGGCCGGGCCGTAACCGGGCTATTTACCTGGAACCTGTTCCCGTGAACGGAATGGAAATAGAAGACCTGCCCACATTAAAACAACAGGTTTATAACGTAATGGAAGCCGCACTGATAAAATACAGACAGTGAATAACTGTCTTTTGGTGAAGCAATTTTATAACTTAGCAAAAAGATGGGCTTTAAAAGGGCTTAAAACGCTGAAAATTTAATTAAACTTGCAAAAAATGGAATTTAATTATAAAAAATTCGGTGAAAGTCATATTTTTATCGCTTGGTAATCTGTTTTTCTAAAAATGTTAACTTGAACTAAAAGGTTTATATGCAAAAAGGAATAGTAAAAAGCACCTCAGTACTGATAGCAATATTGTTCACTGTTTTCAGTTTTAACTCCTACGGCCAGGACATTGTTAAAATAAGAAACCAGAATTTTACTTCTTATTTCTCTAAATCCCAGCATATTCCTGTACTGGTTGTTTATTCATTAACGCCGGACATGTTCAACTGCATAAGAATGAAGGGCGAAAATGGCGTCCACATGGATACAGACCCGCAACTGCCAGAAGTTACTGACCTCCGGGACGACTATACCAATACCCTGTTTGACAACGCACACATGATGTCGCCCGATGAAAACAGCTGTGATAAAGACGCTTTCGTTGAGAGCTATTACTTTACCAACATTATGCCGATGCCAAAGGACCTGTATAAATCGCTGTGGGAAAAACTGCAGGAGAAAGAGATCGTAAAGGCGAAGAAATTCAAGAAGGTAAAAGTATTTGCAGGCACCGTGGGCCGCAACTGGGTAATAGGTGCCAACCACAATGTGGTAGTTCCTGAGTACTGCTGGAAGGTGATCTACATCCCCAGCACCGATGAGTACCTGTGCTACGAGTTCCACAACGTGCAGCCCTCACAACCTGACTACAATCCAAACAACACGAAGGACAACCTCGCTAATCATAAGGTGGACATCAACGCCATCGAATCACTGGCAGGTGTGCATTTCGTAAATGGCGTTATCTCTGCCAGCTACGTTACTGTTACTCCGAATAACTAATTTAATTAATAGCTCAATTACTTAATGGCTCAATGGCTCAGTGAAAATGAGTTATTGGGCCTTTTTCTTATTACCTTTGCAAACATTTTTAGCCAGGGGCTAGAAACACATTTTCATCCCGATAGCTATCGGGACCACATTTTCAAATTTTCAAATTAAATGGCTTTACAGGCGGGTATAGTAGGATTACCAAACGTAGGAAAATCAACATTGTTTAATGCGGTGAGCAACAGCGCCAAGGCACAGGCGTCCAACTACCGTTTTTGTACCATAGAACCGAATGTGGGCCAGGTAGATGTGCCGGACGAGCGCCTTGCCAAATTGGCTGAGCTTGTGGTGCCAGACCGCATAGTGCCTACCAGCTTTGAATTTGTGGACATTGCCGGCTTAGTAAAGGGCGCCAGCAAGGGCGAAGGGCTGGGTAATAAATTCCTGGCAAACATCCGCGAGGTGGACGCCATTGTGCATGTGATCCGTTGTTTTGAAGATGAGAATATATTGCGCGATGAAGGCGACATCAATCCCATTGCCGATAAAGAGATCATAGACACCGAGCTGCAATTGAAGGACATGGACAGCGTAGAGAAGAAGCTGCAGCGCGTGGAAAAAATGCTGAAGGCCGGTGACCCCAAGATAAAAAGGGCACATGAAGTATTGAATGAATGCCTCCGGCACCTGGGCGAAGGCAAGAACATTCGTGGGCTAAAGCTGGAAGGCGAGGACCGGGAAGCAATAGCGGACATTTTTCTCCTTACCGATAAGCCGGTACTGTATGTGGCCAATGTGGACGAAGCCGCCTTGCTTACGGGTAATAAATACTCCGATGCATTAGTGAAAGCCGCAAATGAAGAAGGCGCGCAGGTGATCGTTATGAATAACTCCATTGAAGCGCAGATATCTGAGCTGGAAAGCGCGGAAGACAAAGAGCTATTCTTTGCTGAATATGGCCTTACCGAGCCCGGCCTTAACCGGCTTATACGCAGCACCTACAAGCTGCTGAACCTGATTACCTACTTCACTGCAGGTGTGCAGGAAGTGCGCGCATGGACCATTCACCGGGGGTGGAAGGCTCCGCAGGCTGCCAGTGTGATACATACTGATTTTGAAAAAGGCTTTATTAAAGCAGAAGTGATCGCCTATAACGATTATGTACAGTATAAAACAGAAGCCGCCTGCCGTGAAAGCGGTAAGTTGCGCATAGAAGGCAAGGAGTATATAGTACAGGATGGTGATGTAATGCATTTCCGGTTTAACGTATAATTTAGTCGTGAGTCGTAAGTCTGCGGGTGCCGTTCTCATTTTCTGTGTTATGGCGCTTGCGGCGTCTATGGCAGTCACGGAATCTTGTCAACATCCGCAATCAAATGTTGCAGCTGGTGATCCTACAAAAAAGAAGTTTGTTGATATTTCGAATCAGCACCTTGTTGACACGGCAGTTTCACTGCTAAGATCAGGTTACATTGTATTGCGCATGGGCCTTGGCGCTGATAGCCGCTTACTGGCACAGATGAACCGAAAGGACAAATCGTATTCACATTGCGGAATTGTGATGGTAGAAAATGGTTATCCTTTTGTATATCACAGCATAGGCGGCGAGAACAATCCCGATGAGCGGCTAAGGCGGGATTCAGCTAAATTTTTCTTTTCCCCGGTTTACAATACAGCCATCGCGGTTGTGCAATACGATCTTGATTCCATTAAAATAGCCGAACTGGGAAAGGTTGTGCGTGCTTACTACAAGCAACGTCCTAAATTCGATATGAAATTCGACCTCCGGACAGACGACAAGCTTTATTGCTCCGAATTTGTGTCGAAGGCGCTGAATAAGGCCGCACATGATACAGCCTATATAGGCACTACTTCTGTGGCGGGAATGCGGTTCGTAGGTATAGACAATTTGTTTGTTACGCCCCATGCACATATCATTTGGCAAACAGTATTTAAGTAATAACTTTGCCGCAAACGAAAATAAAAGCATGAGAAAAGTAGCGCTTACATCTTTGGCATTAATAATAGCGGCCTTTATGTGGGCGGGCTGCAGTAAGAACACACCGAAAGATGTAGCCTATAACTGGCTTACCGCCTTCAACCATCTCGACTTTGATGCGGCCAAGAAACTATCTACAAATGATACCAAGAACCTGCTTTACTCTTTGCAGATGCTAACGGATAATGTAGCTGATTCCAATAAAAAAGACTTGAAAAAAGTTACGATCACCATTAAGGATGTAAAGGAGAACGGAGATAAGGCGGTCGCCACTTATACTGCCTCGGATAATCCTACGAAAGAGCAGGTGCTCAACCTGGTAAAGGAAGGCGGTAACTGGCATGCGCAGTTTACAAAGGTTGACCTTATGGCCGAGGTGCCGGATAGCATGGCCGACCAGGCTTCGGGAGCAGACAGCACCGGTGCTGCAGGCGCTCCGCAGGATACCACTATGTCGGCAGATGGCAACCATGCAGATACAGGTAAGCACTAGTGTTGTTAATCCTCTTAAATAAATACGCTTTTGGTGATTAGGAAAATTGTATCACATAAGTCCTTTGAAAGAAAAAATGAGGGTTGCGCAACTCATTCCACCCTGCCTACCGGACAGGCAGGCTCACCCTCCCCTTGGGGGAGGGCCGGGGAGGGGCTTCTAATTGTCTTCCTTCTTTTTCTCGCATCCTGCAACCCGGGCACTAAACCCACCCCCACAGAACTATTCCCCGTAAAGGTTGGATCACAATTCGGATATATGGACCGCACAGGGAAAATGGTCATCACGCCACAGTTTTTGCAGGCGGGTTGTTTTAATGATGGCATCGCCTATGCCGCTACGGGCGAAGATAAGTGGGGGTATATCAACACCACTGGTAAGTTCGTCATTGAGCCCACCTACTGGAATGGTACCTCGTTCAGCGAGGGCCTGGCTTTTGTGGTATCTGAAGATGGAGGGCCGGTGGCTATTGATAAAACCGGCGCGGTGAAATTCAAAACCAATGATGTGGAGGAGGTTGGGTATTTCTGCGAAGGATATGCCGCCTTCAGCTTGCTTACGGAGGCAGGTGAGCAATGGGCTTTTATGGACAAGGATGGAAATACAAAGATCAAGGCGCAATATACGGGTGTCAGCTTTTTTTCAGCGGGTATGTGCGCAGTCATTGATGACAACGGGAAGTGGGGCTTTATCAATAAAAAAGGAGAACTGAAGATCGGGTATCAATATGATAACGTAGCTGCATTTACAGGTAACAGGGCTGCAGTATGCGTAGATGGTAAGTGGGGAGCTATAGACAATACCGGTAAATACATCATAGAGCCGAAATATGGGGATATGCACATGGATAAGGACGGCTTTGTAGTGGCAGATGGCGATAAGTTTGGCTGGCTGGATAATAGCGGCAAGGTGGTTATCACGCCGCAATTTGAGCGGGCATTTCCTTTTAATGGCGGCAAGCTGGCGCCGGTAAGGTCTGGTGGTAAATGGGGGTATATCGATCATTCAGGCAAGGTCATCGTACAGCCTCAATATGATTTTGCATTTGGGTTTGATGGCAATATGGCGCTGGTGCAGCAAAATCACAAAGAAGGGTTTGTCAATGAGTCCGGCGCACTGACCGTGCCTATCTCTTTCGATGATATGTCGCCCGACTATTACACCCATTATTTTGTGGGCATTTCATCAGCCAGCAGTGTCATTACCAACGCAAACCAGCCATTGTTTGTCGCCTACAAGTGGCTTACCCGTTTCTTTATGATGGATTTTGAAACTGCGAAATCATTCTCCACCGAAGACACTAAAAATCTCATCGACCAGTTTGCGGGCGTTACGAACCTCATGCCAGACTCCTCAAAGCAGGAAATGATGAGCATAAAGGTGGCTGTAACAGATCCGATAGAAAGCGGCGACAATGCCACTGTTGCTTATGCTACCTCAGATAACCCCGGTAAAGCACAAACTTTGTATCTTGTAAAAGAAAAAGGGAAGTGGCATGTGCAGTTCTCAAAAGATGATGCTGCAAAGAGTGGAGCTGATGGCGCCGATGCAGCAGATAGGCCAACTCAGTAGATACTTTTCCTGGAATTTGGAATTTGTTTTTTGGAATTTGGATTGTGTTGACTGAATTTTAGACTTGTTGTATTATGTAGAGACGCAATGCATTGCGTCTCTACGAGACTCCCCGAAAATGAAACCCGGCGCGCGGGAGAAAATATAAATCAAACAGCCACAATGTTAATTTAGACTCAAAAAAATGGCACTCAACTACGTCTGGATAGCGTTCTTTCTTATCGGCTTCGTGGTTGCGATATGCAAGGTCATATTCCTGGGGCAGACCGGCTTGCTGGCCGAGATGCTCAACGCCCTGTTTGATGCGGCAAAGAATGGCTTTGAAATATCCCTCGGCCTCACCGGAGTGATGACGCTATGGCTGGGTATTATGAAGATAGGGGAGAAGGCTGGCGTGATCAGGGTATTCGCGAAGGCTGTATCACCATTGTTCCGGGTTTTGTTTAAAGGTGTGCCAAAAGATAGCCCTGCTTACGGTAGCGTGATGATGAATCTCTCCGCCAATATGCTGGGGCTGGACAATGCCGCAACACCGCTGGGCCTCAAAGCCATGGAGGAGCTGCAGGAGCTAAACCCCGTAAAAGATACGGCGAGCGATGCGCAGATCATGTTCCTGGTGCTGAATACTGCGGGCATAACGCTCATTCCAACATCCGTAATTGCTATCCGGCAAACAGTAGCGCTGGAGCAGCACGTGCAAAACTTTAATGCCGCTGATATTTTTCTGCCCACCCTTATTGCTACGTTTATTGCCTTCCTGGCAGGTATCACCATTGTATCCATTTACCAGCGCATCAACTTATTGCGGCTGCCGGTGATCCTGTTTGTGTGCGGCTTTGCCGGTTTGATCTGGCTGCTGCATTATTCCCTGTCCGGTATGCCTGCCGATAAGATGAACCAAACCATAGGGGCTATTGGCAGCGGCGTCATTCTGTTTATCATTGTGCTGTTCATCACAGCGGGTATGCTGAAGCGGCAGAATGTATATGATCATTTTATTGAGGGCGCCAAAGAAGGCTTTAATGTCGCGGTGCGCATCATTCCCTACCTGGTGGGTATGCTTATCGCCATTGCTGTGTTCCGCTCGTCCGGCTGTATGGACTATATGATTGGCGGCATTTCAAAAGTAGTAGCCCTCTGTGGCCTGCGCACCGAGTTTGTCGCCGACCTGCCTGTGGCCATGATGAAGCCCCTGAGCGGTGGCGCGGCGCGCGGCCTTATGGTGGATGTAATGCGCCACTATGGAGTAGCCTCTGTACAGGGTAAACTGGCTGCCGTGATACAAGGCTCTACCGAAACCACTTTTTATGTGCTGGCTGTTTACTTTGGCAGTGTGCAGGTCAAAAACCCCCGCCATGCCTTAGCCTGCGGCCTTATTGCAGATGCCATCGGTATCACCGCGGCGATCATAGTGGGGTATATGTTCTTTGGATAGCCGGAGGTATAAAGATCCTTTAATCTTTTAATCAAGCGAATCAAAATTCAGACCAGTGGTATTGTTTTTGTACTATTACTCCTTTAATTTTATATCATCACTCAAATCAAAAAAAGCACATGAAAAAAGCAACCGTTACCTCATTAGTTTTACTGATAATGGTAATTATTAGCGCCTCCGTCCGTGCCCAGGATAACCGGAAGGAAGCGAACGAAGCCGAACCGGCATTTGATATAGGAGATAAGACAATAGCCCTGTCCATTGGCTTTGGGTCGGACTATTCTTACAATTACTATGGTGGCTATGCGCCTGTGATACTGCCCGCTTTTGGAGTGAGTTACGATCAGGGTATTTTAGAGGCTGGGCCGGGCATTGTGGGCATAGGTGGTATCATTGTTGGCCAATTCTCGCATTATAATGGGCCTTATGGCATCAACGCAACGTACGATAATTATATTATTGGAGCCCGCGGTACATGGCATCTCACGATACTAAAAAATAAGAACAACAAATTCGATCCTTACGGCGGTGTACTGATAGGGTTGAGGTTCTTCAATTACTATGAAAATTATGACCATTATACTTCCAACAGCGTAAATCCGGCGTTTGGCTTGTTTGTAGGAGCAAAGTATAATTTTGCAGCACACGTGGGCGCTTTCGCAGAACTGGGTGTAGATGTTTCCCTGCTGCGCTTCGGCCTGAACTTTAATTTTTAGGCCAGAAGTAACAAGGTGCCGCCACATTTTCAAAGTGCGGCAGCCAGCTATAAAAAAGCCCTGCGAAACTTCGCAGGGCTTGCTATTTTTAGGTTATTTCTTAAAACTTGGTGTGGATAAACACCTGTGTTTTATCCCATGCCAGCAGTAAGCCGTCATCTTTGATCGTTATTGTGAACTGCTCGGTTACGTTATCAGTGTGTGAAACAGCTACCTGCTCCTGCATCACGTTTTTATCTTTTACCTTGTCGTAGCCATAAGCCCCCCACTGGTTAAGCTCTTTGTTGAGTATTATGGTCCACTCTTTTGGGCCAGGTATAGTAAACAAAGTGTAAGTGCCTGCGCTCACCTGGTGGCCCTCAAATACACACCCTTTGTCAAAGGTGATCTCTGTGGCCTCGTCTGCGCCTGTACGCCATACTTGTCCATTAGGAACCAGCCCGCCAAAAATGTCGCGGCCTTTTTTGTAGGGCCTGCCATAGCTAATGGTCATGTTGTTGCCCTTAATTACTTCGTGCGGGGTTCCGCCCTTGCCAGTGTAATTTCCTTTTTTTGCATTGCCCTGGGCAAAGACCCCGGATGCAGCAATCAATAATACCAGTGTGAGTGAGAATAGTTTTTTCATACGTTGAATATTTTTATGCAAGGTAAGGGGTTTTGTTCATTTCCCCATTTCCATTTCTCATTTACATGGGCATTTCTCAAAGCCGTTGTTCACACACAAAGAGTCATTTTCATCCCGATAGCTATCGGGACAAATTTTCACATTTTCAAATTAATACGATGGCATGGTTCTTTTTGTAGAGTAGTGAATTAAAAAAGTTCACTTAATCAAAACAAAGCGATGAGAAAGAATTTACTTAGAACGGGAATTGTGGCGGGATTGCTGGTTTCCGGTGCTGCGCAGGCGCAGACTACACTTTATGGCGTTACGACAGCCAACGAAATTTTTACAATTAATAATGTAAGTGCCCCCGGCACCATTAATGGCCCTTACGCTATCTCCGGTGTTGCTTCCGGACAAATGCTGGCGGCCCTTGACGCGCGGCCGGGAAATGGTGCGCTTTATGCATTAGGCTATGACTCAGTAGCGCATATGGCCGAATTATACACCATAAGCAATTCAGGTACTGTCTATACGGCAAATGCAGTGAGCGGCACACTGGCCAGCATGGACCTGGGCGGCACTAACAATGCAGCATTTGATTTCGTATCAACTGCTGATAATGAGATAAGGGTAGTGGGCAGAAACGGTAATAACTACCTGATGAACGCGGATAACGGCACAATTACTTCCACCGGTACCAGCGGCCTTTCGTTTGCAGGTGGCGACCTTTATTCGGGGCTCACTTCATCACTGGCGGCAACTGCTTATACCAATAGCTATTATGGCGCGGACGCTACCGACGAAGTAGGGTATGATGCGGTAAATAATGTGTTGGTGAAAATGGATGCCGGTAACTACCTCAATGGCTTCCTTAATACTTCAAATACATTACATTCCATAGGCGCTACTACTGGTGTCGTTTTCAACACCCTGGGCAGTATAGGCATGGATGCATGGTACGATACGCTTACACACGGCAACTCTGTTTATATGACCGGCAGCACCTTATTGAGCGGCGCGCATTTATACAAGTACGACCTTAGTTCAGTAACGGGTACATTAACAGACCTCGGAGCAATAGGGAGCGGATCGCTGAATGTACGCGATATAGCTTTTGGCGCTTTGGGTGCCACTACCGGCTCCGTTGCCGGGCACCTGGTTACCGGGCTTTCGCTAAACCTTCGTAAGCTCATCTATTTTGATTCACAGAATCCATCAAATATCAGCAAAGTGGTATCCTTAAGCGGTATGGCATCTGGTCAATCGATGGTGGGGATCGATTATTCGTCAAACGGAAACCTTTATGGACTTGGCTATAACTCCGGCAGCCATACTTATCAGCTATACACGATCGATTCAGCCACAGGCATGGTATCTGCCGTAAATAGCACACCATTAAGCCTTAATCTTGGCTCTGATGATGGGTCAGGAAATTATGTGAATACAGGGTTCCGTTTTATAGCTACCAGTACAAACCTCATCAGGGTGATAGGAAACAACGGCGCAATGAATAGTGTAATTGATGCATCGACCGGCGCAGTGGTAGAAACGGATACTGCCCTGCAATATGTAACCGGAGATATTAGCTTTGGGGCTACTCCGCGCATCACCACTATGGCTTATACCGGCTTCAGTGGGGATACAGCTACCCAGATGTTCGGATTTGACGCCAGCACCGGCAATATGGTGATGTTTGATAACAATAATACCAGCGCAGGTTTCGGTATCGGATCAAGTGGGTACATCAATACGGGCGTTGGCCTTTCTTCAGTATTGTCCCTGTTTTCCTCTACTGCTGCATATAACAATGCGTATATGAACATTGCCTATGACGCCGCTACCAGCAGCAACATCGGGTTCATTGCCGCTAACTATCTTGGCGACAGCAGCCTGCAGCAGAATTACTCAGTAATGTACAACATGACCGATATGCTTACCGGCTACCACAGGGGTACATCTGTATCGCCTGTTCCAGTAGGTACTATTGGCTACGGCACACCGGTAAAAGACATTGCGATCAGAAGGTCTGCGTTAGCTACTACGGCTATTAATAATCCGGTGGCCCATGTAAACGACCTGCTGGTGTATCCAAACCCTGTTGTCAGCAATACAAATATCGTATTACCGGGCATGGCCATTGCAACTGTTAACGTTGATGTAATAGATCTGAATGGCCGTATTGACCGGTCATTCCAATATGCACCAGGTGCAATGCAACTTCAGGTAGATATGAGCGGGCTCCCCACCGGCCTCTATAGTGTACGGGTTTATGACCCCACAAGCGGCTATTATAACCTGAAAGTGATCAAAGAATAGTTTTTGGAGTAGGTTTAGTATAATGGTAAAAAGCCATCCCGGTGTTCCGGGATGGCTTTTTGAATTATTTAAGAATTAGTAATACTTTTAGGGAAGTAAAAGTCATTGCAAATGAAACAGCTCCTTCTTTTGGTCTGTGTATTATTGGCGATTAAGGCATCTGCGCAGAACGCCAGAAACGACTCGATATACAGCCATGTAGAAGTAATGCCCAAACCAGACTATGACCTTAAGCAATATCTCGATCTGAATATTCACTACCCTGAAGCCGCACGCACGCACGATATTGAGGGCCGGGTACTGATAAAATTTGTCGTGTATGAGAGTGGCCGCATCGGCAACTGTAAGGTTGTGACGGGAATTGGATCCGGTTGCGATGAAGAGGCGCTCCGGGTAGTAAAAAGCATGCCTCCATGGGATCCCGGTGAAAAGGACGGCAGAACAGTAAAAGTATATTTTACCCTCCCTATTGTGTTTAAATTAGTAGATTACTAGCGCGAATGAGATACATCCTTTTGCTTATAGGTTTAATAACTGCTAACGCGGCTGTGGCCCAGCATAAAACTTTAGTCACAAATTCTGCTGCAAACACAGACTCGGTTTTTAATTACGCGGAGACCCTGCCCGAGCCTGAATATGATATACACAAATATTTAAACAGCCATTTACAGTACCCGGATGATGCGTATAAACTGAACCTGCAAGGCAGAGTGATCGTGAAGTTTATTGTAAGTGAAGACGGAGATATCAGTAACTGCCAGGTGCTTAAGGGAATAGGAAGCGGTTGCGACGAAGAGGCTTTACGGCTTGTGAAGAATATGCCCAGGTGGAAAGCTGGGTTACATAACGCAACCCCCGTAAAAGTATGGTGTACATTGCCGGTACCGTTTGCTATAACAAAAAAGGAGATTATTTACAATACCGCAATTGACAAATTGGAGAAGTTGCCCAAACCGGATTATGATTTTGATAAGTACATCGGGGAACATTTGCAGTACCCGAGGATCGCATGGGAAAAGAAAGTAGAAGGTACAGTCACTTTGCTATGCCTGGTGGAAAAGGATGGTTCAATAAGTGACATCATTTCTCAAAAACCACTGGATTTTAATTGTGACAAAGAGGCAAAAGAATTGATCAGAAAAATGCCAAATTGGATGCCGGGAGTTAATAAAGGAGAAGCTGTGCGTGCATGGACGCCCATTAGTGTTCCATTCGTTTGGTCGGTTAATGCGAAGATATCAGAGGCTAAGAGCTACAATGAGGCTCCTCCGACGTCCGGTTTTGACTTGCCTGCATATTTGTCAAAAGATCTTCATTATCCGCCATACGCCCGGGACCATAATATGCAAGGTAAGGTCATCGTAAAATTTGTGATAAATGAGGACGGACATGTTAGTGACGCGGTAGTTTTAAGGGGTGTTGGCGGAGGTTGCGACGAAGAGGCGTTGAGGGTAGTAAATAACATGCCTCCCTGGAAGCCGGGTATGCAACAAGGCAAGCCAGTAAAAGTGTATTTTACACTACCGATTCAGTTTAAAATAGAATAATTGAAATTTTCTATGAAATATCTTTTGATTCCTGTTGGTTTTTTGTTGTCATGCTTTTCTTTCGCGCTTCATGCTTACGGCCAAACCAATACCAGTGTGCAGCCACATGATTCAATCTATACCTACGTAGAGCAGATGCCCGAGCCCGGGGTTGATATCACCGCCTATTTAAGTAACCACCTTCACTATCCTGATTCTGCCGCTGACCACAATATACAAGGCCGCGTGATCCTGAAATTTGTAGTAAACGAAGATGGTTCGCTCAGCGATTGCAGGGTGGAGAGAGGCATCGGCGGGGGCTGCGATAAAGCAGCGTTGGATGTGCTGAAAAATATGCCCAAGTGGAAGGCTGGTATCCACAACGGGCAGCCGGTCAAGGTATTGACAATGCTGCCGGTGACCTTTACATTAAGTGAAAAAAAGAGGGTGCCAAGGCCGGTATATAGTTCCATAGACCAGCCCCCATATCCCGAATACAGCGTAAGCAATTATTTCAAAGATAATTTTCAATGTAAGGAGTCTTTTGATGATGGTGTTGTGCGCTTTGTTGTAAATGAAGACGGCAGCATCAGCGACCCTTCTATCGTATCGGGAGTTGATGCCGGTTGCAGGAGCGAGGTGTACCGGGTGCTTAAAAGCATGCCTAAGTGGAAACCGGGCAAGCAGAGCGGGCAACCTGCAAGGGTTTATTCGAGTATCCGCATCAGGTATTATCGGTTGACCGGAAATGTGGAGGTTGAAAAAATTTAAATGCAGCCAGGGTAAAAGCCACGGTTTTATATGTTGAGCCGTATATCATAATGAACAAATACAGGCATTAGCCGGAATATTTGCCTTAGTTTTACTTACGGGAAATGATCTGATATATGAAGCTATTTTTTTTGGTGCCATTCCTTTTGTTTGCAACCCCCGTCTTTTCTCAAACTAATGGCGGGGCGCCTCAGCATGACTCAGTCTATAACCACGTGGAGGAAATGCCCGAGCCGGGTTTTGATGTGCCTGCTTTTATCAGCAAGAACCTGCAGTTGCCCGACACCGTAAAGCAAGATGTTGGTACTGCGATCGTAAAATTTATTGTGAATGAAGACGGATCATTGAGCAATATCCAGTTTGTAAAAGGAAAAGAAATACAAAGCGAATTGTTGGCGGTAATAAATAAAATGCCTAAGTGGAAGCCCGGAAAGCATAATGGGATACCGGTAAAGGTTTGGTTTGCGCTGCCCATAATTCTTGAAGTGGAGTAAAATGGCCGATAACGTTCTTTAATCTTTACATTTTGGCGGGCATACAGGAAATCGTATCGGCAAACAAATATTTTATACATTAGCCTGAACCACTTAACGCATAAAATGGCGAAGAAGGATAAATATACCATAGACTCCCTCGTTCTGGTGATAAAAGACACCAACCTGTTTTTTCAGAACCAGGTGCAAAAGCAGGTAAATGTTGCGCTTACTTTAAGAAACTGGGCCATCGGCCACTATCTCGCTGAGTATGAACAGCGGGGCAGCGACCGTGCAGAATACGGTGAGCAGTTGTATAAAAACCTTTCGCAGAAGCTCGCCCGCGTAGGCATAAAAGGCTTATCATACACTACCTTGCATTTGTGCAAACAGTTTTATCTCACTTACCCCCAAATTGTTCAGACACTGTCGGAACAATTTAAAATGAAAAATTCGCCATGGGTTATTGACGAACCTAACAAGATAGCTGGCAAGAAGATTGTTCCGACACTGTCGGAACAATCTAAAATGAAAAACACATCATTGGTCCCTGCAAAGCCTGAAAAAATATCCAGGAAAAAGATTGTTCAGACACTGTCGGAACAATTGAATATAAAACCGGAAATACTGGTAAACAGGCTAAGCTTCTCTCACTTCATCGAACTGCTGAAATTGGATTCCGATTTAAAACGAGCGTTTTACCAGGTCGAAGCGCTAAACAATAATTGGTCTGTCCGTGATCTTCAGCGTGCTACAAGCAGCTTGTTGTATGAACGTGCAGGATTGAGTAAGAATAAAAAGGCCGTTATTGAAAAGCATAAGGGTACGGGCATAGAAGCGCCAGGTGTGTTTTTTCGTAATCCTTATTTGCTCGAATTCCTGGGTTTGGAAGAAAAATCTGAATATACAGAGCTTGACATGGAGCAGGCTATTATAGATCATCTGCAATCTTTCCTGCTGGAGATGGGACGGGGCTTTTGTTTTGAAGCCCGCCAAAAGAGAATAACTTTTGATAACAAACATTACCGGATTGACCTCGTATTTTACCACCGGCTGTTACGGTGCCATGTTTTAATTGATCTGAAAGTTGGTGAATTTGATCATTCAGATGCTGGCCAGATGAATGTCTATCTGAACTACTACAAGGATAATGAAATGTCGGCAGGAGATAATCCGCCTGTCGGGATCATTCTTTGTGCAAATAAAAATGAAAACCTTGTAAAGTATGCTACAGCGGGGCTTTCTCAAAAAGTGTTCGTATCAAAATACCTGGTAAACCTGCCCAGTGAGTCAGAGCTTGCAGGAATAATTGAAGAAGAACAGAAGAAATTGAATAACTAAAAAATCATTGCTCCATCCATGTTATTATCACTCAATCTCACCAATAAGACAGCACTCATCGGCGGCAGCACACAAGGCATCGGATTGGCGTCGGCACAAGCGCTGGCATCGCTCGGTGCACGCTGCGTACTGATCTCCCGTAATGAAGAAAAGCTGCAGGCCGCCCTAAAAACACTGGACACTGCAGCCGGACAAAAGCATACCTACCTGGTCGCCGATTATTCAAACCCTGAACACGTGCGCGATGTGGTCACTTCTTTTGTAAAGGACAACACCGTCCACATCCTGGTGAATAACAGCGGTGGCCCGGCAGGTGGCCCGGCCAGCAAAGCAAAGCCGGAAGAGTTTTTAGCAGCATTCAACCAGCACCTCATCTGCAATCACATCATTACCCTGCTAGTGGCAGAGGGCATGAAGCAGGAGGGTTATGGCCGTATCATCAACATTATCTCTACTTCTGTAAAAATACCATTGAAAGACCTGGGTGTGTCCAACACCGTTCGCGGCGCAGTTGCCTCATGGGCCAAGACTATGGCTAATGAGCTGGGACAGTTTGGTATTACCGTCAACAATGTGCTGCCCGGCGCCACATCTACGGAGCGCCTCTCCACTATACTCACAAACAAATCTGCCAAAACCGGCAAAAGCATTGACGATGTGGAAAAAGAAATGCTGGAAGAAATACCCGCCCGCAGGTTTGGCCGGCCGGAGGAGATCGCAGCAATGGTAGCCTTTCTTGCAAGCCCCGCAGCATCATATGTCAATGGGACATCTATACCCGTTGATGGGGGGAGAACGGGAAGTATTTAAGTGAGATTCCCAAAAGGGAAATTCCAATTTCCAAACCCCGCATCACCGTTTCTGGTTTTGTTAGAAATTTAGTTTTGAACTTTGGATTTTGCGATTTAGAATTTCCTATTTGGAAATCTGGTTTTTATAATTTGGAATTTTTCCTCTTACTTTTTTGTGACAAATAAAAAGATTACAAATAAATTTATAACAGAAAAAGCCCTGAAACCCGCGCCAGCACTGGAGAATTTTTTTTATCAAATGTTATAGATTTTCGGGATTGTGTTGTAGTTTTGCCCACGCTTTTATATAAAGGAAAGTTAATTTTCAAATTTATTCCTGTGCCAGAATCATTTAAGCCATTGTATAGAATATGCTTCCGGGGTATATTCACTTTAGTTACCGTATTGCTTTTAGGCCATGTTACTGCGTTCGCAGACCCTGATGGGAAGGCCCTTTTCATGTCAAACTGTGCATCGTGCCACAATCCATTGAAGGATGCGACCGGCCCTGCGCTGCAAAATATTGACAAATCGTTTCCTGATAAGGAATGGGGTTACAATTGGGTGCATAACTCCGCAAAAGTTATTGCAAGCGGCGATAAGACTGCCAATGACATTTACAATAAGTTCAACAAAACGGCAATGACCGCATTTCCCCAGCTTTCAAACGCTGAGATCGATGCGATCCTTAATTACGTAGATAATGTCAAAGCACCACCTCCGCCCGATAACGGCAAGCAAGTTCCTAGCGGCGAACAGCCCGCTGAAACAAACGGCTGGCTCTACACTATTATCACATTATCTTTATTGGTGCTTGTAGTTATCCTGTGGCGCGCCAACCAGGGCCTGAAACGTGCTGCTAATGATGTAGAGGGTACTCCTAACGAAAAAGAAATACCGCTTTACCGCAGCAAATTTGTGATCGCATTTGTATCTATCATTTTGTTCATCATGGCTGGTTACTGGTTAGTGAACGGCGCTGTGAACGAAGGCCGCCAGCAAAACTACCAGCCGCTGCAGCCTGTCTTCTATTCGCACAAGGTACACGCAGGCGTTAACCAGATCAACTGCCTTTACTGCCACGCAGGCGCTGAAAAGAGCCGCCAGGCAATGATCCCCTCTACCAATATCTGTATGAACTGCCATAAGCAGATCAACTCTTACACCGGCGATCCGCTGAAAACTGCAGAAGGAAAAGAAGTGAACGCCAACGAGCAAATACAGAACCTCTACAAATACGCTGGCTGGGATCCGGTTAAAAAAGACTATAACCGTGACGCGGCTGGTAATATTCTGGCTACTCCGATTCAGTGGGTTAAGATCCACAACCTGCCCGACCACGTTTATTTCAACCACTCGCAGCACGTAAAGGTTGGCCAGGTACAGTGCCAGCGCTGCCACGGGCCTATACAGGAAATGGATGAGGTTTACCAGTTCGCCCCGCTTTCTATGGGCTGGTGCATCAACTGCCACCGCCAGACAGAAGTACAGTTCACCAACAACAAATACTACGACATTTTTGAAAAATACCATGATGAGATCAAGGAAGGCAAGCGCACAGGCGTAACCGAAGCCGAGATGGGTGGTACAGAGTGTCAGAAATGCCACTACTAAGCCGTATCCTTATAAAGGATGTGTGAAATTAAAATTTTTTGAATTTTGAATTTTGAATTTGCGATATGAGTCAAAAACAATATTGGTCGGGCCCGGAAGAACTCAATAATATCAATGCCAACTTAGAAGTGGCGGGTGATGAGTTTAAGGAAGAGTTGCCGTTTGATCTGAGCGACAGCATGTTCGGCGCCACCACTCCACGCCGCGACTTTTTGAAGTTCCTGGGTTTCAGTACGCTTGCAGCTACTTTGGTAGCAAGCTGCGAAATGCCGGTGCGCAAAGCAATTCCTTATGCTATTAAGCCGGAAGACATCGTTCCGGGTGTTCCTAACTATTACGCATCTACTTTCGTTGATGGCGGCGATTATTGCCCCATCGTTATAAAAACAAGAGATGGCCGCCCTATTAAGGTAGAAGGCAATGATATGTCGTCTATTACACATGGCGGTACATCTGCAAGGGTACAGGCTTCTGTGCTTAATCTGTATGACAAAGCCCGCATCCGCCATCCGCACGCTGATGGCGCGGAGGCTACATTTGATGCTATTGACCGTATGGTGAAGGAAGGTATCGGCGGCAAGCCCGGCTACCTGGTTACCGCTTCCATACTCAGTCCTACTACAAAAGAGATCATTACCCAGTTCCTTGCCAAGTTTCCGAATATTAAGCATATTGTTTATGATGCATATTCCTATTCGGGCATGCTATTGGCAAATGAAGTGTGCTACGGCAAGCGCACCCTGCCATCTTACCATTTCGACAAAGCAAATACCATTGTAAGCATAGGAGCTGATTTCCTTGGTACGTGGATCGCGCCAATTGAATATGCCAAGGCTTATTCAAAAGGCCGCAAAATAAGCGCCAGGAATATCAAGCTCTCCAAGCACTACCAGGTAGAAGCGCTGCAGACGATCACCGGCGGAGCCGCAGACGAGCGCGCTACCTGCAAGCCATCTGAAATGGGCGCGGTAGCTGTGGCGTTGTACAACGCAATAGCCAATGGCGCACAGCCTTCACTGAGCAGTCCTAAACTGAACAGCCTCGTTACCAAAGCCGCCGCAGACCTGAAAAAAGGCAACGGCCTGGTAGTGGGCAGCAGCAACGATGTCAATATCCAGACGGTTATAAATGCCATCAACGACAGCATTGGCGCTAATGGAGTTACCGTAAACTGGGTCACTACCAGCAACTACAAGCAAGGTATAGATAAAGACATGGCCGATATGATCGCTGCCATGGAAGCTGGTACTGTAGGTTCTGTTTTCATGCATGGTGTTAACCCCGTGTATGATTATTTCGACAACAAGAAATTCACCGCTGCGCTTGCAAAAGTGCCGGTGACGGTTTCTTTTGCTGACCGCATGGACGAGACTGCGCAAAAATGTAAATTCGTAATACCTGACCATAATTACCTCGAAAGCTGGGGTGATGCAGAGCCGAAACCAAATTATTTCAGCCTTATGCAGCCAGGGATCGCGCCATTGTTCAAGACACGTGCCATACAGGACACGCTGCTTACATGGGCAGGCGCGACAACCACCTATGCTGATTTCTGGAAGGACTACTGGATGAAGAAGCTCGGCAGCCAGGAAGCATTTGATAAAGCATTGCAGGACGGCATCGTAGAGCCAGCGGGAGAGATGCCCAATGGCGGTGTAAAATTCGCAGGTAACGTTGGCGATGCAGTAGGTAAAATACAGGCTAAGAAAGGCGGCGGCGCAATTGAGCTCGTTGTTTACCAGAAGATAGCAATAGGCCATGGCGGCGCATGGAGCAATAACCCATGGCTGCTGGAAATGCCTGATCCTATTACCCGGACTGTTTGGGATAACTACCTCTGCGTATCTCCAAAACGTGCCAAAGAACTGGATGCAGAGCTGAACGGCTTCTCGGAAGTTGATACTAAAAAAAGAGTAGTTACCATAAAAGGGGCTGATGGCTATACGGTGAATATGCCGGTGATCGCAGTGCCAGGTATGCATAATGATGTGGTGGCTATAGCCGTTGGTTATGGCCGTGATGCAAAAGTGGGCCGTGCTGCAGCAAGCGATGCAACCAAGGGTGGTAAAAATGCATATCCGTTTATGTCCTTCAATGGCCTTACAATGGAGCATCATTCCGTTGTTACTGTTGCCAAGACAGAAGATAAATATGAGGTAGCCGTTATACAAACACACAACAGCTACGAAGCCCGCCCGGTGGTACACGAGTACACCCTGGAGGAATTCAAGAAAGACCCTAATGTATTGCTTAAGGAGCGCGGCAAGGAAATCGCCGAGTTCACTCACGATCCGTGGATAGAAGAGGGTAAAGAAGCTAAAGAGCCAATAATCGATTCTAACAGCGAAGAAGGGTACCGGGAGCACGGCACCATGTATCCTAACTACCCGTACGAGGGCGTTAAGTGGGGCATGTCCATCGACCTCAATACCTGTATTGGTTGCGGCGCCTGCGTTGTGGGTTGCCAGGCTGAAAATAATATATCAGTAGTAGGTAAAGATCATGCGCTGAAGGCACATGAAATGCACTGGATACGTATCGACCGTTATTTTAGTGGTATGCCTAATGACCCGGATACGATCCAGACGGTATTCCAGCCGATGCTGTGCCAGCATTGCGATAACGCACCTTGCGAAAACGTTTGCCCGGTATCAGCTACCAACCATAGCTCTGAAGGCCTTAACCAAATGGCTTACAACCGTTGCATCGGTACCAAATACTGCGCTAACAACTGCCCATACAAAGTGCGTCACTTCAACTGGATGGACTGGAACGGTGCAGATTGCTTTGCGGACAACATCTATGAAGATGGCCGCCGCGATGATATGAACGACGACCTTACCCGAATGGTGCTCAATCCGGATGTAACGGTGCGTAGCCGCGGTGTAATGGAAAAATGTACCTTCTGCGTGCAGCGCCTGCAGGAGGCCAAGCTCGCAGCCAAGAAAGAAAACCACCCGATGAAGGATGGCGCTGCTAAAACAGCTTGCCAGCAGGCTTGTCCTACAGATGCGATCATGTTCGGCAATGTGAAAGACAAAGAAAGCAACATCTTCAAGCTGCGCAAGCAGGAGCAAATGGAGCGTACGTTCTATGTGCTGGAGCACATACATACACTGCCAAACATCAACTACCTCGCCAAGATCAGGAATACAGAGGAAATTGACGCGCTGGATGAGAACAAGAATGAATTCTTAAAGTACCATATTTAAGAGAGAGGTTGATAAAAGAGGTAATAGATTAGTAATTGATTTTAAAGAAATAATAATAAGCATAGTCAGATCTTAGAAATTTTTTGATTTTTGATTTTTGACTTTTGAATTTAAAAAACGTGCTATGCATATTAAGTACGAATCGTTTGTAAGAGAACCGCTTGTAGATGGGGATAAGGATTATCACCAGGTGTCAGAAGACATTATCAGCCCTATTGAGCGCAAGCCGGGCCGCATGTGGTATGTAGGTTTTATCTTTTCATTGTTGCTTTTAGGCTATGGTATATTTTCCGTGACCTGGGCAGTATATTGGGGCCTGGGCACATGGGGTGTTAACCGTACTGTGGGCTGGGGCTGGGATATCACCAACTTCGTATGGTGGATCGGTATCGGCCATGCCGGTACGCTGATCTCGGCTATCCTTTTGTTGTTCCGCCAGGGCTGGCGTACCGGTGTGAACCGTGCTGCCGAGGCCATGACGATCTTTGCGGTAATGTGCGCAGGCCAGTTCCCTATATTTCACATGGGCCGCGTATGGGATGGTTTCTGGGTACTTCCTTTGCCTAACACACGTGGTACACTTTGGCCAAACTTTGATTCTCCGCTGTTATGGGACGTGTTCGCGATCTCTACTTACTTCACCGTTTCATTATTATTCTGGTATTCTGGCCTTGTCCCCGACTTTGCGCTCATCCGCGATCGTGCCAAGACTAAGTTCCGCAAAATGGCTTACGGTATAGCTTCTTTCGGCTGGACAGGAACAGCTAAAAACTGGCAGCGTGCAGAGGCGCTCTGGCTGGTGCTTGCAGGCCTTTCCACACCGCTCGTACTTTCCGTGCACACCATAGTATCTTTTGACTTCGCCACCTCGGTAATACCCGGCTGGCACACTACCATCTTCCCGCCATACTTCGTGGCTGGTGCGGTATTCTCCGGCTTCGCGATGGTGAATACGCTGCTGGTGCTTACCCGTAAAATACTTCATCTCGAAGAATACATTACTATCGGACACCTGGAAGCAATGAATAAGATTATTCTGCTTACCGGCTCTATAGTAGGTGTGGCTTACCTTACCGAGCTGTTCATATCCTGGTATTCTCAGTCATGGGGCGAGATGGCCGCATTCCAGTGGCGTATCATGGGCCCTTACTGGTGGAGCTACTGGGCGATGATGAGTTGCAACGTGGTTTCTCCGCAGTTGTTCTGGGTAAAGAAATTCCGCCGCAACGTACCGTTCACCTTTGTAATGTCTATAGTGGTGAATATCGGTATGTGGTTCGAGCGTTTCGTGATCATCGTTACCTCTACTTACCGCGACTGGGTTCCGGGAAGCTGGTCTTACTACAGCCCCACATGGCCTGAGGTTGGTTTCTACCTCGGCACGTTTGGCCTGTTCTTCACCTGCTACTTCCTGTTTGCAAAATACTTCCCTGTTGTAGCGGTACACGAGATCAAGTTCATACTGAAAACATCAGGCGATAATTATAAGAGGGGCATGGAGAAGATCGACAATCAAAGCACTGAAGATTTTATCCATATCGCTACAACCCATCATGACGAAGAGCATCTTTTAGAAGCTCCGCATCATTAGTTTGGAATTTGGAATTTGTTTTTTGGAATTTGGAATTTTGTTTTTAGAATTTTATACAAAATGGCTATAAAGAAATTTGCAGTAGCGGCTTACGATGACGAGGAAGTATTATTTCCTGCGGTTAAAAAAGTGCGCAGCAGCGGTTATAAGATACATGATGTCTATACACCATTCGCAGTGCATGGGCTTGATGAGGCTATGGGCCTGAAAGGTACAGACCTGCACATCGCCGGCTTTATCTATGGCTTGTGCGGCACGTCAACAGCGGTAGGGTTTATCTCCTGGATATTTACTTCCGACTGGCCGATAATATATGGCGGTAAGCCGCACTTTGCGTTACCAGCCTGGATACCGATCACGTTCGAGCTTACAGTACTTTTCGCAGCAGTAGGTATGACCCTCACATTCTGCTACCTCAACCAGATCATGCCGGGTGTTAAGAAACACATTTTCCATCCCCGCCAGAGCGATGACATGTTTGTTATGGCCATTGAGATCAACAGCCATATGTCTGAGCAGGAAACAGTAGCATTCCTTAAAGCAACCGGAGCCAAAGAAGTAAATGTACAGGTAGCAGAAGCAGGGTGGTGGTATGGCCGCTGGGATAAAAAAGAGCCTTACGAATTGGCGGCAGGGAATTAGGCCCTTCGGCAAGCTCAGGATGACAATAGGATTAGAATTGGTGGTTGCAGGAGTTTGGGGTTTTTGAATTATGGTTTTTGAATTTTGACTTTTGAATTTGAAATATGAACAAGATTAAAAGCATATTGATTACATACCTGGTGGTACTCCCGATAGCTATCGGGACGCTTGTGTCTTGCGACTCAGGTAACATACGCCGTACCCCGGGCCATATATATGCACCGGATATGACCTACTCGCGTGCTTATGATGCTTATACTTCCAATCCCAATTTTGCTGATAGCCAGACCAGTCGCCTGCCGGTGACCGGTGCTATAGCCCGTGGCCACCAGCTCCCTGACCATCTGAAAGAAGGAGATACAACAGCTTACAAAACTTTTACTACCTCGGCCCGGTTTTCTGCCGATGAGCTAAATGAAGGCCGCCGGTTGTTCAACATTTATTGCGGCATTTGCCATGGTACTAATCTTGATGGCCAGGGGCCACTTTTTGCAAGCGGCAAGTTTGCCTCCATGCCAGCTAACTTTAAAGATGCTAAATACCTGCACATGCCGGTAGGCCAGATGTTTGCTGCTGCTAAATATGGTAAGAACATGATGGGCTCTTACGCTGCCCAGCTCGATGCAAAACAGCGCTGGATGGTGATCGCATATATCAAGCAGTTCCAGTCGAAGAATGGCGGCGATGCGTTTACATTAGGAGAGGCAGCAGCTAAGCCGGATTCAGTTAAAGCAGCCCCTATGATGGCTAAGGTTGAAGAAAAGAAAACAAAATAAATTTTAGAACGTATTTTAATAAAAGTTGCATACAATGAATGACCGTTTTGAGATACCCGCACGCTTAAAAAATACCAGTATGTTCCTGATCGCCGTTGGCGTCCTGACACTTATTGGTGGCATTGCTTGCTTGCTGATGGGCCACAATAGCACAGACGTTGACAAATCGCGTTTTTGGGCAGTGCTGCTCCACGACAGTGTATTTTTTACAATGATCACGGGGTGTTGTATATTCATCCAGGCTGCTGTTGCTCTTGCACAGGGCTCCTGGCTGGTAGCTTATCGCCGCGTACCAGAAGCTATAGGCGCTAACATCTGGGTGTTTGGTGGTATAGCTACCGTTGTTACATTTCTTATTGTTTTCTGCTACAAGGACTCTCACGGCATCAATGCTATTTATCCCTGGGTTACTCCGGGCAATGATAAGGTGCTGCTTGGTAAAGCGCCATTTCTTAACAAGGGCATGTTCGTAGGCTTTACATTGGTTACTGTCGGCCTTTTCACATTCTTTGGCAATAAATTCCGCTCCCTTTCTATAGCGCAGGAAAGCGCGCCCAAGAATGACACTAAGATATACTGGAAAGTTTTCCGTCTTTCAGGCTTGTTCCTGCTCGTGTACGGTTTAACACAAATGAGCACTATTCCATGGTTGTGGATCATGAGCGTACAGGCGCACTGGTATTCTACCCTGTTTAGCTGGTACACATTTGCGAGTGCATTTGTGAGCGCTTTTTCTCTTATACTATTGTGGGTAGTTTACCTTAAGAACCAGGGCAACCTGGAACTGGTAAACAAGGAGCATATACATGATCTCGGTAAGTTCATGTTCGCATTCAGTATCTTCTGGACATACCTGTGGTTTGCACAGTACATGCTGATCTGGTACTCCAACCAGCCCGATGAAACCTTTTACTTCAAAATGCGCCAGCAAGGGCCTTACAGCATCATCTTCTATGCTAATTTCATTATCAATTTCTGCATGCCGATATTGATCATCATGTCACGCCCAAGCAAGCGCAACTACTTTACAGTTACGTTTATGGCTATGGTCATCATTTTCGGTCACTGGCTCGACTTCTTCCAGATGATAATGCCCGGCCCGCTCGGCGAGAACTGGCATATCAATTGGTATGAGATAGGCATATTTATGGGTTTTGCGGGTATCATGATATTCTGTGTGTCGCGTACGCTTTCAAAAGCATCGCTGGTACCGGCCAATAACCTGCTCCTGAAAGAAGCAGTGGTGCATTTAAGTTAGTAGAATTAGTTTTTTGAATTTTGACTTTTGAATTTTAATATATTATGTCAGCATTTATAACATTTGCATTAGTAGTCCTGGTATTTATCGTCATATACCAGATCGGTAAAGCGAGCGAATACTCCGGTGTGATCCGCGGTGAGGAAAAGGTGAAAGCACAGACCAACCGTGTTCTGGCTGTCCTTTTGCTGCTCCTGTTCCCACTCGGCTGTTGGGGTATTTGGGAATGTAACGCAATGTTCGAAGGCAGGTTGCTCCCGGTAGCTGCTTGCCGCACCGGCGTGAATTATGATTCGATGTTCATGTGGACAACGAGGGTTTGCGGTGTTGTATTCTTTCTGACCCAGGGCATACTTTTCTGGTTTTGTTTTAAATACCAGTCAACCGATAAGCGCACTTCATTTTTCTTCGCACACAACAACAAGCTCGAATTATTATGGACTACTATTCCTGCAATAGCTATGGCCGGCCTTGTTGCCATTGGTTTGAAGAATTGGTACGACGTTACTTCGCCTGCACCTCCTGATGCAACTGTAGTTGAGGTAATGGGCAAGCAATTTAACTGGATGGTCCGCTACCCCGGTAAAGACAATGAGCTCGGTAAAAGGGATTTTCGCAAGATAAACGATGCCAATAACGTAATGGGCCTCGACTGGAGCGACCCGCATAATATGGACGATATCATTGTGCAGAACGGTGAGCTCCACGTTGTTGTGAACAAACCGGTGAAGCTGCTCATCAATTCGCGCGATGTGATACATGATGTGGGCCTGCCGCACTTCCGTATGAAAATGGACGCAGTGCCGGGTATCACCACCACGCTTTGGTTTATCCCTACCATCACTACCGATTCCATGAAGCAGATCACCAAGAACCCTGATTTCGTTTATGAAATAGCCTGCGACCAGCTTTGCGGTAAAGGCCACTACTCAATGCGTGGAACCGTAATAGTACAAACCCAGGCTGAATACGATAAATGGATGGCTGGACAGCAGACTTACTACGCATCTAACAACCCTTCGACAGCGCCTGCCACGGACAGTACAAAAGCGCCGAAAGCCGACAGTCTGAAGAAAGAAGTAACGATGAAATGACCATTTGAAGAGAGAAATAGTGCGTAGAGAAAATAATACTCAGATGAAATAATCGGCCCCGGAGAACCGGGACCACAAAAGTGCAAAAAATGAATAACGGAGAAATTATCATTGAAGGGCCAAATGTAGCGCATGGAGCAGAAGCTGCTACTGATCATCATGGCCATGAGCATCACGAGCAGCATTTTGTATGGAAATACATCTTCAGCCAGGATCATAAGATCATTTCCAGGCAGTTCATGGTTACCGGTATTATCTGGGCTATCATAGGCGCATTGTTCTCGGTATTTTTCCGTCTGCAGCTCGGTTTCCCGGATTCTACTTTCCCTATTCTCGAGAAATTCCTCGGCGAGTGGGCCAAGGGCGGTAAGCTCTCTCCCGAGTTTTATTACGCGCTGGTTACCATGCACGGTACCATCCTCGTGTTCTTTGTACTTACAGCAGGCCTCAGCGGTACGTTTGCCAACCTCCTCATTCCATTCCAGGTAGGCGCCCGTGACATGGCTTCTCCGTTTATGAATATGCTTTCTTACTGGTTCTTCTTTGCTGCCAGTATCCTCATGTTCGCTTCTTTGTTTGTTGAGACCGGCCCGGCATCAGGTGGCTGGACAACATATCCTCCGCTCAGCGCATTGAAAGAAGCATCTCTTGGCTCCGGTGTGGGTATGGACCTCTGGTTGTTGGGTATGGCGCTTTTCGTTGTGTCGTCTCTTCTCGGCGGCCTTAACTACATCACTACCATATTGAATATGCGTACTAAGGGTATGACCATGACCCGCATGCCGCTTACCTGTTGGGCGCTGCTGTTTACAGCGGTATTAGGCGTACTTTCATTCCCTGTGCTGTTCTCAGGTGTTGTGCTCCTCATATTCGACCGTAACCTTGGCACCAGCTTCTACCTTTCTGAGATATTCATTGGTGGCAAGGCATTACCGCACATCGGCGGTTCGGCTATCCTTTACCAGCACTTGTTCTGGTTCCTGGGTCACCCCGAGGTGTACATCATCATGCTTCCGGGTATGGGTATGGCATCAGAGGTACTCTCCACGCACAGCCGCAAACCTATCTTCGGTTATTTTGCAATGATCATCTCGCTGGTTGGTATCACCTTGCTGGCCTTCGTGGTGTGGGCGCATCACATGTTTGTTACCGGTATGAGCCCATTCCTTGGATCTATCTTCGTACTGCTTACACTGCTTATCGCCGTACCATCAGCGGTAAAAGTGTTCAACTGGATCACTACCATCTGGCGTGGTAACCTGCGTTTCAATCCGCCTATGTTGTTTGCACTCGGATTCGTTTCCCTGTTCATCTCCGGCGGCCTTACTGGTATCTATCTCGGTAACTCAGCTATCGACATCCACCTGCATGATACCTACTTCGTGGTAGCTCACTTCCACATTGTAATGGGTGTATCGGCGTTCTTCGGCATGTTCGCAGGTACGTACCATTGGTTCCCCAAGATGTTCGGCAGGTTCATGAACAATACACTCGGCTACATACACTTCTTCATTACGTTTGTAGGAGCTTACCTCATCTTCTGGCCTATGCACTATGAAGGTATAGCAGGTATGCCCCGCCGTTACTATGATTACTCTGCATGGGAATCGTTCAAGCACTTCCAGGGCGTGAATAGCTTCATCAGCATCATGGCAACCATCGTGTTCTTTGCACAGTTGCTGTTTGTGGTTAACTTCTTTACCAGCATCTGGCGTGGCCGTAAGGTGACCGTTAAGAATCCATGGGGTTCTCCTACGCTGGAATGGACAACGCCGATCAATCCTGGTCATGGTAACTGGGAAGGTGAGATTCCAGAAGTTTACCGCTGGCCTTATGACTACAAAGATGATGGCCATGGTAATGACTTCATCCCGCAAACAACACCGCTGCGGCCAGGTGAAGAATCACATTAGTACACACACATTGCACTTTATATAAGAGGCGTCCGGAAGGGCGCCTTTTTTTATTAGCTATTTCGACGCCAGGTTATTGATGGTCAATGATCTCGGGGTTTATATCCGTGTACCCGGAAAAAATTGTGCCATTCATTTTTTCAATACGGAAATCTAAAAGCAATATCTGCTCGTAAATGTTTGAGCATGGCTTTACATGTGAAACAATTTTTTTAAACTTTTAAATCACCAATGTATGCGAAAGACCAATTACTTTAAGAGACTAAGATTATTATCTGCCTTCCTGGGAGCAATGGCGCTGGGCACATCTGCTTATGCCTCCAGCCACAGAGAAGCCCCGCTGATCTCAAACGATCCGCAGGCGGACAACACAGATCTGTATGTATTCCGGAGCCCGGATGACACCAACACGGTGACCATCATAGCCAACTACATACCATTCGAATCACCCGAAGGAGGGCCCAACTATTACACCTTCGGCACCAATGTGCGCTACGAGATACACATTAAGAACAGCACTGCAACTACTACAGATGACATCACGTATCGCTTCACATTTTATCAAACTAACCAGGACACGACTACTTTCTTCAATATACGCCTCGGCAAGCAGAATCTGAAGATGACCTACTTATGTGAAAAGAGTGTTCATGGCGGAGCGTTTACCACGATCTATTCCGGTGGTATCGTACCTCCTCCAAACATTGGGCCACGCTCAATCGAAAATTCTACGGTGGGGCTAGGTGCACCTAATTACCTAAGCCTGATGACCGCCGCGATTGCAACGGCAACCTCCGGTGAAAAGCTATTTTGTGGTCCCGTGGATGATCCGTTCTTTGTGGATCTCGCAGGTGCTTTCGACCTCGGTAATTTCCGCCCTTTTGGGCTGAGCACAGCAAACGTGCCTAAAGACGGCCTTGCACGCTTCAATTGCCACACCATTGCGATCAAGGTGCCTATCAGCATGTTGCAAAGCTCCGGCCTTAGCGTTACTTCGGCTACCAGCATATTGGATAGCCGGTTTGTGATTGGTGTTTGGGCTTCAGCAAGCCGTCCGCAGATAAAGACGATAGCTACCGGAGACACCGCTGCTTACACTGGAGCATGGGTGCAGGTATCACGCATAGGTATGCCGCTGACCAATGAAGTGGTGATACCAGTTGGCATGAAGGACTACTGGAACTCACAAAACCCCGCTAATGATGTACAGTTCGCCCGGTTCTTCGAAAACCCAGAGCTCGCACTGTATATGGACAACTCGGAATTTGGAAGCGCTGTTCCTGCTTTGAATGCACTACGTATTCAGTCCAACTCACTGGGTGCGTTCGACTTCCGCAATACCCATGCCGGATTATGGTCATTGAAAGGCAGCACCGCGGTCGCGGGTACAGCGCTTGATGACGCTGTTTTCGGTACTATACTGTTGCCAAACGCCACAAGCCCCCGTGCTGTTGACATTCTGCCGATCTTCTTTACAGGTGTGCCCAATCTCGCACCGTATCAGTTGGCTACGGGCAAGCCAACAGGTAATACGCTGGCACATGGTAAGCCTTTTATGAATAACTTCCTGCCCACGCTCGGTGATATGCTTCGCCTGAACATGGCCGTGCCGGTTACACCGCGCACCGACCCTAATTTCAGCTCTGAGGGTATAATTATGGCGGCTGTTTTAGGCCTGACCAATGCTTCGTATAATGCAGATACTTCATTGCAGTTCATACCCAATATGGATGGTTTCCCTAACGGCCGCAGGCTGGAAGATGATGTGACTACCATAGAACTACAGGCAGTTGGTGGTGCAGCGTTGGCAGCTATAGGTTTGTGGTACGACGATTATATTCCCGGCGTTACCACTTCTCCGGTTACCACAGACCTGACCAATGTGCTTGGCTTCAATGCTGGCATCACACATAATGATACCACATTCCAGGCTTCTTTTCCATACGTGCAGCAGCCATGGAGGGGATACGACCACACACTGCAGGCCAGGTTCTAACTTCATCTCATAAAAACAAAAACTTCGATTATGAAAAGCTTTATAAACAACTTTTTCGTGGCAGTGCTCATATGCATGTTGCCGCAGATACAGGCGACAGCTTCGTCGCACAGGGAAGCGCCACTGATCTCAAACGATCCGCTGGCCGACAATACCGACCTATATGTGTTCAGAAGTCCGTGCGATACGAACAATATAGTGATCATTGCTAACTTCATTCCTTTTGAGCATCCTGCCGGCGGGCCAAACTGGTACAACTTCGGCCAGAACATCCGCTACGAGATACACATAAAGAATAAAACAACCACTACCGGCGATGACATCACTTACCGGTTCACCTTCACGCAGGTAAACGAGGATACCACAACGTTTTTTAATATCCGCCTTGGTAAGCAGAATATCAAAGACGTTTACACCTGCGAGCGCAGCATGGACGGCGGCACTACCTGGACTACCATTGTGACCAACGGGGTAGTTCCTCCGCCAAACATCGGCCCCCGCTCCATACAAAGTAGTGTAGGCTTAGGTGCAACCGCAGGTTATGACAACCTGATGATGGCTGCAGTAACAACCGCGACGGGCACATACGGTGAAAAGATATTTGCCGGCCCGGTTGATGATCCGTTCTTCGTAGATCTCGGTGGCGCATTCGACGTCGGTGGTTTCCGCACCGCCGGCCGCGATGGCCTGGCGAAATTCAACTGCCATTCCATAGTAATGGAGATACCGATTTCCACACTACAGAAGACAGGCCTTACCACAGCAGGCGCTACCAGCATACTTGATCCAAACTTCGTAATAGGAGTTTGGGCATCAGCCAGTCGCCCTGCTATCACTACACTGAGCACCACAGGCGGCGCTCCCACTACTTCAGGCGCATGGGTTCAGGTATCGCGCATCGGTATGCCACTGACCAATGAGGTGATCATACCGATAGGTTCTAAAGACCGCTGGAACGGTGCAAATCCATATACCGATGACGCAGCTTACGAGCCATTCTTCGAAAACCCGGAACTGGCCCTCTACATGGACGATGCTGCTTTTGGCGGCGCGGTGCCGGGCCTCGATTCGCTCAGGATACAAACAAATTCGCTGGGTTCATTCAACTTCACTAATACTCATCCCGGCCTCTTCCCGGTAAAAGGAACTCCCGGAACTATTGGTACTGCATTCGATGTGGCACTGTACGGCAATTTTCTTTTGCCTGATGATCACAGCCCAAGAGCTGCGGATATATTGCCGATCTTCTATACAGGTGTGCCAAACCTCAATCCGTATCAACTTGCGACCGGTAAAACTGCGGGTAATCCGCTCACACCGGGCAAGCCGTTCATCAACAACTTCCTGCCTACTTTCTGCGACATGATCCGCTTGAATATGGCTGTACCGGTAACATCGCGCACAGATCCTAACTTTAGCTCACTGGGCCTCGTAGCCGCTGCTGAACTTGGCCTGCTAAACCCAGCGTACAATACTACGACAACGCTGCAGTTCATACCAAACATGGATGGTTTCCCCAATGGCCGCAGGCTGGAGGATGACGTTACAAGGATAGAGCTACAGGCCGTATCTGGTGTTGTGCTTGCAGCGGTTGGTTTGTGGTATGATGACTATACAGTAGGCGGTAGCCCTGTAACGCCCGACCTGCTTCATGTGCTTGATTTCACAGCAGGCGTCACTCACAATGACACCAGCTTCAAATCATGCTTCCCATACATCCAGGATCCATGGCCTGGCTTTACAGGTGCCGAATACACAGGCCCTGTGAGTACACAAACAGCAGGTATAGCACAACTACCGCTAAATACCCCCGCGTTTGTGATGAACGCTTATCCTAATCCGTTCGTTTCCCAGCTTTCTTTCCGCTATAAAATGGACGAATCCGGAAAAGTAGTGATCAAGGTAATGGATATCAACGGAAGGGTAGTGAATGTGATGAACGAGGGCTACAAAACCCCAGGCGATTATACAGAACAGATGAATGCAAATAACTTACCAACAGGCACTTACGTTGCTGAATTGTCCATAAACGGACAAAGCGTACAGACGATAAAATTAGTTAAGGCTAATTAAGATGGGTGGTTCGGTTCGAGGCGGTTGGGCATTTGCTCAACCGCTTTTTTTTGTTTGACATCGTATTTTAATACAGCATATCTATATATCCGTTTTTAGTTTTAAAACCGACTGCCAAAAGTCCAGTGAGTCTTCACATGCTATGGATTGTTGAAAAACACAAAGCCCTGCAAGGGCGTAATATATTAGCGAGGGGTGAAGCCCCTCGATAGTAAGGGAATATGACAACGAGCCCTGAAAGGGCGTAATACCACAACGGTAAATGAAACATGCTAATGGCTCCCGCACATATTATTTGCTCACACGAAAACAATTCCCCCACTTCCATCGTATATAACTGCAAAACCACCCCCAATGAAAAAAATTACAATTGCACTTTTAATGATGCTGGCCTGTTTCGGCAGCAATTTTTTGTCTTCCTGTTCGCAGAAAAAAGACATCATCCCGGCCCTCCTTGAGAGAAAAAAACCTATGGGGCCAGACGATGAAAAAGCAACCATAAAGACTGCTTACGATAAAGCGGTAGCGGCACTGAAGAAAGACCCTGAAGACCTGAAGCAGTATATCACCCTCGCTTCCGTATTCCTGTCTGAAGGCAGAATCACCGGCAACAATACCTATTATAGCAATGCCGCCGTGCAAATGCTGGACAAAGTAAATCAAACAACCACCGGTAATCGCGACCTGGTATTCCAGGCATTAAGCCTGAAGTCTGCTGTATTGCTGAATATGCACCAGTTCAAAGACGCGCTGGAAACGGCGCAGCAGGGCGCTGCCATAAACAGCACAAATGCCGGCATCTTCGGCGCGCTGGTGGATGCAAATGTAGAAATGGGCAACTACCAGGAAGCTATCAAGGACTGCGACCGGATGATGGGCATAAGGCCAGATCTCCGCTCTTATTCCCGCGCTTCTTACCTGCGGCAGATATTCGGACAGAACAACGGGGCCAAAGAAGCCATGCAAATGGCAGTGCAAGCAGGCCTTCCCGGACAGGAAAGTACCGAGTGGGCAAGAACCAATCTGGCCGACCTTTACCTGAACACCGGCAACCTGGATAGCGCTTCTATCATATACCGCTCGTCCCTGGTCTATCGGCCCGACTATCCATTTGCGCTTATCGGCCTTGCCCGCGTGGAAAAAACAAAGAAGGACTACGATGCCGCGCTCAGCTATGCAAAGAAGGCCATACAGGCGCGCAGTGAAGTGGCCTTTGTAGCTTTGCTTGCTGACATCTACGAGGCAAAGGGCGACGTTGAAAAGGCCAAACAAACCCGTAAGGATGTGATAGACCTCCTTCAGCAAGGTCAGGATGACGAGCCTAAAGATGCGCTGGTAAAACATAACGTCAGCCGCGAAATGGCAACGGCATACCTGAATGCAGGCGAGCCGGACAAAGCATTGCAATACGCCCGTACCGACCTCAATATGCGTCCTGACAATATAGATGCCAACGAGCTGATAGCCTGGATATACTACATGAAGCATGATTATGCAAATGCCAGGATACGTACCGATAAGATGCTGGCTACAAAAACTCAGAACGCAGCAACCTTGTACAAAGCAGGTGTTGTTTACGCGGCCGCTGGTGATGCCGTGAAAGGGAACCGGATGATGCAGGATGCACTGGCAATAAACCCTAATGCATACCAGGCTATAGGCAATGAGAATCGTACACTTGCAGCCGTCCGCTAACCAGATTAGCTAATAATTTCAATTGCCCCGGCCTCCAGGCCGGGGGGAAAAGAAACAACAGGAGCGGCTTTAGCCGAAATGGACAATATGGGTTTCTCAAAATGCACTCGATTGAACTAGCCATGAAAAAATACTTACTGATATTCATCTTACTGTTCATCACAGCCTCACCGTTGTCTGCTCATGTCATACAATATGAGCTGGACCGGATGAGCGGAAACATGGTGTTCTGGAAGTACACGCTGATTGGCATACAGCATATTATTCCGGAGGGATTCGACCACATACTGTTCATCACCTGCGTGTTCTTTCTCAGTCCCAGCCTTAAGAAAGTGATCATACAGGCATCTATGTTTACGGTGGCGCACAGTATAACGCTGGGACTGGCCATGTATGGGGTTATAAAGCCGCCGGCAAACATTATCGAGCCGCTCATCGCACTGTCCATTGTGTTCCTCGCCCTTGAGAATATAGTGTCAGACAAGGTAAGGCCGTGGCGGCTCGTAATGGTGTTCCTCTTCGGTATGGTACACGGAATGGGCTTTGCAGGGGCGCTCTCGCAACTGGGTATGCCGCAGTACGCATTCGCTACAGCGCTTATCAGCTTTAATGTGGGTGTGGAGATTGGGCAGCTAAGCATCATCTTGTTGCTGTACTTCCTGGTTTCCCTGCCCTTCTCTAAGATACCCACTTACCGCAAGCGCATTGTGATACCCGTAAGTACGGTTATAGCCCTTGTAGCCGCTTACTGGACCGTTCAACGCATTTTCTTTGTTTAGTTTTTTAATAAACTGCTTCTATCATTTGTTATGAGATCTACGCTGACCAATATCTTACTCCTGCTTTTGCTTTGTACCCAGTGTACGAAGGCGCTGGCCGATGGCAGAATAAAAGGTAAGGTTGTGGATAAAGAAACACACGAGCCAATAGAAGCCGCAACAATAAGGAACATAAGGTCATGCGATATAGAGATAACTGATAAGAACGGGAGCTTTGTTTTAAACTATGTAAAAGGAGATTCACTGGTCATTTCGGTATTGGGCTATAAATCGCAACTGGCTGGTGTTGAAGGTGGCAAGCCGTTGATGATAGAGCTGGAACGCGGTGCCATCACCCTGAAAGATGTAGTGATCACAAACGGTACCAACCTCAAAACGTGCAACATCCTCACTGCGCTGGATCTTAATATGCAGCCGGCGAAGTCGGCACAAGACCTGTTGCGGCTGGTGCCCGGGCTGTTCATTGCGCAGCACCAGGGAGGTGGCAAGGCAGAGCAGATATTCCTTCGTGGCTTCGACGCCGACCATGGCACAGACGTAAACGTATCTGTGGACGGTATGCCGGTGAACATGGTCACTCACGCACACGGCCAGGGATATGCCGACCTCCACTTCCTGATACCTGAAACAGTTTCCAGCTACGACTTTGGCAAAGGCCCCTACTATTCCGATAAGGGAGATTTCACCACCGCCGGCTATGTAGCTTACAACACCAAGCCCGTTCTCGACCATGATGTGGTGAAAGTAGAAGTGGGCCAATTCAATACCTTCCGCTTGCTGGCCATGATAAACCTGCTGGGCGAGAAAGCTAAGAAACGGGGCATAAGTGCATACATTGCCGGTGAGCGATTGTACTCGGATGGCGGTCCTTTCTCTTTGCCCGAGCATTTTACCCGCTACAACCTGTTTGGCAAGTTTAACGCACAACTAAACAGCAATAATAAACTGACCGCCGAAGTATCCACGCTGGCGTCCGGTTGGAAGTCGGCAGGAGAGATACCGGATAGGGCTGTATCTGAGGGCTATATGGCCAACCGCTTCGGTGTACTCGACTCTGCGCAGGGCGGCTACACCACCCGCACTAATGCAAGCCTGAAGCTGCTCACCACCCTTGGTAACGGCTGGAACATGGAAAACCAGTTATGGTATTCCCACTATTATTTCAACCTCATCAGCAACTTTACCTATTACTACTACTATCCAACTACCGGTGATGAATTCCGCCAGAAAGACACCCGTGACGTGGGCGGCTATAATGGCAAAATAGCAAAGACGGCCTATGTAAATAACACAGCATTTACCTCCACAATCGGGGCCGGCCTGCGCTATGATAACATATACCCCAGCGAGCTGGACCATACGGAGAACGGACAATTTTTAAGTTACCTGCAGTACGGCAAAGCAAAAGAACTGAATGCGAACACCTATTTTGATGAAACCATACGCACCGGCAACTGGCTGTTTAATGCAGGTGTGCGGCTGGACTACTTTCATTTCTATTATCAGAACCTTGCCCCTCTTGTTGACACTTTTGCCAGCGGTATTTTTACCAACGCAGACCCTAACGCACAGAAAGCAATTGTAAGCCCGAAGCTGAGCGCGGAATATACTTTTAACTCGCAGTTCCAGCTTTACTTAAAGGCAGGCAAAGGCTTTCACTCCAATGACGCCAGGGTAGTAATTGCCAATCAGGGTTTTGAAGTATTGCCCGCAGCTTATGGCGCAGACATCGGCACAAACTGGAAGCCATTGCCCAACCTCTTTATCAATGTCGCTGCATGGTACCTATACCTGCAGCAGGAGTTTACCTTCGGGCAAGACCTGATAGACCAGCCCGGCGGCCCTGTTTCTCCTACCGGCAGAACCGAGCGCATGGGCATAGACTTTTCCGCACGGTACCAGTTCACCAAGTGGCTTTTCGCCAACCTTAATGTAAACCCCGCCAGGCCCCGTTATATAGACAGCGCAACGGGCCATAACTACGTGCCGCTGGCACCCACACTTACCAGCACCGCCTCGCTTGACTTCCGGCTGAAGAATGGCATCAACGGCGGCATCAGCTACCGCTATTTGCATAACAGGGCCGCCAATACAGACTACACCTTAACAGCCCGCGGTTACTTCATTACAGACCTCGCAGTAAACTATACCCGTAAGCGTTATGAGATCGGTGTGGCCATAGAAAACCTCTTTAACCAGCAGTGGGATGAATCGCAGTTCGAATACGTATCGCAACTGAAGAACGAATCAAAACCCACGGACCAGGTGAGCTGTACTCCCGGTGTACCATTCTTTGCAAAGCTGAAACTGGCTGTATTTTTCTAAGACCTTATCTGCCGCCTCGCCTTCCGCCTCCCTTCTTAGAACCCGAGCTGCTGGGCTGGTACGGCGAGCTTGCCGGAATAATAGCCCCAATGATATGCAGAAAGGCGTAAGCTGTATCTGTGGCATTTGATGCAATGAAGACATTGGTTTTGAACGACCCTTCATCATCGCGCGCACTATAAGTAACGGTGATATACCCCTTCTTACCGGGCTTCACTGCTTTTGCAGGCCATTTACACTGTACGTTCCTGGATTCACAGGTCATTCCCGAGATCAGCAGTGGCGCATCGCCTGTGTTCTTAATTTCAAATACATAGGGCAATGACTCGCCTCTTGGTATGCCGCCGAAGTCATAAGCGGTGTCATTGTTTACAAAAGTAAGCTGCGGTTTCACAATGGCATTTCCAGTGAGCGCAGGCTGATCCTGTGCATAAACGCTTCCGCTAAGAAGTAGTAATAATAGTGCCGAATTGAATACTTTTTTCACGGTAAACGTATTTAGAAAACAAATTTAGAAGATTTAACCGAGTTCTTGCTCCAGTGCCTGCAGTGCAAAGTCCAGTATCTCCTTATGGTCAAAGGCCATAGCTGCGATGTCTTTTACATTTACCCACTGCGCATTCGCTGCATCATCACCGCCTTTCACCGCATGGTCTCCTGCATTCACAATAGCATAGTAGATCACAGATACCGTTCTGCCCCTGGGGTCGCGGCCGGGTGTGCCAAATGTGTGCAATTGCTTCAAGCCGGGGAGCAGCAAACCGGTCTCTTCATGCAGTTCCCTTATAGCGGCTGCCTCCAGGTCTTCATCATCCTCCACAAACCCACCCGGAAAGGCCCACATACCTTTATAAGGCTCATTGCCGCGCTCTATGAGCAACAACTGCAGATGGCCGCCACGTTTGCTAAACACAAGCGAATCGACGGTGAGTTTAATATTTTGTGGGTACATTTTTTGGAATTTGGAATTTGTCTTTTGGAATTTGGGTTGTTAGCAGGTAAATGCGATCAATCCACAATCATGAAAATCCTTTAATCCTAAAAATCAAGGTTCAGACCTCATGCTTAAACAGCCTGAAAATATCCAGCCCATTCGCATACACCATCAGGGTAAGCAATAGTACAAGGCCCACTGTAGTAGCGCGCTCCATTACCTTCTCGCTTACCGCTTTGCCGGTGATCATCTCAAACAACAGGAAGATCACATAGCCCCCATCGAGGCCGGGGATGGGCAGCAGGTTCATGAATGCCAGTATGATGGATATGAATGCCGTGAGCATCAGGAACTGCCGCATATCAAACTCAGACGGGAATATCTTGCCGAAGCTGATGATACCACCCACGCTCTCGCTCGCCTTCACTTCCTTCGAGCCAAACATGAGCTTGAACTGCGAAATGTAGTTGCCAAACTGCTGGAACGTAAACGAGAAACCCTTGCTGATAGCATCGAAGAAACCGTACTTTATCGTATCGAACTTAATATACTTGGAATGGTGTTGAAACACGCCAAAAGCTGAATCCTTCGGTATCGTTATGTTCACCGAATCCAGTGCGTTGTTTCTGACGAATGCAATGGTTATTGGTGTTCCGTAAGTTGCGTTTTTAATTTCCGTGAATTCATTGTGATAACCAGCCGGTTTGCCATTTACAGAAACCACGCTATCGCCCACCTGCATATGCACTTTAGCAGCAATGGAGTTAGGCGCTATCGAGTCCACGATCATAGGCACGGCATAGCCCATAAAGCCGCCCTTTTGCATTTTCAGCATCTTGCCTATTGTGCCCGAAGGTATATTTATAGTTGTGTCTTTACCGTTGCGGGTGATCTCTATAGTGCCGGTCTGGTCTTTGCTGAAGATCATAGCCATAGGTACGCGGTCCAAACGCTCTACCACCTTACCATCTACCGAGCGGATCATGTCGCCGTCCTGCAGGCCTATGCTGCGGCCCAGGCTGTCCACAGCTATACCATACTTGGCATTTTTGGTACGCAGGTACTCCTCGCCATACACGCCAAACACCACTATGTACAATATGATAGCCACCAGCACATTCACAATAATACCGCCCAGCATAATGAACAGGCGCTGCCAAGGCTTCTTGCTGCGGTACTCCCACGGTTGCGGCGGCAGGGCCATCTGCTCCTTGTCCATGCTCTCATCCACCATACCGGCTATCTTCACATAGCCGCCCAGCGGAAACCAGCCGATGCCATATTCGGTATCGCCTTTCTTTTTCTTGAACAAAGCGAAGTTGAGTATGCCCGAGAACGGGAACAGGAAGTCGAAGAACAAGTAGAACTTCTCTACTCGCGTCTTGAACAGCCGTGCGAAAAAGAAGTGCCCACCCTCATGCAGTGCGATCAGTAATGATAGTGAGGCGAACAATTGCAGCACCTTCGCCCCGGTGCCAGACATTAATAAGAGGGTATTTAAATGCATCGTTTTTTATTATTGTAATTGGGAATTTGGTATTGGGAATTTGGATGGTAGCTTATGGGGTTTATTAAGTAATCTAGTCCGTATTTGTTTTAATAAATCAGCTTAATTGAAAAGCAAAAGCTCCCTTTCTTCCTCAGCCAAATTTATGACTCCCCTTTAGGGGGAGGGGGTTAATAAATAGACAACTGGCTCTTCTTCAAAAACTCACTGGCATACTCCCGTGCTTCCCGGTCGCTCTGCTCATAATCTTCTATGGTGGGGTGCGGTATCAGCGGCACCATCTCCATTGTTTTTTCTATCATTTCGCTCATCTCCAGGAAGCCCACCTTGTTTTGCAGGAAGGCATGTACCACCACTTCATTTGCCGCGTTAAGCACACAGGGCGCATTACCACCCTTGTACAGCGCATCCTTAGCGATGGCAAGATTACGGAAAGTTTTATAATCGGCAGGCTCAAATGTCAGGGACGGGAAATCCTTAAAATCCAGCCGCTTGTACTTGTTGTCTATCCGGTGCGGGAAGGCCAGCGCATACTGTATGGGCAGCTTCATATCCGGCAGGCCCATCTGGGCTTTTATGCTGCCGTCCACAAACTGCACCATGCTGTGCACCACGCTCTGCGAATGTATGATCACCTCTATCTGCTCGTTCTCCAGCCCAAATAGCCACTTAGCCTCTATCATCTCCAGCCCCTTGTTCATCAGGCTGGCGCTGTCTATGCTTATCTTGGCGCCCATGTTCCAGTTGGGGTGCTGCAGTGCGTGGCTGGCCTTTACATTCACCAGGTAGTTGGGCTTCCTGCCCAGGAAGGGCCCGCCGCTGGCCGTGAGTATCATCTTCTCCACCTTGCTCATATCCTCGCCCACCAGGCATTGGAATATGGCGCTGTGCTCACTGTCCACCGGTATTATGGCTACCTTCTTTTCGGCTGCCCGCTGCATCACCAGCTCGCCTGCTACCACCAGGGTTTCTTTATTGGCCAGCGCTATGCGCTTGCCGCCCTCTATGGCTGCCAGTATGCTGTGCAGGCCCGCAAAGCCCACTATGGCGCCCAGCACGGTATCTATCGTGTCCCACTGCACCACCTCTTTAAGGCTCTTCTGCCCCGCAAACACCTTTATAGGGAGCATCATCAATGCGTCCTTTACCTCTTTATACTTGCTGTCGTCGGTAATAACTACCGCATTCGGTTTGAACTTTCTTGCCTGCTCTATCAGCAGCGTGGCATTATGATGCGCACTCAGCACCTCCACTTCAAACAGCTCCGGGTGCGCCCCTATCACGTCCAATGCCTGTGTACCCACAGAACCCGTTGACCCCAATATCGCTATACGCTTCATTCACTTTGTTTTAACCTGCTAAAGGTAGATAGTATTTAGTAGATAGTATTTAACCGGCGGCAAGTGTAGTGTGTAAATTATGTTAACAAAGATATTGAAAATAAAAAAAGGTAAAAGGTAAAAAGGAGGGGGACCTCTTCGCAACGAAGTGCAGAGCAGCGGAACGCAGTGGAGAAATCTCCCGAGAATTAGCACTTAGTTGATAGAAGCATTCTCCCTGAGCCCGCCGAAGGTCGTGCGCGTTGGCCTTCTCGCGTGATGAACTGCCAGGAATGATCCATTATTTACTATTACTGTCGAAGGAGAAATGTATGATATATGGATGCACTGCATTTACACAAAATATTCGTAAAAAAAACGGGAGAAGTACGGTTTTTTCAGAGAAATACAGGTTTACCTTTAATCCAGATTTGTTTAACATACTATTCAGTTCGCTTATATTGTCATTTTTTTGAAAAAGGACACTTAGGGGGACGGAAAATTATTAGCGTCTAAATTACATTCACGATTATAATATTTAATTCAGGATATACATAAATACAAATCATGGGTGATATCAAAGAAACATATTTGTCATTCGTAGCAAAGTGTCAAAATATTACAACGCAAAGTTTAACTGACGAAAATATTCCTCGGATAGGGTTAAATCATTCATCAATTGATGATTACAACGCATGGTACACTATCATTGAAAGCAGACCTGAAAATATCATGTTCAAAAGTGCGTTAAGAGAGTATCAAATGAGTTTACTCGCCGGCGTACTTGGACTATATAATTTGGCATTTACGGGTTTACGTTTTTTCTTTGAAAGGACACTAACTGGCGTTTTATTTTCAACAAAAGAGATGGAGCTGAGGTTGTGGATGAAAGGAGGTAGAGATACTTATTGGGCGGAGATTTGTGATGACGATAAAGGTATTTTTTCCCATAATTTTTGTGTTGCATTTTTCCCTGAACTTAAAGACGAAATAAAACATTTTAAAGTGTTAGCTACAAAAGTTTATCGAGAATGCTCCGAATATGTTCATGGGAATATTTCCACTCAAAGTAAAGTTCCAGATACGTTAAACTATAGCGATGAACTCATAAAAGAATGGAATGAAAAGGCAGACACAATGAAGAGTATCCTCACATTTGCTTTTTGTTTACGATATTTACCCTATTTATCTGAAAAAGAAAAAAAGGTTGTCGAAAGTTGTGTACTTGATCAACTTTCTCATGTGGAACCTATTCGTTCATATTTTTCAATTGTTAGCTAATTATGCAAGAATTAATATATCGTACAGAAGACATTTCAAATGATGAGCTTGAGGATCTTTTCGTGGAAACAACTTTAGATCGGACAATCATTGATGCGTTGAAAGCCCCATCACCAGTAGTATTAGTAGGTAGTAGAGGCGTTGGAAAGTCGTTTTTATTTCGGATAGCAGAACACGAGCAATACATAAGTTTTTCGCATGATAAAGTAATGCCAATTTATGTTTCCTTCAATAGAAGTTCGTTAATTCACACGAAAAATACAAGGCAATTTGCTAATTGGATGCTTTCAATACTTTGTGGGAAAATAATACGGTGTCTAAAAAAGCAAGGATATTTAACATCAAATAGTGTCCCTATCTCAATTATCGCAGGCGGATCAATTTCAAATAATGGTGAAACTCGAATAGAAAAAATCATTTCATCTTTCGAGGAATCTTGGCAGACTGCGGAAGTTGAAGTTGATATAAAAGGTTTGCCAACTATAGAAGATTTTAAAGACGCAATCGAAGAAATTTGCCAGCAGTTCAAAATAAAGAGATTTAATTTTCTAATTGATGAAGCCGCTCATATTTTTAGACCTGAACAACAAAGACAATTTTTTACTCTCTTTAGAGATTTGAGAATGCCATATATAAGTTGCAACGCGGCAGTTTATCCTGGCGTTACTTTCTATGGCGATTCATTTCAACCAATCCATGACGCAACATTTTACTATTTAGATCGTGATATTTTTCATGAAAACTATATTGAAAATATGCGAGAAATAGTGGAAAAACAAATGGACGCAAGTAGTGATCTACTTAAAGCCATTTCAAAAAATATAAACAACTTCAAAATATTGTCGTATGCGGCATCTGGGAATCCGAGAATCCTATTGAAGACACTTGCGCGTGCGGGCAAAATGAATTCAACCCAAGTAAACGAAATTTTTCGCGAATATTACAAAATTGAAATTTGGTCTGAACATTCCTTACTTAGTGATAAATATTCAGGGCATAAAGAAATTATTGATTGGGGACGAAAATTTATGGAAATTGAAGCATTACCGGTAATACAAAAAAAGAATACACGGTATTTAGAGGAAGGTAAGAAAACTACTTGCTTTTTTTGGGTTCACCGAGATAGCCCACAAGCAGTAAAAGAAGCATTGAGATTATTGACATATACTGGCATTGTTACAGAAAATGCTCCGGGCATAAAGGGTACAAGATCTGAAATAGGCACACGTTATCAAGTAAACCTTGGAACGTTGTTTGCATTGGAAACAGTGCCGACAAATACGGCGCTAAATATTGCCCGTAATTTTGATCTTCGACGCATGTCCGAATATGGGATGAATCATTCAATGTATGCTGAGATATCAATTTTATCGAATTTTTCCGAGGTTGATACAAGTACCGTTCTTGCTAGGGAAATGAAGAAAAACATAGATGTATTAGATTTAGCACAATGGCAAAAAATAGAATTGAAGAAAATTGGGATAAATTCAATTGGAGAAATTCTCACAGCAACTGAAAATAAATTGCGTGAGGCGTACTATATTGGAGAAAAACGAGCACGACGAATGAAAAGTGCTGCCCTTGCTTCTGTATATGAATATTTGTCCGGTTAATGTAAACACATACAAATAAAATAATGCTTTATAGCTTAAGTTAGTATAATAATGCAGATAAAATATCTTTGACAATGGCTTCAGGTGTTTTTTATTCTTTTTTACTTTTTTTTATTTCAATATTATTGCCATTAGTTCCAGCGATAATATTATATAAGATTTTTCCAGATCAAAAGTTCAATATTACTGGGACTATTGGATTATTTAAAATAAACGCAGTGGGAGCGGTTGGGTTCTATATTGCCATCCTTATTGCAGACTACAAATATACTATTCCGTATATTGTTGAAAATATAAACGACGAAAAGAATAAAGAATGGGTTGTTCAATCTTCAATTTTTTTAAAAGATAGAAACGGGAATATATGGCAAGACAAAGACAAAATTAAAAAAATTCAATTTATTTTAACGCCGGAAACAATAGATTCTAAAATAACGGGCGACCCAAACCATATTATTTTTAGCATACACAAGAATTTAAACTACCTCCAATTTAAGTGTGAGGATTCTACAGCATATTTATCACGACAAATTTGTTTGTCCTCGACGGAAGATAATGACAACATGAAAATACAAGTAGATAACGAAAAAAGGATAATTAAATTGGGGAAGATAATACTGGAAGAAGGAAATTCTTTAAAGTCTCAAGAAGGAGGAATTAAAGAAACTAAAAATTTTGGACCACCTACTACTGTAGAATAATATATATATTTTATGAAAAAAATACTGTTTATTATTTTCTCACTCATCGTCTTATCGGCAAAGGCTCAATATCCTGGTACCAATTTAAGAGGACAGGTGCAAGTTGCATATAATAATACATACGTTCCATACCCGAATGCAAGCATTGGTTTGTATGCGCTTAATGCATATAATAATTGGGTATTAGTAAGTCAAGCTATAACAAATGAGTTTGGATTTTATTTTTTCTACGGCATACCTCCCGGGCCCTATTCTATACAAATAAATGGCTTAAAAAATTATAGCATTACCGTTGTAATGATCGACTACAGATTCTATCAATTCCAAGACGTGCCGGTACTATTTTATTAATTTCTGGCAAGAAAAGAACCCCCCCCCCGTTGCTCGTAGTGTTCACGAAATAAAAAAGCAACAGTTCGGCGTAGGCTATTGCCCCCGTTGCCAGTAGTGTTCACGATATAAAAAAGTAATAGTTCGGAAATAGTTCGGCGTAGTCTATTGACTACGTCGGAGAGGATGCCAGTCTCCCGACTGGCGAATTCACTGTCGATGACAAACTGGCTCCGCATCGCAGTCACCTTAGCAACAAAACCATTGCCAAAATATTTTAGCAACAAATTTATTGCAAAAACACAATCCTGAAAATCCGCTAACCTGCCTGCCGGTAGGCAGGTTCTGGCCATTCTGATTCAGACAATTTTAAACAGTAAATCAGTTAATCTTGGCTAATCGGAGGTTCAGACATTATCCACAAATCCTGATCTTTGTGGGCAACCCCGAAAAACACTTCCCTTACCCCGCCTGCATCCCACCAGATTCCCAAACAAGATATCCCCAAAATTCGTTCGGTGAACAAAGGCCAATTTACCTTTATGCCCCAAAAAGCAAAAAAGCCCTATGAAACACGAACAGCGCGAAGAGGCACAGCACCTCTATTTCCAGACCAATATGACCAAATCAGAGATCGCAGACCAGGTCGGCGTCAACCGCCGCAGCATCATGCTCTGGTGCCAGGAGGGCAACTGGGAGCAACTCCGCAAGTCAGCCCGCCACATGCCATCCCTCGTTGCAGAAAAATGCTACCACCTCATAGACCAGTACGCCACACAAATGCTGGGCCCGCACAACGGCGCTGCCTCGTTCACTCCCCGCCAGGCCGATGCTATCAACAAGCTCGCCAGCGCCGTAAAAAAACTAAAGAACCGCATGGCAGTAAATGAGAGCATGGAACTGTTCAACTTCTTCCTCACCGGCCTTCGCAAACGCGACGCAGACCTCGCCGACAAACTATTGCCCCACATCGAGTACTACATGCAGTACCGCAAAGGCATCGACACCAACGATTTCCTCCTCGATGAATTTGACGAGAATGGCCACATCCCATTCTCTAACCAGGAAAAAATAGAAGGCTACCAGGACGAGAAAGACGAACAGGCCTTGAACGAAGAACGCAAGAAAGCCGCCACCGAAGAAGAAGCCCTCGAAAACTGGCAAAACCCCAAACCCGAAGAACCAGCCAGCACTCCAACCAGCAACACAATGTCGCACCCCATCATCCCCACCCCCGACCAAAACACCCCACCCATCAATTTGAACTAATATGACTTCATATTGCTCATGCTGACGACAGGAAGCATCTGTACTCGTAGTGGAACATTCCCCCTTTAGCGTAGATATGTGCATGAGCGAAGGGGGCTAGGGGGATGTAAAAACCACACTCCATATTTTTATACCACCCCTTCAGGGTTCACCCCATAACTATTAAAACAGCTATAATAATATCATCCCTATCGGGATTTATCTCAGCGGCCTATCTCAGGTTTTTTACCAGGCCCATAAACTTGCGCATCCTGAAAATCCTAAAATCCTGAAATCCTGATCTGTGATACGTTTGCGATACGTTTGTGACATTTTTCAAAAACCAAACCCTTGAAAACCAGCCAACTAACCGCCGCTATCCACAAAACTTTTTTTTCTATGAAAAATGTGATATTCCGCCAGAACAAAGGAATCAACACAGGGCGGCCCTGCTAACATGGTAAGAAACTCACTACAGTTTATCCTTAGTGATCACGAAATATTTACTCGTGCTCATATGCTCCGACTTCTTGACAAAACCGACTTTGTATTCGTCAAAATCATTGGGGTTCACCAGGTCTTGCTTTAGTTGTGCGGCTACTTTTTTTGAGAGGTCGTTGAGGTCGTCCTGGTTGGTGTAGTTCACAAACTCTATTATGGGCCTTTTTGTAACCTTTGTTTGGTTGGTGGTCGTTTTTGTCCCGGATACGTTTATGCGTTCGCAGTTTACAAGGCCGCGCAGCTCGGCAGACATAGCCGGCTGGTCCTTAGAGAAGGTAACGTCCATTCTTTCGGTAACAGAGTTGTTGATATGGCAACTGAGCAGCAGGCATGCAGCCAGCAAAACACAGGAAACCTTTTGAAGGGAGGAACGGATAAGTGGCATGTGGATCGTTTTAGTGGTTAATAAACAACCCAATATACATAAAACGTTATTATGGAGCTATTAAGAATGCTGTTCAGCTAAGAGCTTAATTCGGCAATGTCATGGCTCGGCGAGGCTCACCATGACAGCTTCATCAGCTTTCCGCGACCCTGCATCAAGTTAATCATTTAATCAAGAGAATCAAGGTTCAGACGATCTTCTTTGCCTCAATACTCAGATTAAAAGACTTCGTAGGCACAGAGGGAAAGTTGATCATGCTGGTAGGGAAGTTGCCACGGATGAAAATAGCGGTGATGGTGTTGGACACATGGTACAGGTTGTTGTGGTACTCTGCTGGAGTGCCGTCAAGTATCCCAGCCAGTACATCCTGCCGGATGCCATCGTTCTCCAGCTCAATGGAATAGTTGTGCCACACTATTATGGAGTTCTCGTTCTTCAGCAGGCTGAAAGCTGTTTTGGTATCCTGGAGTATAAAGCTGTAGCGGTTGTCGGCATCTATAGATATCAGGTCGAACTTCTTGTTGAGCGAGGCGAAGTCGAAAGTCATGGAGTCGTGCAGGATGTAGTTAATGTTGGGCTTGTTTTTTGAGAAGAAACGGTCCACCTTCAAAAAGCCCGGCTTAAAGCCACGGGCGGTCATTTCCTCGGGAGATAATGTTATCGATGTGCAGTCTTTAGCGGCATCGGCCACGTTCACAATGTTCTCCCCGCGAAAGCTGCCGAACTCCAGGTAAGAGCAGTCGGGGATACGCTTTGCCAGCGACTTCAGCATAATTATGATGGTGGGCATGGACGCGCCATTCAGGTAGGCAAAGGAGTGGATAGTGCCGCTGAATCCGGGAACAAGGTCGAGTATGTCAAGTGTGGGCAGTTGCGCGCGGCCGTATTTTTCGAGGTTCTTCTTTTCGTAGTCTATCTCGCTTTGTTTCCTGTTCAGCGCCTGTATGCCCAGCGCGATGATCTGTTTAGGATTAGCGAGGAAAGTACTCAGTAGTTTTAGCTTGCTCATGATACCGGAATTAGAAGGGTGCAAGCTAATGAAAAAAGCAGGTTTATTTGTTCACCGCCAAACGGCAAGTTTTTAAAATTATGTATCTTTGAGTTGTGAAAACAGGAACCAAAACGGCTACTTCCAGGCTACACAAGACGTTGCGGAAAAAGCTAGGCGAGTCGGGGTTCAAAAGCAACGAAGACTTTGAGAAAAGCGCAGGCCTCTTTGAAGGACAGCATATTACTGTTAAGAGTTTAAGGGAAAAGGCGTGGAGGAAAATATGATCATTGTTTATTCAGCGGCTTCTTTTCCCTTTTCTATCTCCTCAGCATCTTTACCACCAATGTTGAAGATGCGGTAGGCGATTGCGGTGCCGGTCTCATCGGCCTTCTGCCAGGCGAAGGATTGCTTGGGGACAATGTAATTGCCGGCTTTATCGAGCACATAATAAGTAATGTCTTTATTCTTGCCGGCATGTGTGAAGATCACATACACATCCGGGCCGGGTATGCTGCTGTTAGTTACCCAGTTGATGTTGCAGGCGCGGAGGCGGCTTTCTACGTCCTTGTCTATCTCTCCGCTCAGGTGCAGGTGCATGTTGATGGGCATACCGCAGTAGGGCGCCAGTTGCGGGTAGAGCACATAGAGGCGATAGAGCCAGTCGTTTTGCGCGGCTTCGTTCTTCAGCTCTTTGGCACAAGTAGCCTCTGCTTCGTATATGCGGGCGGTGAAGAGCTTTTCATATTCTGCGTCTGTATTTGGGTCCTGCAGCAACTTGTCCAGCATTGGTTTGGCATCCTGGTACTTTCCATCCTGCATCTTCAGGCGGGTAGTGAATAGCTGGAAATACTTGCGGATATATGGCCGGTTGTCGGTCTCCGCTTCTTTTTGAAACCGGTCTATAAAGTATTTGGTGCTGAAGTCGTGAATGAGGAACCATATCTCATCCCATGATACGGTACTCTCGGTAGAGAAGAGTTTGTAGATCACGCGGTCGCGCTCCGGGTTTTGGGCAAACTGGTTGATGATGAGGAACTGCTGCAGGTACTTCTCGCTTAGCTTGCTGCTCATGTCCAGCAACACTTTGGGGTTGTACCACCAGTTGCGGTGCTCAAACTTGTCCATCTCCCAGGATTGCTCCTTACTGATGAGTTTCAGGAGCTGTATGCTGAAGTCGTACTGGCTCTGGCCAAGCGTGGTGCCTATGTGGAGCTCCTTGAATTCCGCAGCCTTGTCGGCATAGCGCTGGGCCTCACTAATCTGGCCATCATAGAGGAGGCATCGGGCGAGGGCTATGTTGTACCAGCCATAGCCGGGCGTGGTGCCGGCGGCGCGTATCATGTCGCGCATGAGCGCTGCACCTTGCTTCGGCAGCGATTTGTAGATATCCAACGTTGAGCTATAGTAGGCCCATTCCATTAGGCGCTTGTCGCCGTTGTCTTGCATAGCGGCCAGTTTGTACTCCTTTTCCGCGGTGCGGAAGTCGCCGCAGATGACGCGGAAGTTGGCGTAGTTGTTGTGCGGCAGCCTGCGCGCCTGGCGCATCAGGTTGAAGTAATAGTTGGCAGAGTCTATGGCGAACGAGTAGCTGGCAAGGATGTTTTTGTAATGATAAACACTCATCTTCTCCCGTTCCTCATAGCCGGGGAAGAAGTATTTTCCTATCTCCGTGTTGATGGACTCATTTTGGATGATGAGGGACATGCTGGTATCCAGGTAGCGCTGGGCAAGGCGCTCATTGGCATCAATGGAGTTGCGCAGGAAAGGATATTTGGCGCTGGTATAGAAGCGGTTGCGGTGAACGGTCCAGGCCATGTAGTTGTATGCATCCATATAATACTGCATCTGGAACTTCCACTTGAGGCAGTGGCGCAGCAGCGCAAAGACTTTGTCCGGCTGATCAGTATTGCTGTAGCATTGCTCCAGGAAGTAGGCAATGAAAGTATAGTCAACCGGGAGCCGCCTTATTGGGTAAAACACTTTAGCATCCGATGTTCGGGTGGCGAGGGCTTTGGAATAATCGCGTTCCATCAGGTGAAGCGCACGTTCAAGCGGTATGATCGCATTCTTATAACCGATATAATCGGCAGCGTGGGTAGCTTTATAAACGCCCTCAAACATCCATCCCACATAGTAGGTGCTGTCGATACGAATGAATTCGCGGGAACGGGGCAGGGCGTCTTCGCTTTCCGGGTCTTCTATCATGCGTTTGGCATCAATGTTGTAGTATCGCTGCTCCATCTTATCCGGTGGGTGGGGCGGCATGAACTGCGGTGGCAGCGTAGGCATTTTGGGTACTTCCCGCGGTGCGGCCGGCTTGCTTTTTTGCGCGGAGGATTGGGCAAAGGAAATAAAAGCACACAGCGTTAATGCCAGTGTGCAAGCGTATCCTATTCTATTTTTGATTTTGAGATCCACTTTATTTGATTGATCTTCCCGCTCCTGGTAGTTACCCATGCAGTTTCAGCTTGGCGAGGCGTTCGGTTTCACGGGCGATTATACTGTCGAGGGCTTTGAGCTTGCCTTCTTTGTTCCGATAAACAAGGCGATGCTCCAGTACGGCGCGGGCTATGTCTTTTACATCGTCTTCTATCACATAAGTGCGGCCGGCTACGAGCGCGTACGCACGCAGGCACTTGAGGAATGCTATACCGCTGCGGGTAGATGCACCAAGCGATATATCCTGGTGCTCGCGGGTTTGGCGTACTATGTTGCTTACCGATCTTAGTATCTCTTCATGTACATGTACTTGTCCCGCCATAGCCTGCAGTTCCAGTATGTCCTTCATACTCAGTACTTGTTCCAGGTCTATGAGGTTTTGGGCAATGTTGAGGTATTCGCGGTAGATATTCAGTTCGGTTTGCTCGTCCACATAGCCAAACTGTATCTTCATATAGAAGCGGTCTAGCTGGGCGGCGGGCAGGGGATAGGTACCCTCCATTTCTATAGGGTTTTGAGTGGCTATAGAAAAGAAGAGGCGCTCCAGTTTCAAGGTTGTATCGCCCACAGTTATTTGCTGCTCTGCCATGGCTTCCAGCAGGGCGCTCTGCACTTTTGGCGAAGCCCTGTTTATTTCATCGGCCAATAGTACATTGCAAAAGAGGGGGCCTTTTTTAAAGATGAATTCTTTATGGATATCGTCGAATATGTGCGTGCCAATAAGGTCCATGGGCAGCAGGTCGGGGGTAAATTGTATGCGCTTGAACACCACATGCTCTCCTTCGCGCTCACCGCTGATGCACTGTGCCAGCGTACGGGCAAGCACCGTTTTGCCCGTTCCGGGATTATCTTCCATGAGAATATGGCCGCCTGCAAGCAGGCATGTGATCACAAACTCAATCTGCCTGCGTTTGCCACGGATCACTTTTTCCATTTGCCCTACCAGGTGCTGTATTGCCTGCACGGAATCAATGCTCACCGGCTCTGTAACGGGATCGATCATAGTTATCTTATTTCTTTATACAAGTTTACTGATTAATATTGTGAAAACCCCCAAACCCCTGAAGGGGCTGCCTAATTTTGAGTTAAAAGTAAGCAGTCCATATGAAGGTTAGCGATTCCTGCCGAAATCGGGTAGCGTATTTGTTCGGTATTTCGTTAATTTAGCCACCATATTATGATCTACAGAAGTAAAGCGCCATTGCGTATTGGCCTTGCCGGGGGCGGCACGGATGTAAGCCCTTATTGTGACCTGTATGGCGGTGCAATACTGAACGCTACCATTTCGCTGTATGCCTATGCTACCATAGAACCACTGAATGTGCCGGAAATTATCATCGAAGCACTGGACCGGAATGAAAGCGTATCGTATGATAAGAGCGATAAACTGCCCATAGATGGTGTGCTGGACCTGGCAACAGGCGCGTACAACCACATTGTAGCTAAGTATGGCCCGGTGCCAACTGGGTTTAAACTGACTACTGTTGTGGATGCCCCTGCCGGTTCTGGCCTTGGTAGCTCTTCCACACTGATGGTGGCGATAATAGGGGTATTTGCTGAGTGGCTGAACCTGCCGCTGGGGGAATATGATATAGCACAGATGGCCTATGATGTGGAGCGCGTAGAGCTGGCTATGGCCGGCGGCAAGCAAGACCAGTATGCTGCAACATTTGGCGGGGTGAACTTCATGGAGTTTTATGACAATAATAAGGTGGTTGTAAATCCGCTGCGGATAAAGCCTGAATATCTGTATGAATTGGAAAATAACCTGCTGCTGTACTTTACGGCCACGAGCAGGCTGTCATCAACCATCATAGAAGCGCAGAGCCAGAATGTGAAGGACAAGAACAAGGAATCTATAGATGCGATGCACCACCTGAAGGAGCAGGCGCAGATGATGAAGGACGCGGTGCTGAAGGGCAACATACACGAAATAGGTGGCATACTGGACTATGGTTTCCGGTATAAGAAACAAATGGCGAAAGGCATCTCCAATACCAGCATGGATGAGATATATGAAGCCGCCCTAAAAGCCGGCGCTACAGGTGGGAAGATATCCGGCGCGGGTGGTGGCGGCTTTATGATGTTCTACTGTCCGGGGAATACGAGGTACGCTGTGAAGAATGCCCTGGGTATGTTTGGAGGTGAGTTGCGCCCTTATAATTTTACAGAAAGAGGATTAGTTTCCTGGTCAATATAACTTATCAAAATGGAAGTAATCATATTAGCCGGAGGGCTGGGAACGAGGCTGAAGGAAGTGATAGGGGCTTATCCTAAGTGTATGGCGCCGGTGAATGGCAAGCCGTTCCTTTCTTATCTGTTTGAATATGTGAACCAGCAGGGGGCTACGCGAGTGATCTTGTCGCTGGGGTATAAGCATAAGGTAGTGACCGACTGGCTGGAAGACCAGGACCTGCCATTTGAGGTGGACTGTGTAATAGAAACTGAACCGTTGGGAACGGGCGGCGGCATACTTGCGGCTATGGAGGAAGCGGAGACTGATGATGTGGCGGTGCTGAATGGAGATACGATGTTTAAGGTGGGTTTGAAAGAGCAATACAGATTTCATAAAAGCAAGAATGCCGAGGTAACGCTTGCCTTAAAGAAGATGCACAAATTTGACCGTTATGGGGTGGTGAATGCCAACGCAGCGGGTGTTATCACTTCGTTTGAAGAAAAGCATTTTAAAGAAGAAGGGTTGATAAATGGTGGGGCATATTTTCTAAATAGGGAGGCCTTCCTGGGACGGAAGTTGCCGGAGAAATTTTCTTTTGAAAAAGATTACCTGGAACGGTTTGTGAAGGAAAAGGGCTTTTATGGTTATGTAAGCGAGGATTATTTTATAGACATTGGCATCCCCGTGGATTATGATGCGGCACAGGTGGATTTTAAAACCCTTTTCAAATGAAAATAGCCATACTGGGTACGGCGCATCCCTTGCGCGGCGGACTGGCGGCGTTCAATGAGCGGCTGGCCTACCAGCTACAGCAGCAGGGGCATGATGTTACGATCTATTCTTTTTCGCTGCAATACCCTTCGTTCCTGTTTCCCGGGAAGACGCAGTTTACCGACGAACCTGCGCCGGCAGGGCTGAAGATACTTAGGGTGGTTAATTCTGTGAACCCAATGAACTGGCTAAGTGTGGGCGCGGCGATGAACCGGGAGAAGTATGACCTTGTGATCGTGAAATACTGGCTGCCTTTTATGGGGCCATGCTTCGGCACTATATTGAGGAAGGCTAAGAAGAATAAACATACCCGCGTAGTATGTATTGTTGACAATATCATACCGCATGAAAAAAGGCCGGGAGATCCGCAATTCACAAGGTATTTTATTAAGGCCGTGGATGCGTTTGTGACGATGAGCAAGGATGTGCTGAAGGATGTAAAAACCTTTACGGATAAGCCATCGTTTTTTACCCCGCATCCGGTTTATGACAGTTACCATGAGGCGGTGAGCAAGCAAGCTGCCTGCGAAAAACTGAAAATTAATCCGAGTAAAAAATATATACTTTTCTTCGGGTTTATAAGGGAATATAAAGGCTTGGACTGGTTGCTGGAAGCAATGGCAGACGAACGGATACGGGCGGCAGGCATAGAACTGATAGCCGCAGGTGAATACTATAATAAGGATGTGGAAGCCAAGAATAACAGCATCATAGAACACCGCCAACTGCAAAACAAGGTTCATTTAAAAACGGACTTCATCCCAAACAGTGAGGTGCGCTACTACTTCAGCGCGGCAGACCTGGTGGTGCAGCCTTACAAACATGCTACACAGAGCGGTATTACCCAGATCGCCTTTCATTTTGAAAAGCCAATGGTGGTGACCAATGTGGGTGGCCTTGCAGAGGTGGTACCTGATGGCCAGGTTGGCTTCGTGGCGGAGCCAGACCCTACATCAATTGCAACGGCTATACTGAAGTTTTTTGAGCCAGATTCAATACCTGGCTTGCACGAAAATATACTGGAAGAAAAGAAAAAATATACCTGGGAGACTTTTACTAAAGTGATGATGGATGCGGTTGGACCTCATCGTTAAGTTTGTTTCAAGAAGACAAATGAGCACACTGCCGGGCGCGAGTCAACCACCCCAGACCGGCGCTAGCGCCGGTCATACCCTCCTAAAAACAGGAGGGGAGGTGTAACGCAGTCCTCATACTAACTTTTCAAGGACTAGTATGCAGCATATTGTTTACTCGAAGGGGCGACTCGTATGCAGCCGCTTCATAAAAACTACCAATGCACCAGCTTAATACTATCCGTGTTCCCGTCTCCCGGCTTTAGGAAGTAATCGCCGGGAGGTAGTTTATCGCCGGGTATTACTGTAGTGCCCTTGCTACTTTTTCCTTTCCATATTATACGGCCATTTATATCGGTAAGTGTCAGCGCTGTATTTTCTGTAAGGCCGTCAATTTGCCAGTTATTTGAGGATGGGTTAGGAGAGACTTTTAACGCTCCCTGTACAATCGTAGTTACGCCCAGTCCCGGATCATGTATAGCGTGCCCAATTTGCTTACAGATCGTCCAGATATCAGGGTTGAGCATAACTGTATCTATGGTTGGCGCCCAGTTGAACGTGTACCATTGTGTATCCACATTGTTGTACACCTTTATGATCGTATCCAGTGAGCCGGAATGAAGTTCCAGTTCCAGCGGAGTGCTGAAAGTAGTATCGTATGAGGAGGGGCAGGAGCGGGTTTGCACCAGCCGGACAGCTACGCTTGAGCCGGTTTGGTTCCATCTTACGGCATAGACAGGGAAGCCCTTTCCATAGACCCACTGATGGAAAAATGTATCCAGGTTCATGCCGCCATAAGCTGTTTCCATGATCGCCTTCAGGTCTGCTGTACTTGCATTGCTGAAGCCGTAGGTTTGCTGATAGGTACGCAGCCCTTTGAAGAACAGGCTATCCTGCGGCGCAAGGTACCGCAGCATGGTCACCACACCTTGCCCTTTGGCATAGACAGTGGGCTGATAGAACAATGTGTTGGCTGTTGTGGTATCCGTTACATAAAGCTCTCCGCAGGCATCCCCAAAGGCCATATTGAGGTAATAATTCCGGCGGCCAAAACCGGCTGCGGGCCCCCAGAAATGCTCATAGAACAATTGCTCGTCGAAAGTTGCAAAGCCCTCGCTCAGCCATACATCTCCCCAGGTGAGATAGCTGACATGATCCCCGAACCACTGGTGGGTGAGCTCATGCGCTATCGTCCAGGTGTAAGGCACACCTATGGTGGTCATAGTCTGGTGTTCCATGCCGCCGGGCAAGGTAGTATAGCAAACGCCATATTTCTCCTGCCAGAAGGGATACCTGCCATAGAGTGAATCATAATAATCAAGTATCAGCCCAAGGCTATCAAAGTTGGCTTTGTAGGAAGGATAAAATGTAGCTGTATCCAGGAAGAAATTCTGGATGAGCATGGAATCTGTGCTGCCAGGGAAATGGTGATAGTATTTTTCCTGGGCATAGCGGGCTACTGCAATGGATATGAGGTAGTACGTAATAGGGTAGTGCGTCTGCCAATGATAAGTAGCGAAGCCCGGAGTTGAACTGGTGTCAACGTTCACCAGTACCCCATTGCTGCCATCTGCAACACCCGATGGAACGGTAACAAACATATCCACCGAGTCTATTTTGTCGTCAACCGATTGTTTTGCCGGCCACCAGTCCAGGGCTACCCATGGATCGCTGATGGTGTAAACCATGTTGGTTCCCCCTGAAGAAACGGCATGAGTAAGACCGTTAAAAAAACCACCGCCAGGCGGCGGTACGCCATGATAAAATATCTGCGCTGTGAACATGGAGCCCGCTGCAAGCGTCCAGGGCAGGGTTAATGTCCTGACAGAACCACTGGTAGTAAGTGTACACGACACGCCATCGACTGTTGCAGCATCAATCGTCATGAGTGTATCCAGCTCGAAAACGTATGCAGTCATGGAGTCCGCAACTACCTGGGCCGTGGTGGATACATCACCGCTGATATGGACAGAAGTATCGGTAACGTTGAGGTTGAACCGGAGATATTTTACATCATAATCATCTTCACCTGGGTCGGCGAGCGTGGTTTTATTGCCTGAATGTTTTCTGTGCTGCTGCGCATAACTGTTTAAAGTGAGCATCAGCAGGGCGCTGCATATAAGTATGATTTTGATTTTCATCGGTATCGCATTTCAAGCGTATTAAAAAAAGCAATTTACGTTAAAAAAATGGCATGGAAAATTTTCCTCGCTAGAGCTGCATCCCCTTAACCCCCTTCGCTGGCTGCACACCACCTACGCGGCAAGGGGGAATTTTCTCCACGACTGCCCATATTCTTTAACTCCATTATTTCAGCGTCAATATCTTTTCTGCAATGTCTTTATCATCTGCGCTGAACCAGTTTATCCCGGTATCTTTTTTGAACCAGGTTACCTGGCGCTTGGCGTAGTTGCGGGTGTGTTGTTTTATTTTGTCAACTGCTGCCTGTAGCGAGCATTTTCCGTCCATGTAGTCGAAGAGCTCGGTGTAGCCTACGGATTGCAGGTTTTTAAGACTCCGGTAAGGGTATAGTTTCTCAACTTCTGCAAGCAGTCCCTGTTCCATCATCTGATCTACGCGGGCATTGATACGGGAATACAATTGTTCGCGTTGCAGCTCAAGGCCGGCTTTAATAATTTTGAATGGCCTTTGTTTTTTTGCCTGTGTACGGTATTGGGTGATGCTGCTGCCGGTGCTGCGGATAAAGGAAAGAGCGCGCAACATCCGGGCTGGGTTACCGATCTCGCCCTGGCCATAAAACTCAGAATCTTCTTTTTGTACCGCCTGCTGCAGCCATTCAAAGCCGCGCAGCATATATTCATCGGTTATGTGCTTTACAATTACCGGGTCGGTCTGTGGCATTTCATCAAGCCCGTCGCAAAGGGCTTTTATGTACAGGCCAGTGCCACCGCAGACTACTGCAGTGTTGTGGGTGGTGAATATCTCATTAAGGTATCCGAGCGCTAAAGATTCATAGTCGGCGGCACTAAGCTGAGTGGTTACTGGGTACTCATCAACGAAGAAATGTTTTACAGCCTGTAATTCCGCCGGCGATGGCTTTGCGGTGCCGATGGTCATTTCTTTATAGCATTGCCTGCTGTCGGCGGATATGATGGCAGTACCTAACTGCTGCGCCACCTGCATGGCTATTGCTGTTTTACCCACGGCTGTGGGGCCGGCGATGATGTAGAGGTACCTCTCCCCCGAGTTCCGCTCCTTCCCTGGCGTGAACCCCCAAGGGGAGGGTGAGGTGGAATGAGTTACGTGATCCATGTTTGGTTGGTTGAAGTAAGCCCCCCGATGTGTCAAATTTTTGAGATGTCGCACATCGAACTACTCGTCAAAGCCGCCGAGATCTTCGGCTACATTTTCTGAACTTTCGGAGCTTTCTTCTGCGCCTTCGCCTTCGTTGCCGAAGCCTTCGGCCATTTCATCGGCGCCAAGGTCATATTTTTCTTCTATCTCCATTATTTTATCAGGGTTCACACCCTTGATACCGTACTGAGCAGGCGCAATGCCCTCCTTGCGGAGCAGGAACGGATAAACCCTTCGGGGCGTTTCATCCTTGCTCACCCCTATCAGCTCAGCCATGAAGGTCCATTTTTTTGCAGGGTCATAAACGTATATGAACTTCTGATCGGGATTGGTGACCAGGGCAGATACCGGGGTTTTGAGCATCGACAATGCAGGGGCATCCTTTTTATTAACCAATACCTCCGAGTTCAGCTCGCGGCCATAAGTCCATTTGTCATTGCTTTCATAAAAAGATGCCGGGTGCTTGCCATCGAATTCATAAGCCGAAATGATGACCTTATGAAAATCCAAAAAGGTCTGATTGCCCAAAATTTCTATGTCCCGGTAGGTCTGGTCATCGTCTTCCCAAGAAACCCTGAATCGTAGTACAGCCATAATATTAAGTCAAAAGTAAAAAGTAATAAGTAAAAAGCAATCCCTGTTACGGATTTGCTATAGTATTATAACGCCAAAACGGAGATAATCATGCAATGAAGAAGGAATAGTGCGAAATTGTGGCTTTATATTTAATGTTTTGTAAATTTGATGGCAGTAAAAATAAAAATATTGGTTTTTCCGTATTCAATAGTTTTTTTTCATTACCTTTGCCATCCCAAATTTGAATACGATGCCAAAAATAAAGACGCACTCACGTGCAAAGAAAACATTCAGGGTTACAGGTACGGGCAAGATCCGCAGGTATAAGGCATTTAAGAGCCATCTGCTGACCAAAAAATCAAAATCGCGTAAGCGCGGTTTGCGCATACATGGTTTGGTGCACCCAACCAATGCACGCCTTGTGAAGAGGATGCTGGTGATAGGATAAAATCCCAAAAATAAAATTCCAAAATCCAAGGTGGATCTGGAAAGAAGAGAGTTGTTTGAAATAATTTTTTATAAATAGCCCATAACCGGAACTCCTTTTGGAATTTGGTTTCTGGATCTTTAAATTTTAATAGTTATGCCACGTTCCGTAAATGCAGTTGCATCACGCGCGAGAAGAAAGAAAATACTGAAAGAAGCGAAAGGCTTCTATGGTAAGCGTAAAAACGTATATACCGTTGCCAAAAACGTACTGGAGAAAGGCCAGGGCTATAAATTCGTAGGCCGTAAGCTGAAAAAGCGCGACTACCGTTCTTTGTGGATCGTGCGTATCAACGCCGCGGTGCGCGAAGAAGGCATGAGCTACTCGCAGTTCATAGGCAAACTTGCCGCTAAAGGCATAGACCTGAACCGCAAAGTGCTGGCTGACCTGGCTATGAATGAGCCGGAATCTTTCAAGAAGCTGTGCGCTGAAGTAAAATAAGCAGAAGACTCAATGATATTGAAACCGTCCTGGAGATCCCGGGACGGTTTTGTTTTTGCCGGAACGGAAGGTGTGCCTCGCAAAAAAAGGTGTCTCGCCAAGGCGCAAAGGCGCAGTTCCCGTGTTTTGTTTTCAAGGCCGCAAAGCGCACGTATACTTGATTAAGGCGATTTTCGCAGGCCAAATGGCATTATCTCGGTACCACAATTTTTTTGGTAATAATACCCACTTATACGTAATAATACTAAACTCTTGCGAGTGGTGAAACTAATTGTAACTTTATCTCATGTCGATGAAAGCTCTCTTTTTGATAACCTTTTTATTAATATCCCCTGCAGGGTATACTCAAAACGTACTTACTATTAATGAACTTATTAAGCTGTTAGATATGAGCGATGATAGATTGGACACGTATTTGACCGCAAGGGGTTTCTTTTTTAATAAAAGTACAGAAGATGAATTTCGCCAAGCATGTAAGTCGTACGATAGAGAAGGAAAAAAATTTTCAAATGAATGGCGTTTTCGCAAATGCAATGTTTATAACAGCGACAATACGACAGTACATTCTAAAAGAGTAGAGTATTCTACAAAACGCACGAAAGAGTATTTGGCGTTGAAAGGCGAGCTTAACAGATTGGGATTTAAATATATAGAGTCGTTTACTTCTACAGGTGGCTTATCTCTAGCATATAAGAAAGGGAAAATATCTGTCGTCTTGATGCCTAGTATGGACAATGGCAGCGAGGGAGAAAAGACAGATTCTCCAGATTACTTTGTGTCAATCTCGAAGCTCACAGATTAAAAGCTAGACACTAATGAATAAGTAGTAAGGATGAGAGTTGGAAATGAATATTAAATCTAGCAATCCTATATTCATCCCTTAATCCCTTCCATACCTTAACGGCATCCCAGTAACACGAACTATATCCACTCTCTTTAAAAATTCTTGCACATTTATTATCTGCCCATTGAACGCAACCCGCTAAAATATTTATATCACTCATAAGCACAAATGTAAGAAGTAATTTTCATTTGTGTATAAATGGGTATTTTTGCTATAATTAAAATAGATAATTTGTTAAAAGCTAAAAATATTTTCCGGGAAAACCCAAGATTCCTACTCCGTTTATCGTCTATTATAGTAAGGGTTCTTTAATTGAGCTGCGAAAGGCGCCTTTCCAGTTTAAAAAAAGCCCCTCAAAACCGCTAAACTGGTATCTATGATAAAATAAAGATACAGGCCGGCAATACGGGCAGCCCCTGAAACACTATCAATCAATTTAGGCAAACCGGTGTGAAGATGCACTTATAAAAAACAAAGAATGAAGAAAAATCAGTAACTTACTATTGTTAATACCCCGGCTTACCTATTGTGGTGAGCGGCGATGTACCTCATCTTATGCCCGCATATTCTGAACAGGAAATAATAGCAGGGTGCCGGAAAAAAGACCGGGCATTACAGGAGCACCTGTACAGGGCATACTATAGCCCGCTCCTGAAGGTATGTGCGAGGTATGCCCGGAGCATGGAAGATGCAGAGCAATTGCTCAATGACGGTTTCCTCAAAGTATTCACCCAGGTAGAAAATTTTAAGAATGCAGGCTCTTTTGCAGGGTGGATGCAACGGATAATGGTAAACACCTGCCTGGACTACCTGAGGAACACCGCACTGAAGGAAGAAATGATCATGCATGTGAATTCGATACCGGCGGAAGAGAGCAATCTCTCCGTGAGCAATGAGGCGATAGAGAATATGGATTTCCGGGAGATGGTGAAGGTGATACAGCTCTTACCTGTTATGACGAGGACGGTATTCAACCTGTTTGTGTTTGACGGGTACAACCATAAGGAAATTTCGAAACAACTGGATATAAGCGAGGGCACTTCTCACTGGCATGTGCACCAGGCGAGGAATATGCTGCAGAAAAAAATAATGAAAACTGAACAACAAAAAGTGACGTATGAAGCCAAAAGAATTTGACGAACTGGTCAGGCAAAAATTTGACCAGAACGACTTTGCGTACAATCCCAAAAACTGGGACCAGCTCGCAGAGAAGTTGGACGGCCGTGCGCAGAAACGCAGTATTATGATGTGGTGGTGGGTGCCGCTGGCCGGCATGGCCGCTTCCGTAGCCCTGGCCGTGGGCATTGCGCCGATGTTCCGCCAAAACGAACCAGGAAACAAGGGCACTGTTACTGCGACCGTGCAAGCAAAGAAGCTGGTACAACCTGCCGAGCAGCCTATGCAAACCCAGCTAATGACAAATGCAGCAACTCCTTCGCACAAAGAGGAGTTATATGCAAGCGCAACAAATAACACGCAAAAGCACCCCGTCAGCATAAAGGAAAAAACGAGTGACTGGTTTCATGTAGTTTTAAATGATAAGCCGGGAAACACAACAGCTAAGGCAGATAAAGAGTTCAATTTTGCCGCAGGAAATAATATACCCGTAGCTAAAGTCAGAAAAGATGCAGCGGTAGCAATAAGAGAAGGGTATAACACCTTTGCGCCCGAAGAAGAAGCGCCTGTGAAAGCGCCAAAGGTTTCGATCATTTTGGCGGGTGGGTATAATCATGGTAACCAGAACAGCGGCTATATGGCCGGCGCTACATTCAGGAGAATGCTCAATGACAAGGTGTATATAGAAAGCGATGTTGACTTTGCAACCAGCAGCAACTCGCAATCGACGGAGATATGGATACCGAGTACGGGCAGGGCGGGTTCAGCAGCAAGGCATACAGCAGCGAGGAATTCCGCTGAGGATGCCAGCAAGGCTGCACCAATATCCGCGCCGCAGGGAACCATTGAAACGGAACAGCAGAATTACAACCTCTCGTATGCGCAGGTGAGCCCCAGTATAGGGTATAAGATCATCAGCCGGATGTCTGTAGGGTTGGGCCCTGATTTTCAGCAGATGCTGGTGGACAACAGGCCCGCCACGTCAACAGTTGACCGGGGGAATATACAAGTGGCTCCGGTTTTTGACATAGGATTTATAGGTAAAACAGAATATTCACTGACGAAGAAAATTAAAGCAGGCATATCGTACCGTAAAGGGATGAATGACTTTATAAACCCGGTGAATAAATACATAGACCGTGATTACCTGCAGTTCCAGTTGAAGTGTACGATATTTAATAAGTAGCCTCACCCACGAGCTGCGCTCCTTCACTGGCGTGAACTCCGAAGGAGAGGGTGAGGTCGAATGAGTTATGTAACACCGTTCGATTATCTTTCGGATAGTATCTACTTTTGGATTAGAACTATTTCCGTGAAGCGCAATTATGATAGTATAGCCTGGTTTTATGACCGCCTGTCAAGGCTGGTATATGGGCAGGCACTGGTGAAAGCGCAGCAATATCTCCTGGCTGCGATCCCTGCAAATTCGCGCGTATTGATTGTTGGCGGTGGCACGGGCTGGGTCCTGGAAGAAATAGCAAAGATCCATGCAGCCGGGCTTTCCATTACTTATGTTGATTCTTCTCCTAAAATGATAGCGCTTGCCCGCGAACGAAATGCGTGTGGTAATAAAGTGACGTTCATTGCTGCTGCAATCGAAGCCATTGAACCGCCTGATGTTTATGATGTGGTACTCACTCCTTTTCTGTTCGATAATTTTACAGACGCAGGTATGCGTAAGGTTTTTGCATACCTGAACAACAGCCTGGAACCGCGTGGTATCTGGCTGTTTTGCGATTTTAGAAAAACAGATGTGTTTTGGCAACGCGCCATGCTAAAGGTTATGTACTTGTTTTTCAGGATGAGCTGCGGGATCGAGGCAAAGGAACTGCCGAAAACGGAAGAATGTTTTGCAGAATGTGGATACAAAGTAAAGAAGCATGAAACGTTTGTGAAAGGGTTTGTGGTATCGACAGTATATGAAAAAGGTGTAGAATAGTTACACGCCTGGTGTAGGCGCAATACGTTGCGTCTCTACGAAATGAATAAAATACCCACTCACACTATTATGACAACAATAAAACTAACGACAATTATTGATGCGCCGATAGAACGGTGCTTTGACCTTGCCAGAAGCATAGACCTGCATCTGCGCTCTACCGGAAAAACGCAAGAAAAAGCTATAGCCGGGAGAACCAGCGGGCTGATAGAACAGGGAGAAACAGTAACCTGGGAGGCAGTTCACTTTGGTGTCAGACAGCGGCTTACCAGCACGATAGGTGAAATGAAGCCACCACATTTTTTCAGTGATGAAATGGTGACGGGTGCCTTCAAAAGTCTGTATCACGAACATCATTTTGAAATCAAAAACGGAAGAACCGAGATGACCGATGTTTTCAGTTACGAAACTCCATTTGGCTCGCTTGGCAGACTCTTCAATGTTCTTGTTCTGAAAAGATATATGACTCGCTTTCTGAAACAAAGAAATGCAGTAATCAAAAGTGAGGCCGAGGCGAAAGGATAATTATATCTTTGTTTGCAAGACTTACAATGACAATGAAACTGATAGCATATTTTCTCTTTTTACTGTTTCCTTTTTTCGCGTTTGGACAGCAAAAACCGGACTATCCGCAGGACTATTTCCGGAACCCGCTGGATATACCCATATTTCTTGCGGGCAATTTCGGGGAGTGCAGGCCGGGACATTTTCATAGCGGGGTGGATATAAAGACGCTAGGCAAAGAAGGCCAGCCGGTACATGCGGCTGCTGATGGCTATATATCCCGTATAAAGATGGAGAAAGGTGGGTTTGGGCATGGCTTATATATTACGCACCCCAATGGTTATACTACGCTATATGCCCATCTTAGTGAGTTCGCCCCGGAGATACAGAAATATCTCAAGAAAGAGCAGTACGCAAAGAAACACTGGGATGTGGACATACAGCTATCCCCTGATCAGTTCCCGGTAAAGAAGGGCGACCAGATAGCCTGGAGTGGCAATACCGGGGCATCCACAGCACCACACCTGCACTTTGAGATCAGGAATACAAAGACGGAGCATCCGCTGAACCCGGAATTGTTTGGATTGCCGATAGTGGATAATATAGCGCCTGTGCCGGTGGAGGTGGCAATTTATGACCTTACAAAGAGCATATACGAGCAAGACCCTTTTATTACCACACTAAAGAAAGACGGCGACAAATATATAATCGCTAAGGAAAAAAATGACGGTCTTAATGTCATTAATGGTGTGCTATGGACAAGTGCAGCTGTGATAGGTATAGGCCTTAATATCAACGATTTTATGGAGGGAAGCGACAATACAATTGCTTTCCTTACTGCAAAACTTTATATGGATGATAGTTTGCAGAGTGAGATCCAGCTTGATAACATAGGCTATGATGAGACAAGATATATCAATGCATATGCTGACTATAAAACTAAGGAGCAAAAACATAAATGGATACAATGCTTGTTCAAGTTGCCTGGCAATCATCTCGATAGTATTTACCGTTTCCTTAACCGGCTAAATGGAGGAATCACAGCGCCAGAAGGAAGTGATGTGATGACAATTGATAGTAATAAACCCGACGATTCTACAAACCAGGAGAGAAAGCTTGTGCATCAGATAAAAGTGGTTGTCACTGATGATAAGAACAATACTAGTGTGATTTTGGTAAATGTCAGGCGAGCCATGCGCCCCCCAATTCCAAGCTTAAATGCTGGGGAAATTAAATTCTCTGCGGGACAACCGAATAATTTCAATGATCCAAATGTGTCATTTTCTTTAGATAGCAAACAGTTGTACGATGACATTTATTTTTCATTTGCAAAAACTCAGGATGCAACGGCTTATTCTGATAAGTACCAACTGCATCATTCATATGTACCTGTTCACCATTATTTCGACCTGCAGATAAAGCCGAATAAGACAATACCCTTTGACCTGCGGAGCAAAGTAGTGATGATGTATAGCGATGATAAGGATGAAGACGGGCGGGCGGCTGCGTTTTCCGAGAACGGATGGTATGTAGCTAAGGTGCGCAACTTCGGCACATACTGGCTGGATATAGATACTACGGCGCCGGTGATCAAATCATTGCAGAAGAATGGGGCGAACCTGGGCGGGGCTAAACAGATAACGTTTGAAGTAAAAGATGACGCAACTTCTGTGAAGAGTTTTAGCGGCTACCTTGATGGCAAGTGGATATGCTTTGAGCAGCACAATAATAGCTTCTTTTATAAGTTTGACGAGTATTGCAGTAAGGGGAAGCATAAGCTGGTGTTCAAGGCGGAAGATGAGAATGGTAATGAGGCAAAGTATGAGTTAAATTTCACGAGATAATTAATGTATCATGCAATTGAAGCAAGGAGACAAAGCACCTAATTTTAAGGTCGTTGACCAGGACGGCAACCCGCATCAGCTGAAGGATTACAAGGGCCAGAAAGTGGTGCTCTACTTCTATCCGCAAGATGATACGGAGACGTGTACTAAAGAGGCCTGCAACATACGCGACAACTATGCTGTGCTGAAAAAGAAAGGGGTAGTGGTGATGGGGGTGAGCCCGGACGATGAGAAGAGCCACAAGAAGTTTGAGAAGAAGTATTCACTGCCGTTTACCTTACTGGCGGATACGGAACATAAGATGGTGAACGACTATGGCGTGTGGGCGGAGAAGACGCTATTTGGACATACGTATATGGGGGTGCTGCGCACTACTTTTCTGATCAATGATAAGGGTCGGATAGACCACATCATAGATAAGGTGAAAAGCAAGACCCATAGTGAGCAGATAATGGAGACGTGGGGGATGTAAACCTTGATTTTCCTGATTAAGGGAGTTCCTTGAAGAATCAGAATTAGGTAGATAAAATAAGCTGCACAGATGGGTGCAGCTTATTTTACTTTTTATAGGCTTTTATTATTTCTTGCGGTAGTAGATCTGGTCTTCGTTGAATTCGGTAATAGCCTGCAGGGGCGCGTTAGCCATACGCTCGTAAATGCGCGATATTTCTATCTGCTCTTTGTTCTCATGCACTTCCTCCAGGTTATCGCCATGCACGGTAAACTCATCGAGCTTGCGGTGAAGTTCTTCCTTCATGGTCACGCATATCTGGTTTGAGCGGCGTGATATAACTACGATCGATTCGTAGAGATTGCCTGTTTTTTCTTTCAGTGCGATCACATCGCGTGTTTCTATCAGCGCGTTAACTGAAGACAGTGACCTTCTATTTGTGTTGCTCATTGCGTAATTTTTTTAAGTTATTGTCTGCTTCGGTATATAGCTTGCCCGCGTCTGCAAGATAGGCAGAATGCGGATAAGTATCTTTTAATTCCATGTAGGCGGCTATAGCGTTGGAAAAGCGCTCGTCCTGCTTTTCGGTAATACTGATCTTTGCATACTTGTACATCGCTTTCATGATCATGAACTGGTACAAGTCGGCATTGGGGGATTCAGGGTAGTTGCGCAGTACGCTATGGTAGGCCACTGTAGCAGCCTTGAACTGGCTGATGTTGTAATACAGCTTCGCAGCGTCTGCCTGTTTCATCTCCAGCTTTTTGCGCGACTCATCTATGTATTTATTCGCCTCGGCCATCTTATCCGACTTGGGGTACCTGTTTACATAAGACTGCAGGGCTTCGAGCGATTTTACGGTATTCGTTTGGTCGAGCGAGTATTTAGGAGCGTATTTGTACAGGCACACGGCGCTCATAAACTCACATTCCTCGGCGTTTTTACTGATGGGGAAATATTCGGTGAAGTTCTTGAAATAATAAGACGCTTCCACATAATCTTTCAGGTAGTAGAAGGTGTAAGAATATTTGTAAAACATCGCCTCATAGTTGCGGGTGCTTTTCATTACGGGCATCAGCTCTTTGTAGAGCTGGTTAGCGTGCTGGTAGTCTTTGTTTTCATAATACTCGTTAGCCTTAGTGAGCTTGTAGTTCACATCGCTGCTTTTGCGGATCTTCTCAAATCCGCCGCATGAGGCGAGCAGCACTACAACAAGCGATAAATATAATAAATTTATAAAGCGAATGCGCATACGGGAGGCAAATATATGGAAAAAGTTGGGTTTTTTGCATAGAGAAAAGTTAAAAAAGGCCGTCCGAACCTTGATTCGCTTGATTAAAGGATTTCTTGATTTTGACCATCTATTTTATTAAATATACCGCTATTCCTGAGCTGTGGAATAGCGGTATATGGCTAGAATGAGCCTTATTATTTCTTCAGAAAAGCAAGCTGGCCGAGGTGGTAGGAAAGGTGGTTGGTGCGGCTGATGATGATGTTGAGGCGGTTGCGGTGCGGCTCTTTTGCAAAGTCTTCTTCAGATACCGAAGTGTGCCTTTTGAACCAGTCATCCGGTTGCATAGTGGCGAATTGCTCTGCAAGTTTCACATTCACTTCTTTCCAGTTGTCGCGGAGGTCTTCTGTGGAGGGCATGCCGGTGATTGCTTTATCGGGCTTGGTGATGAAGGTGTCATCGAGATGGGTATAGAGCTGCTGGCCCAGGCCAAGGAGCGGGAGCATACGGTCATGAACCGCTGCGAGGTGGCCAAGAAGGTAAATGCCCCTGTTGCGGCCAGGCGCTACTTCGCCTTCGAGCTGCTCATTAGTAAGCGAGTTGAAAAGGGCATCGGCCCTCTGAATGTTGCTGTTCCATGTGTCGAGCACATTTTTTACGAGTAATTCTTTCATTGTTTTAGTTTTTAGCGTGAGGTGATCTTGTGGGGAGTGAAAGTATGGAGTGTGATGAGAAAAGAGAGAATATGGGTATAAGGGAATTTTATTCGTCTGAATCGCGGATGAAAACCGATTTATAGATTTCGCAGATTGTAAACTGCCCAACAATGTGTTTTGTAATCATAAATTCCGAAAGGCGGGTCTTTCTAACAAGGGTCGGAATCGCAAATGCGGCAACATAGGAAAAAATGTATTTTGCATGAAATAAATGTCATGAAGAATTTTATAGTTTTTGCGGCGATAATGTTGCTATGTCTTTCGTGTAATCCGATTTTGTATCCATTGCCGGGGAAGAACTACGACGAAATATCGAACATAAAATCCGTGCAGGGTGTGGATAGCGCGTGGGGAAGCGTACACCGGTTTTTAGCTGCGAACGGGTTTACGATAAAGGAGGAAGATAAGAAGACGGGTGTTGTTACTACAGATAATCATGATTTCGGCAAGCAATTCAGTTTTGTGAAGGGTGGTAAGCCAATGGATTCTACAGCATGGGTGGCACTATCGTACGTGACGAACAAAGGAGGGTTTGGTGACGCAGAATTTCATGTGTATGCGCACTGGACCGTGCAAGTAAAGCAAGCGGGCACCGGGAGTATGATAAGGATAGACCTGAGCAAGGTGGATGCGGGTGTTCAAAAAGCACAGAAGAAATCGTTTCATCCAGCACAGGATTATACATTTGCGGGGCAATCGACAGGTGTATTTGAGAAAAAGCTGGCGGATGCTTTGCGGTGAACGACTCCGGAATGTGCGAATGATCACTGTACCCGATGCAAGCCGATCACCACGGCCGGAGAAACACTGCTTCGCTATGCTTTCTGGTGTATCCCATCATGAAAAAGATGAGAGGTGTTTTCACTCCCTCATTTAATGATATATTCCGAATTATTAGTAGTTAATTAACGTTCCGGTGGTTTTGTGAGGGTTTATTTCCGTACTTTTGCACCCTGAAAGAAAAGGCCCTTCCTGATTTTCTATGCGGGTGGGGTTATTTTTTAAGTGAGAAGTAGCGAAAATGAGCTGCCTGGTTAACGCGAGTTAACCACCCCAGACCGGAGCCAGCTCCGGTCATCCCCTCCTAAAAACAGGAGCGGCGGTGTAGCGCACCTTTCTAGTTTTCTCAGGAAAAATTAAATAAAATAAAATTAAGGTTTTAGAAGAAAAGACAGGATTTATGGATATTCGTAACATTGCCATTATTGCACACGTTGACCACGGAAAGACGACGCTGGTTGATAAGATATTACACACGACCAATGTATTTCGTGAGAACCAGGAGACCGGCGACCTGATCATGGACAGCAACGACCTGGAGCGCGAGCGCGGGATCACCATTCTTGCCAAGAATGTTTCGGTAACTTATAAAGGCGTTAAGATCAACGTAATTGATACTCCGGGCCACGCCGACTTTGGCGGTGAGGTGGAGCGTGTACTGAAGATGGCAGATGGTGTGCTGCTGCTGGTGGATGCATTTGAAGGGCCAATGCCCCAGACCCGTTTTGTGCTGCAGAAAGCACTGAACCTGAACCTGCACCCTATAGTTGTTATCAATAAAGTTGACAAACCGAACTGCCGCCCCGATGAGGTGCATGATGCGGTTTTTGAATTGTTCTTCCAGCTTGATGCTACTGAGGAGCAATTGAATTTCCCTACCGTGTATGGTTCTTCAAAGCAAGGCTGGTTCAATACATCGCTGGAGCCGACGCAGGATATAACTGTGCTGCTGGATACGATACTTGAAAAGGTGCCGCCTCCAACAGTGGTAGAAGGCCCGGTGCAGCTGCAGATCACGTCGCTCGACTATTCTTCTTTCCTTGGCCGTATAGCTATAGGGAAGATAACAAGGGGTGTACTGAAAGAAGGCCAGCAGGTGATGCTGTGCAAGGTAGATGGCACTATGCAGCGCAGTAAGGTGAAAGAGCTGTATGTGTTTGTGGACATGGGCAAAAAGAAAGTAACAGAGGTGCAGTGCGGCGATATATGCGCCGTAGTGGGTATAGAAGGATTCCAGATAGGCGAAACGATAGCGGATTATGACAATCCGGAAGCGGTGACGATAATACCAATTGATGAGCCTACGATGAACATGCAGTTCAGCATTAACAACTCTCCTTTCTTTGGTAAGGAGGGTAAATTCGTTACCAGCCGCCACATACGCGACAGGCTTATGAAAGAGCTGGAAAAGAACCTGGCGCTGCGTGTAACTGAAACAGACGATGCGGACAAATTTTTGGTTTATGGCCGTGGTATCCTGCACCTTAGTGTGCTTGTGGAGACCATGCGCCGTGAAGGGTATGAGCTTACAGTAGGCCAGCCACAGGTAATCACGAAGGAGATAGACGGAAAGAAATGTGAGCCTTATGAGGTGCTGGTGGTGGATGTGCCAGCAGAATTCAGCGGTAAAGTGATAGACCTGGTAACACAGCGCAAGGGCGAAATGCACGTGATGGAAACTAAGGGCGAAATGCAGCACCTGGAGTTTGATATTCCATCGCGCGGATTGATCGGCCTGCGTTCGCAAATGCTTACCGGCACGCAGGGAGAAGCAGTAATGGCGCACCGTTTCAGCGAATACAAACCATGGAAAGGATTTATACCCGGACGAAACAACGGTGTACTGCTTGCCAAGACCGCAGGTAAAGCAACCGGCTACTCAATAGATAAACTCCAGGACAGGGGCGCTTTCTTTATCGACCCGATGCAGGAGTTATATGAAGGCCAGATAATAGGAGAGCATATAAAGCCAGGCGACCTGGTGGTGAATGTGGCAGAAACCAAGAAGCTGACGAATATGCGCTCCAGCGGTACTGATGACTCTGTGCGCATAACACCTAAGATACAAATGACCCTGGAAGAGTGCATGGAATATATACAGCAGGACGAGTGTATAGAAGTGACCCCGCAGAACATACGCCTGCGTAAAATCATGCTGAACGAGGAAGACCGCAAGAAATACCAGAAGGTAATGAAGGCGGATGCTTAATTAACCTGCCTGCCGGCAGGTGTGCGAATCCAGGAATGTGCAAATATGCAAATGGCCCATGTTAATGTGCAGATGGGGAATAAGAAAATTTGAAAATGCTCTCAGTTTGAGGGCATTTTTGTTTTTAAGAGTATCAACACTTTTGCAAGCAGGCCGATAATCGGTACTTTTATATAAATTGATAAGCATGAAGCGGCTAGCGGTTTTTTTAATGTTGTATGCCTGCTGTAGCATTCCGGCGGCGGTATGTGATGCGCAGTTATGGATCATCACTACCTATGCAGGCAATGGTGCCGGTACTTATGGCGGGGATGGTGGGCCGGCGAAAGTCGCAGGATTGATCGATCCATCGGGTGTTGCGGTGGACCGGAAGGGTAATGTATATATAGCCGACCAGAATAGTAACCGGATAAGAAAGGTGGATGCGGCAGGTGTTATTACCACTATAGCTGGGAAAGGCACTTTTGGTTATGATGGCGATGGCGGACCAGCAGACTCTGCGCACTTGTCCGGGCCAACCGGTGTGGCTGTTGACAAGTACGGCAATGTATTTATAGCAGATGAGTTCAATAATGTGATCCGGAAAATAGATACCGCAGGTATTATAACTACTGTTGCGGGCAATGACACGTCGGGATTCAGCGGGGATTCGGCACTGGCGATTCATGCCGAGATGTGGTCGCCGGCAGATGTGGCCGTGGATACCTTTGGTAACTTGTACATCGTGGACCAGGACAATAACCGGGTGCGCAAAGTGGACACATTGGGTATCATTACCACGCTAGCAGGCACCGGAGCGCCGGGTTTTAATGGCGATACTATAGCTGCTTCAACTGCACAGCTAAATTTTCCGGAAGGCATAGCCGTGGACAAGACCGGCAATGTGTATATAGCTGACCTGTACAACAATCGGGTGCGGAAAGTGGACGCGGTAACCGGTATCATTACCACTGTGGCCGGAAACGGAACAGGAGGATATGGCGGCGATGACAGTCTTGCCATAAACGCTGAATTATACAATGCCTCGGCAGTAGCAGTGGATGACAGCGGAAATATTTACATCTCAGACTTCTACAACAACCGGATCAGGAAAGTGAGGGCAGCAACGGGCATTATTACTACCATTGCCGGCAATGGCACAGGTGGCTATACTGGCGATGACAGCCTGGCAATAAATGGCGAAATATTCAGGCCGCAGGGAGTGGCAGTGGATAGTAGCGGAAGTGTGTTCATTGCGGATTTTGATAATCATGTTGTGCGGGAAGTAACGAGGGTGGATACGGTTTCTACAACTGGGGCAGGCATTCTTTCCCAACTTAGTGTAAATATATTTCCAAACCCGTCGGAAGGGAAATTCACAGTACAGATGAACGGGAAAGTACAGGTGACGATATATAATGAGTTAGGGGAGCGGGTTTTTGAAACGGAGCATAATGCATTTCAATGGGACATTGATCTGAGTCGGCAACCAGCAGGCATTTATATACTTTACCTGAGATCGGATAAAAATACTTCTGTGAGAAAGATGGAGATAATGCGTTAAGCTCTAGTGCTAGAAGTTTCACGCAAAGAGCCGCAAAGAAATGCGCAGAGGCAGCAAAGTTCTATGCGATTTGGGTACAGCATTATTACTCTTTCGCAAACCTTCGTACTTCGTTGTTTATTTTTACAAAATAGATACCGCTAGGTAGAGTCGTGACATCAATATCCATCCTGGTGCTGCGAACTGTTGATTGTGAACTGTAAACTATCTCGCCAAGTATGTCTGTGATAGTGATGTAGTTGATAACCTCACCGGGAGATTGGATGGTGAGTTGTGATGTGGCGGGGTTTGGGAAAAGATTAAACACTTTGTTATCTGTGATATTTCTGACACCGCCTATGCCAAAACATTCATAGTCAGCTATTTTTATGGAATCAATCATCCAACCTGAAAGTGAATCTGTAGTTGAGTCGCTGATAAAATGAAATCTAACATAGATACTACCAGAAAAATCAATACCGGAAGGGAAGCACCCAGTTGCGGTTTGTCTTGCAGCAATACAATCAACAAATTGAAAGCTAGATAATTGTTCTCCGTCACTGGTTCCGGTAAAAGCAGGCTGCCCGGTAATAAGTGTATCGGCGGGGGAATAAACATTTTGAATAACCATGTCGGGGCAATTTGCAATGTTTGTCCAGGTTATGCCGGAATCGGAAGAGAATTCGATGATACCACCAGCGTGAAGACTATCAGTTTGATATTTATGCCAACAGCTGACAATAACATTCGGGAGCGGACCAATTTTTAGCACAAAAAAGTCATTTGCATTTGCACGGTAAGGATTCGACGTATCGGTCATGATTCCCCGCATTGCAGTCGTATCATTCGAGAATACGGGTTTAATCGTATTGCCGATTTTCCATAAAGTGGTGCCGGTTGTGTCAACTGACACAGCGACTTGGCCTCCTCCAGAGGTTGACGGCATGTAATGAATTAAAGAATCGCTGCCAGAGAAAGCGAATGTCGTACTATCAATAACCTGGGCCTCCAAAAAGCGGGGTATAAACAACAAAAGGAGTAATAATTTTCCCATAAGATACACTTTTTGTTAATGAATAGACGTAAACATTGTACAAAACGTGAGTAAAGAGATAGCCGGAGCATAAATATATAACTTTATTTAAACAGTATAGGGACTAACTGTCGCCAGAGATAAATGCTGATTATTTTATTTTGACCCAAACCCATCCAAAACTGTTTTTTTGCTGTCTATTTATTTACCCTTGTTGTTTTTGTTTTAATTTATTTTTAAAATAAAAATGCGTTTGGGGGAAGAAAAAATATTTATGTTTATAGGCTGTATTTAGTCATTTAAGTGTAATTTTTGAACTTTACAGATGTTATAGCTGTTCCATGAAGCATTGGTACTTTTGGTTTGTTATAGGTTGCGTTTTCTTTTTTAGCGGGGTGGCAGATGGCCAGCTTGTTAGTGATAATGCATTTCTGCAGGGCCGCTACCTTGAGGCGGTTATCGCGCCAAATGGCTCGTGGGGCAATACGGTCACGGTACCGGCGGGTTATCATACGCATCCGGGTGGCGGCGGTACAGGGTACTCAGACCCTATAACAGGCACATCATACACAGGCAATGGAATGGATTTTTCGTATGATGCGAACCATGATGGCTGGACCGCCGGCACACCAACCGGCACACCTTGCTGCTATTACGGGCCTTATTTTATGCCAGGTACGCCATTTGACGGATGGAGCATGCAGATAAATGGCAACCGGAGCGACGCCTATTTTACAAACGGAGGAGCGGTTTCCGCTACCGACGGATTCTGGAGCGCGACACCTGCCTCGAGTAACCTTACCGGTACGGTTGGTGCGTACTCTTTTGTTCCGGGCTGCCCTGGTGTTACCCAGAGCTTTAAGACCGGAACGTGGCATGGCACAGCAGGCCCCGGGGGAGGGTTAACGATAGTTCAGACGAACCGGCTGGACACAGGCGCTTCGTGGCTTGTAGTAAATACGATATTCACCAACACGACCGCCACGACTATGACGGGGCTGTATTATTTTGTGACTGGCGACCCTGATAATGATGAGGTGACCACAGGCGGAAGTTTTCCTACGAACAACCATATTACATACCAGGATGACGCGATTCACAGGGTGCTGGTGTGGGGACGGCCGCCATCATTGCACCAGGATGCGTTCTCATCGCTGAGTACCAAGGATTGCCGCGCCAAAGCACTCATCTACACCGGTTGGCCCCCGTATCCTGCAGAAGCAGTGGCCAATACCCTTGACGAAATATATGCCGGCACAGCCGGATGGCTTGGCACTACTTACTATGCACTTGGTGCTACTACATTAGACCAGGATATTGCATACGGACTCATATTCAACCTGGGCGACCTTGCTCCCGGGGCAAGCACTTTTGTGAGCTACGCCTGGGGCTTTAGTGATACTACTGCCGTGGACAGCGCATTCAAACAGCCGCAAATGAATGTGAACTGTTTCCTTGCCCCAAACAGTTATACGATCAGCCCATGCCCGCTTACCACACTGCCGGTGAGAATTGAGAACGGCTACTGGGGTACCACGACCTGGAACTGGTCGCCGGCGATAGGGCTTTCCTCAACAACAGGCACTTATAATACGATAAACGTCCTTGCGCTGCCCGGGACAACAACATATACCATTACCCCATCAGATACTTCGGCCTGCGATCATTTTCCTCCATTTTTTCTTACTGTTATTACTTGTTTCAGCGCCAGCAGCAATTCACCTTGTTTAGGTGATACACTTACGCTGGCGGCGCACGGTGATTCCACAGGTGCTACCTACACCTGGTATGGCCCTGGCCTGGGCGGGCCGGCTATAGGCTCCGGGCAGACTGTTACTATATTCCCCTCCACGTGGGCAGATACCGGCGTCTTTTATGTGATAAAAACGGTGGGCAGCGCCAGTGATACAGCCTCCACACATGTAGTGATAAAGCAATTGCCTGTAGTGGTTGCCACTACTAATGCACCCATATGCTCACAAAATACGCTTGACCTTTTTGCAAATCCCGATTCTACGGGCGAGACATTTACGTGGACCGGCCCTGGCGGGTTTACATCAAGCCTGGAGAACCCCACAATCGGAACCGTGGCAGTAGAGAGCTCCGGCCTTTATAAAGTATATACGTCGTGGAATGGGTGCATAGACAGTGCATCTGTGAATGTGGTCATTGATTCCACTCCGGCGATACCTGCGGCAACCAGCAATTCACCGGTCTGCTCCGGTAATACTTTGTCGCTGAGCGCGGGGGATGCCACGACCGGGGTAACTTATAGCTGGTCTGGACCGCCGGCATTTTCTTCTACATTGCAAAATCCGAACATTACACCGGTAACCACAGCGTCTTCCGGCACCTATACGGTAACTGCTATATTAGGGATGTGCCGCTCATCCAATACCACTGTTGTGGTCATCAACCAGACCCCGCCTGCACCGGAGCTGGGCAGCAATTCGCCCGTTTGCTCCGGCAATGCGCTAAACTTAACCGCTACTTCTACTGCAGGGTCAACGTATAGCTGGACGGGGCCAAACGGATTTGTGTCTGCCTTACAGAACCCAACCATAAACCCGGCAACTACGCTTGCCACAGGTACTTATTCGGTGATCGCTACACTGGCGGGGTGTCCGTCTGCGCTTTCCATGTTAGCTGTCGTTGTTGATTCAACACCGGTGGCGCCGGTTGCAGGCAGCAACAGCCCGGTTTGTTCCGGTAATACATTACTGCTGACCGCCACAGACGGTACAGCCGGAGTGGGGTATAGCTGGTCCGGGCCGAACCTTTTTGTTTCCGCTCTGCAAAATCCGAGCATTTCGCCGGTAACCACTGCGGCATCCGGTATCTATACGGTAACAGCTACGCTGGGTATCTGCAGTTCGTTTGGTACTACAACCGTGGTCATTAACCAAACACCTAACGCACCTGACCTGACCAGCAACTCCCCTGTCTGCTCCGGCAGCCCGCTGATATTAACAGCTTCAAGCGCGGCAGGCGCCACGTATGGCTGGACCGGGCCGAACGGGTTCACCTCTGCTTTACAAAACCCTACGATAACCCCGGCAACAACACTGGCAACCGGCACTTATTCCGTGATCGCCACCTTGAACGGATGCCCATCGGCAATGGCGACGATAGTTGTGGTAGTTGATTCCACACCTGCAGCGCCGGTAGCCGGCAGCAACTCGCCCGGCACACCAGGTATTTGCGAAGGAGATACGCTTACATTCTTTGCGACAGATGCGACAGCAGGCGTGAGCTATAGCTGGGCAGGCCCTAACTCGTTCTCATCCACACTCCAGGATCCGGTGATACTGAATGTGACTACTGCTGCTGATGGACTTTACACGGTAACCGTGAGCACTGGGGGCACTTGTACCAATTTCGCGGTAATATCAGTCAGCATTGCAGCGACCCCCGCGCTGAGCGCCACCAGCAACAGCCCGGTATGCACGGGCAGCACAGACACGCTGTTCCTTCATGCCATAGCGCCGGCGGGGGCTACATTTAGCTGGACGGGGCCTTATGTGTTCGCTTCCGGCAATGCTAATCCGCAGCGGGATACTGTGATATTAGAATATGGTGGTGTTTACCAGGTAACGGCAACCCTGAACGGCTGCAAGGCTACCGTAAATGATACTGTGGTTGTGGTACAGACGCCGCTGCCGCCAATGGTGGCATGGCTCACTTATTGCCAGTACTACCTTGCTGCCCCATTAATGGCGGGAGGATACAATATCCTTTGGTATCCCACGGATACGGCGCACGGTATCGGCTCTCCTGTACCGCCTTTGCCGCCTACAGCCCGGGATACGGTGATGTGGTTCTACGCTACACAAACGGTGGATGGCTGTATCAGCGCGCTGGATTCAATAAGAGTGACGGTGAACCCCAAGCCAATGGTGACTATAACGCCGCCGGATACGGCGCTGTGCCCGCGCGATTCGGTTGTTTTAACCGCACATGATGCCGACCTGGCCGCTACATACTCGTGGTCGCCGTCGATGTATCTCAGCAACACTAACACAGCGATGGTAACCGTATATCCGGAAACAGATATACACTATACGGTTGTGGCCAGTAACCAATATGGCTGCACGGATACGGCAATAGCGGTTGTATCGGTATATCCCGCGGCCGTCATTAATCTTGGGGATTCTGTTATTCTTTATCCCGGAGAGACCTACCAGCTCAACCCGCAGACGAACTGCTCTTCATTTATATGGTCGCCACCGGGAGGGCTGAGCGATCCGTATATATCCAACCCGGTTGCATCACCAGACATAAGCACTAAATATGTAGTTTACGGCGTGACGTCGCAGGGATGTTTCGCACGCGATTCCATAAATATTGCGGTAAGTGCCCAGTCGCTGATAGCGCTGCCAAACGCTTTTTCACCGGGCACCGGGCCAAACAGCGAATTCAAGATCATATTGAATGGCATTGCCACTTTAAATTATTTCAGGATATGGGACAGGTGGGGTGTACTGGTTTTTGAGACTACAGATATAAACAAGGGATGGGACGGCACTTATAAAGGAACGCCGCAGCCAATGGGTGTATTTGTTTACCAGGTAGAAGCGGTAACCAGTATAGGGACAAGAATTGAGAAACATGGAAATGTGACCTTGATAAGGTAGGGGTGAATTAGCTATATGATGGGGTCTGTCATATAAAATATGCAGTAATGGATAAGGAAAAATTGATAACTTTGCCGTTATTGCTCAATTATATTATTTTTTGGTTGTTATAAAACTGGCAATATTTTTGATACTACAATTATTTAAGAAATGAAAAAGATTTACCTAGTACTCGCTATTTTGCTCACATTGGCAGGCAAAGGATCTGCCCAGGTGACGATATCTTCTGTATCCAGTTGTACGGCTTATACGCTGACGGCAACATTGACGGGGCTTACCCCTGTCAATTCAGGGTTGTACAGCGATGATTCCTATTCGGGTGTAATACCGATAGGGTTCACTTTTAATTATTATGGCACACCCTATACACAACTTGTGATAGGAGAAAATGGCCAGCTTACATTTGACCCATCTCTGGCAGGCGGATATGATCCGTGGCCTATATCAGCGGCGCTGCTGGGTAATTCGAGTGCCTTAAACACTGTATGTGCGCCATGGTGTGATATAGAAAGCACAGGCCCGCCCGCTGACCCGATAGTATATTCTGTACAGGGTGTTGCGCCAAACAGGACTTTTGCTGCCACCTGGTGCAGGGACCATATGTTCTCCTGTACGGCCCAGTACACAACAACCCAAATCATACTTTACGAAACTACCGGCGTTGTTGAAGCGCACATCGGGCATAAAACAGTTTGTGCCGGCTGGAACGGAGGTTATGCGATAGTTGGCGTGCAAAACGCATCCGGTTCATCAGCTACAGTTGCGCCGGGCCGCGATTACCCATCGGTATGGACAGCAACCAATGAGGCGTGGCGCTTTACTCCCGTCGGCGGCACCACATACACTGTATCTTCTATTCCGTATGCTCCGATACCGTATGCGGCATCTGCAATATACTGGTATAACACCACCACCGGCGCATACCTGGGCAGTGGCGCTACAGTGGTTGTTTCTCCGACCAGTACCACAACTTATGAGGCTGCTGCGGTTGGCTGTGATGATACCTCGATGGCATACATTACGCTTGGCCCTGTTTCCGGCGGTGCAACCGGAACCGTTACCGGGCCAACCGCTATGTGCCTCGGTTCTGGTGTGACATTGACTGACGCGACCCCGGGGGGAACGTGGAGCAGCGGCGCACCAGGCGTGGCAACGGTGGACGCAACAGGCCATGTAACCAGTGTTTCGGGTGGTACTGCAACCATATCTTATACAAACGGCCCTTGTACATCAACTCTTATTGTGACAGTAAATATTGCGCCGCCAATAACGGGGACAACAACGCTGTGCGTAGGCGGTACAAGTACACTCGCTGATGGAGTGACGGGTGGCACATGGACGAGCAGTACGCCTGGTGTGGCGACTATCGGGCTGTCTTCCGGCTTGCTAACCGGCGTAACTGCGGGTACAAGCATGATTACTTATGTAACGCCGGCTGGTTGTGTGACAACTACGCCAGTGAACATAGTAGTGCTCACTCCTGTTTCAGGCACGAAAACAGTGTGTATGGGCAGCACAACCTCCTTGTCTGATCCGGGCGCAGGCGCTGGTGGAACCTGGACGAGCAGCGCTACGGGAGTGGCTACGATAGGTGCAGGCACCGGAATAGTTACCGGGGTATCGGGCGGAACATCGAATATTACTTACACTTCTGCCGGCGGGTGCTTTGTCAGCACCACTGTTACGGTTAACCCGACATCTCCGATCACCGGCGTGATGTCTATGTGCCAAAATTTCACCACAACATTGGGAGATGCTATAGCAGGCGGCGCATGGACCAGCAATAACCCGTCGGTAGCTACTGTAAACAGCGCGACAGGTGTTGTTACCGGGCTTACCGGTGGCAATGCGACTATTGTTTATACCTTGCCTACCGGTTGTGCAGTGACGGCACTGGTTACAGTTAATCCGAAACCAACGCCACCTGTGCCGTCTGCGCCGTTTAGTTATTGCCAGTTCGCGATAGCGGGCCCTGTAACTGCCTCAGGAACCGGCCTGCTGTGGTACGGGCCCGGTGTAACCGGCGGCATGGCTACCGGCCCTACGCCTTCAACCTCACTGCCGGGTACAACCACTTATTATGTAACACAGACCACGTCATTCGGCTGTGTGAGCGACAGCGCTACAGATGTTATAACGATAATACCACAACCTGCTGCGCCAATAACGCATGATACTGTTTACTGCCAGTACTACAACGGCTTTATACTGCCCCCGAACTGGGAGGTGGACAGTGCAGCGGCTTCTTTCCTGAGATGGTATTCCGGCGCCGGTTCGGCACTGGCAGGAGCACCTACTCCATCAACGGCTACTCCTGATTATCCGGGAGGAACGACCTGGAATGTAAGCCAGGTTGTGAACGGGTGCGAAAGTCCCCAGGCGCCGATAAAAGTTACTATTATCCCAACTCCTAAATTCAATATGGAATATAGGAACTGGGTTTGCCAGCATGATTCCATTGATCTGTCTTACAACCTTACAGGATCGGTATTAATAGCTCCTGTCTATTTGTGGCAATTGCCTGTTGGCGCTTCCACAGCAAATGGCACCAATGTTAACGACCCATCAGTAACAGTGAAGTATGACTCCGCAAATGTTACCTATAACATCGGTTATCTTACTATCGGCAACCTGAACGGCGAGTGCAGCACTACGGATACATTTACGGTAAGGGTCGTTCCGGAGCCATCTGCACAGTCATACAGTAAACAGGATGTTTGCCAGGGAGATACAGTGAACCTGGCTATTTCATCGCAGTCTTCGAATGCGGCAAATTTCTTCTGGCAGATAGATGGAACGCCTATGACCAGCTCACCGGCGCTCAATATCGTATCTTCCAATTCAAACAGCGGCGGCCCGTTCAGCATTAGCTGGAATATTATTGGCCCGCACATTATATCTTTAGTGACCACTACTACAGAAGGATGTACCAACCTGCCTGAGTTTGATACTGTTAATGTACACGCACTGCCTAATGCCACTTTTACCATAGTGCCATCAAAGACCGGAACGCTTTGCCTGGAAGACAGCGTATTATTCAAGGCAGCGCTGCAGGATGCCAATGTGACCTATCTGTGGCAGCCGGAACATGACTTCAATAATAACAACAAGGCTGAAATATGGGGTAAGGCGGAGCAGGGAAGAACCGATATCACATTGACCGTTACTGATCCGTTTGGCTGCAAATCAAGTTCTGACATGCAGCTTAGCCCTGATGCGTGCTGCACCGTGCTGTTCCCAACTGCATTCTCGCCAAATGGTGATGGGCATAACGACCGCTTCCAGCCGATATTCAATGGCTATCATAATTTCCATGAGTTCCGCGTTGTGAACCGTTGGGGCCAGACAGTTTTTGAGAGTGCAAATTCCAACCCATCATGGGACGGCGGCTTCAATGGAGTTCCGCAGGATATGGGCGTTTACTACTACTTCATCAAGTATGATTGTGGCGGCAACACTATAGAAGAAAGAGGTGATGTGACGTTGGTGAGATAAGCTTTTTAAAATGAGTTTTGATAAACGGGCTGCCAGGAAAGGCGGCCCGTTTTTAGTAAAAGAGATGTACCGCAAAAAATATCCCGCAAAGGCACAAACGCGCGGTTTCTGCACTTAGTTTTAAAGGCCGCGAAGCGCGAGGCTATTCGGCGATGTGGGCCTTCAATATCCAAGTAATATAACCAGGGTAGCATATTTAAGCAGCATTTATTATCTTCACTTTTTCTATCCGTAAGGCAATGGCTTATCACCGCAATATCAACCCATTTCTCAAAACCAATAACGATACCGGTTTCGGGAGCAATGCGAACAGCTACGGGGGGCGTTTTATCAATAAAGACGGGACCTTTAACCTGCGGAGGGAGGGCTCGTCTTATTTTAACCGGTTCAGCGTATATCAGCGAATGCTGAACCTGCCTACCTGGAAGTTCATAGGTGTTATCCTTATCTTTTACTTTGCCATCAACCTGCTGTTCTCGGCTTCGTACCTGCTTATTGGATCCGGCGAATTGCAGGGGATGACTGCCACAACGCAGTGGGGAAGGTTCAAGGAGGTGTTTTATTTCAGCACACAGACTTTAACGACGGTGGGTTACGGGCGCATCAATCCGTTGGGAGATGGCGCTAACTTGCTTTCATCACTGGAAGCCCTTACCGGCTTTTTATCGCTGGCTATAGCTACCGGCCTTATCTACGGGCGGTTTGCGAAGCCCAAGTCTTACCTGGCATTCAGTGAAAAAGCGCTGATCAGCCCCTACCAGGATAAAACCGCGCTCATGTTCCGGTTTGTGACCTATAAAGACAACCATACGCTTACCAATGTAGAGATAAAAGTGAATATCGCCTTACGGACAGAGGAGAACGGCAAAGCGGTTTACAATTTTTATGACCTGGCGCTGGAACGCTACAAGGTGGACAACCTGCCGATGAACTGGACGGTGGTACATGCTATAGACGAGAACAGCCCCATATATGGCTTTACACCGGATGATATAGCTGCCGCTGATACCGAGCTGTATGTGCTGATAACAGCGTTTGACGAGGTATATTCCAGCATTGTGCTGCAGCGCACATCTTACACCTACCAGGAAATGAAGTTCAATGCGAAATTTGTGCCGATGTACCGGGAGAGCGAGGATGGAATGACCACCGTGCTGGAACTGCATAAGCTAAATGAGATCAAAGATGTTGCCGCTCCCCAGCCCGCTCCTAAAGGAGCGGGTGGAGCAGAATGAGTTGCGTGCAGCCTGTTGCGCAAACATAAGGAACTTCAAAATGATTCTTTTTTAAAATACCCGAAACTCATTCATTACATTAAAAAATTATAAAATCAAAAAAATGCACTGTTATTAGTAAAAATGGCATTTTGGCATTATATTTGCGGTAGGGTAATTAACAAGTTATTTTGTTAAAGATTATTGCTGTGTGGTATAGGGTTGGGACATTCTTTGCAATGTTTCGCGGGTGTGTTTTAGGATAATCTTGTTGATTATTTTGTTTATCAGATAATTGTCTATAAATTTATTTTACTTAGTTATACATACCAAGCTTATGCAGCAGGAAATACTTACTCAAAAGAAGGCGGGAACAGTGAAAAAATCGGGTGCGGACAGATCGTTTATACGGTTTGTAAGCTCGTTTATTTTTTCCGGCCTTATCCTATTCGGCCTGGGGGCGGCAGCGCAGCCTACGGTTACTGCTCTTAGCCCGCTTAACGGCTACCAGGGCTCTTCTGTTACTATCACCGGTACAGGATTCAATGCTACTCCTACGAGTAATATCGTTTACTTAGGCGCAACCAAAGCAACAGTGACAGGGGGCAGCACCACATCCCTGACTGTGACCGTGCCACAAGGTACCACCTTCATGCCGGTAAGCGTGCTTAACACCGGCACTAATAAAGAGGGATGGTCGAAGCAGGCGTTTTTGCAGACCTACAATAATGCGGCATATGCGCCAGGCACCATAAACTTTGATCCCAAGGTTGACTTTACTACACCCACGAGCCCGCAAGGCATAACAATAGGCGATATAGACGGTGACGGAAAGCCTGATATAATTGTTAGTAACTCCAGCGCTCCATACTATATTACCGTATATCTCAATGCCGCCACAGCCGGCGTCATAAACGCCACTTCTTTCGTTACCGGTGCGGGCGTGGGTGCGCCACCCATAAGCATAAGCATACCTGGCTATGTAATGAGTATAGGGGATATTGATGGCGATGGCAAGCTGGATCTGGTTGTTGGGAATGCGACTTTAGCCACCTCGGTAGAGGTGCTCCGCAACATCTCCACACCTGGTGCAGTAAATTTTACGGTTTCGGCTGCTATTCCATCAGGAGCCGGGGCCAGTACGCCTTATTTCTCAGCGCTGGGCGATATTGACGGCGATGGCCTGCCGGAAATGGTGATATCCAATAATGGCTCCAATTCAATTTCTGTTTTCCACAATACATCAGGTGGTGGACTTATCTCTTTTGGCCCTAAAGTTGATTATCCTACCGTTCCCGGAACTACCCCGGCAGGTGTGCAAATAGCAGATATAGATGGAGATGGAAAAAGAGACGTAATTGTACTGGACTTTACGGTAACCCGGCTGGAAATATTCAAAAACACTACGGCTGCAGTTGGCACTCCGTTAATATCGCTTGCAGCCGGGCTTACAGTAACGCCTGCCGGCGGCCTTTTACCTAATCCACAGAGCCTTATTATTGCCGACATTGACGGCGATGGCGTTAATGACATTGTGGTAGGCACGAAACCCGGCGCCGCCGGATGGATACAGGTGTTCCGGAATTTATCTACTCCAGGAACCTTTAGTGTATCAGCGCCCTATAATTTTGCGAATACCACTCAAATTGAAGGTATGGCAGTTGGTGACTTCGACGGCGACGGCAAACCCGACCTGGCGGTTACTAATTTCGGCAACCTGTCCGTTTCGGCATTCCGCAATACTTCTGTGCCGGGCACTCCCAGCCTGGCGGCGGGATGTACTTTCCCTGCATCCACAGGCGTACTTTACGTTGCTGCCGGTGACCTGGACGGCGATGGTAAGAGCGACCTTGCAGTGACGAATACCGGCGCGAATACTTTTTCCATACTGCGCAATGATCCGCCAACGCCGATAACACCGCTTGCGGGTATCCATGTTTGTGCTGGCGGTATAGACTCTGCACAGCTTTTTGAGGCTTCGCTAGGCGGTACCTGGAGCAGCAGTAATACTGCGATAGGCTCGGTGGGCTCTGCTACAGGCTGGGTGAAAGGTGTTGGGGCTGCGGGTGGAACAGTTACTATTACGTGGACCAATGGCTGCGCCGTTGTTACCAGTGTTGTAACAGTGAACGCAGCGCCAACGGCTCTTACAGGTACTCCGGCCCCGCTATGTGCGGGCACGAGTTATACAATAACAGGCACCCCGGGCGGTGGTATCTTTGGCGTTACAAACGGCAGTGCAGTAATTAACTCTGCTACAGGGGTACTTACCAGCGGAGCTCCGGTTCCGGGGGTTGACACCATTACTTACTACATAGGGACGGTGTCCTGTAAGCTCACCACTACGGTAAACGTGGTAAGCCCACCTGCTGCAATAACCGGCCCAACTCCGTTGACGGTTTGTGCGGGTTCTTGCACGCAGCTTACTGACGCCACAGCTGGCGGCACGTGGAGCAGCAGCAATATTGCAAATGGCTCAATAAGCACCGCAGGTATGTTCTGTGGCATTAACGGAGGAGCTTCTTTTACAACAGACTCTGCCATCTATACTTCAATTACAGGATGCCCCGTCAGCGCTATAGTGACGATAAACGCACTGCCCGGCGCTATAAGCGGTACAACAGTGGTGTGCGCGGGGCAGACGACAACGCTTTCTGATGCTATAGCCGGCGGCACGTGGAGCAGCAGTGACATAACTGTGGCTACGGTTGTTGCCGGCCCCGGCAGCACTACCACAGTAACCGGTATATCCACTGTTACGGCAACATCTACTGCAACAATCACTTATACGTCCCCAGCGGGCTGTTTCAATACAGTTACAGTAATCGTAAACCCCTTGCCTACACCCATACTGGGTAACCTGACTGTGTGCGTGGGGCTAACTACCGCACTTACAGATGCAGCGACCCCGGGCACATGGTCGAGCAGCTTGCCGGCTATTGGTTCTATCGTTGCTGGTACTGGTGTAGCTACCGGGGTTGCGGCAGCGGGAGGCACTACAATTATAACTTATAAATTAAATGGCACCGGCTGCTCTACAACCGCTGTGCTTACAGTTAATCCAAACCCTGCTGGCATAACCGGTACGCTTAGCGTGTGCCAGGGTGCAACAACGCAACTGACGGATGTAACCGCAGGTGGTACCTGGAGCAGTAATCCGGTTGCAGTAGCAACTGTTTCGGGTACTGGCCTGGTAACAGGCGTACTAACCGGCGCAACAACTTTCGCAACCGCCACAATTACTTATACATTGCCCACAGGTTGTATTGCACCCATCGTTGTGGTTACGGTCAATCCGCTGCCCGCGCCCATCACCGGACCAACTCCGCTTATGGTATGTGTTGGTTCCTGCATACAGCTCACTGATGCCTCAACAGGCGGCACATGGAGCAGCAGCAGCCCGCTCAATGGCTCGATAAGCACTACAGGTGTTTTGTGTGGCCTGAATGGCGGCGCAGGTTTTACTACAACTACTGTTGTTTATACATTGCCCACAGGCTGTGCATTGCTTATTCCAGCGGTGACAGTAACCATAAATGCATTGCCTGCTGCCCTAACAGGTGGTAATACGGTATGTGTTGGCCAGACGACTACGCTTAGCTCTACAACGGCGGGCGGCACATGGGGCAGCAGCAACCTGGCTGTTGGCACTGTAGATGCGTCCGGCGATGTTTATGGAGTTTCCAGCGGGACAACTAATATTACTTATACACTTCCCACGGGTTGTTATATAACAAGGGTCGTTTCTGTAAATCCATTGCCCACCGCCATCAGCGGTACGCTTACTGTATGCGTGGGTTTAACTACAACGCTTTCTGACGGCACCGCCGGCGGTACATGGCTGAGCGGCGCTACCGGTATTGCTACTGCAACGCCCGGCCCCAGTGCCACTACTACTGTTACCGGTGTAGCCGCAGGAACCGCGGCTATTACCTATACCGTAGGCACAGGATGTTTTATAACTACCACGGTAAATGTTAATCCTAACCCGACTGCTATAACCGGCACATTCAATGTGTGTGTGGGGCTGCAAACACAGCTTAGCGATGCTACTGCGGGTGGCAACTGGACCGTGAGCAATGGCAACGCTTCTGTTAGCGGAGGTGGCCTTGTAACCGGCCTCATCTGCGGAGGTACTACTCCTGTTATCACATACAGCCTGCCTGCAACCGGCTGTATAGCTACACAGGCGGTGACTGTGAATTGCCTGCCAAGCGCAATTTTGGGCACTGCTACGGTGTGTGCCGGACTGACTACAACACTGAGCTCTACCCCTGGCACCGGCACATGGAGCACTACTTCCGGCAATGTAACGGTTACTCCAGGCCCTAGCGGTACTACTACCGTTACGGGTACTATTGCAGGCACCGCGATCGTAACTTATACACTGCCTACAGGCTGTATCAATACTATAATAGTAACAGTGAACCCGCTGCCAACATCTATAAACGGTACATTGTCGGTATGTTTGGGTCTTACTACCCAGCTTACTGATGGCAGTGTGGGCGGTACATGGTCGAACAGCCCGCTAGCTCCGGGCACTATTGCTTCCGGTACTGGTGTACTCACCGGCCTTGCCAGCGGCACTACTACTGTAACCTATACTTTAGGCACAGGTTGCCTTGTTACGGCTGTGGCAACGGTAAATCCAAACCCTGGCCCGATAAATGGTACACTGTCTGTATGCCAGGGGCTTACCACTGCGCTCACCGATGGCACAGCAAGCGGCACATGGAGTATCAACCCTCCTGGTTCGACATACGCCTCGATCACTGCTGGTGGAGGCTTAGTAACGGGCGTTAGCTGTCCAGGTAATGCTGTTGTTACTTATACTTTGCCAACTGGCTGTATCAATACAGCTACGGTAACGGTGAATTGTAACCCTGCACCGATCAATGGTAACCTTACGGTATGTGTCGGATCAAATACTACGCTTACTGATTTCACTACAGGCGGCACATGGCTGAGCAGCAATATTTCCGTAGCCACTGCTACAACAGGCCCCAGCACAACCACTACTGTTACTGGTCTTAGTGCCGGAACCACTAATATCAGTTATATAATGCCTACAGGCTGTATCGGCCCTGTAGTTACCGTTACGGTATATGCATTGCCAGCGGCTATCAGCGGAACAAAGGTTGTATGCCAGGGTCAGACCACGCAGCTTACCGATCTTACGGGCGGCGGCACATGGACCAGCAGTGTTCCTACTAACGGATCGATAGATCCGGTTACTGGTTTGGTAACAGGTATAAATGGCGGTGCGGCAGGTTCAACTTCGTTTACTACAACTATCATCACTTATGCGTTGGGCACCGGCTGTACCGTTACGGCTGTGGTAACCATAGATCCATTGCCTTCGCCAGTTAGCGGCCCTTCTCCGCTGATGGTATGTGTAGGCTCAACGATAACATTGACATCCAGCCCAGCCGGCGGTACCTGGACAAGCTCTAACCCGGGCAATGGCTCTGTCGGGTCAGCAACCGGCATTGTGGGTGGCATAAATGGCGGTGGTTCTTTTACTACCACAAACATTACCTATACCGGCACAAACGGGTGCTCTACTGCCAGCACAGGCGCTATAGTAACCATAAATGCACTTCCAACGGGAATACTTGGCGCCAATGCAGTATGCCAGGGCTATACTATAACGCTGTCTGACCTTACAGCAGGCGGCGGGTGGAACGCTAACAATGGCAATGTTACTGTAACAGCAGGCGGTGGCTTGGTAACCGGCATAAACTGCCCGGCTACTTCTGTAATTACTTATACAATGCCAACAACATGTATCACGACTGCTACAGTAAATGTAAATTGTAATCCAGGTGTTATCACCGGTAATCCTTCCGTATGTGTCGGTTTGACAACCCCACTTACAGATGCTACCAGTGGCGGTACATGGAGCAGCTCTAATCCGTTTGTTGCCTCAGTTGGCAGCACTGGTATTGTAACTGGTGTAAGCGGACTCCCTACTACCGCAACGATAACTTATACTTTGCCAACCGGCTGTTTCATGACGGTGGTTGTAACTGTTAATCCTAACCCTACTGGTGTACTCGGCAACCTGGCAGTGTGCGTAGGCGGACAGACACAACTTAGCGATCTTACCCTGGGCGGTACCTGGAGTGAGGCTTGCGCGGACATCGGCATTTCCGGCACCGGCCTGGTAACCGCATTTTCAGCAGGCACTTGTATTGTTAGCTATACGCTGGCTACCGGCTGTATGACTACAGCAGAGGTGACCGTAAACGCGCTGCCAACAGCTATCCTGGGAACACTGAATGTGTGTGTGACGGGTACTACTTTGCTTACTGATGCTTCGTCATTTGGTACATGGTTCAGCAGCAATACTGGTGTCGCTACTATTACTGTTGGCGGAGGGGATGTTACCGGCATTAGTCCCGGCACTTCCAATATTGTTTATACCTTACCTACAACCTGTACTGTTAATGCTACTGTGACCGTGAATCCGAACCCGACACCTATACTTGGTACATTCGTTGTGTGCCAGGGGCTGACCACAACACTTACAGATGCAACAACCCCCGGCACCTGGACCAGCAGCAATACTACCGATGCGACCGCAGGGCTTGGCACGGGTGTTATTACCGGCATAGTAGGCGGTACAACTGCGGACATTACTTATACGCTTGCAACAGGCTGTTATACGGTGACCCCGGTGACGGTGAACCCCTTACCCTCAGCTATCAATGGTAACCTGAATGTTTGCCAGGGACTTACAACAACGCTCACCGATGCTACGGGCGGCGGTAGCTGGAGCAACAGCCCCACTACTTATGGAACAATAGATCCTGTAACGGGCACATTTAATGCTTACGTAACCGGCCTCACTACTTCGCAGACAACTACTATTACTTATACTTTAGGCGGCACCGGCTGTATTATGACGGCAACTGTAAACATTAATCCATTGCCGACAGCTATAAATGGCTCTCTGGCCGTTTGTTATCAATCCTGCTCAACGCTTACTGACGCTACCCCAGGCGGTACCTGGAGCAGCAGTAATTCATTCGTGGCTTCCTTCACGACAACTCCCGGCACTATGTGCGGTGTATCGGCAATAGGTGGTACGGCTACAGTAACTTATCAGTTAACAGCAACCGGCTGCTATATTACAGCAACAGCGACCGTAAATCCGCTGCCAACAGCTATTAATGGCTCACTACTGGTTTGCGCAGGGGCAACAACACAGCTCACCGATGGTACTCCCGGCGGCGGCTGGATGAGTAGCCAACCCCTTGCGGCGAGCGTAGATCCGGTAACCGGCCTGGTAACCGGCGTCAGTGCAGGTACTGCAATAATAACCTATACCATTGGCAGCACAGGTTGTATCACTACTGTGATAATAACCGTGAACCCGCTGCCAACTCCAATAAACGGTACACTTACCGTATGTATAGGAGCTACTACACAGCTTACTGATGGCATACTGGGTGGTACCTGGAGCAGCAGCATTACTGCTAATGCTACAATAAACCCTGCTACCGGCCTTGTGACCGGGGTGTTTGGCTATGGTACATCTACTATCAGTTATACATTGCCTACCACCTGCTCCATAACAGCAGTGGTAACGGTCAATCCGAATCCGACATCGATCCTGCCGCCTGCACCGCAGGTGTGCGTTGGGTCAACAATAATATTGAGCGATGCTACACCGGGCGGCACCTGGAGCAGCAGCAATCCTGCTATCGGTTCGGTAGGATTAGGGTCAGGTTCTGTGACAGGTGAGGCAGCAGGTATCTTTGTGGATACGTACACACTGGCTACAAGCTGTTATACGACTGCAATAGTAACGGTGAATGCATTACCTGCACTCATCAGCGGAAACTTCTCGGTATGCCAGGGATTATGCACTACGCTCACCGATGCTACACCGGGTGGTACCTGGAGCAGCAATAATACTACTGATGCAACCGCTGGGTCATCGAGCGGGTTGGTTTGCGGTGTGAGCGGCGGACTTGCCGGTACCACAGTTACTATATCTTATACTTTAGTAAGCACCCAATGCTACCAAACCCAGATCGTTACCATTAACCCGGTACCGGGTGTAATAAATGGTACGCTTACCGTATGCGTGGGCCTTACTACACAACTAACGGATGCTACGCCAGGCGGTGCATGGACAAGCAGTGATCCTACTATATCCACCATCAACCCCGGTACGGGGCTGGCCACCGGCATAGCGCCGGGTACAGTTATCATAACTTATGCATTTGCTACAGGTTGCCAGATGACGGCAATACTGACGGTAAATCCAAACCCTGCGGTTATTACCGGCACGTTTGAGTTCTGCCAGGGAAGTACAGTAACACTTAATGATGCTACACCCGGAGTTTCCTGGAGCAGCAGTAACCCCGGTATTGCTTCAATAACTGCCGGAGGTGTTGTTACCGGTGTATCTGGCGGCACCGCAACGATAACCTGTGGTTTACCAACAGGCTGTATCGCAACACAGATAGTTACAGTTGATCCGTTGCCTTCACCTATTTCCGGCCCATCCGGTGTATGTGTTGGCGCTACTATATCATTGGTGGATGCTACACCCGGCGGCTCGTGGGGCAGCAGCAACGTCGGTATTGCACCAATAACTGCCGGAGGCATTGTTACTGGCGGATCTCCAGGTATTGCTTATATAACTTACACATTACCCGCGGGCGGATGTTATGTAACCCACGTTGTGAACGTGAGCACTACGCCCCCACCAATCACGGGTACTACGGCAATCTGTACCGGCCTTTGCGTATCGCTTACCGACCTGCTTGCAGGCGGCACCTGGAGCAGCAGCAACCCGGCTGTAGCTACTGCCGGCTCAGGTACAGGGCTGGTATGCGGCAACACTGCAGGTACTGCAACGATCACTTATTTACCGCCATCGGGCTGTATTGGAACTACAGTGGTTACCGTGTCCACAACTCCGGCTATTCCTACCGGCAGCGGGCTGCCGGTGTGTGTAGGCCTTACCACTGTGCTTACCGATGCTACCGCAGGCGGTACCTGGAGCAGCGCCGCCACCGGCACTGCTACTGTTGGCGGAACAACCGGTATAGTGACCGGCGTAAGCGGCGGCACGGTGGTAATATCTTACACCATGCCTACTTATTGTTATGCTACAACTATAGTCACAGTAGATAACAACCCATCGCCAATAAACGGCAACCCGAATATATGTCTTTTGGGAACGACATTGCTGGCGGATGCACCGGGTGGTACCTGGAGTACTACCAGCCTAAACGTTTCTCTTAGCGGGACTTCTTCAGGGGTGCTGACCGTAACGGGTATGTTCCTTGGTACTGCAACTATTACGTATGCTGCACCACCGGCTGGCTGTATTGCCACAATCGTAGTAACGGTTAATCCTGATCCGGCGCCAATCACCGGAACAGCGGTTCTCTGCGCGGGCTCAACGACCTCGCTTTCAGACATCAGCGCCGGCGGTACATGGCTCAGCACCATCACGAGTGTGGCTACCGTAGGCTCTACCGGTATTGTTACTGGTATAAGCGGCGGTACAACAACCATAATATATACTACGGCAGGCGGCTGCTCGAACTCTGTTATTGTAACCGTCAACCCGCTGCCCACAGCTATCCTGGGTTATACAGCGGTATGTAAAGGCTTCACCACCCAGCTTTCTGATCTTACCGCAGGCGGCACCTGGAGCAGCAGTAACCCAGGCAACGCAAGTGTAGGTTCAACGGGCCTTGTAACCGGCGTAACCGGCAGCTCTTCAGCTACAATTACTTATACCAGCGCGGCAGGCTGTATCACGACTGTCCTTGTGACTGTGAACAATGTGCCGGGCCCCATCAATGGTACACTTAGCGTATGTGTAGGCGCAACTACTACGCTTACTGATGGTTCAGGCGGCGGCACATGGGCGAGCGGCAGCACGGGCATAGCAACTGCCGGCACGTTCTCCGGCGTAGTCTCCGGTATTGCTTTCGGCACATCTGTTATCACCTATTCATACGGCAGCACCGGCTGCGGCACAACCGCGGTGGTTACTGTTAATCCTAACCCAACAGTTATATTGGGCAACCTGAATGTATGTATCGGGCAAACTACCCAGCTATCTGACCTTACTGGCGGCGGCACCTGGAGCATCAGCAATGCAGATGCTACAATAGGCGCGGGTGGTTTGGTTACCGGCTCAACCGCAGGCACTGCTACCGTAACTTATACATTGGGCACAGGCTGCTTCATAACTGCAACAGTTACTGTCAATCCTTTGCCTGCGTCCATCACCGGCACAATGGCCGTATGCGTTGGCTTAAACACTACATTATCTGACGCTTCACCGGGCGGCACATGGGCGAGCAGCAATCATGCTGTAGGAACCATTGGCATTACCTCGGGCATAGAGACCGGCATAACCTCTGGCACAACGACAGATACTTATACTATTGCCCATGGCTGCTATGTTACTGCGGTCGTTACAGTTAATCCAAACCCGAGCCCAATAGCGGGCAACCTGAGCGTATGTGTGGGACTGACTACCTCACTTAGTGATGCGACCCCAGGCGGCACATGGGCAAGCAGCCCGGTAGTCATCTGCGTTATTAACCCTGCAACCGGTGTAGCTACCGGCGCTGGTGCAGGCACAGCAAACATAACTTATACCTTAGCTACTGGCTGCCTTACAACCGCCGTGGTGACGGTGAACCCGCTGCCACTGGCCATCAACGGCGTCAAGGAATTCTGTGCAGGCACTACTACCGCATTGACCGATGCAACAGGCGGCGGCGTATGGACCGCCACTGGCACTGCTACGGTAGATCCCACAACGGGCATTGTAACCGGTAATGCAAGCGGCACTGGTACCATCACTTATACCTTATCCACTGGCTGTATGTCAACAACAGTGGTAACAGTTGACGCTATACCATTGCCAATCACCGGTTCGCTGGTGGTGTGCGCAGGCAGCACTACCAACCTTACAGATGCTACCGGCGGTGGCTTCTGGTACAGCAGCATTCCGCCGCTGGCTACGGTAGGGTCCGCAACGGGTGTTGTAACCGGTGTATCCGCAGGTACGGCAGTGATCACTTATATACTGTCTTCACCCTCAGCTTGCCAGACAACGGCTGTGGTTACTGTAAATCCGGTACCGGCACCTATTTCAGGCCCAACTACACTGTGCCTTGGCCTTACTGCCGTGTATTCCGATCTTAGCCCCGGCGGCTCATGGAGCGCAACATTGGGGAGTGCACTGACAGTGGACGGCTCCACCTCCGGCCTTGTAGGCGGGACCGCTGTAGGTACGGGCACCCTCACCTATACACTGCCCACTACAGGCTGTGTCAGCACGGAGATAATCACGGTTAATCCATTGCCTGCGGCAATTACCGGTTCTATGAACGTATGTGTTGGCCTGACCACGCAGCTGACAGATGCCACCGTGGGCGGCGGCTGGAGTACCAGCTCCTCGTCAACTGCATCCATTACCGGCGGCGCATTAGTTACAGGTATTACGGCTGGCTTAGATACCATTACTTATACACTGCCAACCGGCTGCCTCATGACCACAACAGTGGATGTAATGCCGCTGCCAACAGCAATACTTGGCGCAACCGCAGTATGTATAGGAGCAAACACTACGTTAAGCGACCTTACAGCCGGGGGCACCTGGAGCAGCAGTAACCCAACTATTGGCAGCGTTAGTTCCACATCGGGTGTGGTAACCGGCATAACGTTCGGAACCGTGACGATTACTTATACCATACCTACCGGCTGCTATGTCACTATGACAATGTCTGTGAATAAAGTACCGGCGCCCATTACCGGCACCCGCGTGGTGTGTGTGGGCCTTACTACGGCATTAAGCGACCCGACACCTGGCGGTATATGGAGCAGCAGCAGCCTAGCGATCGGGACTGTAGGCTCTGCCACAGGTATAGTTATGGGCGAATCGGGAGGTACCACAACGATCACCTATAGTGTGGCCACGAGCTGCCAGGCTACAGCAATAGTAACCGTGAACCCGTTACCAACGCCAATACTAGGCACGCTTAGCTTGTGTAATGGCATCGCAGACACGCTTAGCGACCTTACTGGCGGCGGCACATGGACCAGCTCCAACCTTACAGTAGCTACTATTGGCTCTGCTTCAGGGATTATCAATCCTTTGGCTGTGGGCTTTGCCACCATATCTTATACGTTGCCTACAGGTTGCGCTCTTGGTGTCCAGGTAACTGTTCACGCCATGCCTGCATCGATCAGCGGCAATCACCAGATATGTCTCGGTTCTACGGTCACATTGAGCGATATTTCAGCAGGCGGCATATGGAGCAGCAGCAATACTGCAATAGCCCCGGTGGGTACCTCCGGCGTGGTAAGCGGCAGTGCACTTGGCACGGCTACCATCAGTTATTCGCCAGCGGTAGGCTGCTCGGCTTTATTTGCCGTTACTGTTAACCCGCTTCCTAACGTATTTACTGTTTATGGCGGCGGCACTTACTGCGAGGGCGGAAATGGTGTCCCTGTTGGGCTCAACGGCTCTAACGTAGGTGTTAGCTACCTGCTGTATTACGGTGCATCTGTAACAGGCTACCTGGCAGGTACCGGTGATACTTTGCACTTCACCCCTCTGCTCACTGTTGCGGGCACTTACACGGTCCTTGCTACAGGCAGCACTACCGGTTGTTCTATAGGTATGACCGGCACTGTTACTGTAAATGTGACACCGACGGTGAACCCAACGGTTGCCTTACATGCCAGCCCGGCAGATACGGTATGCCCTGGTACTACAGTGACCATTACACCTACGCTCTCGCCTGCCAGCACTGCTACTGCAACGGCCACTTATGTGTGGTACGTTAATGGCACAGCGGTAAGTACCAGCCCCACTTATTCCTTCATACCTGCCAATGGCGACATAGTGAAAGTGGCGATAACCAGCGGCGCTGCATGTATATTCCCGGCAACTGCAACGGATACCCTGAGGCTGCATGTATTGCAAATCGGTACGCCGCTTGTGCATATTACTGTTGATCCGGGAGACACCGTGTGCCAGTATGCTTCGGCCACCTTTACGGCTACGCCTACTTTCGGCGGTGCTTCCCCAACGTATAAGTGGATAGTGAACAGTACTTTCGAAGGCACTGGCCAGTACTTCAGTTATGTGCCCAACTCTGGCGATGTTATTTATTGCAGCATGACGAGCAGCTATCTGTGCGCTATGCCGGATACAGCGCATAGCAACCAGATAACCATGGACGTAGTGCCGATGATCATACCGCACGTAGAGATCACCGCACATCCGGGCCTGAGTATTGTGGAGGATTCGCTGGAGACACTGACAACAACAGAGACCGGCGGCGGGCCAGATCCAACCTACCAGTGGGAAATAAACGGTGTGCCTGTGCCAGGAGCTACGAACTCCAGCTATAGCAGCACCTCGTTCCACAACTACGACTCTGTAACCTGTATCCTCACCAGCAGTGGTTACTGCGAAGGCATTTCCACTTTCGACTGGGTGTATATTACGGTCATCCCGACTGGTGTGGGCTCTGTGCAGCATGTAGGCGTAAGCAACATAATGCTGCTGCCTAACCCGAACAGCGGCGCCTTTACCATCAAGGGAACCCTGGCTACAACCACGGACGAAGACCTGGATGTGGAAATAACAGACATGCTGGGTCAGGTGATCTACAAGAACAAGATCAGGTCTGACAATGGTAAAGTGAACCAGCAGATAGACCTCGGCAACAACCTGGCGAACGGTATGTATATACTGAACATCAGCAGCGGAAGTGATAACAAATCGTTCCACTTCGTGGTTGAGCGTTAAGAGAAGTTGAAATTGACTAATAACAAGGGGCTGTCTCAAAAGGACGGCCCCTTGTGTTTTACGCCATATCTTTTTTTAGCAAACTGCCTGGATATGCATCCCTCAACAAAAATTCCTTATTTTACACTACAATCACAAATACATGATAAGCATCCGCAACATCGTGAAACAGTATGCCGCACACCGCGCACTGGATGATGTAAGTATAGAAATAGAAAAAGGGAAGGTGTTTGGACTGCTGGGGCCTAATGGCGCAGGCAAAACATCGCTCATACGCATCATCAACCAGATCACAGCGCCGGACTCAGGGCAGGTGTTATTCAACGGCGAACCGCTAAGCCAGGTGCATGTGGACCGCATAGGCTATCTCCCCGAGGAGCGCGGGCTGTACAAAAAAATGGAGATCGGCGAGCAGATACTGTACCTGGCAAGGCTGAAAGGATTGAGCCGTGCGGAGGCGCTGAAGCGCGCGAAATACTGGTTTGAAAAGCTAGAGATACAAAGCTGGTGGAATAAAAAGATAGAAGAGTTGTCAAAAGGGATGCAGCAGAAAGCGCAGTTTGTGGCCACGGTGATCCATGAGCCGGAGCTGCTGATACTCGATGAGCCATTTACCGGCTTCGACCCGGTGAATGCAGAGGTGATTAAAAATGAGATATTGGAGCTGAACAGGAAAGGCGCAACGGTGATCTTCTCCACCCACCGTATGGAGAGTGTGGAAGAGCTATGTGACTCTATAGCGCTGCTGAATCTGTCGCACAAAATACTGGATGGCAAGGTAAAAGCGATAAGGAACTCTTACCGCAATGGCACCTATGTGCTGGAGTACGAAGGCGATAAGATAGCCATGAATGGGAACGCACCATTTGCCATATTGCAGGAGACCGGCCACGAAGGCTACCAGCAGGTAAAGCTGAAAATAAACGAAGGCAGCAAAGTAAACGATGTGCTGCACTACATGCTGCCGCTGGCATCCATCAATAAACTGGAGGAAGTGGTGCCGACCATGAACGAGATATTTATTCAAAAAGTAGCGAGTGCAAATACCTCAAATCAATAAGACATGAACAAGATATTACTGATCATACAGAGAGAATATTTTTCCAGGGTAAAGAAGAAGTCATTCCTGGTGCTCACATTCCTGGTGCCGGTTTTATTTATAAGCATGATAGCGCTCATAGCTTATATCAGTGCATCTCAAAATGAATTTGCCGACCTTAAAAAAGTGGCGGTCATAGATGAAAGCGGCCGGTTTTTGAATAAGATGAGGAATAGCAGCAACATGTCTTTTACGTATGTAAGCCAGCCGTTTGAAACAACAAAGAAGAGCTTTATTAAAGATGGCTATGACTACCTGCTGTATATACCTTCATCGCTGACAGGCGTGCAACTGCTGGGAGAAAAAAAGCCAAGCCCGCTTACAAGCGGCAAAATAGAAGATGACCTGAGCAACCTGCTCCGTTCACAACGGTTGGTGGAAGCCGGCATAGATACGGTAGTGCTTGCAAAGGCGCAGAAACATATCAGCATTTCGCCGCAGCAGGTGAAGGAGAATGGAACTGTGGAAGATGCCCATGTAGTCGCTTCATTAGCAGTTGGGTTTGTATGCGCTTTTCTTATTTACCTGTCTTTGTTCCTGTACGGGGCACAGGTAATGCGCGGTGTTATTGAGGAAAAAGTAAGCCGTATCGTTGAGGTGATCATATCATCGGTAAAGCCTTTTCAGTTGATGCTAGGTAAGATATTGGGCATAGGGCTGGTGGGCCTTACGCAATTTGTTTTATGGATAGTGCTTACACTGACACTTTCTACAGTGGCTGGCAGTGTGCTTGTGAAAAATGTAAAAGCAAAAACAGAACAGGTTTCAGCAGCCCAGCACATGGTGGTGCAGGGCGCCGCAAATACTGCCCCAGTAGCAGAAGATGGGGACAAGATGGCAAACGTATTGAAAGAGCTGCAGGGCATTCCGGTAGCAAAGACGATCTCGTGCTTCCTGTTTTACTTCCTTTTCGGCTACCTGCTATATAGCTCGTTATTTGCCGCAGTGGGCTCTGCGGTGGACAATGAAACAGAGACCCAGCAATTCATGTTCCCTATTACCTTGCCACTAATCTTTACTTTTGCACTGGCACAATCGGTTATTATCAACAACCCGGATAGCACGCTATCCATTTGGCTTTCCATGATACCATTTACATCGCCTATTGCTATGATGATCCGAATACCCTTTGGCGGTGTCACCAATCTGCAACTTGCGGCATCTATGCTGCTGATGGTGCTGGGCTTCTTATTCACCACATGGGTTGCATCGCGCATATATCGCGTGGGCATACTTATGTATGGCAAGAAGGCCAGCTACAAAGAGCTTGCCAAATGGTTTATGTATAAGGAGTAGCTGGTATTTAGTAGATAGTATTTTAGTAGATAGTAGATAGTTGGGAGTTGTCAAGTGTTCGAATAGGTGCAACAAAATCCGCGAAAAAACGTTAGCTAAGGCGAGATGAGAAGATACTTACGGCAGATAATAGGTGTGGTGTGTGTGCTGTTTTTTGCAACGGATTGTGGCGCACAGATAGAACTGTCGTCTGGGCTGGATTTTAGCTTTCCTGAATTGCTGAACAGCAATAACACAAGAATGCTGTACGGGCAGGTCAGCTTTGGGGTGAAAGTGGGGATTGCTTACAAACCCGCAGAGACGCAATTCTTCCCCATTCTTAATGTTTCATTTGGAAGAACGAGGCTGCCGCTGAAACAGTTCGGGGAGAATGTGGCTGCACTCAATTTTGATTATGTCAATGTAATGCTCAATGAAAATTACATACTCACTTTCCCTAAGAGCGAAGTCTTTATATACGGCGGCGTGGGGTTTTCGTACCTCATAAATGAAGGGATAACGGTGGCTGGCAGCCAGGGGGAGACCATGCATGCCACCATTGACTCCACCAAAAATATCAATAATGCGTTCCCTGCATTGAACATAGGGGTCGAATATAATTACGGTGAATCAGCAGGTAAAGACCTGTACATAACCATGGGCCTCAACTTTCAGTATATACTGCTGCTTGCCGAGGAGAACACCTATAGCGTCAGCGTTGCAGCCCCAAACAGTAACTTCTATCATTACCAGGCCAGCCTTACGGGCAATGTGATCACTCCCAGTTTTTATCTGGCCATCCATTACAAAATGCACAGGAAGAAGAAGAGCAGCTTTTATCTGTAGTGGCGTACTGTAGTCTGTACGGCTCATAGACCTGACCCGTTAAGGGCGGGGCAATTGAGCAGATTTTTACGTTCAATTGTTATCGCCGGTCACCATCTTGTACCAGATACCCAAAGATGCAACGCGCCACGGCACCGTAGAGAAAGGCTTTTTACCATCAATGATGTCGTTTATTTCCTTTTTCAGGAAATCTGTATGAAGCATGTTCTTAAATACATTGCAGGTATAATCTGCCGCGTCTAAAAACCATTGTTTGCCTTCGCCTTTCAGCCATACTTCTTCCGGGGTCACGAAGCCCATTTTGTCTCTCCTTGCAGATATAGCAGGTGGCAGGATGTCGCGCATCGCATCCCTTAATATGGCTTTTCTCACACCGCGTTTATAGAGAAAGCGCTCTGGCAGGCCAAAAGTAAACTCCAGCAGCCTGTAGTCCATAAATGGGGTACGCGACTCTACGCTCCAGGCCATAGAGTTATGGTCTTCATAGCGCAGCAGGGCGGGTAGCGGTTCGCCGTGCAGTTGCCGCAGCAGGTTTTCCTGTAGGGTAGGGGCGGGAAATTTGTAGATGCTCACCGGCTCGGGATGAGTGAGCCAGTTTACAGAAGGCACTTCTTTTAACTTCAATTTGTGGGGGAGCAGGCCGGTAAACGCCTTGCCGGTAGCGAGTTGCATGGCATGAAGTAAAAAGCCTACCGGCCATGTACCCGTTTCTTTTTTGTACGCTTTGGCTTCATCCAGTATAGCAAGTAACTGAGCTTTTTTAAACAGGCCGCTGTAAAAAGAAACATCATTGCTCCCATAGCCCGCAAGCTGTTCGTCTGCACCCTGGCCGTCCACCATCACCTTCAGCCCTGCTTCATTTGTCTTTTTGAATACTGCCCACTGGCTGAACTGCGAAGTGCTGCCTGTAGGGTCGTCCTGGTGCCAGATGAAGGAGTTTACTTCCTGTACCAGTTGGCTGAATGACGGGAAAGTGCGGTGGGAGTGCGCATTTGTTTGCTTTATTACTTCCTGTGCAAAATTCCATTCATCATACTTAGCATTATCATAGCAGGCGGTAACTGTTTCCTGCCCGGCGAAATCTCCTTTTGCTTTCAGCAGGTCTGCAGCAATGCAGACTATGCTTGAGGAATCCAGCCCGCCGGAGAGACAGGAGCCGACGGTTACATCAGATCTCAACCTCAGGCTCACCGCATCTATCAGCAGCTCCTTAAGCCGTATAGTAGCTTCTTCATAACTGCCCGTCCATTTTTTAGCCACAAGTGTGTACCACTCATGGATCGTAAAAGCGCCATCACCATCCAGGTTCATTTTCAGGTAGTGGCCGCAGGGCAGATGTTTTATTTCCCTGTCAAAAGTATCGCTGGTATGATCGACTACACCAGTGGCCAGGTACTGGCGCACCATTGTTTCGTTTATGTTTAACTGGTAGCCCGGAGCTGTCCTTATTTGCTTTATCTCGGATGCCAGGTAGAGGTTACCGCCTCCTTTGTAATAGAACAACGGCTTGACGCCGAAACGGTCCCGGACGGCGTATAGTTCCTTTTTGTGGTAGTCCAGCATAATGAACGCAAACATGCCATTGAACCTGTCCAGGCACTTTACGCCCCACTCTTCCCACGCATGAAGTATAACCTCGGTATCGGAGGTGCTTACAAATTGATGACTCAGTTTTAAAAGCTCTTCTTTGATCTCCAGGTAATTATAGACCTCGCCATTAAATGAAATGGCCAGTCCGGCTTTTTCATAGATCATGGGCTGATGGCCAGCCGGAGAAAGATCAAGAATAGACAACCGACGGTGGCCGAAGCCCACTTTGAAAGTCTGGCCCTGCAGAAGTTTATTGTATTTCCAATGGTTGAGCGTGGAGGATGCGGTATCATCGCCGGCCCAAATGGCTGGCTGGCCGCCGGGAGACCAAGTGAGAAATCCTTCATCATCGGGCCCACGGTGCCTAATAATGCTACAGGCGGAGATCAATTGTTCAGATCTCACGCTGCCTTTTGTATTTACTATCGATAATATGCCACACATCCGCTCTTATTTTATCCGTGCTCTTTTTATTTGTTCAGTGCGTTTTCGTACATCTTCCTGCTCACGTTTATTGCCGCGCTCCATAAATAGACTTTCTCTGCATAAGCCCTGGCAAGTGCACGCTTACCGTCCAGGTTTTCAGCCAGCCAGTTGTTTACCGAATCGGCATCTTCGTCCATACTTGCGTCTGCTGCAGCTATCTGTATGCCTTTCAGTATCGACTGCTCAAACATTACGTCTGCCACGCCACCCACATTTTTCTCAATGATTATGGGCAAGCCGGAACCCAGGTATTCAGCGATCTTCACCGGGTTGGCGACTGCGTTCACTACAGTCGGTTTCCTGATGAGTATGCCTGCATCACAGGCTGTAAGTGCTTCCCCAACTTCCTTTTGTGGAAAGCTCTTTAAAATGATCTTATCACTATAAATGCCGGCTTTCTCCAGCATGGTTTTTATCTTTTCCACCTCAGAAGATAGAAATGCAAGCCGCACTTTGCTATTGCCCTCCGCCACCTTTTTCAGGAACGGTATGGTGAGGTCTTCAAGATGTTGGTAAGCGGCTGTGCCGCCGGAGTAAACCAGCACTATCTCATCATCGGCCACGCCCCAGCTTTTCCTGATCTCTTCCCTTTTTGTATCGGGGGTAGTGTGGGTGATGCAGCAGGGAACCACTGAAGTATCAATTGGGGCGCCATGTTCCTTTATCAAAAGGTCGCGCAGCGCAGTGCTTACCGTGGTGACCGCATCAGCGATACTTATTGCATGGCTCAGGAAGCGATGCGCCTTTTGGAAAGCTGCCAGTCCCTCGCCCGTGGCTGAGGCTGGGTCTTCGATCCCATTTTTATAAATGATCTCGGCCGGCCAGTAACCACGCACATCCAGCACCACTTTATCTCCCGGGAAGGCCTGCCGCACCCTGGCAGCCCAGAAAGCAGCATTTTCTCCCCGGCAATGATAAACTACCGGCAGCTTGCCAAGTCGCTTACGATAGGATAACATCAGTGGGTGTGCCGGGTACATTTTCAGCCTGCCTACACCGTTTATCATACGCACCTTTATGTGGGGGCACCTGGCTTGCAATTCGTTGATCTTCTTTTTTGAAGCCTCATCGAAATATTCCCGCATAGCGCCAATAGTCCATGCCTCTACCTGCCGGGGTGCAAATCCCTCCTGTTTAATGGCCTGAAACTCGGCCTGGTCAAATAACTGGCTGGCAACAAGCGGCGTTTTATATTCGCCGTCTGTGGTTATGTGCACCAGGTTATACTCCTTTATTTTGCTCATTAAATTCCTGCGCCGTTATACAGCAACATTGCTGTTTTATTTGCCCTTCACGCATATGAACATATTCCGGTTTTTGTACCCGGCTAAGTCAAGTGTCCACAAGTCGCCAAGAGTCTCAAAATTAAGGTTTTTATAGTGGTCTTTTACTATGCTGTTCTTCTTTGTAGGTATGTATTCGGCTGTGATTTTCTCAATGTTATTGGCAGCGGCAAGAGATACAATGGTATTTAAGGTAAAGTTTTCCATACCTCTTTTCAGCACCCTGCAGCTGTAAGGGAATGGGCAATATTATTTGGGTCGGTGCTGATGCGCTTTGTATCTTCTTCCGTATAGCGCGCAATTGGTACATTGAACTGGTCATTTTCAAAGCTCCAGAGCAGTATATTCCTTTTTGCTTCTTCTTGGTATTGTTTGTGCGCTGTTCATCTTCCTCCGTGAATGATGCTGTCTCAAACAGATTGAGGATGCGCAGAAACAAAAGGTATTCCGCAGGGTCTTCGGGCAGTTTAGGTACGCAGAATGTCCGGTATGCCGGCATTCACCATCTCACGCTCAAAAGGATTGTCGTCCTCAAAAAGCATTGAATCAAAACTAATATTGAGCACAGATAGTACGTACCTGATGTTTTCCACTTTAGTTTCCCAGTTAGCTACTCATGAAGGGCTCTTTAGCGATCTCTTCGGTGTTCTTGCTGCATATGGCTATCATGACGCCCCGGTGTTTCAGTTGTTTTGCCCAAAGCTGCAGCTCAGTAAATATTTTACCGGCTTCCAGGTAGACGATCTGTATGCCCTCCATACCGTCATCGCTAATGATGCCGCTTCAGGTGGTATTATCGAGATCTAAGATGAGGCATTTTTTTTTAAAAAGTGCCGGTGATGCTGAGCATAATATCGGTGATGTGCTTAGCGATGTATGGAAGAAACACAGACTATATATCATATGGGCATTTACCTACATCTTCGGATCGAACACAAAACGGTAACGCAGCTCAGATTGCAATGCGCCAAGGTCGCAGATGAAAAGGTCTTTAAGCTGCCTGCCGAGGTCCATGAGCGCGATGTTCGTTTTCCTTTGCTGGTATAAGAAGGACATATTTATCTTAGCTGCGAAGTTGCCGAACACGCCGTCATTGATCTCCGGATAAGTGTTGATGATCAGCTTTGCGCGCATGCGCTGTGTAATGGTATCGTAGTATTGCTGCGTGGTATTGGCAACGTACTCAGAGAAAAGCCCTTGCTGCGTTTTGTCTGTCTTATAAAAATCCTTCATCAGCTTTTCGGTACACCTGTTGATGAAAACGAAGTCTGGGCTGAAGTTGTAAAGCTCTGAAGTGGGGTCAAATACCTGCAGGTCCACCTGGTTGTAGTCGGCTTCGTAGATGTCAATATCTAGCTGTGCCTCGTACCATAGGCTTTGATCGCATTATTCAGCAACTGGGAGGCAGAGTCAGAAAGCAGCGCGAGCTTTATTTTCTTAAAACCTGAATGATCCTTTTTCAGGTTTCGTTTCTGCTCGGTGAATGAGATCATGGTTCAGGAGATTTAAGCGAAAGGGTAAGCAGCCATGGGAATACGGCGCATTAAAACTCAAGATATTTTTTTTCTTTCAGTTTAAATGCCCTGTCTGAAATTTTCATGACCGGCTCAAAATTTCTCTTTTTCAGTGCGTAATACAAATAAGGGTTTACCATACCAAAGTAATAGGATTTTACGTCGCTTTCAGTTCTTACTTTATACGCACCCTTGTTCAGGAGGTCAATACTTTCCACAAGCACATCGCGGCCTAGCAGATAATTTTCGAATTCGATGTCAATAAACGAGCCAGAGGTGGAATCTAAGGTTCGTTTGCAAATTATGGCTCCTGTATCCAGGTTATCATCAATGAGGTGGCAGGTAACCCCTATTTTATCCTTTATGCCATAAAAAAGGCACCAGAATGCAGATGCGATACCCCGTATTTCGGGGGCGATGCCATGGTGTACATTAATCGTAGCTATTTTCGAAAGGCTAAAAATATTCTGTTTCAGGATGCCGGCGTCAGATTGTATGATTACATCGGGCTTTACTTCATTGAGGAATTTCACGCTTTTGTCATCATTCACCTGGTCGGCATAGCCATTTATAAATAACTTCTTGTTTACCGGTACGATCAACGACTTGAGTTTTTTATCGATCGTCAACGTATCTCTCGTGAAGTCGTAACGGCCATCGTCAAACCGCAGTTCCCCATAGATTTTCTTTAGCTTGCTCTCAAATCCCTGGTTCATCCTGGGCTTCAAAATGGTAAGAAACGAGTAATTATGCTCTGGCCTTTTTTGCAAAAGGTAGTTAATATTCAATAAGCTTGCCGGCGATGGTTGGTCGGAAGTATAAATGCAAACGTTCATTGATTCATTATTTTGTAGATTATCCTATGATTATTTCCCATCCCCGGATATAAGCCAAACCTATCGTAAATGTTCTTCTTTTTATTTTCATCACCAAACCTGTAATTCACCAAAAACTGTTTCTTAAAGCCTTCTTTTTCCAACGATTCATTAAGCTGTTCGGTATAAGAGCCGTCAGGAAATGCTATTGTTCCAACTTCTTTTTGCATTATTCCTTCAAGATATTTTTTCGACAGCCTTACCTCATTTACAGCATCTGCATTGTTAAGTGAACCAAGATTGTTGTGATAAAACCCATGCGAGCCAATAGTGATATTGTTGCTCAATGATGCTTTATAAATCTGTTCATCGTTCATTAATTCCCAATAGTCGCCTGTTTCCTTGTGCTTTGTAAAATCATAAATATTCAGCAGTTGTTCAATCAGGTTTTCTTTTTCGGTATAACCGGGTTTATTGCTAGCCTGAATATAAGCAACGAGATCAGTGTTTGTGTCATCGCATACAAATTTTGTGCCTGCGAAGGAAAACACCACACCATTGAGTGTTATCTTACTGTTGGCAGGCGCATAATGGGATACAATATCAAGCGCATCTGCCCAAAGAATTTTTTTCTCCATTGTGCCTACCCCGGTAACAAAAAAGAAAGCGTGCGCATTATATTTTTCCAGTACAGGCAAGGCATAATTAAAATTGTTTGCATATCCGTCATCAAATGTTATAACTATATTCGTTTTTTTAGTGGAATAATTATCTTCCAGGAAATCTTTGTAGGTAAGGATATTAAAGTGTTTTTTTAATGATATTATATGCTTTTCGAAATTCGCTACACTAAAAAATCTGCTATTATAGGTAGTATTTTCGCTCTTATCTATCCCATGATACATAATGATGATCAGCTTTGGCGACCGTTTATCAGGATATATGCCGTTGTCTATTAGTTTATTTGAAACGAGCTTTTTTATCGTTACAAGCTTATGTATGATGCGGGGCTTCATTTACTTCACTGCGTTTTTGAGGGGTTTACAACTATCGTTCTTCAAATTAAAGATATTCTGCGAATTAATCAAAAGCAGGCAACATCATATGGAACAGAGTTTTTTGTATAACTGCTTCGAGGTATCCGCAAATGTGCCCCATTGGTTCACGATAAATGCCCTGGCATTTCTGCCCAATTGAAGCCTGCGGTCCGTGTTTGTCAGCAATTCGCGCAACCAGGAAGCAAGTACCTCATGCTGAAAAGGCTGTACGAGTATTCCATTTTCGCCATCTCGGACAATTTCGTTGTGGCCGCCAACATCTGTAGTAATAACGGCCAGGCCCGATGACATGGCTTCAATAACAACATTCGCCATGCCTTCGGAATGGGATGGCAGGCAGAAAATGTCAGCTGCTTTATATAGTTGATCCAGCGAATCGGGAGATATGCCGTTAAGGCCAAGAAAAAAAGAACCTAGCCCGCGTTTTTCCGCCTCGTGATATACGTCAATTTCAGGCGGGTTGGTGTACACGCCAACCAGGAAAAAGCTGGTGTCATTTTTTTTCACAAGTTCCAGCGCATCAAAGAGCTCTATCCAACCTTTTCTCTTACTTGCCGTACCTACCAGCAGTATTACTGTTTTATCAGCGGGAATATTGTATTTACTTCTTATGGCCAGTGTCTCGCCAGGAGCAGGGGGCTTAAAATAGTTGTAGTCCACACCCATGAACACAACGTCGTAGGGTTTGCTCATACCCGCGGCTTTGTTTGCTTCACGGCCCAGGTAGTCGGCTACCACAAACCTCATATCTGCTTCTGCCCAGGTTTTTTTGAACTGCTCGAGCGATGACGGCTTTTCGTGGGGAAAGAGCACGACATCATCACCAATGCATAATATGGCCGACCTTATGCCCAGCCTGTGAGCTGCTTTCTGCACAACTACAGAACTAGGCGTCCACTGGGAGTAAATAATATCTGTAGATGGATGAAGGGTGATCTTGTTTTTTTTGAAAAAATCTATTATCGCATCAATCGTCCTTTCTTCATAGGTCTTTTTTACAAAGCGGTTTGGCCGAACATTTGCTATCCGCGGATGAAATACGGTAATACCATCATACATCCTTCTGTCGGGATAATTCAATTTTGCATATTCTTTCCACTCGGGGTGCAAATACGACAGCGGCGGCGGCGGATTCCACGGCACAGGTATAATTACCTTCAGATCAGCCCCGTTTTCTATAAGCCCTTTATATTGCCGGTGTGCAAAAATTCCCTTCCACTGTAATCCGGCTTTTTCAAAAGGGTAAATTGACGGGAAAGCCCATATGCGCATAATTACAGCTTAGATAAACTATTATTTTTGGTATTTGGAGAACCACCATTCTTTTTTTGGTGTATAGCCAATCATCGCTTTGTCGGCCGGATTTATGGCTTTTTTTACTGCTCTTATATAAAGCTCGGTACTATTTACCGTCCTTACCACATCTGTGAAACCATTGTCTTCCAAGGTCTTTTTAATAAAACTATATTCAAACCTGCGGTTGAGCAAGGGTGAGAACATATCATGGTTCTGATGCACTTTTTCTTTGTTGCCGCCAGCCTTCTCGATCAGGAATTTTTCTTTTTCCTCCCACGAAGGCAGCGTGTTGTATCGTATCCTGTTTTTGAAAAGGTCAATATCCTGCTCGTAATTCAGGGTTTCCCTGCCATATAGGTTAACATAAATAAATCCTCCGTCTTTTACGCAATCCATCACCTGCTGGAAACTTTGCGTGAAGCTGCTCACAAAAGGAAGAACGCCCCATGACCAGGCCAGATCAAATTTTTTGCCGCCCAGGTGCGCAGAAAGGTCTTCCAGTGGGGTAACGATGAATTGCTTTTGAACATTAATGTCTCTCATCTCATCTTTGGTAGCATCTACGGCTGATTGGTTTACGTCTACTGCGGTGATATTGGCGCCGAGTTTTGCGAGGCCATATGACCAGCGGCCACCACCGCAGCCACAATCTATTGCCTCTTTGCCTTTAAACCAATCCTTACTAAGCAACAGTTCATGATCTGCAATGATATTTGTAACATTTTCTTTGAACCACTTATCACTCAGCATCGCCTCGCCCTCACGCAGGTTGCTCCACTGAAAACTAAAAGCGCCTACGGTTTGGGCTGCTGCTATCGGCAATGCACTATCCAAATCATGGATCTGATTATATAATAATTTATACAATGAGTCAATGTCTTGTTTATTCCGCTCAATCCTTAAATCGTAAGATTTGAGTATCGGAGATAAAAGTTGCCTGAGCAATTTTTTCATTCTAATTAATTAAGGGGTATGGAAAGCCAATTAAACATTTATTTTTTCAACTTAAGTAATGAAGGGAAGAATAATAAAGTGCAGATATATAATGTTTCTTTCAAACTGTTGCTACCAGAGTACTTAAAATAATCTGGTAAATTGCTCATTATGTATTTTAATTTTTCTACTCCCTTCAAGTCCTTTGAGCCAAAAATAAGTTTAATTTTTGACATCTGCAATAAACGTTCTTTTATTATTTTGTCATGTCTGAACCCGAAATATTCATTTGCTCGGATGTATAATTTAAATAATTCCTGGTAGCTTTCTTTCCGTGCTTTTTCAGTTTTGGTTATACCGCCTGGATGCTCGCGGTAAACACCGGTTTTGCCTGGCAGGCACTTGATCTTTCCTTTGTCGGCAAGCAGCAAATGCATAGCAATATCCCCGCTCATTGCGTTCACATATAAATCGGGCAGGGGACGCGAAAATATATCCCTGAAAAACATGGTAGGCGTAGGTATAAAACAATTTTCGGCAAGCACCACATCTTCTATCCCAAAATCCTCCCTGGTGAAAGGGGGATACGGATCGGTGGCTTCGTTACCCGCCTCATCTATCACGTCCACCCGGGTGAAGCACATGGTATATTCAGGGTTGGATTCAAGAAAGTCAAACTGCTTTTGCAGCTTGTTCATATCCGTCCAGTAGTCATCGCCTTCCAGGAACGCGATATATTTTCCCCGGCCATGCGCCACGGTTCTGGCTGCATTAGCTTTGGCCCCCTGGTTCTTTTCCGCATAAAGCGGCACAATGATGTCGGGATACCGGGCAGCATACTCTTCTACTATAGCCCTTGTGCTGTCTTTAGATGCATCCTCACCTATCAACATCTCAAACTTAAAATTGCACTTCTGGTTCACAACACCCTCTATGCATTGCGCTATATACCGCTCATGATTATAAGTAATTGTGCACACACTGACTAGCGGTAACTCACTGCTCATTCCAATAATTATTTTTTTTGATCAGCTCAAAATATTGTCCCCGGGTTATGCCTACTACGTGCTTGTCCCAGTATTTGTTGTTTCTGAAATACCATTCTTTTTTAGTCCCTTCCAGCACCCATCCGCATTTTTTTATATAGACGCCTATAGAACCCTCGTTAGATGCTATCATCGATCCATCCAGCCTGTTCAGGCCCAGCTCTTCAAACGCATACCTCATTATTGTCATTATGGTGTCCGCCGCATAGCCTTTGCCCCGTGCCTGCGTGTTGCCAATCATTATGCCATGAAAGGCATTCTTGTCTTTCCAGTTTATGTCAACAAGGTTGGCGGTACCTATAATCCCGAGCTCGGGAACATCTATGGCATACCGCTGGTTCAGGGAGTTGAGGTTCAGTGTCTCAAACCATTTCTGCTGGTCATTCAGGCTTGACGGAAAATGCCATGCGCCCAACAAGGAATTGATCTCCGGGTCGTTTGCCCATTTGTGCAAAACAGCGAGGTCTTCCCTTTCTATAGCCCTAAGCGTAATTAGTTTTCCTTTTATGTTCATTATCAGTGAAATTTAAAAATACTTTCTGCAATCCGGTCCATATCCCTCCGTTCATATCGCTGGTCTATTGGCAGTGCCAGGAGGTGCTCTGTCAGATAGTGCTCATAAGTGTCTTTCCCCGCCCATGTACGCACTGCCGGCCAATATTCGGCAACAAAAATTTTTTCGCCTATCAGCAGTTTTCTCAACCCGGAATCAGGCACCAGCAACGGGTAGTGCAACGGCCCGTTTACAGAACTAAAATTAAGCTTTAGTTCATTAATTTCTGACAAACGCTCATGCAGGTATTGAAAATTATCATTCCTCCGCTCGCATGAAAAAGAATATGGAGCCACGTTCATCATTGCATGGGTGAGCCTGGCCATCTGTTTTATTTCCTGCCCTGCCAGGTGTTGTTCATTCGCCAGGAAGTCCCCATAAGCCGCTTCAATGCCACAATCCACGTATTTTAGCAGGTGAGTGCATGAATCGTAGGAAGTATCTGCAGGAAGGTTATGGGGTTCGTATGTGTTCAAATAAACGTATGCCCCGTTTGGAACGCCAAAAAACTTCCGGCAGGAGTAGAAAGTGCCTATGCCCGGCATCGGGCGGCTGAAAAAAGATTGTGAATTATCAATAACCAGGTTGCGCACCTCACCGGCCAGTTTGGCCACTGTGTCATTCTTTACTCCGAAATAGTTCACATACAGGAAACACTCGCCATCATTAATTTCAAAATCAATCACAGGATCCAGTTGGCTATCTATATGATAGAATACATAGTCGATGCCTGTTTTCCTGACAGGTTCCAGCAGCGCATCACAGCAATAGTATGGCAGATAGACCTTTGAATATCTCGTTGTGCGCAAAATGTACTCAAAAGCGTTTCTACCCGTATTCAGCCGCAGCAACCGGTCATGATACTCGTTCCCCAACGGAAACTCCCACCCTAAATAACCTCCGATACTGCTCATTTATTTATGCATTTACAGCCCGTTATTAAGCTGATGCCACGTGCAAAATTACAATTAATATCGGCTGCCTGAATTACTTAATTGTTTATTGCCCGCAACACAATACGTGCGATCATATCTATCACCTCTACCTGCATGTCGTGATAGGAAGGAAGGCAAAGGATACGCGCGGCTATATCAGTAGATACGGGAGTGGGATGAGGTTTTACATAATTAAGCGTAGAAAGGCATGGATAAAAATAACGACGCGCTGACATTTTATGCCCTTCCAGTTCCTTTATCACCTTAAACACCTGTTCTTCACTGTTAAATATCACCGGATAATAGGAATAATTAAACCCTGCATCTTTGTTTATTTGTATGCTGCATAGCCTGGCGTGCGACAAGCGGCTGGTATAGGTATCCCATATCAGCTTTCTTTTTTCGAGTATTTCCTTTATGTACTTCAGGTTGCACAGCCCCATAGCCGCATGAAACTCTGAGTTCTTGCCATTTATGCCCAGGGTGGCAAATGTCTCCGGCCCGTTATGCCCGAAATTGCGCAGAAAAGACATTTCTTTTAGCAAAGCAGGGTCCTTTGTTACTACAGCGCCTCCTTCGATGGTATGATACAACTTGGTAGCATGAAAGCTGGCAGTGCATATATCACCGTACTCAAATACAGAGCGGCCTTTATAAGTTGTGCCAAAAGCATGCGCACCGTCGTATATTACCTTCAGGTTATGCTTTTTTGCGATCTGCTCTATTGCCTCTATGTCGCACGGATTGCCAAATACATGCGTAGCCAGTATAGCTGATGTTTTTTCGGTTATTGCTGCTTCTATAAGCGTGGGATCTATGTTCAGAGTATTACGGTCTATGTCCACAAACACAGGCTCACACCCTTCCCAGACTATAGATGAAGTCGTAGCTACAAAACTGAAAGGGGTGGTTATTATCTCTCCTTTTAAGCCAAATACTTTGATAGCAATTTGGAGCGCTATCGTTCCGTTGGTTAAGAACAAGAGGTGGTCCACCCCAAGATATTCCTTAAGCTTTATCTCCAGTTCATTCACGAGCGGGCCATTGTTGGTGAGCCACACACGGTCCCAGATACCGGCAAGGTATGCTTCATATTCTGCCAGCGGCGGGAGAAAAGGTTTTGTAACGTTTATCATAAAAAATCATCTAAGTGTGAACGGCAGGGCAGGCCTCACAATGCCTGGCCATTTTCCAAACCAGCTTCCGGCCCTTGGTTCGTCAATTACCTCAAATGTAAGTATATCTGAAATGTGAAAAAGTACAACAGAAATATCTTTTACAAAAAGAAGCCTTATGGAGTAAATGTCGTCATTGAGCAGCCTGCCGGGAATAGTGAGTGTACCGGTATGAAACCCTTTATTTAATGGCAGTGACAACGTGGAGCAATTGAAAATAGTTAAGCCTCCCGGTGTATTCAGATGAACGCTGAGGTTGAGGTTGCATTCTTTGTACAAAATGAAATCGAAAGTGATATTGATCTCGGTGGCAACAGTAATAGGATCATCGTCTTTTTCCAATTTTGGATCTACGTGTGCACCTGTGAGCCTTATATGTTCGTTACCAGGGGCGTCGTTTTCATCCCAACTTGCCACCATACAATTTTTCACTTCCCTGCTCAGGTAATTGTTTATTACTTTGTCGGTTTCCCCCTGGTCAACGATGTGGCCCGCTTTCAGATAAAGAGCGGTTTTGCAAAGGCTTTGCACGGCCTGCATATTATGACTTACGAAAATGATGGTGCGGCCATGGCCGGCCACGTCGCTCATTTTGCCAAGACATTTTTTCTGAAACTCGGCGTCTCCCACTGCCAGTACTTCGTCAACTATGAGTATTTCGGGCTCTAGGTGCGCGGCTACACCAAATGCGAGGCGCACATACATGCCGGAAGAGTATCTTTTCACCGGGGTGTCTATATACATTTGTACGCCAGCGAAGTCAACGATCTCATCAAATTTTTTGAGGATCTCTTTCTTCGTCATTCCCAGGATAGCACCATTGAGGAAAATATTTTCCCTGCCTGTAAGCTCAGGATGAAAGCCCGTGCCCACTTCGAGCAGCGATGCAATACGGCCTTTTACTTTTATCTGCCCGGTTGTGGGGCTGGTGACCCTAGATAACAATTTCAGTAGAGTGGACTTGCCTGCGCCGTTTTTGCCGATGATGCCGAGTGTGTCGCCTTTATTTATTTCAAAATCTATGTCTCTGAGCGCCCATGCATAGTCACTTTGTGCCGTTTTAGTGCGGTCATTTTCCGCGCCTATCTTCAGGTAGGGGTCTTCTTTGCCGCGCACCAACGCCCACCAGCGTTTCAGGTCGTGGCTCAGTGTGCCCGTGCCTACCTGGCCCAGCCGGTATTGCTTGGAAATATTTTCAGCTTTTATGACTACCTCTTTGCTCATCAGTATAAACTACACCGTATCAATAAATTTCTTTTCAACCTTATTAAAAATAATGATGCCTATCGCAAGCGATGCAAGCGTAAACAACGTGCTGTATGCCAGCCATTTGACAGAAAAAGTGCCCTGGCCAAAGAATCCGTATTTGAATGCTTCAAACAGTGAGGTAAGTGGATTAATAAGAAAAAAGATCTCTTTTTTTCCGTGCACGCCAGACAATGGGATGATAACCGGAGTTGCGTACATCGCAAGCTGCACGCCAAACCCGATCAAAAAGGTGAGGTCACGGTACTTAGTGGTGAGCGATGTAATAATGATGCCAAAAGAGAAACTGAGCAGCACGATCATACCCAGCCATACCGGCGCAAGCAGCACATACCAGTTGGGCGTTACCTGCTTATTGACAAATATATAATAAAGCCAGACAAGAGTAAATAAGCAAAATTGGATCATGAATTTCACTAGTCCTGAAACTACCTTGGACAGGGGAAGCACAATGCGTGGGAAATAGACTTTTCCGAACACAGTAGCATTATCTGTAAATGTTTTAGAGGTAACATTCAGGGTATCTGCAAAATAATTCCATAACGTGGTACCCACCAGGTAAAACAATAAGGCTGGGGTTGCGCCGGTGGATATTTTTGCAATACTGTTGAATACAAAAAAGAACATCAGTGAGGTAAGCAGAGGCTGCACAATAAACCAGATAGGGCCAAGGATGGTTTGCTTATAGACCGTAATAATGTCTTTTTTGACAAACATCATCAGCAAGTCACGGTAATGCCACAGTTCATTAAAATGAAAATCCAGGTAACTGCCGCCGGAAGTAATATTGATGTCCCATTTATCTATATCACTGCTGTTAGTTATTTCAGCCATAAGATAATTATGCTTTTTTCACTTAGGGTATTTGTGCCCTATTTGTCCTTATCCTTCTTTTTCTTGTCAGAACGGAACCAGCCTCTTATACCTTTCCGTTTCTTGTCGTCCTCAAGGTAGTAGCCGTTTCCGTAAGCGCCATACCCATAACCATAACCGTACCCATATCCATAACCGTACCCATATCCATAACCATATCCATATCCATAACCATAACCATACCCATAGCCATATCCGTAACCCTCCTCATAGCCATAGCCATAAGCGAAGCCCCTGTTGGCAACCACATCATTGAGAATAAAATTCAGCCTGGGTATCCTGCCACCATAATAGAGTTCATTCGGGATATTCAATTGCTGTTTGTACGTATAGCCCTGACGCAGGATGTACAGCGTTGTATCCGCATACTTGTTAAGCAACTGGGCATCGGTAACAAGGCCCACCGGCGATGTATCCACGATCACATAATCATAATTCGCTCTCAGGTAAGCAAAGAGGTCTTCAACCCTAGGTAGTAAGATAAGCTCGGATGGGTTTGGAGGCACGGGCCCTGACGGCAATACGTGTAGCGAATCTTCTACGCCCGATGGAATGATGATCTCGCTGATCTCCGCTTTACCGATAGCGAAGTTGGAGAATCCTAAGTTGTTGTCCACACCCAGGATGCGGGATATCTTCGGCTTGCGAAGGTCCAGCTCCACCAGTACCACTCTTTTGCCAGACATGGCAAGTGTAACCGAAAGGTTTACGGCGATAAATGACTTACCCTCACCACTCATGCTCGAAGTGATCATGATCACCTTATCATTTTTATCAGTGAGCAGGTACTGAAGATTGGTGCGCAATGCACGGAACTGCTCAGATATTATGGTACGGCTATTTTTTGTGATAGATACGGTTTCTCCAGATTGGTTGTTGCCAATCTCGCCGATGATAGGTATCATGGTTACCTTCATAATATCGGTCTTGCTGATGATCTTTATGTTGAGCGCCCTGCGCAGCACGATGATGCCGAATGGTATCAGCGCGCCAAAAAAGAATGACAGCATCAGTATCCGGCCGCGGTTGGGTGTTACCATGCCGCCAGGTAAGGCCGGGTCTATTACTATTGCGTCTGCAATAGTGGATGACTTTTCTATATATGTTTCTTCTCTTTTCTTCAGCAGGAACAAGTAAAGTTCCTGTAGGATCGACTGTCTGCGAGAATAGTCTAGGTAAAGCCTTTCCACACGCGGCACATCACCGGCGAGCTTGTGCAGGTCTCTTTGTTTTTGTTTGAGTTTGTCCAGCTTTAGCTGCAGCTCTTCTTTTGAAGACCGAAGCGCATTAGCGATGTCATTCCGCGCGTCCGCCCTTTGTTGTATCAGGTTCAGAACAATGGGGTTAGTAGGCTGGTACGTTATTTCCCTGGTCTGGATCTCTACAGTTAGCCTGTTATAGTTAGTCATTAATTCGGCAACGCCGGCATTTGTAAGGAGCGAGGCAGGAAGCGCCATAGGCTTCTCATCTCCCGAGTTCAAATAGTCGCTGATCGATTTTGTTACTTCCAGCTCCAGTTCCACGGTCTGTGCTTTTTCCTCAAGGGCAGAGGCGGCCGAAATCATCTCCTGTGATTGTGTTTTCAGGTCGCTGACATTATTTTCCTCTTTGAATTGCTGAATATTGGTTTCTATGCCGGTCAGGTCACCGTTAACCTTCAGGAGCCTTGCTTCGATGAAATCGATGGTACTGTCTGCGATACGGGTCCGGTCTGCCACATTTTTGGCTTTATACACCTCCATCATGGTGTTGATCATATCCACGGCTCTTTCCGGGAGGTTATCTACGCGGGACAGGTACAGGCAACTGGCCGCCTTATTCGGGCTGGCAAAGTCGATACCGTTCAGGTAGCTCATTGCTGCGGTAAGAAATGAGGTTATATAAACGGAGAATTGGGCTTTGGCCGGGTCAAACTGGTCTGTTTTTTTTATAATGAATTTTCGGCCGCTGGAAGAGGTTATCGTATCATCATATTTTGCAGTAATGATCTTAGCCCCAGGTTCACAAAACTGGCAGGTAGTATTGCCGGCAATGTTGATCTTGCAGCCGAAGTCGTCGTCTGTGCTGTCTGCAATTACTATTTCGAAGGGCCTGTTTTTATATATCTCCGTGGTTTTAAACCGGCCCTCCACCGAATAGTTGATATTCAGGTGTAGTCGCTTGGCGATCAGAATCATTGTTGATCGGCTTTTCAGTATTTCGATCTCATTGTCAACATTTATTTTGCTGGTATTGAGCTTAAGCGCTTCCAGCACCTCGTCGCCAGCACCTGTACTGCCTTTCTTTGAGTCATTAATTAAAAATTCTCCTCTTGACAAATACCTGGGAACCGTATAGCGAAGGAATAAGTTGCCAATAATAAGGGAAACAATAATGCTGCCCAGCAACCAGGGCCAGATAGCCAAAATCGTTGTAACAAACCATTTAATATTAATATTACCACCGCCACCGCCTTCCATCTTAGGCTTATTGTCACTTGGGGCTATCGGTGGCGCTTGATCTGTCATCCAGAGATTTTTTTATTACTTGACAATTTTAAACGCAAATAACAGCGTTATTATCGTTACAACATTGGTGAAATAACCAAAATACCGGGTAAAACTGTTATCTCCACTTTGCACCTTATCCCTGCGCGGCTCTACATAGATCAGGTCTCGCTGCTTCAGATAAAAATAAGGGGACTGAAATATTTTAGATGAGCTCATATCGAAGCGGACAAATTTCTTTTGGTTTCCTTCAGTCCTGACCAGCAGTATATTGTCCCGATGGGCGGTAATATTTAGGTCGCCTGCAAGCGCTATCGCATCTACAATACTTATTTTTTCACTGGTAGATGTTATTGTGCCTGTTTTGCCAATATCTCCCAGCATATAAATATCAAAATTTGCGATCCTGACATTCACCACCGGCTCTTTCCAGAACTCTTTAGCTCTCTGTTTTATCAATTCCCGGGCTTCAGTAGTAGTAAGCCCTTCTACCTTAACAAAGCCGACGAGGGATAATTCGATGTAGCCCTTTTGATCCACTAAGAAGCCATTCAGTTCGCTGAAATTACCTGGTGAGTTGGATGTAATAGGTGTGTTTGTTTCGTTTTGCCCTATTGTCTGGATAGTTACAGCAAGCACATCATTTTTTTCAATTCTGGGCTCTACAAATGGCGTTATAGAGTCCATTACTATCGGCCCCGGCCCCGGATAAAGAGAATCTTTTTTTAGATCATTGAAATATATTGATTTTTTATTTGTAATACATGAAGTCATACATGTACTCACAAAAAAAAGCAATAAAAGGACAAAGCCTGCGAGGCCCTGCCTACTCAATTTGTACATCTCACGAAATTTCACCAAAAATAATCTAAAATAAGGGAAAAATAAAAAATAAGACGTTGCGGTTAGTATTTAAATAACGCCATTTTAACCGGTGCAAAAGTGTATTACAGTCTTGCATCAACCATGTTTTTTTCAAGGCAGCCCTTCACGTCATATATAATTCCGCGAGGTTTCACCTTTTTCCGCCAATCGACTTCTAAAAAATCTTTATGAGCCACTGCCAGTACCAGGGAATCATACAGCTTGCCATCGGGAAGCGCTGATATTACCTCAATGCCATACTCATGGGCTACATCAGCAGGATTTGCCCAAGGGTCATATACGGTTAAATTTATTCCATATGAAGCCAGCTCTGTAATAATATCCACTACACGGGTGTTTCTCACATCGGGGCAATTTTCTTTAAAGGTAATACCCAGCAACAGCACATTGGCCGCCTTCACCACGAGGTCATTTTTTATCATCAGCTTCACGATCTCCCCGGCGATATAGACGCCCATTCCATCATTGAGCCGGCGGCCCGCCAGTATGATCTCCGGGTGGTAGCCTGCCTGCTGCGCTTTCTGGGCCAGGTAATATGGGTCAACGCCTATGCAATGGCCGCCTACCAATCCCGGTTTGAAAGGCAGAAAATTCCACTTTGTTGCAGAGGCCTCCAATACCTGGTGCGTGTCGATGCCCAGCCGGTTAAATATCTTGGCCAGCTCGTTTACAAAAGCAATGTTGATGTCCCGCTGTGAGTTTTCTATCACTTTAGCTGCTTCTGCAACTTTTATGCTGGCCGCCTTATGTGTGCCGGCAGTAATGATAGACAGATACAGGCCGTCGATCGTTTCTGCTGCGCCAGGAGTAGAGCCGGACGTTATTTTTTTTATTTTGGAAACAGTGTGCAGCTTATCGCCAGGGTTGATTCGCTCCGGGGAATAACCACAATAAAAATCAGTGTTGAAGACCAGGCCGGATACCCGTTCCAGTACAGGTACACACTCATCTTCGGTAGCGCCGGGAAAAACTGTTGATTCATAAATAACAATATCTCCTTTCTTCAGCACCTTACCCACCGTTTCGCTGGCTTTGTACAATGGACCCAGGTCGGGGCGGTTGTTTTTGTCAACAGGTGTGGGAACGGTGATGATATAAACATTGCAGTCGCTGATGTGCTGGATATTATCGGTACAGTACAATCCCTTTGCACCGGGAGCCCGTTCGTTTACTGTAACCTGTTTTAGCAAAGCCTCTTCTATTTCAAGGGTGAAATCGATGCCGTTTTGCAGCTCGCCTACACGCTTTTTGTTTATATCAAAACCAACTACAGAGTAATATTTACTGAACTCCACCGCCAGCGGCAACCCTACATATCCAAGCCCGATAACCGCAATATTAAATGATCTGTTTTCCATGACACTTTAGTCTTTACCCTGTGCGGGGCAGTTTTGCAAATACCCGAGTAGAGGGGCACAAAAGTATAAAAAATATGCGCTCTACTAAGGCATCAAAAGCACAATCTTGAATTCAGGAAAGGATAGCCGGCAAATTTATGATAATCGCGGGTGCCAGCCATCATTTTCAGCACACCTGCGTGTTTTTCGTGGTGCATATCGCTGCCGCAGTAATCATACATACCCTTTTGCATGAGCTGGTCGGCTACCTGCTTTATATTATGGCCATAATATCCGGCAATGGAAAGCATATTGAGCTGCAACATGCAGCCACGGTCTTTCAGCTCACGGAAGCGGTTGAAATCGCGGTGAAAAAATAAGTAGCGCTCCGGGTGGGCTATGATGGGCCGGTAACCGGCAGTCTGAAGTTTAAAAATAACATTATTGAGCATGGGAGGCTCGTATAGCATGGAGAACTCAACCAGCACTTCTTTTTCACGGATGGTGAGCAGCGGCTCGTTATTATCCAGCAAAGAGATGAAATACTCGTCAATATAATATTCCGCGGCGGCTTTAATGGAGAGTTCTATATTGTTTTCCTTAAGTGCATCCTGAACTTTTTGCAGAGCCGCCTGTATGGTTGCGGTGGTATTAGGATAGTAGTCGATCATTACATGGGGTGTAGTAATGATGGTTTTGTAGCCCATATCTATCATAGCACGCAGCAGTGTGAGGCTGTCTTCAATAGTCTTAGCGCCATCATCTATACCCGGCAGGAAATGGGAATGCATATCAGCCCCTAAAAAAGCCCAGCTTGTATTCTGCGGAACCGGTAACTCGTATTCGGCATCCTCGTTTTTCTTCCGATTAAATAATCTTGAAAACATAAGGCAAGTTAAGGAAATAACCCCAAACCCCTAAAGGGGCTTCCTCCATATTTAGAACAAAACAGGTAAAATAAATAGGCAAATAGCATCCAGGTTGAAAATATTGTAAAGCTATATTTGTGGTTCCCCTCCTGTCTGCCAACAGGCAGGTCAGGGGACAAAGGGTATCAATACTACAAATACATTCCCGGTGAATAGCTTATCCTCCAATATTCAATTATATTTTTTAATATAGCCATCAGCTCATTTTGCGGTATGGGTTTTTTAAAATAACCCTGTATGCCAATGCTGTAAGCATCATCAATAAAGTTTTTCGCAACTGTTGTCGAAAGTATTATATAAGGAACGCATTTTATGTTTGCAGCTTCATTTTCCCGCACCCGTGCCCGTAACTCTATGCCATTGATTTTGGGCATGTTTAAGTCGGAGATGATAAGAAAGGGAATTTTTTTCATGTCCATAATATATTGAATGGCTTCTTCACCGCTATCTAAGAAAACTAATTCATTAGTGTAGTTTAGTTTTTGGTAGGCTGATTGGATGAACTGTTGATCATCCATATCGTCTTCGATTATTAATATAGGCCCGTTTTTATTCACGTATTTTTTTTTAGTATTTCAAACAGAATCTTTTTAATGCTGCCGGCTATGAAAGCATTTATGCAGCCGGGAGATAAATATCAAATGTTGCTCCTTTGTTCAATTCGCCGGTTGCGGTAACGGTACCATTATGGTTCTCTACTATTTTTTTTACAATAGCCAGCCCGATGCCAGTACCTGCATATATTTCTTTACCGTGAAGTTTCTGGAACACTTCAAAAATGCGTTCGCTGAATTCGGGTTCGAAGCCGATGCCATTGTCTTTTACAACAATGTGGCAATAATTTTTTTCAGGTGACAGCTTCTCGTTATTTAATTTATTGCCTTTTTCGATTTCGCTGACAATTATGATGCGCGACGGCCTGCCGGGGTGCGAAAATTTGAGTGCATTGCTTATCAGGTTATACATAAGCTGGCGAAACTGGAAAGGGATCAGATTTGCCGGGCAGAGATCAGAAGCGTCAATGGTTGCATTTTTTCCCTGGATGGTATCTTTCAAATCGGCTTTAATTTCTTCTACAATTATATTGAGGTCGGTTTTTTCGAATTTGTGGTCGGTGGTGCTGATGCGGGAGAAGGAAAGGAGGTCTTCTATGAGCAACTGCATTCGCCCAGCTGCCAGTTGCATCCGCTGGAAATTATACTTGCCGTTTTCAGACAGATTTTCATTTTCATTTTCAAGAATAACGGAAACAAAGGTTTGTATTTTGCGCAGTGGCTCCTGCAGGTCGTGGCTGGATACGTAAGTGAATGCAAGTAATTCCTTGTTAGCTATGATCAGCTCTGCCGCCCGTTTCTCCTTTTCTTCGTTTTGAAAGGCCAGCTCTTTGTTGGCAATAATCAGTTCTGCCGCTCTTTTTTCTTTTTCTTCGTTTTGAAAAGCCAGCTCTTTGTTGGCAATGATCAGTTCCGCTGCTCTTTTTTCTTTTTCTTCGTTTTGAAAAGCGAGCTCTTTGTTGGCAATGATCAGTTCTGCTGCTCTTTTTTCTTTCTCCTCGGCACGTTCTTCTTTCTGCATACTCTGAAAAACGAGTTCTTTATTCGCCACGATCAGCTCCGCTGCTCTTTTTTCTTTTTCTTCATTTTGGAAAGCGAGCTCTTTGTTGGCAATGATCAGCTCTGCTGCTCTTTTTTCTTTTTCTTCGTTTTGAAAGGCCAGTTCTTTGTTGGCGATGATCAATTCTGCCGCTCTTTTCTCTTTTTCTCCGTTCTGAAAAACAAGCTCTTTATTAGCAATACTTAGCTCTGCCGCTCTTTTTTCTTTTTCTTCATTTTGAAAGACAAGCTCCTTGTTGGCAATGCTTAGCTCTGCGGCCCTTTTTTCTTTTTCCGTGTTTTGAAAGACAAGCTCTTTATAGGCGAGTCCCAGCTCTTCAGCTCTTTTTTCTTTTTCTTTGTTTTGAAAGACTAGTTCTTTGTTCGCAATGCCCAGCTCTGCTGCCCGTTTTCCTTTCTCTATATTTTGAAAAGCAAGCTCTTTGTTGGCTATCCCTAATTCTGCTGCTCTTTTTTCCTTCTCTTCGTGCTGAAAAGCAAGCTCTTTATTTGCTTTGATCAGCTCATCGGATTTTATTTTATCCATTTGTTTTTTTCATCAGAGATGCCTCATTTAGACGGTGAGATACTTGCTATACCAATGCTATAGTAATGCCTGCGTTAAGCTACCAGCACAAAGTCTTCTCTTGCCGGTTGAAACAGGTTGTTTTGCCCTATTAGTATAAGTGTTTGTTGAATTATTTTCTCGAATTGTGAAATCACAGGAGGTTTGCGGATGAAATATTGAGCACCGTTACGGTAGAGCCTGCTGACAACTTCCTGTTCGTGCGATGTGGAAAACATAACTACGGGAAGATGTTTAAGTTTCGGGTTGAGCTTTATTTCCGATAAACATTCGAAGCCATTTTTGCGTGGCATATTAAGATCAAGGAAAAGTACATGCGGAAGCTCGTAGGCCTCCTTTGTAAGCTGTCGCATAAGCTCCTCGCCATTATGCACGGCGGTAAGGCATGTTAAAAGTGGTATCTTCTCTAATACTCCTTTAAAAAAAATGCAATCATCAATGTCGTCGTCCGCCAGCAGTATATTAAGGGGGATTTCTTGATCGATAGCTGCCATGACAATTGATTAATACGTTGCAAAAGCGATTGCAAGTGATTTTTTTAAAGTGCGGAACTACACCTGAATTATATAATAACAATAAAATCATGCCATTATAAATTTATTTTGCTAAAAATTATTTTGATGCCGGAAATGCAAAGCGAATACGAACAATGAGGCAGGTATACGGGAATGTGCTTATACAAGCAGGCCAAATTCAAAAAAATGTTCGGGAGGCACTCCTGGTAGCGGTAGCGTTTATCTCTAAGGAAGGGATAAGGGAAGAAAATTGAAAGGAAATAAACAGCTCAGTAGCGCTCAATAGCTGAACATATATTGTCACAGCACTCCCCGGAACAAGGCCCCGATTTTTATCGGGCGCGGCGGAGGTTACACCGCAAAGCTCTCGCCACAGCCACAACTACGGCTGGCGTTGGGGTTGCTGAAGTGAAATCCTTTGCCATTGAGCCCATCGGAAAAATCGAGTGTGGTATCGCAGAGGTAAAGAAAACTCTTAAGATCAGTTACCAGCTTCACGCCCTGGTCTTCAAATACCTGGTCGCGCGGCTGGGCTTCGTTATCAAAATCGAGCTTGTAAGACAAGCCGGAGCAACCGCCACCCACTACACTTACACGAAGAAAATAGTCATCCGTCAGGCCGGAATCCTGCCTGAGCTTCATGACTTTTTCCTTCGCTTTATCACTTACGTAAATCATTGTTTTTCTTTTTCTTGTAGATAGTATTTAGTCGTTAGTAGTTCGTCGCGAATAGATACGAAAAACAGTGTTCAATTTCTATCAGCGAAAAGACTATCTACTAATTACTATCTACTAAACTACTTAATGTGCCTTCTTCTCCGCCACCAATTCCGGCAGACCATTCTTCACACGGTAATCGTTGATAGCCGCCTTTATCGCGTCTTCAGCAAGCACCGAGCAGTGTATTTTTACCGGGGGCAGGTTTAACTCTTCTACAATATCCATATTGTCTATTGCAAGTGCCTGGTCCACTGTTTTGCCTTTCAGCCACTCTGTGGCGAGCGAAGACGAAGCTATAGCAGAGCCGCAGCCAAATGTCTTGAACTTGGCATCGCTTATTACGCCGCTTTCTTCATCTACTTCTATCTGCAGGCGCATAACATCGCCGCACTCCGGTGCACCCACGAGGCCTGTGCCCACGTTTGTCTTTGCTTTATCCAGTGTCCCTACGTTCTTAGGGTTGGAGTAGTGGTCAATAACTTTTTCTGAGTATGCCATGTGTTTAATTTGATAATTTGATAATTCGGCAATTCGACAATGACTTATTGTCTCTCACCGTTAATATTCTTTTTTTCTTTTTCAGTTTTTGATAATTGGCTAATTGCCGAATTATCAAATTGCCGAATTGTTTAATGGTGTGCCCACTCTATCGCATTTATATCCACCCCTTCCTTAAACATTTCCCAAAGGGGGCTCATTTCGCGCAGTTTCAGCACTGTTTCTTTTATTGCTTTTATGGTAAAATCTATTTGCTCATCTGTGGTAAAACGCCCCAGGCCGAAACGCAGTGAGCTATGCGCCAGGTCATCGCCAAGGCCCAGTGCCTTGAGCACGTAAGATGGCTCCAGCGATGCTGAAGTGCAGGCTGAACCGCTCGATAATGCTATGTTCTTATTGAAGCCCATCATCAGGCCTTCACCCTCTACGTACTTGAAGGAGATATTCGCTGTATGTGGCAGCCTGTGTTCACGGGTACCGTTCACATAAGTTTCTTCCAGCTCCATCAGTGCGTTCTCTAGCCTGTCGCGCATAGTGCTGAGGCGTTTGGCCTCGCTTTCCATTTCGTTCATGCACAGTTCGCAGGCCTTACCAAAACCCACTATTGCAGGCACGTTCAGCGTGCCGCTGCGCATTCCGCGCTCGTGGCCACCGCCATCCATTTGCGAAGTCACCTTCACACGTGGATTTTTACGGCGCACATAAAGGGCACCTACACCCTTAGGCCCGTACATCTTATGGCCGCTGAATGCCATCAGGTCTATACCATCTGCATTTACATCAACAGGTATTTTGCCTACTGCCTGTGTGCCATCGCTAAAGAACAGTACTCCATGCTTGCGCGCTATCTTGCTGATCTCACGAATAGGCTGAATGACGCCAGTCTCGTTATTGCCATACATGATGGCGATCAATATTGTTTTGGGAGTTATTGCTTTTTCAAGCTCCGCCAGGTCTATCAGGCCATCTTCCTTCACGTCGAGATAAGTAACCTCGCCGCCTGTTTTTTCTATATGCTTGCAGGTATCCAGCACGGCCTTATGTTCGGTAGTGCACGTGATGATGTGGTTACCCTTGGAGGCATACATTTCAAACACACCCTTTATAGCCAGGTTATCGGCTTCTGTAGCGCCTGAAGTGAATATGATTTCTTTGGGGTCGGCATTGATGAGCTTAGCTATCTGCTCACGGGCGTAGTCCACAGCTTCTTCGGCTACCCAGCCAAAGGAGTGGTTGCGGCTGGCGGCATTACCAAATTTTTCGGTAAAATAAGGCAGCATCGCTTCCAGCACACGCGGATCCATTGGCGTAGTCGCATTATTGTCAAGGTATATCGGCAATTCTAATTTCATAACTTTATTCTTTTCCAAACAGATTAGCCAACAAAGTTACGCCAAAAGTGCTATTTTGGGGGCTGCATCCTTGTGGGTTTAATATATAAGCCCATTGTTAAAAACTATAAGACAAATGTTGAAAATGGAGCATCTGGGAATAGCGGTGAAAGAGCTGGCCAGCTCTATACCATTGTTTGAGCAATTATTAAATACGCCCTGCTATAAAACCGAAGAAGTGGCAACAGAAGGCGTGAGCACTGCCTTTTTCAAAACCGGTGATGCAAAAATAGAATTGCTTGAGGCTACTAACGAGGCCAGCCCTATTGCGAAGTTCATAGCTAAGAAAGGGGAGGGGATACACCATATTGCCTTTGAGGTGGAGAATATAGAAGCAGAAATGAAGCGCCTGCAGGCTTTGGGTTTTGAGTTGCTCAACGAAATACCCAAAAATGGCGCTGACAATAAGCTGGTCTGTTTCCTGCATCCCAAAACAACAAACGGGGTGCTGGTGGAACTGTGCCAGGAGAAGAGGCAAGGCTAAATAAGTGAGAGATGCGCAAATATACTTTCCTGCTTTTATTCTTGATCGCCCCCGTGATCTTGATATTTGGAATAGATACTTTTGTGGGAACATTTAATGATTTGAAAGAATTTCCCGTAGTAACGGGTGAGATTAAATCATTTGAAGTATTGGATAAATCCAGCCTGATAAATTTCGGAAAATTTGCGACTCATATCAATTTTGATCTCTACTGTGTGACACTTACTGGTTTCCCGACACCCATTATTGTAGGCAAAAAAGATTACTCACTTTTACAGTCATCTATTAACCCGGCTGAAATTGTGACTATCTACCTCGATGATACTTCCCGCTACAATGAATCTTTACCGGCTTCAATTCAGATAGAAAAAGGGAAAAGAATTATTGATGCAAAAACTTCATGGGCAATGCGGGAAAGACTCTTGGACTTGCTTCCGTGTGGGCTAGGTATATATATGTTCGTTTTGGGAATTAAGATGTTCACAAAATTTCGACAGGAAAGAAGAGAAAACGCCGAATTTCAAAAAAGGTACAACATGTACAATCATTAGATATCTGAATCTTATGGGGTACGAAATCTAGTGAAATTCTTTACTTTGTGGTATAATCTACTGTATGAAAAAAACACTCCTCACCTTCCTTATTGCGTTCATGGCGCTGAACCTTTTCGCGCAAAAAAATAAAGTAAAGATCGAAACTGAGTACGGCACTATTGTGGTAATGCTGTATGACAATACACCAAAAAATACCGCCAATATGGTGAAGTTGGCGAAAGAGCATTATTACGACAGCACCTTATTTCACAGGTGCATACCCGAGTTTGTGATACAAGGAGGCGACCCAAAATCTAAACATGCAAAACCCGGCGAGGCGCTGGGCGAGGGAGGCCTGGGATATACAGTGCCTGCGGAGATCAATGATTCTGATTATCACAAGCGTGGCGCACTGGGCGTGGCGCGTGATAACACTCCGGATAAATCAGGCTCGGCATGCCAGTTTTACATAGTGGTTGGCAAAAAATTTACTGATGCAGATCTGGATAAGATAGCTGCCAAAACAGGGCGCAAATTCTCCGCGTCCCAGCGGGAAATGTACAAGACCGTAGGCGGTACACCGCACCTGGATGGCAACTATACCGTGTTTGGCGAAGTGCTGGAAGGTATGGATGTAGTGGACAAAATTGCCGCCCAGCCCCGCGACCGCAAAGACCGCCCCAATACCGATGTATCGATGACAGTGAAACTGGTGAAAAAGAAAAAGAGGTTTTTGTTTTTCTGAGGGCTTAAACAACTGCCGTGAAAAGAATATACCTGTTACTACTTCCTTTTGTGATGACTGCTGAAACCCTCCTGGGCCAGGGTATTTCGGCAAACAGTCTCATTGACAAGGGAGTTGCACTTTTTGACCAGGGTAAGTATAAGGATGCAATTGTATTTTATCAGCAGGCTTTGGCTATCGATAGTAAGTCTGACCGTGCCAATTATGAAATAGGATACGCATACAATGAGCTAAAAGATTACCAGCAAGCTGTTAATTATTCGGATAAAATAATTCAGGCAAATGGTGCTCACCTTGAGGAAGCATATACATTAAAAGCTTCTGCGCTCGATATGCTTGGCAAGCACGACCTGGCCATACAAACATACCAGGAAGGAATAAAAAGATACCCCAAAGATTATCTGCTGAATTATAACGTTGGACTTACTTTCTATGAAGAAAATAAATATGACATAGCCGCTTATTATGCCGGCAAAGCCCTGGAGGTAAAACCAAAACATGCAAGTAGTCACTTGATCCTCGCAAACAGTATGTATGGCGCTGGCAAAAAATCACAATCGTTAATGGCTTCGTACTATTTCCTTTTATTGGAGCCTGATTCCAAACGTTCGCTAAGCGCGTTAGCTTTATTGGAAAAACAATTGAAAGCTGGAGTAAGTAAAGATAGCGGAGACGTTACCACGATCCATTTTTCGGGGCACGAAACAGAAAATGAATTTGGGCCGGCCGATGCCATATTGCCTTTTCAACAGGCATTAAGAAATAGTGATAAAAACAAGAACAAATCTGACGAACAATTTTTCTTCGAGACCACAGAGCTGTTTTTTAAAGTGCTCTCAGAACTCTCAGACAAAAACACCAATCACAATATATGGTGGGATGTCTATGTACCGTTTTATAAGGACCTCGTTAAATCTAAAAATACAGAAGCATTCTGCTATTATATCTCTAAATCAAAAAACAGCAGTGCGGTAAATAATTGGCTGAGCAGCCACCAAAGCGAAGTAAACCGACTAATTCAATGGTATAAAACGAAATAAGTGCCGTAGCTCTTTTTTTTCTAAATACTGAGGTAAACGTAACATGGGAATTCCCCTTTAGCGTTGGCTTTGTGCGCAAGCGAAGGGGGCGAGGGGGATGTAAAATTCGCGCCGGAAAGTCCTCCCCTTGCCGCGTGGGTTATGTGCGGTGCCGAAGGGAGTCAGGGCGATGTTTTACGCAACGAAAGCAAATCAAAAAAATATCCTGATGGTGCGGTAGCCAATATTGTCAGCATTAGCGGAGGTTAGGCCCAGCTTTTCCGCTGCCGATCCATGATTCAGGGCTATTTCGAGGTATCCCGCATCATTAAAACGGCATAGTGCCTTCCCGCTGGGTACATCGTTGTAATTATTACTTATGGCGGTCAGATCATCCATACGCATGATCCTGATTTTGAAGGGTCTCCCATTTATGTATTCCTCGAATTGCGGCCTGGTAATATCCAGTACAACATTGTTGTAGCGGTCTATGCTCCGGATGTTACAATCAATGCCTAAGGGTGTTACCTGGGGCTGAAGTAGCCGGTGGGCCACTTTTACTTCGCAGGGGCTGTATGCAGATAAACTATCCTTCTGCAGGGACTCTACTACCTTCCCTGCGCTATCTATCCAGTCTCTGAATAGGTGCGGCTTCCTGAATTCAAAGCAACGCAGTTTATTCTCGATCTCACTTCCGAAAGCTAAAGACAGCAGCCCATTGTCTGGCGCTATGAAATAATGATCGTTTTTTTTTGCCAGCAGCAGGCATGGTGTATCACCTGAAAATACATCAATGGGTAAAATGTGTACTGTGCCCTTCGGGAAATGTTTATATGCGGCTACCAGCAAATAGGCTGCCTGCTGCAGATCGTACCGCGCCACATTATGAGTAATATCTACAATTGCTGATGCAGGTGCATACCGCATCAGTATAGCTTTTGCTATCGTTACAGACGCATCGCGTGTACCAAGGTCAGATAATAAGGTGACTGTCAATTAATGTGAAAATGCGCAAATACGGAAATGTGCAAATGCCTGCACTATCCAATCACAAATTTAGTGCTAAAACTACTCCTTGTAAGAAATAAAAAAGCCCACCAACGGTGAGCTTTTCCAAAACTATATTCCAGTGTCATGAGAATTTGCACATTTGCGCATTTCCTGATTTGCACATTGTTAAAGTGTGCGTTTCACTTCCACTTCCTCATATCCTTCTATGATATCGCCTGCGCGGATATCGGAGTAGTTTTTGATAGAGAGTCCGCACTCGTAGCCGAAGTTGACCTCTTTCACGTCGTCCTTGAAACGTTTCAGTGATGCAAGTTCGCCGTTGAATACTACTATGCCATCGCGAACCAGGTTCAGCTTTGTCTGGCGGGTCATCTTGCCATCGAGCACATAGCAACCGGCTATAGTGCCTACGCCGCTTATCTTGAACACTTCGCGCACTTCTATGTTTGCTACGGTCTTCTTTTCCACCTTTGGTTCCAGCAGGCCTTCCATAGCGCTCTTTATCTCCTCGATAGCATCATAGATGATCGAATAAGTGCGTATTTCTATATTCTCCTGTTCGGCGAGCTTGGCAGCCTGCATAGATGGGCGTACCTGGAAGCCGATAATGATCGCGTCTGATGCCGTTGCAAGCAACACATCGCTTTCCGTGATCTGGCCCACACCCTTGTGTACTACATTCACAGCTACTTCTTCCGTAGAGAGTTTCTGCAGCGAATCGCTAAGCGCTTCCACAGATCCGTCAAAGTCGCCCTTGATGATAACACCCAGTTCCTTAAAGTTACCCAGTGCCAGGCGGCGCCCGATCTCATCAAGTGTGATATGCTTGCGTGCACGGATGCCCTGCTCACGCATGATCTGTGCACGGTGGTTAGCAAGTTCCTTGGCTTCGTCTTCGTTTTCAAATACACGGAATTTCTCACCGGCCTGCGGCGCGCCATTGAGGCCAAGTATCTGCACAGGAGCAGATGGTCCGGCTGTCTTCACGCGTTGGCCACGCTCGTTGAACATTGCTTTGATCTTGCCATAGTGCTGTCCGCAAGTGATCATATCACCCTGGTTCAGCGTACCGTTTTGTACGAGCACGGTGGATTGATATCCACGGCCCTTATCCAGCGACGCTTCTATCACGCTGCCGTTTGCGATGCGGTCGGGGTTAGCTTTCAACTCAAGCAACTCTGCCTCAAGGCCAATTTTCTCCAGCAGCAGGTCCACATTAATGCCTTTCTTGGCAGATATTTCCTGGCTCTGGAACTTGCCGCCCCAGTCTTCCACCAGTATGTTCATCTGGGCAAGCTGCTCTTTTATCTTTTCCGGGTTAGCCCCTTCTTTATCTATCTTGTTAATAGCGAAGATCATTGGCAGGTTTGCAGCCTGCGCATGTGAAATCGCCTCCTTCGTCTGCGGCATGATCGCATCATCCGCAGCAATAACGATCACTGCAATGTCGGCAACTTTAGCACCACGGGCACGCATGGCGGTAAACGCTTCGTGCCCCGGGGTATCCAGGAAGGTGATCTTTTTGCCGGTAGCAGTAGTTACCTGGTATGCGCCTATGTGCTGGGTGATACCACCGGCCTCACCGGCTACCACATTAGCGCTGCGCACATAGTCGAGCAGCGATGTTTTACCATGATCCACGTGGCCCATGATGGTAACAATAGGTGCGCGAGCCACCAGGTCTTCCGGATCATCGATAATTTCTATTTCTTCTTCAGCTTCCTGCTCCAGGTTGATGAATTCCACATCAAAACCAAATTCGCTGGAAACCAGCTCTATCACCTCTGCATCCAGGCGTTGGTTGATAGACACCATGATGCCCAGGCCCATACACTTGCTGATAACGTCCGCAAAACTCACGTTGAGCAGGTTGGCCAGCTCACTTACAGAGATGAACTCAGTTACCTGTATCAGGTTATCCTGCTCCGCGTTTTCAGCAGTGGCGCGCTTTTCGGCCATTTCGTCGCGCTTGTTACGGCGGTATTTGGCCTTCAGGTTCTTGCTGCGGGTAGAGCCGGTGAGCTTAGCCTGTGTTTCGCGTATTTTATCCTGTATTGCTTTTGTATCTATTTCCTGTTGCTGGGCAGTAACGGGTGCATTGCGAGGTGCGCCACGGCGATCGCCTCCACGGTCTCCGCCGCCTGGCCTGAAAGTACCGCGGTCTCCGCCGCCGCCATGTCCCGGTGCGCCAGTGCCCGGGGGCCTGCGTTCGCGGTTGAACGGTGCTGCCGGGGGCCTCGGTGCGCCAGTGCCCGGAGGCTGGTTGCGGTCCCGGTTATTCGGATCAGGCCGGTGTGTTTCCGGCTTCTTTTCTACCGGTATGCGCTTACGTTTACGTTTCTCCCTGTTGTCGGGCCTGTTGTTATTTCCCGATGGTTGTGATACAGGCAGTTCAATTCGACCAATGATCTTAGGCCCTTCCAGTCTCGGGGCCTTCATTTCTATATGCTCTGGCTTGCCTGCGCTATCATCACTTTCCGGTTCTGATGGTTCCGGTGCTTCCGGTTTTTGCGGAGTTACCGGCGTTGCTTCAACTACTTCTTCCTGCTCTGCTTTTTCTGCAACCTCTTTAGTGTCTTTTTTCGCAACCTTCTTTTCAGTTTCCTTTTTCTTTGCGGCACCTTTCTTTGGGCGCGAAGCAAGGTTCAGGTCATCAAGATTTATTTTGCCTAGTATATTCGGCCCTTCAATTTTTGGGGCTTTCATATCCAGGTGTTCCGGCTCGGCAGATTCCGGCTCGGCAGTAGGCTTTTCAGTTTTGGCTGCAGTCTTTTTGGCCGGGGCTTCTTCTTTGGCTTCACCCGCCTTTGCTATCCCGATAGCTATCGGGGCTTCTTCTTTAGGCGCAGCCGATTTTTTGGCCGCGGGCTCTTCTTTTACGAGTGCTGCTGCCTTCTTTGCCGGCTCTTCCTTTACTTCCGCCACTTTGGGCTTATCCACAATTGCTGCCGGTGCGGCAGGCGCAGCCGGAGCAGGCTTCTCTTCCTTTGGTTTTGCTTTCTGCTCTGCAACATGAGCGTCCTCCTTTTTATCCTTGGCGGTAATATCAAGGTCTTCCTTTGTTTTCCGGATACCGTCAAGCAGTGAGCCTTTGGGCAATGCGATCTCATCGCTCCTGCGCTTTGCGATCTTGTCCTGCGCAAACTCTATCTGCAGGGCATTGTACATCTGCTCCGTTAACTTGGTACTAGGGATACTGCTTACCGTAAAGCCTTTATCAGTAAGAAATGCCACAAGGGTATCCTTACCGATATTAAATTCTTTAGCGGCTTCCAGTAGCCTGGGTGTTTTTGTGGGTGCTGTCATTCTTATATTTTCCTCCTAATAGTTGCCCGGCTCCCGCCCGGCCATTATATACAAACCTACGCCATTTTAGCTGAAAACGGCGGTCATTATGCCTTCTTTACGCCATGATATAGATGTTTTTATCCTTCATTACTAAATTCTGCTTCAAGCACCTTGCGCACATCACGCACGGTTTCCTCTTCAAGGTCTGTGCGGCGCACCAGCTCTTCAGCCGATAGCTCCAGTACGCTAAGCGCCGTATCGCAGCCTATGCGTTTGAACTCATCAATAACCCATGGTTCAATTTCATCTGCAAATTCATCAAGATCTATGTCGTATTCCACTTCTTCCTTAACGTCGCGATAAACATCTATGCTGTAACCGGTAAGCTCCTGCGCCAGTTTTATATTCACGCCCTTCTTACCGATAGCCAGTGACACCTGGTCAGGGTCCAGATAAACGTCAGCGCTGTTGTCTTCATTATTCAATTCCATTTTATTGATGCGGGCCGGTGTAAGCGAGCGCTGTAGCAATAACTGGATATTGTTGGTGTAGTTGATGATATCGATATTCTCATTGCGCAGCTCACGTACTATGCCGTGTATGCGGCTTCCCTTCATGCCTACGCAGGCGCCCACCGGATCTATACGGTCGTCGTAGCTTTCTACGGCTACCTTGGCGCGCTCGCCGGGCTCTCTTACTATTTTCTTCACTACTATCAGGCCGTCCATTATTTCAGGCACTTCTATTTCCAGCAGTTTTTCGAGGAAGGATGGGTGTGTGCGGCTGAGTATGATGATAGGCGAGTTGTTGCGCATCTCCACTTTCTTAACCACGGCACGAACACTTTCTCCTTTTTTGAAAAAGTCGGTAGGTATCTGCTCCGATTTCGGCATGATCAGCTCATTACCCTCATCGTCCAGCAGCAGGATCTCTTTCTTCCATATCTGGTAAACTTCTCCGCTGATGATATCGCCAATACGGTCGGCGTACTTTTTAAGCAGGTTGTTCTTCTTCAGGTCGCCTATGCGTGCGGCAAGTGTCTGCTTGGCAGCAAGTATTGCGCGGCGGCCAAAGTTGCGCACATCCACTTCCTCATACACTTCCTCGCCCACGCTATAGTCCGGCTCTATTTTTATCGCATCGGCATAAGGTATCTGCAGGTTTTCGTCTTCTACCATGCCGTCTTCTACGATCACCCTTCGCCTGAATATTTCCAGGTCGCCCGTCTGGTCGTTCACGATCACGTCAAAGTTTTCATCAGTCACGTACTTCTTGCGCAGCAACGTTTTGAACACGTCTTCTAATACCTTCATCAAGGTAGGCCTGTCAATATTTTCGGCGTCTTTAAACTCCTGGAAGGAGTCAATGAGGTTGATACTTGGCATATGCTTTCTTTTTCGCTCCCCGCCCTTTCTTCAAGCTGGGTTTTAATTAAAAAATGATTTGTACTACTGTTTTTTTAATGTTGGTAAATGGTATTTCTGCTATAATTGTAGCGTCCTTTTGTTTGGCGCCTTTTATTTCTAACAGTATGTGGTCTTCGGTTACATCCTTCATCAATCCTGTCTTTTCAACTCCTTCATTATCTGTGACGGTGACCTTACGCCCTATGTTCTTTTTATATTGCCTTGCCTGCACCAGCGGCTCATCAACACCGGGGCTGGATACCTCGAGCGAAAAATCGCCATCGGGAAACAGTTGCTCCGCCTTTATCTGAGCATATAGCTTGCGATTTACAGACGTGCATTTATCAATAGAGAAACCACTGTCGGCATCTAGATAGACCTTAATATTATTTACCGGTTTTATCTTAATGTTGACAACAAAAATATCAGTGCCATCCAGCAATGGTTCTACTAAAGCATAAATTTTTTCTGTCATTTCTGGCATAACTTAAAAAACGAGGGGACAACAATGTGTCCCCTCTCTTTTTGAATTCCAAAGCAAATGTACAACAAATTTATTTTTTGACAAAATTATTGTATCAGACCGGTCTGCAGCAGCAGATTAGCTCAGAAATACCGCTACTGCTTAACGACTTTGTAAACCGAAGAGTTGTTTATTTTGACCAGGTAAACACCGGGTGGTAATAACTCAAGACTTATATTAACATTCTTATCACTGTAATCACTTGCAAAAACCTTCTGACCTATAGTATTAGTAATTACGATGTTGTAAATTACCGCAGTTGAGCTGATATTTATATTATCTGTAGTTGGGTTAGGGCGTATTTGTACGGCGAAAGGATCTGCAAGGTTAGTTAGTCCAGCCGTGCTGCTAATATCTACCGGATTAGAGGTGATCTTTTCGTACTCGCTTCCTGAAGTAATTCTCGCGGTAGGGTTGCAGCCGGTGGTGGACAAAGTTGCGATCATATATATCAAAGAGCCTGAAGGTGGTGTTGCATCAGTGTAAGAGATAACTGTGTTAGCTACGGAGCCTATACTTACAAAAGCGCCGCCACCCGCACTCCTCATTATATTTTGAGTAGTTATTGGCTTTCCCACGTATAAATTCCAGTTAAGATTTACCACTCCGCCTACTCCCAGGCTTGCAGTTAAATGGATCGTAGTATGAGTGGTGCTTGAATCAAGCGGGGATTCATTGCCGCATGAATCTGTGAGTGTAATTTTGTAGCTATAGCTTTGTATCACGGGGTAGGAACCGGTATCAATATAGGTGCTGAAAATATTGGATGCCTGGCTGTCAATTTTCACGAAAACACTGGAAGAATTCTCCCTGTATATATTATACCATTCTGCAGTTTCGATGCCGGTCTTTTCCCAAACAACTTCATTTTTCCCGGTAGCCGAATCATTCACAACAACGCATATTTGTGGGATCTCATAGCCCGGCACTTTAATTGTGGCAGTGGCAAGACAGCCATAAGAATAATAGCTGATCGTGTCAATACCGGGGGCTACCGATGTAAGCAAACCACTGGACGACCCTATGCTTGCAACCGAAGTATTTGACGAAGACCAGGAGCCACCGGATGTGGAGTCAGATAATGTCACAGACGATCCGGTGCACAAATGTGACGGCATCCCTTGAATGGAGTGAATGGAAAATGTAGTGTCCTTAAGTTTACGGATAAGCTCATTTAGGTTGTCACACACATAAATTACCCCATGATCATTAACTGCTACTCCCACCGGGCGATTTAACTCAGTGGTGTCCGATAAACCATAGAAGCCGTTAAAATTTGTCGTTACAGGCCCGGTTATTCCATACCCGGCAATTGTGTTTATTATGCCCGCAGCATCAACTTTACGAACACGATTATTCAACTGGTCACAGATATATACGTTACCCGAAGAGTCAACGGCAACTTCTGTTGGCGCACAAAGAGCGGCATTTACCGCCGGCCCCCATCGCCACTGAAACCACCTGACGTGGTACCTGTTGAATCTATGCCCGCAAAAATTGAAATTATGCCGGCTGTATCGATCATTCTTACGTTATGTATAGCCCGGCATGCTATGTAAACATTGCCATATTTGTCAACAGCTACCCCATAAGGGTCGCCTATTGCAGCATCGGTTGCTGGCCCCCCATCGCCACCGCCGGAGAACGGAGAGGAGCCATTCCCGCCTATAGTGGAAATGATGCCAAGCGTGTCGATCTTCAGGATCCTAAGATTTCCCGGGTCGGCAATGTATAATTCCCCTTTTTTATCGATCGCGATGCCCGCCGGGCTAAACGTTGCCGCAGTTGCTGGCCCGCCACCCCCACTGTAAATGTATGATCCGCCACCTGCTATAGTGGAGATGATACCCGCAGTATTTACTTTTCTGATATTCCAATTATTAAAATCGGAAATATACACATTACCGGTATCATCAACGGCGATGCCATAAGGAAGATTAAGTTCTGCGGCAGTTGCCGCCCCTCCATCACCACTAAAACCAGGCGTGCCGTTGCCCGCCAGGGTAGAGATTACTCCCAGTGAATCTATCTTCCGGACTCTGGCGTTTCCTCCATCGGTAAAATACACTATGCCATTTTTAGACACCGCTACGTTTGTCGGATTTGACAACTGTGCAGCGGTCGCAGGTCCGCCGTCTCCGGTGTAACCAACTGTGTCGGTCCCAGCAATTGTAGTGGTGTATAATCGGGTGCATAGAACTTGTGCCATTACTTCAGTGTTAAATAACAGAGCGGCAGCAACGAAAAAGATAAGTTTTTTCAACTTCATGGTCATTAATTAAAGAGTTTACCTGTAGTCAATTTATTCAAGCGAATAAATATAGCACTTTGTGAAATAAAAAATTATATCAAAAAAAGGATTTTAGTGACCGCCAGTAAGTCGGGATGTGATCGGGGTGTACCTACCCATCTTTTGTTCGCGCTCCACTTTTACGACCATTGGCATAAAACAGTCAGCAATGGGGTTGTGCTGCTCTTCTGGCTCAATCTATCCACTTTAGCCGTTTCAAAACGTCTGTTCACCGAAACGAAGAAACCCCTGTCAACCAAAACCCCTAACTTTGTGCGCTATGTTGAAAGAGATAATCATATTTTTATTAGTAGCCTACATCGTATCACGCATACTTCGTTTTTTGCTCCCGGTATTCCGCATTACCTCTGCTGCGAGAGGCCATATGAAGAATATGCAGGCACAAATGAAAGAAATGGAGCGCAATATGAACAAGCAACAAGCCACCCAGGGCGCATTCCAGAAAGGCCAAACCCAGTCACGGCCCAAAGAAGGGGATTATATAGATTATGAGGAAGTGAAGTAAAGGTTTTTAAAGAAGAAATTCTGGGATTTCAAACTCAATCTACAAACCCAATCCCAATTCCAAATTCCGGTTAACCCTTCTGTTTGAACACATCTTCCTCAATTGTCATTCCCTTCTCAATGAAAATAGTCTGAATACCCAGTTCTTTGGCAGCAGCCACATGTTGGGGGCTGTCATCTATAAATAAAGTATCTTCTGGTTTCAGGCCGCTGTCGTCCAATACCCGTTTAAAAATTCGTGGGTCCGGTTTGCGCAGGCCCACACGATGTGAGAGATATACCCGGTCGAAAAATACACCGATATTGGGTATGCTTCGGTCGCGCATCAGCACATCGTTGAAGGTAGCTTCATGGATCTCGTTGGTATTGCTGAGCAGAAACAGATCGTAGTGAAGGCGCAACTGCTGTAGCACCTGCAGGCGGCGCAGCGGATAGTCGAGTATCATAGCGTTCCAGGCCTGTAATACCTGCGTCTCCGTAACAGGAGTAGCAGCAGCTTTTTGTAGCTCACTCACAAACTCCGCCGCCGACATGCCACCTACTTCAAATTTATCAAACAAGTCAGTTTGCCGCAGTTGTGAGTACAGCTCTGGGAAATTAGTGATGCCCGCCTCTATGAATGCCTTTTCAGTGAGCTTGTAGTCAATATTCAGTATCACCCCGCCCAGGTCGAAAATGATGTGTTTAATGCCTTTGATCATGACACAAAAGTAGGGGTTAAATAGATTTTCCTTTTTTTGAGAAAATCTCCTACATTTGCAGCCCCGATTAATTTGGGGTTTGACGGTAAAACGTCTCGGTCCTATAGCTCAGTTGGTTAGAGCACCTGACTCATAATCAGGGGGTCCTTGGTTCAAACCCGAGTGGGACCACAGTTTAAACGATTGGTAAACAAGGAGTTGCATAACAAATGTGACTCCTTTTTACTTTTAAGAGATTTTAGCCGCACTGAAACTCGCACTAAAGTGCCGTCGAACTTCCATTTTGCTAAAGTCGCAATGTCAATATTGACATTTTGCAATGAGTTGTTTTTACATGGTGCTCAAACCAACTGAGCTTAATATGAACCATTGATATTAAAAAGATGAATGAAGACCTATACTCTTATGAAGGTTTGCTTGTTTTGATTGACTGTCTGAACGAGTTGATCGATAGCTCTGGCAAGCGAAAACAAATGATAGATGTTTCCAAAGATAAGCTCATCGAGTCTTATGAAGTAGCAAAGAACTTCCTGCCGGTAGAAGTAATCAACAAACAACTAAAGCTTACTAACCAGAAAGTCTTCAGGCTACAGGTTGCCGGCAGATGTGGGCTTTCATCATCAAAATACTGTTTGAAACTATGCCCTACTCAATTGTGTCTGTCAGAACAACAACTCATCAGAAAATACTTGTCCGATAGCAAGTATGAAAATTTGCCGATAAATCATATCTGGGCTGATGCACACCGGGATGGGCTGTATATATCCAAGGCCACGTTTTATAAATATGTCCGGCAAATACGAGGCAAGCGAATAATTCATGAAAAAAAGCGACCGGTAAAATCAGTCATTCGTGCAGAAAGAGCGTTTGAAATACTACATATGGATAGCACAACGTTCAGGTGCCTTAATGGAGAAAGAGTGTATGTGCATTTTATAATGGATAACTATTCAAGGACAGTATTAGGAGCAGTACCTTCATATTCCAGTAAGTCTATGGTAGTAGCTAATAACCTCATGGCTGTAATATCGAAGTACAAACTCCATTTTAAACCGTTCGAGCTGTATAGCGATGACGGCCCTGAGAATCATGGTTATGTTAACGAACTTTTAAAAGATAAGACAGTAAGTATAACGAGGATAGTAGCAAACTATAGAACGGAGACGAGCAACAATATGATCGAGGCCTGGAACAAGAAGTTCAAGCAAATAATATTGAGACGGTTCAAAGCAAAGTCGTTCGAGAACCTTGAAGAGCAATTACCTAAAATGGTTGATTACTTTAATAATCTCAGGTTACCAGTGTTGCAGACCTTATCTCCGAATGAAGTCATTACCGGTGTGACGTATGAAGATACTGGCATAAGGGATAAAATGTACGAAGCCAAACTAATCCGTCTATGCCAGAACCGATTATTGAGTTGTAATATCAGGGATGAATCAACGAGAATGAAAAGCAGTTGTACAGCGAATTAAGCGTTATAGGATACTACAATCCATTTTATAGCGTTTGAATAATAAGTCATGCACATGCCGCAATACTGTAATTCTATTGTATACGAATAGCGCCTGTCTGACTTACAATCAGGGGTGCTACTCCACATCAAAACATGCCGAGAAGCAAGGCAGCAAAGGATTTCGTCACAATCTATCCGCACTAAATTATAGAACTTGCACTAAAACTTGCACTAAATGCTACATCGAGATTGCCCAAAGTGCTTGTTATGGGCGTTTATTGTATGTATTTGAGAGATGGGAGCAGGACAAAGAGAACTGTTGATATATCTTAATGCGTTCAATTCTCGGGCGGGTAGGCTTAGAAGTCCTTCATGAATATTTCTATACACACATCGTATATATCTTCACCCAAGCGCTCACAGACCTCGAAGGATTGAGTTAACAACCGATTGCGCTCTGCGGCCTCCTGCTCTGTGTAGGTTTGTTCGTTCGTCTTGTAGTTGACGTAGTCCGCGAAATCATCGTCCGGCTGAAAGTTCAAGCGTTCGGCCTGCAGCTCGTTGAAAAATGTACGCACGTCTTCAACCGTTTTTACTTCCTGTATCATGAGTGTTCATTTAAAGCTCAGTAAGCTGTCCGAAATCGCTTTATATTTTTCGTCCGGGATGGATTTAAGATAGTGCTCGGTGGTCTTGCCGCTTGAGTGGCCTAACGCATCCGTGATAAATGAAACGGGCGTACCTGCAAGTTTCAAGTGTGTAGCGAAACTATGACGAGCCAGGTTCAATACAAGCCGTTCTTCAAACCCCAGCTTTACACCTATGCCGTTCAGCATCCTATTCGTCAATCGCTGGTGCGTCTTCCTCCTCTTCTCTCGCTCGATAGCAGTCTTGCAACCGTTGAGCATAGGGAAGATGTGTTCGTCCGGCTTGCCGTCCTTGTTTCCCCATGCCTCGATTATACGCCTGATCTCATCGTGAAGGTATACTTTGATTGCTTTCTCCGAAACAGTATTCGTGTGCTTGGTCTTCTCGCGAACGAAGGAAATATTTTCGCCTTTCATATCCTTATACTTCAAGTAAACCGCGTCCTTGAAGTTCATCCCGTTACAGAGGTAGCAGAAGAACCAATAGTCTTTAGCCCTGCGTTCCCTCAAACCGGACGGCTCATACTCCCATAGCGCCTTTAGTTGTTCAGAATACAAGACACTTTTCGATTTTGCCGTCGTGCCAATTGTATAATTACGAAAGGGGTAGTGCTTCTCTGAAATGTATCCATCCTTGATAGCCTTATTGAATATAGATCGCAGGTTCCTCATGTAGATTTGCGCCGTAGTCGCAGAGTTGCCCTGGTTTTCCATCCAGCGCCTGTATCCTTTTAAAAAAGCCTCGTCTATATCTTCCAAGAACAACTTCGGCCTGAATTTTTTAAAAGAGTTGAGCGCTGCTTTTAAATTGAGCGCCGTTTTTATCCGATCCTCCTCCTCGCATGTTCTTATGTACTCGCCGAACAAAAAAGAAACGTCCGTTTTGTTTGAAGCAAAAAGATCAGTCTCTGACTTGAAAAGCCGGTTAAACGTTTCCCTCGATGGGTTAGGCAGGCGTTCAAGTATTTTCTCTGCTTTGTCTTTGTAATCGTTGATCTGCTTACGAAGTTCCTTTATATCAAGGCTCCCGCCTCTGCCCCTCATTGCGGCTATATAATCTTCGCTCGAGGAATATAATTTTAAGCTGACCTTGAATTGCAAGCCGTTGATATTTACGAAGAGTTGTATTGGGCAAAGCTCAGTACCAACTTTCGGATAGCGCTTGTCCCAGTAAATATTAACCGAATAATTCTTGTCTTTCATCTCCCTTCGTTTAATGTTTCGTGAATATGCCGGTAATCTGTTTAGTGCGAGGCGAAAAGCGGAGATAACTTTTTGCTCCCCGGATTTGGATGGTTGATTGCTTCGTTATCATTTTTCGGTATGTTCATACCGAAGATGCGCCGATTTAGATTCCCGGTCCCCCTGATCTATGCTGTAGATTCGTTAAAGATTTTGCGGAATGGCGATACAAGGAAAAGTGTACATATTTCCATATTCCTGGAATAGCCAAGTGCATCCAGGAGCGGACTAAGGATTGATATATGGTATAAAAAAGCCGCGAATGTCAATATTGACATTGAACGATACATGCCGCTTATAGATGGTATCTTAATTCCTATCGGCGACGAGGATGTTCATCAGGCGGTCGTAGCCGTTTCCATTTATAGCGAACGTGAAAGCGTCCAGATACATTTGGATGTTGTCTTCCGTGGATTTTACCGGATGTATGCCGGAAAGCCAAGACCATAGTTCGAGCATTTCTTCATATAGGTCGTAACTCCTGGCGCCGGTATCGCGGTAGACTATTTCAAAAACATATTCTCTGCTCGTTTTCATTTTACCTGTGGCGATGACCTTTGGGGTATCCGGCAGACAGTACCAGTCGATAGTCTTGTACATTTTTTCTTCACTTCCTTTATATACGCAAGCGAAATACCTTTCCCCGTTATCGGTCTTTCCTCTGAAGAGCAAAATGTTATAACTGCCGAAGTCTACTTTGAATACCGTAAGTTTCGTGTTGAACATCTGCTCTTCTGCCGTCAGCAGCATTATCTTCTTGATAAAATCCCAGTAGGTCTTCTGCCTCATCTTGATACCATACCTCTCTACTATTTCTTTCACTAAGCTATATGACATTGGCCTTGCCTTGCCGCCAGTTATCTGTTTGATGATGTCCAAGGCCACCGGTATAGGCATCCTTAGTTTATGAAAGGCAGTATGTGCCGTCACGCTTTCTAATGTTTTACATCTTGAACATCGCCTTGAAGATGGTTTCTTTCCTGGAAAGAACTTTTCACAGCCGCACTTCCTGCAAGAGAATGTATCGCCCCACTTGTAAGCTGCAATTTCCTCGTAAGCATTAATAAGGGCTATGTCCGATGTGCCAGCAGATGTGGTCATAATATAATTATGCAGCAAAGCTACAAAATACAAATAGGGATACCAAAACGCCTATATACCCCTGAAACGTTTCCAGTCTTTAGGAATTCGTTATGATCTTCGTTGCGCAATTCAACAATGCCTTCGGCGCAAGCAACAAAATTTAAAAACACAACTGATTTATTATGAAAAATGTCACAATCGTTAGAGGTTTTTACAACAAGACATCGGCCAAAAAAGAGATCGCATTCCAGAACCGTCTCGCTAAGCAGCATGGCTTAGAAAAACCAGAAATCAAAACGGAAGATGCCCTTCACCTCTATTATAGTAATCCGTTCTTCAAAGCAAAAATAAAGGAGTTCGGTCGTCCTGAGGCCGGCAAACTGGTAATCGTTATCTACTATAAGGAATCCACTTCTATTGCCACAGCGGTCGTGAGTCAACCTACACCCATTAAGGTAACTAAGGCAACCAAATCGATCAAAATGCCTCTTAAGAAAACGTCCATAAAACCTATAAGCGTCCAGGCCCAGGAATTAAAGGTTAAGCTCATCAACACATCATTCAAGAGCAACACTATTATAATAAGGCCACTTCATAAAATCATCCCATTACCAACAATGCTTTATCCATCTATGGCAGCATAGGCCGTAAAAGCGCACTAATACTCCATAAGCACGATTCACAAATTCATACCGGAAGGTAAACAGGAAAAGCATTGCCCAAAACGAAATTTATGAACAATCAACTCCATATAATAAATACCATTTTGCCCATTGAAGTTATGATAGCGGCCCTGATGTCGATATTGATAACTAAAAGTGCAGGTGAAAAATCTGTACCTATAATGAAGCTGTTCGATGCCGGTATAAAAGCGATTGACTCATCCTGATTCAACTGATCGAACTACACCAGGCTAAGTAATACGTACCAACACAAACAAAAATAAGCGGCTCGAAAAAAAATGAAATCGAACCGTAACGGGCAAGCTCATGCCTAAACAAATTCAAAAACAACTCAAAATAGAAATTTATGAAAAAGACAAACTACATAGTAAGCGCCAAGACAATGCAAGTTGCAACCCTGAAACAGGCAGGTATGCTGAAACAATATGGCATAGATAAGCCGTCTGACTTCGAGATCGCTCAGTTGAGCAAGTTCGGCCTGACGGATTACCTCAAAGGTGTTGTCGTAACCGGAACAGGTATCGTCTTTTGCAACTACGAACTCGTTCTCATCGCCAAGTCCGAGGGAATAAAAGAGATCGAGGTAACTGTGATCGAAAATCTTGCCGATGACGAAATACCACAAGTCATTTGTGCGACCAATGTAAGGAAACGGTTGACCAAGAAATCACTTGCCGACTTGATCGTTGATTACCGCGACTACCTGACCAAGAACGAAACTGGTAAGGTATGGGCGGATGAAGTGCCCGGCAATAGCATTGATGCAAAGATCGGGACGATCGTTGGCTACAGTTATGGCATGATAAACGGCTACCTCTCCATCTACAATAACCATCCCGAATTTTTAGGCATGATAGATGCCGGGGAGATGTCATACACAGGCGCCTTACAGATCATCAAGGAAGAAAACCAGCCGACTTGCGCAACAGGCAATGGAACAGGAAATCCGACCACGCCGGTCGTGCCTAAAGCTCCAAAGCACAACTATGCAGGTGAGCGTAACATGGTTCCTTGCGAAGCGATTGGATCGATCCAGATCAGGTATGAAGATGGCAGGACGATAGACTTAATAATGGCAGGCAGCAATGCAATCGGCCAGTTATTCGATAGGGCAATAGAGCCAATCTACACATCTAAGAAAGAAGTGTTCGAGGGCGGCGCTGAATACCATAGGCTTGATTTCAAGACCAACAAGAAAGCTTGCTTTATAGAATTAGTAATAAAGAAAGCCGCTTAAGAACAAATCATTTTATCTACTCAACTTCAAAACAACTATCTAAAAAATAACATTTATGAAAAAGAAACCGATAGCAGTAGGATTATTTTCGAATGTACGTGGTATTGAGATCGGTGCACAGCGCACCGATTTCTATACTCCGTTCTCAACAGACATAGAGCCTGATGTAAGAGAACATTTCTTACACAACTACAACAAAGCGATACACGCTTTAAAAGAGACGTTTTATTTGTCGGACGTTTGTGACCTGACATTTGCCGACATCAAGCGGGAGTTAAAACTAATTGAGGTTCTTATTGACATAGGTGATATTGACTGTCTCGTCGGTGGCCCCCCTTGTTTCGGTATGACTTCTATAAGCAGTAAAAGGAGTGTATTCAATCCACTGAATATGCTCATGCTCGAAATGCTTCGCATAGTAGAGGAGGCTAAGCCGAAAACTGTCTTTATAGAGCAAGTACCTCCGTTCATGACCCAACAGTTGCGTCCATTTAGAGACCTGGTATATAATGAAATGAAAAAAATGACAGACTATGATTGGATAGTGCAAGAGCTTAACGCAGAGAATTTTGGAGCACTCCAATCTCGCGACAGGGTGGTTATAGTCGGTGTAAGAAAAGACCTCAAAATACCTGCAAGTTTACCTGCACCACAGCCAGTAGACCTATCAAAGCAGTCTGCCTTTGCTTCAATAGGAGCAGAAAAGTATCGTTCCGGTCAGTTCAAACAAGCGCCACAGGACGGCAGGCAAAAGGTATTTGGTACCATGACTGGCGGCGACAGCGAACAGATATATATTGATGGCAGGTGGCGTAAGCTTACTATTCGTGAACGCCAGATATTAACTGATATGACGGGAGTCGACTTTTCCGCTCTAACGTTGACAAGGGCAAGAAAAACTATGGGTAATATGGTCATGCCGCAATTTGCAGAAGCCATCATGAGGCACATCCTTCACGAAATTCTGATGAAATCTCCTACTTGGCGAGCATAATATACATACTGGTGGTGTCTCTTTTGGCACCGCCAGTATTTCCTATTTTGTATTACCTACATGAATGTCAATATTGATATTCTTCAGTTCGTTGCCGGTTTGAGACGTAGGTCTCGTAACAGAGTTGCTATAGCCTTCTCTCTGAGGGCGCAAGTATTTAAAATAGCAATGGACAGGAAGAAGAAAGACGAAAATTACACGGAACAATGGGTCAAGGATGCAATCATTGATAGCTTTATCACGCAACTGCTCCGAGACGCTGAATATTATCCTAAGATCATGCCGGGTCACAAGTATAATCTTGATGTACCCTACAGACATCTCTATTTCGAACACCGTTTTAAGCATGGCGTCAAGGAGCTGGAATCCGCCGGCGTCTCCATGTTCGAAGCAGAAGTCCTGGACGGTGGCGGCTTGAATCTGATTGGCTCGTTTGTCATCGGCAGAAATTTCATCAGGGTGAACTTGTCCGGTTTGAAAGGCGAGTATTACTTACATGCCGGCGAACTCATACGGTTCTTCATGCAGGGTGCCGAGGGCGGTATGTTTCCCATTTCTCGCAAAGAGGTAGGTTTCGTGGTGTTGAATATCGACAGGGAATTCCTGCTAAGAAACTGCAGGCAACGGCAGAGGTAGTCGTTTGGAGTGATCTGGAGCTTGTTTATTTCATCAAAACTTTGTTTCAGTATAAACGGCTTGCAGCAAACCGGCGTGAGTTCAAACGAGAAATAAAATCACGCAGCACATAAACTGCATATCATATCAATATTGACATTTCGTGGAGCTGTAAAATAATCGGCGAGTTACTTCATAGAAAGCCGGGATACGGTTAAATTCGGCCATACGGTTAAAATACTTAGCCGTTCAGTATTTAAAAGAATATAGGTAAGTAAGTTATTTTCATCGTACGAAGTGACCGAAATATATTTCACGAAAGTGAATGATGACCCCGTCAGAAGTACGATTTCTGGCGGGGATTTTCATTTTTCATTTTTAATGTTTGTCTACTTCAAAGAACCAATACGAAACATCACACCCTCAGGCATAAAGAGCACAGAACAGTTGGTCAACAAAATAAAATGTTGCGACCCAAACATAGCTAACTTAAGGTCTCTCGACCACTTAGAACCGGAATACAAGAAAAATAAGGACGCGCTTAAAAGAAAAACGCTCGACTACATCACTCCCAACGTATCATTATTCAACGGAACAAGGAACGATGAGAACATAACGCAGTTCTCCGACTACCTGTACTTCGACAAGGATTTCGAAGCTACAGAAGAAGTTGATTTTGAAAAGTACAGAGACGATTTCATTGAAAAATACAAGCATGTGATCACCTTGTGCTGCCTTTCTTCCTCAGGCAGGGGAATATCTATATTCGTAAAGCTGCAGGAGGGAACCATAAACGAACAAAACTTCTACCAGGCAAGAGAATATGTTCTTGACAACGTGTTCAAAGGTGAAGACTTTGACGATAACACAGGAGATAAATCGAGAGTATGGTTCATCTCCTCCGATCCTAATTGTTACTATAATCCTGATGCAATACTCGAAATACCGAAAAGTATCTTTCTTGTTATTACTAATACTACTAATCGAATAACAAGAAAGAACCTTTTCGCAAAACCTGAGAAAAGAAAACACACTTACGAGCTGTATTCCTATTCCAAGGTGCTTGAAAAAGTAAAACTCCGTACACCTTATGTTGTGAAGAACAGGATATACGATTACCAACCTATGGAATACTGCGAGGTCATAATACCATATTACAAACAATGCCCTGGCAAGATACCTGATGGTCAGAAATTAAGGGTTTATGGTAGAATGATACACAACCTGGCATACCTGAATCCAGGCATCTCACCGGATTATATCTACAGCTATCTTTTCTTCGTGAACAAGAACTATACGGTCACTCCTTCCTTAACTCAGGACTTAATCAAGCTGGTGTACTCTATGTATGAGAATGACATAATGAAGACAGGAAAAGTTGAACCTAAGCTCAGGATAAAGAAGAGGCACTATAAGGAGAACACTATATCCGGTGTTGCAAAGAGAAGGCTCAAATACGAACACATAGGCTTGGATAAAAGGATAAAATCTATCCGGATAATAAAAGAGGTAAGGAATTACTTAGAGGAATTAATGGAAGAATCAAAAAGTATCTTTCTTGTTATTACTAATACTACTACTCGAATAACAAGAAAGAACCTTTATAAAGTTACGCAACAGGTGGTGTGTGATTACATAAACAAAAAGGCTAAAGAAAAAGAAATACCAGGGATCAGCATAAGCACCGTAAAGAGATACTGGAACATTGAGCCAATAGAGCTTGAGGACGTGGTAGAGATGGAGAACGAGAGGATTGAGATAACGTATGTCGAGGCCGAAATCAAACATTGTGACGTACTGGATACTCAAATTCTTTACCAAACAGGGAAAGCGATCCAATATAAGCCAGAGGCTGAATTGTCGCCGGACGAGCAACGGTACATAGATGAACTGGACGAGCTTGCGAGAAAGAGCAAGGAAATTGAGGAGGAACAAGAACGATGCAGGCAATACAACCTCAACACGAGCAGCCGCGATAAACGATGGTGGTGAATCACTGTGGCTTCCTCTCCTCGGCGGCGACATCTAAGAACTCAAATAAATTCTGCATGTCATCAAGTATCTGGTCGAATTCCATCGGCAGTCCTTCCCGCTGGTTGCGCAGGTAGTCGAAGAAAACGACCCTTAAGTTCTTGCTGACCCTGCCTGGCGATGTGTCCTGTACGAAGTACCGCACTTTGTCCGCAAGTTCTTTTGAGAGCCCTGTTTTGTCTATGCTCATTGAAGAATTATTTCGATGAAGATATGCGCGCAAACGCCCATGAGCGCCATGTTTGCGCAATTTTAGCATCCGTTATTATCCTTTTTCGCCGGAACGTTTTACACTGCGTTAAAAATCGATAAAAATGATAAACGCAAATGATTCCCTCCACGAATTTAGCGGTGGCTCTGAAAATCTTTACAAGTACAATTTCGGTTTAGTCATAACAGAAGGTGTCCTGTCATTGGCAAAAACATTTGAGTGTTTTTGGTTTTTGGACATCATAGCCAGTTATATACCACAACTTAAAAATGAAGAATTTCAAGTCTGGACGCTCACAAAACACAGTGATAGTAGCGCGACTGTAAAATGTACGGACGGAAATGATAGTGTTTTAAAGACCCAGATAATTCCTTGGACTGACTTCAACGCAGATACATGTACGATATGGGTAGAATTTGGAACCGCTTTGCTCCCCGTTGAACATTGACATATTTCAATCCAGATAAATCATGACACAAGCAGAAATTAATCGATACAGAGCAGCCGCAAGCCTCGGCCTGATCCCCGATGAAGAAAACCCAATATTTCTCTTTAGCCAAACGCACAAGGACATACTTATTGACATCATCAGCGGCAAGATCGATGCAGTTCAATTCGCCCGTATGGAAATGTGGAACCGTGGGCTTGACATAAAGACGGGCAAATGGATAGGCTGGCGTAAGGGCGAAGACAGTTATCAAGTCGCTTAGTTATTCTCAAACCTCGTTATCAAGATAGGCAACGACATTTTGAGAAAAATTGTCGCGACAAATCGTCACTTGCCACGCACGGGCGAGACAAATCGTCGCCTTGCTCCGATCCCGGGGCGCCATTTCGTAGAGTGATTGCAGCAAAATATTTAATAGAGTAAATTCAGTCCGGTTTAATTAAATCTTCTTGAAAAATTCGGACAGCGATATTTCGAAGTAGCCGCACAGCCGGGATAACGTACTTACGGATACATTCACTTTTGCGGTCTCTATCCGGGCGATGTGAATATCGGTCTCATTGTATACATCTTCTTGGGACAGTCCTCTCTTCTCCCTTAGTTGTTTCAACTTCAAGGCAATTTTGTGTAAAAGTTCCTGGTCTCTGATCTGCGCCATTTAATGGCAACAAATTCCAACATGTACATTTAAATAGTAATGACATATTCGTCAGTAATTGCTATTTTACCGCCTAACCAAACAATTAAAACCAAACGATATGAAAAAGACATCGAACAAGTACCTAATTATTCTTGCATCCTTTTTACTGCTCAGTTTCAGCGGAAGAGCCCAAATGACCTTGCAGCACACGTTTGCAATAGCTCCCCCTGAGTTTTATAGTAATTATGCTGAGGTTGTTAACCTTAGTATATCCGGCAAAAAAATAATGGTCATTACTGATACAAATGTGCTTTCATTCTATAATCTTGATTATTCTCTTTGGAAAACAATAACAATACCGTCGAAACCTTATACCTATCCAGGTGGTCCCAGAGCCCATTTAGGTGTTGGTGGCGGCAGTTATTGTATTTATTATCCATCCGAAGAATTATTCAATACAGATCCTTTAATTGAAGTGGCAGTTTATTATGGTCCTGATCTTGGCCCAGGAATAATTTTTATCATAAATGAAACCGGTGTTGCGATTGACTCAATCACGCATGTAGCGCCAGATGGAACCAACTCCCCCTTTGTTGTTTATAATACGGCAGCAGGTATATTTCAGGCCGTCGTCAGCGTAACTTCAAGCATTGCTGTATATTCTTTGCCCGGCACTATACCCTGTGACGTATGCGGCAACGGTCTCGGATTAGCAAAAGAACAGGTCAAATTGAACCCTGTATCGGAACCTATACCAAACCCATCGTCGGGACAGGTGAAAATAACGTTTACTCTGCCGGACAACGTGAAGCAGGGACAAATAGACATCTACAATATGAATGGACAGAAACTCAAATCGTTCAAGGTGGACAGAACCTTCGGATACATAACTGTCGATGATTCCGAATTCCCTGCCGGGATGTACTATTACAACCTGATCGCTGATGGTGAGGTATCAACAACAAGAAAGATGCTGGTCATAAAATAACTGATAGACAAAATTGTATTCTGATAAAGAATGACCTCCCAAAACGGGGTCATTTTTTTATGCCGTTGAGTTCAGATACTGAAACCGTCAAGCAAGACCTCTGTTCTGCTGTTGCATAAATCTCGACAAATGCTCTCCGGGCGCGTTTCGTGACTTGTTAGGAGCCTCCAAACGCTTTTTGAGTATAAACGGCTTATAACAAGATGGCTGACTGGTATCGAAGAACAAAACAAATTCGAGCTTTGAATGAATAAACAAGCGAAAAACGGGAGCCTGAAGAAGAATTCACAGTTACTTTGGTTTCTATTTGATCTTGTTCCCTGCCGTGGAATAGGTAACATTGCTGTTTTCCTTGTCTGTATCCAGTATTGAGTTCGAATTAGAATTATTTCCCGGCAATGTCAATATTGATAAAATGAAAAATGGGCATCGCAAAACGGTGCCCATGTAATTCCGATGAAAGTTTAAGATTATGCTTCTTTGATTTTCAAGCCGTTGGTCTTGGCGGTTTTGATGAATTCCGCGATTAGCCCAGCGGTCCATTGAGAACAGATAACGACCTTCTTGTCCGCAAGTTTTATCACGTCCTCTTCTTTGAAAAAATAACGGTCTCTTGTACCCGATATTTCTTTTGCTTTTTTTATTTCTTCAAACACCCCGAAGCGCTTCATTAATGTATCGGGAAACAATTCTTTGAGCTGGGCGAATGTTGTTGATGGGTTCAGTTCAACGATTTTCTTAAGGCAAGCAACCACCAGCTTGCCTTTTCCGTAAGTTTCTTTCTCAAAAACATACTTGGTATTGTCGCGGCTGGTTGTTGACTTGGTTGCAGTTGCTTTTATATCCTGCTGGCCTTTTTCCTTATTTTCTTCGTTGGCGGCTTCATCCACTACGGTAACTGTTTGCTCTACTTGTCCGGCTTGTTCATTTGTAACTTGGACTTCTTCACTTACAACAACGGGTTGAGGTGCTTCTTCTGCTATTGGCTGCTCTTCTGATTGAGGTTCAGCAAGTGAATAAGTCGTTTCATTCCCTTCACCTAACGAGGTGATCTGTCCATCCATCAGCATCTTCTTCAGGAGGTTGAAAAGTGGAAGCCCTTTGACTTCGATTGCTGCTGTGATCGCGGCTTTGTTGCTGTTTGGAGTTCCTTTCAGAAACTCGATTAATTGTTCGTTCATAAAATTTGATTTTAGATTTAGTACACAGCAAGGGTAGCAGGGAACGACGATACCGGGAAATGAAATGGAGAACTTTAGCGTTTTTTAGCGTTTGGGGCAATATTGCCCCCAAAGTTCACTTGCAGTAAAACGAAGAGACTTTGGACAAACAAACCAGGCAAGGAATTAAATCGGCTTCTGTTGTGTTTTGGAGCTACCCCTTCGAGACCAAACTCGATTTGTTTATAAACGACTTACTTGCCGCTGTGTCGAGCCGGAATCGAATGTAGAATCGATGGCCGGCTTACATCACTTATTGATTCCATGACTGGACATAACTCGCCAGGTCGGCGGCGATAACAGTCAGTTCCGATTTCTTGATTGCTTTGCGTGGAGTCAATGCCGGGTTGGCAGAGTGCCTTTGCAGTTCTGTTATGCTCACGATATTTATTGTTGCTTCGTCCGGGTTCATAGATACATCGTCGATGATGATATAAGTTTCACTGGGGTTCTCGCCTGGTAGGGGGTTTGTGATATTGCAAATCTGTCCTTGCTTAGTTGGTATCGTCTTGCCGTTCATATCGGTTCTGTTATGAGCGAAGATAGCAGGCAACATCGAAAAGAATAGCTGACGTATCGTTAAAGGAGCGGCAAATTGCTAATGTCGATATTGACATTCGCAGCAAACTGTGATAATGTGCTCCACACGCTGTAGGCGTTCTCCCGAACGTGCTTTTCCACGACTGGCAGGCAAAAGATCACAAAATCGGAGGGAAAGGATACGTGCCAATATTTTACCCTTACGCAACCATGCTTTATTTATAGTTTAACTATCCTATCCTGTTTTATTACTTGGCCTTGCCCGTCAAATAGATTAATAAAATACATGCCCGAAGGAAATTCGACTATTGAGATATTATTCGCATTATGCTCTTCTTTGATAAGCTGGCCGATAACATCATAGACTTTAATGGATAAGTGTTCCGCTCCACGGATGAAAATATTGCCGTTGGTAGGATTGGGGAGGAGAGTTATTTCGGTATTTGCAGTTTGTTCATTAATTCTGGCAGGCACCGACGTAACTTTCCTTATCCGTGCATTTGAAGCATCTGCTATGTATAGGATGCCGGAACTATCAACACTTATTCCATATGCTTCATTCATCATAGCTAAAATAGCGGGGCCGTTATCGCCACTGAACCCCTGCATACCATTCCCGGCATAAGTGGTGATAATGCCAGCAGGATCCACTTTTCTAATAATATTATTATACCCATCAGATATAAAAATGTTGCCTGAATTGTCTGCGGCCAACCCCAGAACTGCGCCTATTTCTGCTGCTGTAGCTGCGCCATTATCACCAATATGACCACTCCCCCCGGTACCAGCAAATGTTGTAATGATACCGGTAGTATTTACCTTCCTTATTCTGTTATTATTTGCATCTGCTATGTACACATTTCCCAAGCTATCTACTGCTATAGCTCCAGGATCTTGTAATTCGGCTGCTGTAGCCGGGCCATTATCTCCGGCAAAACCGCCCGCACCAGGGCCACTATGATAATAATATCCTGCGAATGTGGTAATAATGCCTGTACTGGCGTTTACTTTCCTAACAACATTATTACCTCCATCGCCAATATAAATATTTCCCCAGCTGTCAACGGCAACATTCATAATAACTGATAATTCCGCAGCGGTTGCTGGCCCGTTATCTCCTGAATACCCTATTGTGCCATTACCAGCTACTGTTGTAATAATACCAGTGCTCATATTTACTTTCCTGATCCTGTTATTTTCGTCAGCAATGAATAAATTGCCAAGAAGGTCAACCGCAATACCAGAAGGGCCATATAACTGCGCCGCTGTAGCCGGTCCGTTGTCCCCGCTAAAACCTGCAACACCGGTACCTGCAATAGTAGTTATAATGCCCGCGTTATTTACTTTTCTAATCACACTATGACCTATATCGGCAATGTATAAATTGCCGAAATGATCAGCGGCAACACCGTAAGGTTCGCCAATGGCAGCACTGGTAGCCGGGCTATTATTACCACTATAACTAAAGCTTCCGTTTCCCGCACAAGTGGAAATGATCTGCGCTTCTGATACCCAACTCCCACAAAATAATGTAAGGAACAGGGTGAAAATAAACAGTTGTTTAAGGTCACTAATACCTTTAAAAAACTCGGAATAAAAAATACTTTTCATAACAGAGTGTTGTGGTTAACTAACGTAAAAAATTATTTCTAAAATCTATAGTAAAAATACGTCAATATAATGAAAATGAAAAAAACATAATGCAAATCTCGTTTAGTCGTAGCTATGGATTATAGTTGTTTAGTTCCTGGATTGACGGATTGATGCAATAATCTTCCTGGTATTTATAATGATGTACGGTGTGATTATCCCAATACGAAGCATAAAAAAGATCAAAGCCTCTGAACTGCAAACTATTGTCCCCCATTACATCATTTAGATTTGAAAAAGGGATAGAGTAAAAAAAATAGTTAATGCCATCACTACTATAATAAAAGCATACAAACAGATAATCGCTAATATACGCTACAGTAAGCCCATCAGGGCTTACCGCAATTTGACCGAGCATGCTCGGTCGGGATTGCTGAACGGTACCTACAGGCGCACCATACATGGGCTGACCGCTATATAATGCTGAATATGAAGGGCTTACTGTGCTCCAGGATGATCCGTTATTTATTAAACAATGAATCCAATATTGACCTTCCGGTACCGTACCTCCAATATACTGCCCGATGTAATAAATTCGTGTTTCTATACCATTATTGTATATGGCGAGATTTCCGGTAATTCGCAATTGTTGAGCGGTAAGTGCCCCATTGGCATAGGCACAGTCGTTGTAATTATATGTTATGGTATCAATGACCTCAAAATAAGCTAAATAGCCTGATGTTGCCCTATAATAAAGACGGTTTGGTGTGCTATTTAGATCATAAGTCAACCCGCCCGCAGGTGTGTATTGCAAATCAATGGGGAGGCTTGCCGCAGCCTGAATAGTTGGGCTTATTGTGAGCCAAGTACCGGGGGTGGAAGACTTTTGAAAACCCTGTACATAAACTGCTCCGTAGGAATACGTGCCAATATAATAAATACGGTCATCGGCTGGATAAATAAGACAACTGTCTGCCGTGATGCCCTGCGTCATCATACTCTGTTGCGGGTTGGTTGCACTGTACTTCATAAAATCGAAATACTCATAAGTCCATACATCAACAATGCTAAAGCCATGAATGTAACCATCTGTACCAATGTAGAGCAGTGTGGTGCCATCTGGGCTTGCAACAAGGTCACTTTTCGCTTTTACCGTAAATGAGGCAGAAAACTGACAGGCATAAGAGGGACTAACAGTGAGCCATGTGCCGCCGTTGTAATCCCCATTTACTTTTATATAGCCATGTATATAACCATCGTTGGCTATATAATACATCTTATCAGTACCTGCGAAAACAAGGCTTGCTGGACCGTCGGGAACCCCGTTAGACACGTTTTCAACCGTAAAATTATGATGTACCCAGTTTTGACTGCCGGTATAGTGCATGATATACACCCTTTTTCTGTGAACGATCGTTTACTTATATACACAGGAAAAGGTAAGGATGCATATGATCGTAATGATAAAAAAGGGCTGGACTATGCGATATATATGCAATCTAATACTTGTATTTGGGCCCAACCTGATGCCGAAACTGTTTATTTATTCGATATTGTAAACTCCTCCGCTGCCACCTGTAAATAAATAGCTGTATTGATAGCATCGTCAAAAGCAGGTAATTCCAATTGGTCTAACGGGTTAATCCCCTGTGCTTTCCAATAACGGGTTACTTGTTCCATGATTCAACATAGCTGGTCAGGTCTTCGGAAACGACAGTCAGATCAGATTTCTTGATTGCCGTGCGTACGGCCAATGCAGGGGTAGCTATATTTCGTTGCAGTTCTGTGATGCTCACGACATAGATTGTTGCATCGTCGCTGTAAACCGATACGTCTTCGGTAATGAGATAAGTTTCAGCGGGATTCTCGTCTGCCATTGGGCTTGTGATTTTGCAAATTTGTCCTTGCTTAGTTGGTGTCGTCTGGTTGTTCATATCCTTTCTATTATAACCGAAGATAGCGGGCAACGGCGAAAAGAATAGCTGACGTATCGTTAAAGGAGCGGCAAAATATCACTGTCGATAGTGACCTCCAACGGCAGCAAATTGTCAAGGCACAGCAAGGTTCTGCAAAGATGTGCGAAACAAATTACTACGCGCGCAATAAGCGGTAATAGAAATGCTTAAAAATTAATGCGCAAGCATTTTGAAAACAGGAAAAATGTTTTTATTTTTATTTCCGGCTTGATGGAAACTCCTCTTTATTAGTACATTTTTTTATTGCCATTTACCCTCGTATGGGTGCATGTGGATTATTAGTTAGTGCAGATACAAGCTGTTAGCGAACGGTGCTTTATTGGATGTGTTTGAAGTATGTAGCGTTGCTGCTATTAGATGATAGCGCTCGTAACATAAATAGGAATTTTACCCAAGATTTTGTTCATTTTATACGTCGACATTATAACACCGCGCAAATGAAATATCTTCTGATCCCTGCTTTTATTTGTCTTACATTATCTCTGCATGCCCAATCCTGGATACCGGTTGGCAGCCCGGCTTTCTCGGCAGGCGAGGCGGATTTTACGTCCATTGCGATAGAAACTGGAGGCACACCTTATGTGGTTTACCAGGACGGTGCCAACGGCCATAAAGCTACCGTAATGAAATACAATGGTCTCAGTTGGAACACAGTTGGGAGCGCAGGTTTTTCAGACAGCGCAGTTCTTACCTCAATAGCTATAGACGGGAATGGAACGCCTTATGTGGTTTATGTTGACGGGAGTGATAGTGGAAAGGCTACCGTAATGAAATTTAATGGCAGCAGCTGGGTTATAGTTGGTAGCGCCGGATTCACTGATACCTCTGTTCGAGGATACAAATGGATAGCAATAGACCGCATTGGTACGCCTTATATTAGTTATGCAGGTCTTTACCCTGGCGATAAAGCCACTGTAATGAAATTCAACGGTAGCAGTTGGGTAACAGTTGGTATTCCAAATTTTTCTGCTGGAACGCCATTAGACATCTCTATCGCCATAGATACCGGAGGTACACCCTATGTGGTTTACGGAGAGGGTGGCATTTTAGGGAAAGCAACGGTAATGAAGTTCGATGGCATCAATTGGGTAACGGTAGGTAGCGCTGGTTTCTCGGCAGGGGAAGCAGCCTACACATCTATAGCTATAGATAGCAGCGGCACACCATATGTAGCTTACTCCGACTGGGGCAATGGCTACAAAGCGACCGTAATGAAATACAATGGCACTAATTGGGTGGCAGTAGGCGGTGCCGGCTTCACAGCGGGAGAAGTAGCATACACATCCATAGTCATAGACGGTAGTGGGATACCTTATGTGGCTTTTGGAGATGCTGCTAATAGCTATAAAGTTACGGTAATGAAATTCGACGGCAGCAACTGGGTTGCGGTAGGCGGCGCAGGGTTTTCATCAGGAGCGGTTGGTTCGCCGTCCATAGCAATAAATGGTAGCGGTACTCCTTATGTGGTGTACCGAGATTCAGTTAAAGCCACAGTAATGAAATTCGGGTTTCTTAATGAAGTAACAACTATCAGTAATCCGTCTGCTCATCTTACCGTATGTCCTAATCCCAACCAGGGATCATTTACCCTCCATGTGTTTTCGCCATCTAAAGAAGATGCAACAATTATCATTACAAACATCCTTGGCGAAAAAATAAAAGAATTAATGATACCTGGTAACCAGGAAACAGAAATACAAATGGATGCTGCACCCGGCATCTACATGCTGCGCTCAATAGTGGCCGGTGAAATAAAAGCAATTCTTTTTTCAATAACCAAATAATTCTTCACTTTAAAACCAAACACATGAACGAACTAAACAAACGCCTTCGCACATTATGGAATTGCATTACCTATGTTACCCTGACTACCGGGCTATTTTTTTACAACAGTAAAATATTTGCTGGCCCCGCCGGGTATTGTACTTACCATTGTCATTCGTGCTATGTAATCGCTACCAGTACAAATGCGTCTAATCCCGCCCCCACGAATACAATTTATGATGATGGCAATTCAGGAGTGAATTTTTTTGCATATTATGCTGTCGGCGGTTTTGGGAGCTGGAACTGTGGCAACCAATTTCTTATCCGCGAATATGTGGGCAATGCGATTTCGTTGGATTTTGGCTATGAGAACGAGATTACCGCTAATTCCTCAACAGATCCTACCTCGGCGCCTGTTTCCGCCCATGACATTGTAATTACCAATCTTACTACCAGCACTTCTACCACAATATCAGGCTATGCAGACCAAAATGCCGATTATACAGACCATACATTTACATTTTCCAATACCCAGCCCGGTGAATACTTAATACAATATTTCAGACCGGGTGTTATTGCAGGTACTGTGACGCCATATGCGCCCGATATAACCTGTAGAATTGTTTTGATACGCCCTATCACAAGCCTGTCTATAACTGCAGCTCCCATCTGTAATAATTTCAGCGCACCTACTTATGTTTTCCAGGCGCACGCCACCCCCGATTTTTCATCTATTCTTTTTGCAAGCCAAAGTTATGGGCAAAACCCTACGCCTGCAGTAGGTTGTGACGATCAATGCAATGCCGAAAATTTCATGACGATAGACTTTTCCGCTTCACAGTCTTCAACAGGTAATCCATTATTAGTAAACAATACCGGCGCATGGAGTTTTACTTCCCTTTGCCAAGGCACCCCAGCAGAAATACCTGGGTTCAACTGGACACCTTCTGTCGCTTCATCTACTGACATCAACGACTATTATATAAATTATAGTACCCCGGATGACCCATTTGGCCTTGCTTCTTACCTGGTTTACAACACAACAGGTAACTATGGCGCAACCCCTATAATAAATCTGACCGTAAGTGATGGTATTTCAACTTATACGGCTTCTGCTCCTATAACTATTATTACCCCACCCACGATAACAGATATAGACATTAATACCCGGTGCGCACCGGGCTCAGCAGGAGCCACTGCACCTGCGCCCAAATATTCGGTTACGGTGACAGGTGGTACCGGAGGGTATTCTTATTTGTGGACTCCAATATCATCGGTAATAAGCGGTGGCGGTGGTACATATTCGGTACCGGATTATGTAACACTGGACCATTATGATATTGCCGACCCCACGATAACCGGTATTGGCCATGCTTATTTTCATGGAGTATATACACCAATATACAAAGCCAATTATATGCTAACTGTTACCGACGGTAGTGGCTGCCAGACATCGCAACATGTGCAGAATACACTTATTACATCAGGTTTTGACCTTGCTTCCCGCGATTCCCATTTTGACCTTTATGATGAGCCTAACAGCCAGCCCGACCTAAGTGATATTTTCTCCAGCCCGGACATCTGGAACAGGCTGATTGATGACGGGCTTATGAACCAGGAAAACCAAGCTGCTGAATATATTGCGTCAGGTCCCGGAGCGGGAGTAAACTGGCTGAATGTGAAGGTAAGAAATGTAGGATGCGTGGACTATGACAATAGCACAATAACTGCGACACTAAATAATTACTGGACAATGGGCGAATCACCGGAAACGTGGCCTTACTACTGGACAGGAGGAGATTTTACAGCTTGCGATGGGTCGCACCAATTGATAGGATATTACCTATCCAGCAGTATTATTCCTTCTATACCCGCAGGCGGCAGCACAATCGTACAAAATTCGTGGACCACACCGAACCCTAATTTATATTATCCGTCTTCATGCCCCAGCTTACCTCCCTATTACAGTTTATGTTTCCTTGCAACAATATTAGATGGGCACAACCCGGCCTGCACGGATGGAATGACAACTTGTGAGGCTACTACAGGTTCAATTAGTCCGAACATTTCGAATAATAATAACATCGCTTCACGGAATACTGCGATCACTTATGTTGGTCATTTAAGGCATAGCCATACGGTTGTTGTGGGTAATGGCGGTGTAGTGTCAGATAATTTCAGCCTGCAGTTTGTAAATGGCACTGTACTACAACCGGGTACTGGTATAAGTACACTCTCAAACTACATTAGTGCCAAAGTATTTCTTGGTGACCTTTATGATATATGGTCCCGCGCAGGTGCTTATGGCACTTATGCTGCCGTTGATGCAAATGAAAAGTCAGTAACATTTGATGGTAGTAATACAATGCGTTTAGACAGCATTAACCTGGACACAGGAATTATTTATCCTGTAGAAATTGAATTTGATCTGCTGCCGGGAGTAAATGGGGAAAACATGCCTAATGAAACTGTTAGTTTTAGACAATTAAATTTTAGCGCACCGGTCAGGACTTTAATTGATAGCGGTTATACAGTCTCGATAGATACTTCATTGGTTAGCTCTGTTGACAGCACTTATGACAGCGTAATCTATGCAATGGTTTATGATACTGTGTATAGCAGTGTATTTGATACGGTGTACACTACTGTTTATGATACCACGTATAGATATGATACGGTTTACGGTGGCTATTCCTTTCAGTTAAGATACAAGCCGCCACCGCCGCCCTGCCCAGGAGTGCTTACTGTAACCGAATTATCTAACGGCCCTGCTACCACTTCAATCAGTGCGCAGTCGTCGGCATTAGCGCCGGTATCCGGCTGCGACTATGGCGAGCTTACGGTATCTAACTGTGGCATTTGCAACTCACCAACTGTAAATGTGCAAGGCTGGATAATAGATGATAACAGCGGCAATTTTAACCTGAGCGGCTGCACCATCTTCGGAGGGATCACTCAGAGCCACTACCGGCTGGCTTATGATGCTACCTGGGGCAATGTGCCGGTCGGCAGCACAATCATAGTATATAACGCAGATAGCAATTGTTACAATCTGCCGGATTCATTTACGATAACCGCTAACGCAGGTACCATTAATACCTCGTTCAACAGCATCAGCCTTGGTAATACCTATTGGGTGCCGCTGGGCGGGGCAACCACTTATCCGTTGGGCACGCCGCACATACAACGTTTCCAGTTTACTCTCGATTCTTCGCTGTGCAATTATGTGGTAGATACCATTACCACCGCGAGCGACAGCACGTATGACAGCACCTATTATACTTATGGAGGCAACTGGCAGAACACCATCAATTTCGATTCCAGTTGTGATGCTTTCCAGGTGAGGTGTCCAAGATGCGGCCACGATATGAACAAGCAGCCTGAATTCTATCATGGCTTTGGTTATGGCCCCGGTTCAGGTCCTAACCAATTCGGCAGCATACCTCCTGACACTGCCTGCCTCGGCGGCCCTGTTATTAACAGCACAGGCAGAGGATATAAGTATTGCTTCACAGGCAGCAGCGCTGCCGATCTTGGCAATCCTGCTCAGTGGCAGCAATTGCCTGCCGATGCAGGCGGTGCCGTGCCACCCACTCTGGGCAATGTAAACAGTGGGTACGGGCAAAACATACAGCAAAACTTATTGAACCTGCCCTGCTGTTCGCCCACATCCCGTCATCACAGCGATTCCCGAAATGGTAATAGCGGCGGAGGTAGCGGAAGTAACGGCAATATACAGGTTGCCAACAACCGTGACCAGCAATCTTTGATACAAGGACTGAATGTATATCCTATACCTACAAGTATGGTGCTGAATTTTCAATACTCACAACAGGATAACATCACAATAAGAATAACTGATGTTGTAGGCCGTAAAATGGATGAGCAAACATTACAAAACAGTACCCTTGCCAGCTTTAATGTAGCATCTTATACACCCGGTATCTACCTGTATCAGGTGATAACGAATGGTAAAACGCAATCTGGTAAAGTAATAGTGGAGTAGTTTTTTAAATGTGGATTTATGAAACGAAAAATAATAAGCATAATTGGTGTGCTGCTGTTACTAACAGCAGCGCACCAATCTTTTGGTCAATATTTCCAAAAGCTGTACGATATTGACTCCAGCTATGATTGGGGGATGGATATTTTCGTACTATCTGATGGCAGTTATTTTGTCAAGACGGAGGCGGGCATAAGTAACATTGACCACGGCTACTGGGCATTAGTTAATATGAAAATATCTGCTGATGGCAGTACCATATTAAATGAACGTATTGTCACGGATAGCATCGCATCCCTGTATGGCGGAGCCAACGGAGGCATCATATTGTTGCCCGGGGGAGGGTATTTATCGCCATTATCCATAAATGTTTTTTACGGCAGCTATAACAAAGCAAGTGCTGGATTGGTGAAATACAATGCTGTTGGCGATACCGTATTTTTAAAGACATTTACTGATAAATCTGTCTATTTTGAAGGAATGATCTGCTGCGCAATAATGCCTGGTGGCGGGTATATAGCAGGTGGAACACGTGAATTGAATTCTTCTTCATATTACAAGGGCCTTATCGCACGTACCGACAGCATGGGGGATACACTATGGACCCGGACTTACCAACTCGACACCACTGACTTGGTTCAAATAGACAACATTATTCCTTTGGCTGATGGGCGTATAGTAGTTGGGGCGACAAGCAGCCGTTTAGTAAATCCCGGGCCTGATGCGTATTACTCTGATGCAGCCTGGTTCATGGTCTTGGACAGTACGGGCAGTATTATTAGCGATACAGTTTACAGTATGGGCGGTGGCAACATATTGCCGGACAAAAACGGCGGGTATGTAATATGGGGAAGTTATGATTCGGTAAATGCCTCTAACCCTGATGATATACGGAATTTCCCAAACTTTATTGCACACGTTGATAGTAATTTTCGTATGACATGGATCACGGAATTTCCCTATACCCCTACTGATGAGCATAGAGCCATCTGGATGATACGACAATTAAGTGACAGCAGTTATGTAGCAGTGGGAGACCAACTGGTGACGTCTTCGGCTGGGAGCTATGGGTGGGGTGCAAAAGTGAGCAGAAATGGAGAGATTGTATGGAACAGATACTATCTAAGTGACACGGCTAAATATGCGGCACTGAGAGATGTGGCCGAGCGGCCCGACGGCAGCTTAATATTTACCGGCACAACAATGAACGATACTCTGCCTACATGGCACCAAACGGAAGATGTGTGGTTGGTAAGCGTAGACAGTAACGGTTGTGAGAATGGCTGGTGTGTACCTGCGTTGGTGAATAAAATAAAACCAACAAATTCAAGTGTGCTTGTTTATCCTAACCCTGCAACGAGTGTGGTTAATTTTCAATACGCCTACCAAAATAATGTTACGATTAAGATCATAGATATTACTGGGAGGCTGATGGATGAACAAACGTTGCAAAATAGTTCTACAAGCAGCTTTAACCTGACTAAATACGCACCCGGCATATATTTGTACCAGTTCAGAACCGATGGCGAGGTGCAGTCGGGGAAAGTAATGGTGGAATAAAAGGATACTATGATTATGACAGCAACATTCTACCGCAATGACATTGAAGATAATACGCATTCGATGTCAATATTGATATTGTAGTTTAGTATCGTGAGAGGAACGGCTTGCCCCATGTTACAGTTGAGGGGTAATATTGTTACACGACTTAAATCACTCGCACTAAAACTCGCACTAAAGTTGCTTCCGAACTGTGTCCTGGTCAAACTTTGCTTTAAGGTATCAGAATGATAGTTTTTGCATTTAAAATCAGCTACATTGCTTGCCAGACAAGCATTTGAACAATATCAATATTGACAATTTCGCATCAAAATGAGAGCTTCAAAGGCCACCTCATAATCAGGGGGTCCTTGGTTCAAGCCCGAGTGGGACCACACACAGAGTTGCAGAAATGCAGCTCTTTTTTTATGCAGTAATGCTGTGCCGGAAAGTAACCAGTCATAATCACGGGTCCTTGGTTCAAGCCCGAGTGGGACCACGAGAGAGTTGCAGAAATGCAGGTCTTTTTTGTGAACTTAATTCAGGGGAGAAAAATCAGCTGGCTATGATTTAGCCAATAACAACGTAATTTTATTAAAATCCGCAGCGGCATTAATTACCTTCCTGAAGTTCTCGAAATCTGAAATCCTGTAGTGCAGCTGGCTGTAAAATTCGACGATATTGACCACTAGTTTATTACCCTCAATTTTATAACTACTGACAAAAGAAGCGCCTACTTCACCTTTCTCATCTTTACACTCACTTTTCATGGTCAGAGTTTCCGGGTTGAGTATGGTATAGCCGTTTGGTATATTCACAGTAAGTGTGCGGTTCAGCGAATGAGGGTATTCGATATCTACGGGCTGCTTCCGCTGAGATGTCTGGTAAAGCTCCGATTGCTTCCCGATAACATCTCCTACTTTGAATATATACTTAGCACCCGCCTTCTCGGTAAACTGCGGAGCGCTTACAGTAGCCTTTATCAGCACCGGCGCCCCGCTACTATAGTTTTCAAAAGCCTCGCCGGTTACGGCAGACTTTTGGATGTCTTCAGACTTGCCGGCAATGGAAACAATAGTTTGTATCAGGTTTTTTTTCTTGTCCTCTGGCAACAATAACACTGCCTCCCTGATGCCCATCGCACAATAACCGGAAAATGTATAAGAGACATCTACATTAGCCTCTAAGTCTTGCGAGAACGAAATATTGGCTATGATATCGTTATGACTGTCGGCTACCGGCATCGGGTTTATAGTACGTATTTCTGCAACGGCTTTTGTCACATTGGAAGGAAGCATAGAAAGTGATGGCAACGGTTACTACCCAAAACAATTGCTTGTTGCAAAGGAAAGCAGCCTATGTGAATTTACAATAGCGGCCAACAGCACTATCTATATTTTTGGTGGCGAGCCATTTCCCGAGGAACGCTTCATAGACTGGAATTTTGTTGCGTCTGATAAGGAGATAATTAACCTTGCCAAACAAAAATGGATAGCGCAAACATTTGATAAAATAAAAGGAGACGAGACCGAATTTGTTCCGTATCCCACACTCAACAAGAAATAGAAAATGGCAAAAGTATCATCACATATTGGCAAGGAACTGTACAGAACCGAGATCGCATCGCCGGGCGGTAGCACACTCATTGCTAATGAACCTATAGAGAACGGAGGCCAGAATAAGGGCCTTTCACCCACAGAGCTGTTGGCGGCATCATTAGCGGCCTGTACATCCGTTACCCTTCGCATGTATGCCGACAGGAAGGGCTGGGACCTGGCTGAGGTCAATACGCACATTGAATTGACCAGGGATGAGGCAGTAAACAAAACTGCAATCAACAGGAGCATTCAGCTAATAGGCAACCTTGATGAGACACAAACAGCACGGCTTCTTGAGATAGCGAACAGTTGCCCGGTTCATAAAATGCTTAGCAACCCTATAGAAATAAAAACGGAATTGATATAGATGTATTTTGTCATCGTTCCTTAGCTAAACGTGCACGATCTGCTTCATCTGTAAGTATTTTACTAATTGGCCCGATAATAGCCTACCTTTGCACAAGTTTAAAGGGAATTACCTCTTTTTACTGATCACACCGCAAAAAGCAATCATCCAGTTACTCAGGGAAATCCTGAAGATACCGGGATTTGTCTCCAACAAGGAATGGGGTTTCGGCTAGTCGGAACCCTTTGTCATTTTATTACGCAGGCGTTAATCATTTCAATCAGAAAAACAATAAATATGGACGCGGAATATTTTAAAGCACTGCTCAGACAGGTTAAATTCAAGGACCCGGCAAGCAATGAGTTTGTGTTTGTACGCCAGACACTTCACTGGATAGCGATAAAAGGGCCATTCGATGTTTACTTCACACTCGGTTATGATTTTTACCCGAAGGTGAAGGTTATGATGAGCCTGGAAGATAATGTTATACCCAGGCGTGCAGAAATATTAAAAAACTGTATTCCGGAAAACGAAATAGTTATCGAAAAAAACTCGAAAAGAAATAAAGACATTTTTTCGAAAGAGTATGACTGGGTGGATAAAAGAACGCTGGAGTTGGCCGTTAATGCAGACTTTATGGGACTTTTAAGGACCGTGAGAAATGAGCTGGACGGAAGGAGAGCGGTACAGGCGGTTATATAGTTATAGTTGTGCCCTCTGAAATTGAGACCCCGTTTTGAGAAAAAGCAGCTATTAAAAAATTGCTTTTCATAACCAGGTTCAAAAAAATTAATAACCTTGCCAGCATTGTATTGAAGGTGTAATTTCAAAAGAATTTATTGTTTTTCCGTTTGTTGGTATGATAATGCATACACATTAGGCATACCAAAAAAATTAACAAGCATATGAAAAACATTAACAAGGTATTATTTATCCTCGCAATTGCGCTCACCTGCGGTGCATACGGCAGCATGGCCCAGATATATGTCAACGTCCGTCCGCCGAGGCCGGTTGCGGTGGTTCGCGTACAAGCGCCAAGCCCACAGCACGTATGGGTGGACGAAGATTGGCACGAGCGCGACGGCAAGTACGAATGGAATGGCGGCAGATGGGAAGCGCCACCACATCCAGGTTACAAATACAAGCAAGGCCATTGGAACCATGACGGCCACGGCCATCAGTGGAGGCAAGGTAGCTGGCACCGTTGAAGCATGCTATAGCAGACATTTAAAAGAGAGTTGCATTACGCAGCTCTCTTTTTATTTGGGAAATTGGCCCCGGTCATCGTGGAAGTTGAAACATCGCTTAGCCGTAGCGGTCAGCTTATACATACTTTCAAAAAAATCATTATTTTGTTGTAGCAAATGTTTTGCAAGCATAAAGCATTGATTTATGAAAATGAACCCATGGACCCTACTGGCGATGTTAATACTGGTTTTCGTAGCATTGGCGGTTCCGTTAGGAGCCCAGACTATTTTCTATGTTGACTCCGCGACCGGCAGCGATACACATATAGGTACCAGTTGGGGCACGGCATTCCGCAATGTGACGAAGGCCGTTGCCGCAGCAGACACCAGTGCTGCGCCGGAGGTGGATATATGGATCGCTAAAGGAACTTACTGGCCCACAGACGGTGTCAGCTCCTTACCTGCCGACCACCGGGATACTTCATTTGCGTTTTATCGTGGTAATGGCATTGGTAAAGCCCTGAAAATATATGGCGGCTTCGCTGGCACAGAAACAAGCATTACCATGCGGGATACCGCCAACCATACCTACCTCGACGGGCAGTTGGGTACTGATACCGCATCCTTCCATGTCGTTGTTGTTGCTGGCTTACCTGCAGCTGCAGACAGCCTTGTGCTAGATGGGCTGACCATACGTCATGGGGTTGCAGGCGCAAGCGGTGTCAGGGTATATAACTCGGTGCCGGTGTACCAGTACGGCGGCGGCGGAATAGCGCTCTACAGTGACAGTAGTTTGAAGTTCGTTATCCGCAATTGTGTGGTTCAAAACAACTATTCGGGCACCGGTGGTGGCATGTATTGCTCGTCTGCATTATATACGATGATCAACTGCACCATGACCGGAAATTCCTGCACATCAGGCACAGTTGCCGGCGGGGCCATGTACAACGTCAACGCTACACCTATGCTGCGAAGCTGCAGTTTCACAAGCAATCATTGCAGCAGTTCCAACAATTCTGCCGGCGGCGTAATGAGCAACCAGTCGTCCATGCTGCAGATCGTTAATTGCATTTTCCAGAACAATTACTGTGACGTGCAAGGCGGCTACACCACCGATGGCGCATATGGCGGCGCAGTTTATAGCAACAATTCAACGCTCACTATTGATAGCTGCACATTTACTGCTAACAGGGTAGCTGGCGGCACGCTTGGTGGCGGTGCCCTCTGCTTTGGTGGAGCTCTGTATAATACGACTGGAAATACGGTCATACGGAATTCGAGTTTTTCGCTTAATGTCTCCAGCAGCGTGGAGCGCGAAGGCCCTTTAAGAGGCGGAAAAGGATACGGTGGTGCCATATACAACTATGGTTCGCCGGGCCTCATCAGCTCATGTAATTTTTACAGGAACCGGGCGATCGGCTATGCATATTCAGACGCCCCCGGCGAAAGTGGCTGGGGATATGGAGGCGCTATTGCCAATTTTTACTATGCACCTGATGTAGCGAATTGCACCTTTACCGCCGATACTGCGTTCGGTGCATGGGCTGGGGGCTATTCTGTTGGTGGCGGTTGTGGGGGGGGCATATATGATAGCTTTTCATCGCCGCACATTTCGCACTGCAATTTTTATAGTGAGGTGGCTTATGGCACCAACGAGGCATATGGCGGCGCTATATGCAGTAACACATCGGCTGTGCTGAACCTTGATAGCTGTCATTTTGATAGCGCTTATTCGCTCACCAGGGGGGGCGCAGTCTATCTGTACAATGGCATATTCAATATCGCGCGGTGTGTTTACAACGGCAACAGCTCTGGCTCCGGCGGCGCTATGAATATCGGCGGCCCGGGAGTGCTTATCACCAGCAGCACCAATGCGAGCGACAATGTCTTCATCGGCAATAGAGCCACAGGTGGCGGTGGAGCAGTATATGTGTATCCCAATAGTGGCACCGATACCGTGTTGAATAACTTGTTCATTGATAACAAAGATGCATCGGCATATGGCGGCGGCGGTATCGTCTGTTATGGCAGTAATCACTTCCTGGCTAATAATACCTTTTATGCCGATAGCACTACTGCCGGCAGGGGAGGCGCAATACTGGTGGCCGGGGCAAACTGCACCATCGCCAACAATGTTTTTTACCAGGATTATGGCGCTGGCCCGGGCATAGACACCGGCCTCTCCAGCCCGGGCGCAATTACTTTTGCGAACAATTCGCTGAGCAGCATCGATCCGGTATTTGTAAATGAGGCCGATCCGCAAGGTGCAGATATGCTATGGGGTACCGCTGATGACGGGCTAATATTGACCCATTGCAGCCCGGCTATCGATGCCGGTTCCGAAATATATGTGTTGCCCGGTGAGCTCACAGACTTCAGGGGTATCGCACGTGTCGCAGGCATTCATCTGGATGCCGGCGCATACCAGACGTCTTCTTTGAGCGCCATCAACGGCATACGTGATATATGCGTTGGTTCCACGGTTGTCTTGTCAGATACCACTGCATCTGGCTCGTGGTTCAGCACAAATACTTCTGTTGCCATGGTGGGCAGCACCGGCCTGGTAACGGCGTTGAGTGCGGGTGCCGATACCATTTTGTATGTGCTCGCCGGGGCTTGCAGCGCAGATACCGCCTTGTTCCCTATTCACGTTATCGCCGCATCAAATGCAGGTGCTGTGGACGGAACAATATCCCTGTGCTCAGGCGCTGCAACGATCCTGACCGACAGTGTCACTGATGGTGTGTGGAGCGCCTCCAATGGCAATGCAACAATAGATTCGGCAGGCCAGGTCCATGCCGTAACTGCCGGAGTTGACACGGTCACCTATACCAATAGTTGCGCATCCGGTTTGGCAACTGCTATACTCACGATAAATCCGCTGCCGTTCGTTGGCGCAATTTATGGAGATACCATTCTCTGTACCGGTCTTGTCTATACACTGAGCGATACTACTACCGGCGGCACATGGAGTTCTTACAGCGCCAATTTGTGGCACAGCGGCAGCATGGTGGAAGGCACAGTGCCAGGCCCCGCCAGTATTGCATATATCAAAACAAATGGCTGGGGCTGCACAGACAGTGCGGTACTGTACCTGGATGTTCTGGCTACGCCGCACCCGGGTGTTATCTATGGCGAAACACCAGCCTGCGTGGGAACGACACATATGTGGAGCGATGGCGACCCCGGCGGAGTATGGAGTACGTCCAATGATTCCGTGGCCCAGGTGGCAAGTGGTGCTGTGGTGTCGCTTGCTGCTGGTACGGATACTGTGAAATATACTAAAACCAATGCCTGTGGCAGCGTAACAGACACAATGGTAGTCACTGTGCAGCGCTATGCATCAATAGTTACCGGCACGGATACCTTCTGTGTCGGGGTGCACGTACTGCTGAAAGACAGCGCTGCCGGAGGCGTTTGGAGCAGCGTGGACCCTGCTGCCGCCACTGTGAATGCTGCAGGCCTGGTGATAGGCATACAGGAGGGCCCGGTGGGTATAGATTATACACTGACCAATGTTTGCGGTATATCCTACGGCAGCATAATTGTAGATATCCAACAACCCGCAATGCCCATTGTAGGTGCGGATTTTATGTGTATCGGCGAGTCGCTTCTTTTTTCTGACAGCACTTACGAGGGCATTTGGACGAGCACAGACAGCAGTGTGGCGGCCATCGATTCATTCATTGGTTTCGTGTTTGCGGTCGCGCCGGGCACTGCCACAATCAGCTACTCAGTAAGCAATACATGCGGCATGACCTATGCTACGGAGAACATAGAAGTGTACACGGCGGCGCAGTGTGATTCCGCAACATCCGTTGACCAGCCTGCTTTGAAAAATGGACTGGAAATATTCCCTAATCCGGCAACTTCCGTTATCAGCATCAGTGCTCCGGAGACCATTCACCAGGTTGTCATCACCGATATTTCAGGCAAAGAAATGTTCACTGGATCATACGGGTCTTCAAAAGTGGAAATAGACGTAACGCAATTGCCCCCCAGCTTGTATTTCGTAAAAGTGGATCACTATGTGGTCAGGAAATTTGTGAAAAACTAACAGGGGTGGTAGCAAATGTCACTTTTTATGGTTTCTTCATCTGCCCCATATCAGGCTTTCAAGCTCATCGCGGCTGATGATGCTGGCGCGGTAAGAGCCCTCTCTCACTTTGCCATCCACTAATACGCCGTCTTTTATCCACTTGCTTCCGGCCTTGTCCCATTTTTCCGGCTGGGCACTCCACAATATTTGTTTATCTCGGTTCACGATAAACAGCTTTCTGTATGACCCGCTATCATCCGGTAATTCAGCTCGCTATTTTCCTTTGGGGTGATCTGCGCAAGGAGATATAACGGAGTGAGCAGCAGTGCAATAAATATTTTAAGTAGCGTTTTCATGTGCTGGAAACTTCTGGTTTTCTTCCGGATTGCTGCAGTTATCTGAACTATGATTTACCTGATTATTGTGATTAATTTGATTTGCGGTTCAAAAATGGATGTTTAGATTTACTGTGGAAGTATCTTATACATTCTTTGTTTTATGCTGTGAGCAAAATGTCACAGTTTTTAAGAAAAAAAAGTTTGCACAGGTTTTTGTTGGTTATCAATGCTTTAGTGCTGAAAAATATCACAAAAATATCACGTTCTTATCCCAGGTTTTCGCGCATTTTTTTCGCCTGGCCGATGCATTTTATTTGCTGTTATTTATAATTGTAACTGGTGCGGTTGATGGGTGTATTCTTTAGCCTTGAGGCTGCATGAACCAAGGAATTGGTGCAATTTCAGCACAAAGTTAGGATGGAAAATGATGCGTAGCAAAAAGAGATATCCACTTTTTGTCTGAATCAGGATTTTCAGGATTTAAGAATTTTCAGGATTACCTGGATAACAGAATAACATGTTATTGCCCCCTCCGTCAAGCTCAGGGCAGGCTATAGGTGGCAACCTGTTTGTAGCTATTATGATATCCAACAAAACACGGCGCCCCGTAGCGGGCGCAACCTATTCGCGCGGGATGTGCTCTCGCGCAGGTGTGGCACATTTTGGAAATGTGGCACGGCGACTGCCAGATCAAAAAGCAAATATTTAGCAAGCCGAAAAGTCAACTATATTTACTTGCTATATCCAATGGAGATTTCTGCCGCTATTAATAAACTTGCCAAACTTAAAGTTGACCGCTCAAAGGGAGCGGTAGCTCCGCATAAGGCCATACTCATGTTATCTGTTATACAGTCTATTGAGAAAAAAGAGATAACAGAAAACAGAATATTTATTACTCCGGAATTAGTTGCGAGATTTAAAGATAACTGGCATGAGCTTGTGAGAAATGAGCGATTCAATCCTAATTTTTCACTACCATTTTATCATTTAAAAAGTGATGGTTTCTGGCATTTAAAAACATCGGTTGGCAAAGAAATATTGCTCACTTCATCAAATTCAATAAGAAGTTTCGCTGCGTTAAAAAATGCGATCGATTACGCATACTTTGACGAAACATTTTATGATCTGCTTATGAACCACCATAGCAGAGAAATAATGAAACATACTTTATTACAAACCTACTTAGAAGGGCAGAAAGTAAAAGGGGGAGATTACGGCTTATTGCAGAGGGTAGAAAATCAAATTTTAAATGAGGCATCCGGCGATTATAAAAATGAAGTTGTTAAAACGGATGAGGAGGAAATTTTTGTAAGAAGCGGTGTCTTTAAGAAAGTAGTACCAAAAATTTACAACTATACGTGTTGTATATCAGGTATGAAAATAATTGCTACGCGGGATGTGCAAATGATTGATGCCTGCCATATTGTGCCATTTTCGGAATCACATGATGATACGATCAGGAACGGAATATCGCTGTCGCCAAATTTGCATAGAGCATTTGATCGTTTCCTTATAACTATAGACAAGCATTTCGACATAATAGTATCGGAGCATTTTACAGAATCGGGAAGTCATTCGATCAGAGCTTTTCACGGCAGGAAGATTTATTTGCCAAATGAAATACAATATCGACCGTCACTTGATAATCTCAATTGGCATTTTGAAAGGTTTATGCAACTGCATAAATCTTATTAGTCCATCGCGAACAGGTTGCGCACACTACGGGGCGCTTTGTGGTTATCCTTCGGCGGGGCTCAGGATGACAATATGCTACAAAGCTGTAGCCGCCTACGGGGCATAACGTGCAGAGAAAGCAGAATAGAAACCCTATTGTACAAGTGTGCCATAGCCACAGGTGGTGATAGTAGTAAATCAGTTTGGACAGTACCCTTCTTCAACTAAGTGCAGATTTTCAGGAGGTTTCTCCGCTGCGCTGCGAAATGACGGCCTTGACTCATCGAAGATCACAATTTGTAGTTTTTTGCCTACTTTTGCACTCCCAAACGCTCCACCTGAGTGTTTTGAATTTTGACTTTTTAATTTTAAATTTATAATGAAAATACTAGTTTGTATCTGCCCGGTGCCGGACACCACTACGAAGGTTGCGTTTGCGGATAATAATACGCATTTCAGCACCGCGGGGGTAACGTTTATCATCAATCCATATGACGAATGGTATGGTATAGTAAGGGCGCTGGAACTGAAGGAAGCGGGTGTGGCTACTGATGTGCACCTGATAACTGTGGGCAAGGCTGATGCCGAGCCGGTGATACGCAAGGCGCTGGCGCTGGGCGGCGACGAGGCGATACGTATAGATACGGATAGCAATGACACCTATATGGTGGCGGCACAGATAGCCGAATACGCTAAGACTGTGGGCTATGACCTGGTGCTGTGCGGTAAAGAAAGCATAGACTACAATAACGGCAGCGTGGGCGCTATGGTGGCCGAACTGCTGGATATGAACTACATCGGCTTCGCATCGAAAATAGATGTAGCGGGTGGGGTAGTGACGACTAAGCGCGAGATAGAGGGTGGTGAGGAAACAGACTCGTGCAGCCTGCCGGTAGTGATCAGTTGCCAGAAGGGTGTGGCCGAGGCGCGTATCCCGAATATGCGTGGCATTATGGCTGCGCGCACCAAGCCGCTAAAGGTGGTTCCACCGGCTGCGATGGATGCGCTGACCGCAATAGTATCGTATGAATTACCTCCGGCAAAATCGGGCGTGAAGATGATAGCTGCGGAGAATATGGATGAGCTTGTTAATTTGCTGCATACGGAGGCTAAAGTGATTTGAGAACCTCCCCGGCCCTCCTAAAGGAGGGAGTTGTTGCGCAAAAGGTCATGTTACTTACTACTAATTACCAATTACTAATTACAAATTACTATAAAGATGAGCGTACTTGTTTTAGTTGAACACGCGGGTGGGGTTTTTAAGAAGAAATCGCTGGAGGCGGTGCAATATGCGGCTAATATAGCTAAGGCTACGGGCACTACGGTAACGGCCGTAGCTGTGGGCGATGCAGATAATGCGGCTATGCAGGCACTGGGCCAGTATGGCGCTAATAAGGTGCTGCACACTACGGACAGCCGGCTCAATGAATTCAACAGCCGGGCTTATACCAAGGTGATGCTGGCTGCTGCTGCGAAGGAAGGCGCCAAGGTGATCGTGGGCCTGCATGATACGGTGGGCAAGGCGGTAACTCCGCGGCTTGCTGCTCGCCTGAAGGCGGGATTGGTGGCTGGTGCGGTGTCTTATCCAGACCTGAGCAAGGGTTTTGTGGTGAAGAAGAATGTATTCAGCGGCAAGGCATTTGCGTATGTGAATGTGACCAGCGATGTAAAGGTGATCACGCTGATGCCGAATACTTATCCTGTGGTAAAGGGTGAGGGTAGCGCTACGGTGGAGAACCTGGATGTGACTTTTGAAGACAAAGACTTTTCAATAAAGGTGGTGGAAGTGAGCAAGGCGAGTGGCAGCGTGCCGCTCTCTGAGGCAGAACTGGTAGTGAGCGGTGGCCGTGGCATGAAGGGCCCGGAAAACTGGTATGTGCTGGAAGACCTGGCCAAGGAACTGGGTGCCGCGCTGGCATGCAGCCGCCCTGTGGCAGACAGTCACTGGCGGCCGCATAATGAGCATGTGGGCCAGACGGGTGGCACCATTCGCCCGAACCTGTATATAGCGGTGGGCATATCCGGCGCTATTCAGCACCTGGCAGGTGTGAATGGATCGAAGACGATTGTTGTCATCAATAAAGACCCGGAAGCGCCATTCTTTAAGGCTGCCGACTACGGTGTGCTGGGCGATGCTATGGAGATAGTACCAAGGCTTACTGAGGCGGTGAAGAAGTTTAAGGGACAGTAACCCCCGGCCCCTAAAGGGGAGTGCTTTGTGAATATGTTTTCAGCAGTGGAATAACGGTTGAGCAAAGCGGGTGTCATATCTTTTTTAAAAAGCTGGTTAATGCCGGCTTTTGCCTTTTGTATTTATTGAGATGTTGTTATTTTGTTGATATGCTAAAACGTATCTGATGAAGGCAATCTGTTTTTTCCTGGTCTTATTGGTATGTATTCCATTTACAGGTTTCGCGCAAACATTTGAAAGAAATGGAGATAAGGTGGTACGCAAGGGCGTGGCCATAGAGTTTTCTAAAGTTAAAGCTGGCGACTTCGCAATGGGTAGCGAAAGCGGCAATGGGCAAGTGGTGCATAGAGCCACGACCATAGCCCGGCCGATAAAAGTAGGGGGCATGAAGGTGCAGGTAAAAGGCAACCAGCCGCAATACAAAGGTGATGAGATCTTTCATGACTATTTGTTTAACGGTATTGCTGATGAACTCAATAAAATACCGGAGGGCAGCTATACACTGAATCTGCGGGATATATTGGTGGATGCAAAAGGCAAGGTGGCTTACTTCGGGTATGAGGGAGTGCGGGATTCTTCAGGAGGTAACCCACTGGCTTTGGATGTGCAGTTGGCCATATTTAAAAGGCTGTGCACCGTAATGAAGGAGGCGAATTTTATTCCTGCCAATGATAATGACCACAAGGGCAAGGTACCTGCTTTTGCGGATGATAAGGATATCTGGAAGGCGTACTTCAGGGTGAACAACCATAGTATTTACTACTCAAAATAGATCGGTTTCCCTACGCTCCGGAAAAATAAATTTGGTTTTTAAGTTTTGTAACGTAATTTTACGTTATGAAACGGAATAAGACATTACCTACACTGACCAAGGCTGAAGAAGAAGTGATGCACATCATCTGGCAACTGGATCGCTGCGTGGTGCGTGATATCATAGATAAACTGGGCGACCCGGATATGCCGCACAGCACCATATCATCTGTAGTGCGGATACTGGAGAAGAAAGAGTTTGTAGGCCACAAGGCTTATGGCAAGACGCATGAGTACTTCCCCATCATCACCAAAGAAGAGTATGCACAGCATGGCGTAAAAAGCCTGGTGGAAAAATACTTTGGCGGCTCGCCTAAGAAGCTGGTTAGTTTCCTGGTGCAAAGCGAGGACATGAACCTGAAGGAACTGAACGACCTGCTAAAAACAGTAGATAATCCTAAAAAGAAATGACATGCTGCAATATCTCTTAAACGCTACGGCTATCTGGCTTATCAGTCTTGTACTATTCGATGTTTTCCTGCGGAGGGAAAGCTACCATGGGTATAACAGGTTTTACCTGCTGCTTACTTTTCTGCTGGGAGCATTGTTGCCGCTCTGGCAGTGGCAGGGTGATGGCCCGATATATACGGCAGCTCTGCAAAGGCCTGTAGAGCGGGTGATCGCTGCGAAGGAAACAATTGTTGCCTCGGCCACGCCGGCATCTGCATCAGTCAATTGGGACTTATACCTGGGTTTTGTCTATTTGGCTGGAGCGGTTGTGAGCCTCTTATTGTTATTGGCTGAAGTTGTAAAAATAACACGGCTGTACCGCGCTGGTAACCGGTACCGAGAAGGGTCGTGCATCATCATTGAGACAAACAAAGACTACGCTCCGTTCTCTATATTCAATTATGTATTTGTGAGCAGCAGGGAGCGATATGATACGGAGGAGTGGAATACGATCATTGCGCATGAACAGATGCATGGACTGCTGTTTCATTTCGTAGATCTGCTGCTGATGCAGGTTGCGCGCATTGTGTTCTGGTTTCACCCGCTGGTATATGTTTACCAAAAGCGGCTAATGATGCAGCATGAATACCAGGCTGATAAAGCAGGTAGCGGGCGGCCACAGTTTTACGGTAAGTTTCTTATAGAGCAGGCACTGCTGCAAACAGCGCCTAGTATCACTCATTCATTTAATCGTTCACCCATAAAAAAAAGGATCGTTATGCTAACACGTAAATCATCAATGGCTGCCAGAAGTAAGATGCTAGTATTTGTGCCGCTGGCACTAATATGTATAGTGTGCTTTTCAAAGAATAGCTTTTCACAGAAGTTCAAGAAGGTGGATAATAAGGTGACCTTTAATGGAAATACAATTGAATTTGCCCCACAAAAGCCACCTGACACTGTTATTGTTACTGATCCAGTAACCGGCAAAGAAGAGACGAAAATCCACAACTGGGCAAACCCACCAATAAAAGTGAATGGACGAACTATACACGACGTTAGAGATGCTTCAAAACCAAAAATAAAAGCGAAAGACAAAAGCCTTGCCGACTATATGGTGCGGAATCTAAAGCCGGAATTTGAAAAGCTTGCCGATGGTGAGTACAACCTGATCATATCTGAGGTTGTTATTGACAGGAAGGGAAAGGTAATCTACTATGAAAATTACGGCATACAAAAAATAGGTGCGGATGTTGATGAAAAGGTGACCAACAAAAAACCAATAGTTGACAAAATAGAAAAGCTGCTTAGTGATGGTAGTCTTGCCTTTACACCAGCCAGCATTAATGGAAAACCCGTGGATTACTTAATAAGTAATACTATAGGATATACCGGTGGAAATATAGTTGTGAAGGATCATAAGGTACAGTGGACGAGCATAGAGGAACAATAAACTTCTGTAAATGAAAGAAGGCTACCCTGCATAGAGCTGCCTTCTTTCATTGAACTATTCCCATTTTTATACTTCCTACTCTAATCGACTTTAGCTTAAGCCTCATCAGTCATGGTTCGGCGGGGCTCACCATGACAAGGCGCTATTCAACTGGCCTCAAGATTTCCTTATATCAGTTCTTCACGGGCAAAAAGCCATAGTTCTTGCCATACTCCATCATCTGGGTGAAGAAGTTGTCGGGGTATTCTACTTTTACGTCGCTGATGTCGTTGCCGCTCATTACAGGCACCAGTTTGGGCTGAATGAAGCCGCGGTAGGGCTTTATGTTCAGCTTGGCGAAGCGCTCCAGTATTTCTTTGTGCAGCTTGGCGTCCACTTTTACGCCGTAGTTCTCTACGAGGTTTTTACCTGCGTTGTAGTCGCCTTCTGATTTTATGCGCTGTATCTCTTTCAGCAACTGGCCGAAGAGGTCGCGGAGCTTGTTGTAGTCGTTTACCTGTACATAGGTCTTGCCGTTCTTTGTTACAAAAGCTACTACTTTGTCTTTCTTCCCTTTTTCATAAGCCCAGTGCGCTATGAGGGCACGATTGCGCATATGGGCTTCTTCCAGTTGCTCTCCGGGTTTCAGGCGGGTGAGCTGTGTCATGAGGCCGTTCATCATGTAGTTGTCATAGCCCGCTTCGCCCACTTCCAGGCTGGGCATTACGCCTATGTCCACGAGCTTCTTGTCCATAATGTAGTAGAGGCCTACGAGGTCGGCGCGGGCTTCTTCCAGGCAGCTCGCGTAGTTCTTCAGGGTTTTGTCGGTTGTTTCTACGCCGGGGTTTATTTGGCCCGATGCATGGCCTATGCATTCATGCATGTCGGTATGCAGGTCGCTGGAGAGTGCTCCGTATTTCTTCATGCGCTGCATTACGGTATCGTTCACAGCGAATTCATCCACCAGGCCGCTTTTTGCACTTACTACATTATAGGAATGGATGATGTTGGAGAGCGATACGGATTTAGAGCCGTGTTCTTTACGTATCCATTCTGCGTTGGGGAGGTTGATACCTATAGGCGTGCTGGGCGCCGCATCGCCGCTCTCCACGATCACAGTGATGGCTTTGCCGGTAATGCCCTTCACTGTTTTCTTTTTGTGTTCGGGCATTATGGGTGAGTTGTCTTCAAACCATTGTGCCTGGTTGGCTATTGCCTCAATGCGCTTGGTCTCTTCCATGTCCTTGAGGGATATGGTACTTTCAAAGCTGCCTTTCTTGCCTATGGCATCGAGATACACTTCTATAAAGCCAACTACGGCATCAATACGTGACTTTGAGTCAACCCAGGCGATGTTGTAGTCGTCCCATGTTTTCAGGTCGCCGGTCTTGTAATACTGAACCAGCAGGTCCAGCGACTTTTTCTGCACACTGTCTTCTGCTACAGTAGCTGCTTTCTCCAGCCAGAATATGATCTTATCAATAGCAGCGCCATACATGCCGCCGCTCTTCCAGGTGTGCTCTGTGATCTGGCCGTTTTCTTTCATCAGCTTGCTGTTGAGCCCCCATGATGGCGCGTTGCCTTTTGTATCGAACTTTGCATAGAAGTCCTCTACTTCTTTTTGTGTTACGCCTTCGTAGAAGTTGTTGGAGGAGTTGACGATGTTATCAATATTCGGGCGCTGGTCAACAACTTTAGGCTCAAATTTCAGATCATAAACAATTGGTTTTATCCTCGCCAGGAAAGCGTCTGTACTCTCGCCGCTGTTTTTCGGCAGTTGCGTTGTGTCGGCTGCCTTTACTATCCCCGAGAAATATTCGTAGGAACATTCCGGTATGAACTTTTCATTGCTATAGTGGTGGTGGTTGCCATTGCTGAACCAAAACCTGCCGCAATAGACCTCAAACTTTTTCCAGTCGTCACTGTTCTTATCGCCTTTATAGGAGCCATAAACGGCCTCTATTGTTTTGCGGAGCATGAGGCCATACTTGCTTTTCTGGTCGTAGATCATGTCCCGGCCGCTGAGGCCGGCCTCGTAGAGGTAGTAGGCGAGTTTCTTCCGTTGCAGGCTCAGGCCATTAAAGCCTGGCACCTGGTAGCGCAGCATCTGCAGGTCGGCAAACGATTGCGCCATTACATTGAAGGTGCTGTCGTAGCCTTCTACTGTGGTTGTTGTCTCGGTTTTGGTGGTGGTCGTAGTGCTGCTGTTACAGCTACTGGTGAACAGTTGTGTGCTCATTGCTATTACGGGTATTGCCCATTTTAAGTGGTTACTGTATTTCATTTTCAGCAAAGTTTGTGGCAAGGTACTGCATGGGGATGGTTTCGCAAAGAGCCTCACCCCGGCCCTCTCCCAAGGGAGAGGGTGAGGTCGAATGAGTTGCGTAGTGGTGTCTCGCAAAAAGGGTCTTTTGCAAAGGCGCAAGGGCGCGCCCATCGTTGCGTTGGGGTTGTGTTTTAAAGGCCGCAAAGCGCGAGCTCGCTTTAGCGAGATATACTGACTTTTGTTTACGAAACAAAACCAGTAATTTGGATAAAATTTCATGCTGTGGTAAGGGCCATTGTATTTATCGGCATTTTTATTTCGTTGTCGCAATCACTATGGGCACAACCGAGTTCGGATACAATCGTGATTAAAAGGACCTGGTTGGGTACTTACTATGAGTATGACGGGCGCAATATCGGATACCACAAAATACATAAGTTGCTCGCTACAGAGCCCGATGCCTTAAAAATTTTGAGAAGAGCTCAAACAGCACGCTATTTGGGTTTATCCCTCTATGCCGTTGGCTTTGCCTGCGTGTTGTCTTCCGACTTTTCTTTCCATCACCCGTATGAAAATGGGTTATTCATTGCAGGGACTGGATTTGTGGTAGCTAGTATCCCATTCACCGTTTCGTTCACACATCAACTAAGAAGGGCGGTGAGGGCATATAATGGTAGCGTGCAGGGTGTTGGTTATATGAAACCACCTATGGAGGTGCATCTTTCTTTTTCTGGTAATGCGGCGGGTGTTGTGATTAATTTTTGATTGCGATTTTTGTAAAGGGTTGTTGCCTTATTTTTGCCGCCATAATGAAAAAATCGGGATTTTTATTCTTTGCGTTTGCACTGTCTATGGGTGCGCTTATAGCTGTAATAACAATGCTGAACAGCACAAACCGAAAAAATTTCCCAAGCCCGGAGCTACCATTGCCGAGGCTAAAATGCCTATTGCCGAGGACGCAATCAACCACTCCAGTTTTTCGGTGAAAGTAATCGCTGACAGTGATATTGCCACTGGCGTATATGATGTTGATGCGGACTTCGGTACTAACTTCGGGGAGGGAAAGTTTACGATGCCAAAGGGCGCAGAAGATGCAACGCCGGTTATCAGGAAGGGCGATGCGCCCTATACCTATATCATAGGTTTCCACATTGCCGGAGATACCACATTCTATGATTACTTCCAGGTGAGCTGCTCAAAGAGCAGCACGAAAATGGAGTATATAAAGGCGTATAGTTTCTGATAGAAAAAGGAATTTGGAATTGGTCTTTGGGTCCCCATAGACATCGGAATGGATTGTTACGCACCATTGCCCAAAACGCGTAGAGACGCAAAAATCTTGCGTCTCTACCAGCGGCGTTTGTAATACAACCTATTCCTTCAAAAATTTCTTAGCCATTGTGCCGCCACTACCGCTAAGTGTAATGTTGTAGATACCAGGTGGCCATGTTTTTACGTCCACACTTGTTTGTGTTGCGGTTACCGGCTGCTGCTGAATTACCTGGCCTGCCTCGTTGGTAATGATGAGTGAGCCGTAGGCTCCTTTATTCATTTTTATGGTAACGACATCTGTGGCTGGACTGGGGAACACCTGCACCGGTTGCTTTCCGGATACGGATGGCACCTCGTCAAAACACGTGATAACGGTAAATACCGTGGATGTGAAACAGGTGGTGAGCGTATCAGTGTAGGTAATTGTAGCGGTGCCCAACGATATGCCGCTTACGAGCCCCGTGGTATAGCCAGCGGTGGCAACGGATGGGTTGCTGCTTGTCCATACACCATCGGCAGTAGAGTCTGAGAGCAACGTGGATAAACCGTTACAGTATGTGGTGAGGCCTAAAATCGGGGTAGGGGGCGGATTAACGGCTACTGTTGTTGTAACAAACCCCGTAGGTACGGTGTAAGTAAAAACGGTACTGCCAACGGAAAGGCCGGTGACGGCCCCCGAAGACGGGTCGATGGTTGCTACTGTTGTGTTGCTGCTGGACCAGGTGCCGCCGGAGACCACATCATTCATAGTTGTGGGGCTGCCGATGCAGATATGGGTAGCGCCGCCTATAGGGCCGGGTAAGCCGGAAACAAAATCAGAGAACCTTGACAGGAAGCCCTGGTAATAATACATGCCGCCACCGCCTGTTGGCTGCAGCCCACTGGGCGTGGCAATATTATCGGTGCTCGTAGTGTATCCGGCTACGTAAACCCCTTTGCCATCAAAGGCACATGCCCTGGCTTCATCTGTGCCATCGCCGCCATAATAAGTGCTCCAATACTGGATGCCTGCTGGGTTATATTTCGCAAGAAAACCATCCTGGTCACCACCGCCAAAGGTATCCTGCCAGGCGCCAGCAGAGGCTATACCTGTGATGCTGGCCGTATAGCCAGTTATATAAACATTCAGGGAATCGTCGGTTGTGATCCTGCTGTAAGTGACATCCTCAGCATCAGGGCCGCCATAATATGTAGCCCAGTCAAGTGTGCCTAATTCAGGATCGAACTTTGCGAGGAAAGCATCATACAGCCCGCCCCTCGCCGGCTGAAAGCTGCCTGCAGTAGAGATCCCGGCATCGCTTTGGGTATTGCCCAGCATATATATATTCCCCAGGTCATCGCAAGTAGCGCCGCCGGTAGTCTCCGCCGCCGGGCCACCAAAATAAGTACCCCACAGCCTGGCCCCTGTTACATTGAATTTAGCAAGGAACGCATCGCTGCCGCCGGCAAGGGCAGTTTGGTGGCTTAGTGCAGTGGCTATCCCGGCCGTACTGCTCGTCCACCCGCTGAGGTAAACGTAATTACCATCGGTACAAACTACTCCGCTAAATTCATCGCCGGTGCCACCATAATATGTCCCCCATTGCCGTGCGCCTGTTGAATCGTACTGCACAAGAAAATCATCGTATCCGCCGGAATGAGTAGGCTGGAAACTTCCCGGTGTAGCCGTATTGGTGCCATCTGTAGTGACGCCGGCTAAGTAAACGTGCCAATGAGCATCGCAGGCTACTGAGCCAGGGATATTATCACCAGAGCCGCCCATATATGTGCCCCACAGCCTGGCGCCATCTGCAGTAAACCGAGCTAAAAAACAATCTCTTGTGCCGCCGCCATAAGTGGTTTGCTGAGCGCCGGGAGTGGCTATGCCTGCAGTGCTGCTGGTAGTGCCGCCGAGATATACATTTCCTATTGAATCACAGGCTACAGCGTAGCCGATGTCGGTGCCGGTGCCCCCGTAATAAGTTGCCCAAAGCCTGTTGCCCGAAGAGTCGAATTTAACAAGATATGCATCCTGGTCGCCGCCAAAAGTGCCCTGGTAGCTGCCGGAGGTAGCTATCTGGCTTGCAGCATAGGTAAAACCTGCACCATATGCATGGTACATAGCATCGCAGGCAACAGCATAAAACGGGCTGGTGCTGGTATCCGGGCCATAATAAGTGCCCCAGTCTAATACTGGGTCAACAACGAGTGCATGATACAAACCGTTCGTTTCGTAGCTTAATGTATTTCCGTGCAGCCGGAAAGAAGAAGGCACTATCCTGCCACCAGTGCGGAAGCATACCGGTGCATGTTCTGTAACCGTGCCCATTGGCGTAGTGGCTGTGATACTGCCATCCTCATTGATCTTCAACGATGACTGGCCGTTATACTTCAGCTTTATATCCGCTGCATTACCGCCTGGGCCAACGATAAATTCATGTTCCAGCTTATTGCCCCTGATGCGAACAACCCAGTCGATCCCTTTGTACACATTTTTATAGGTGATCTTGCCAAAAGCGTGAGCCTCAAAGCCATTGGCAGGGCAGTCGGCGAGGTAGTAGTGCTCATAATAAGCCTGTGGCTCTTCCGCAACCACCTCAGCATGTATGTTTGCGCCAATAAGCGCTACATCCATCCGGTAAGTATTTATGGTGGCTGCTTCCATATCCGTAAACCGGGAAGCTGCAGGTTTCCCAATAGCATCATGGGCAACGTTTGAAAACTGGTAATGCAATTGCCCGTTGCCGATAAAAACATTCATGCCCGGCGCTGCGAGTACATACTGAATGTCTTTCCTGGGGTTATGGTCCTGGTCTTTTACCTGCCCTTTATTTTCTAAGAAATAAAGTTTCTGAACGGTGTTTACCGGAACGGTTTTAGCATCGGCTTCATGGTAAAATGCAAGCAAAAGTGCTGCGCAAAGCAAATTTTTAAAATTCATTTTCATGTGTTGATGCTCCGAAATTAAGTGTTTAGCTATTTCCCGCCAAATTGGTTGCGTGGCGTTTGTAAAAAGGTCTCTCGCAAAGGCGCAAAACTCGCAATTCTTTCATTTTGTTTTTAAGACCGCCAAGCTCGTGGACCAGCGAGATTTCAATGCGGGGATATAAATTCCCTTGTTCACCTACCATGTAATTTTATCATTTCTGGAATAAAAAAGATACCACCGTTTCAAACGATGGTATCCTTTTCATTTTATGAACCAGCTACTATCTTACAAGTGTGCAATCACCTTTTTCCTCCACTGTGTTGCCGCCGCAATCATATTTGATGTAGTAGTAATACACACCCATATCCTGTGGCACACCATTGAAACTTCCATCCCACTCGGGGTTGGAGTTGGCGCTTTCGAAGACGGTCTGGCCCCAGCGGTTTACTATACGGAAGCTGTGAAAGTTATGATAGCCGTTGAATATAGGCCGGAACTTATCGTTAAGGCCGTCACCGTTGGGCGTAAATGCAGTAGGGAACAAAACAGTGCAGCAGGCATCCGGGCTTAGCTGCATATCATAACTGGCTTTACAGCCAAATGGATCCGTAATGGTAAGCCAGATGTCTGTTCTGCCTTGTTCCACCTTACCCCATACTTCCGGTTTGTTGTTGTTATTAAAGCAATGCTCCGGCTCCCACAAGTAAGAGCAATTGGCATCCTGGTGGCGGGCAACAAATAGTATGCTGTCTTCAAGGCACAGGGCACCAGTAGCTTTCGGCGTAATATTAAATACCGGGTCAGGTAAAGGATGCACATGTATTGTATCATAAGCCGGATCAGACTTACAGCCTTCGGCTGTAGTACAGGTAACGGTGATAACGTGGTTGCCGCTGTCGTTCCAGCTTATGCTGAACGGCCCGCCGCTATTTGAATTGGCTGAAACGATATTCACCTCGGTAGAACTGATAAGCGGGGTGCCGTCAATGAACCAGCTAAATATGCTTGCATCAGCCGACTTATCGGAAAGTGCGAGGCTCACGGTATCGCCCAGGCAGATGTCCGGTTTCATGTACGACTGCGAAGTTGGCGGTGGCACTACTCTTACTGATATGGTATCATAAGTGGTACACAGGTTAAGCTCCGTTGCTGCCAGCGTTAATATATGAGGCCCGTAAACGGAATCGAAACGTACAGTGATCACCGGATCATTAACTGTTGTTCCATCAATAGGTGTAGCGCCCGGAGGCAGGCTCCAGAAATAAGTTCCGGATACCAGCACAGAGCCATTATAAGAGAACGTAAGCGAATCATGGTCGCAGACCCAGGTGTTGCTGGCTGTAATAGTAAAGGCGGGCAGGTCAACGATTGTGGCTTTTACCGGCGATGAGTGGCCTTCACAGCCATTTACCGTTTGAGTGACATACCAGGTAGTACCAGCGGGCCAGGTGACAGCAGCACTTGATGGAACCGGCGCCGCACCAAGCGGAACACCGCCGGAAGCTGAATTGTACCAATTCAGGTTTGAACCAGCCGCGCTGTCCACCTGGTAATTCAGCGGAACGGTGACAGAATTCTGGCAATACATTGTGTCGCGTGTAACAGGAGGAGCCGGTATCGGAATGATGGTGACTGCATCAAGAGCACTATCGCTGACGCAACCAAAAGAACTGGTCTCTGTAACATAGTAGTTGGTAACACCGGCAGTAGAAGTAGCGGGTGTTGGACCCGTAGGTGTACCCGGAGTAATGCCTGGGCCATACCACAACAGGCCTGTTGCGGGCGTGGCTGTCAGTTGAGCAGCAGTACCGAACTGGCAATAAGTGGGTGGCGTTACTACAGGTTTTGCAGGTTTTGCATGAACATTGACCAGGTGAGTAGTATAGCAACTAGTAGGTAATTGGTAAGTAATAGTGGCAACGCCTGCCAAAACACCAGTAACCAAACCTGTGGTATTCACAGTTGCAATTGATGGCGCGCTGCTTATCCATGAGCCACCTGTTGTAGCATCAGTTAGCGGGATCGACAGGAACTGGCAAACGTCTGAAACACCCAGAATTGCAGATGGTGTAGGATTGACAATGATTTTCACGGAGTCAATGGGGCTTTCGCAGGAACCTATTGTCTGGCCGTAGTAGTAAGTAAAGGTACCCGGAACTGCGGTGCTTACAACAGGTGTAGTTGTTGACCCTACGCCACCCGCGGCAGTTGGGTACCAGTACACTGTTGCGCCTGCTGTGGGGGTAACAGTGATCGCCAGGGGAGCATCGCCCTGGCAATAGGGGCCGTGGCCAACGACAGTTGGCGGGCCTGGAGGAGGCAACAGAACAACTGTTGTAGTTGCGGTATCCTTGCATCCGTATATGGATGCTGCGACAACGGTATATGTACCTGCTTCAGAAGCAACGAAACCAGGAATAGTGGGGTTTTGAGTGCCGGAAACAAATGAGGCAGGGCCTGTCCATGAATAAGCAGTAACCGCAGCACTGCCGGCGGCCGGAGTGGCAGTCAGTGTCAATGTATTTGAAGCGCCACTGCATAGCGGGGAATTACTTGATGCGGTTATGATTGGATTGGGGTGGATAACCGCGACAGCCACCGATGTATCACTAACGCCCAAAACAGTTTTCACAACATGATAAGTGCCGGTATCGGCCCATACAGAAGGAGAAATGGTAAAGCTCTGCGTAGTACCTACCACAGCAGTGGATGGAGCCGGTCCGTACCATAAATAAGTTGCGCCAGTTGAATCGCCCGGTGCATTAAAAGTCAATGGATCGCCAAGGCAGGGGCTATTGATAACTGCGCCGTTGCAGGTGGTTATGGTAAGGTACATTGTCCTTGTATTGCACATCGAAGCATCAGTGCCCGTGATGGTATAGGTAATAGTTGGCGGCAAACCTGTGATGGAAATAGAGTTAGTGATGCCGGTTGTGGTCGCCAAGCCTATGGCGGGCGCCCACGTCCATGTACTCCATGTCCAGCATTTATCATCTCCAAACATAATATTCACTGGCAGCGTAGTGAGGCCAGGGTATAAGCAAGCATTAAAGGTATCAATGGTCGCCGACGGGGCGGGGCCAGACGCAGGAACAGGAAGATTGTTCACTACCAATGTTGGCTCTGGGAAAGCACTGTCAATGCCGTCAACACCATTCTCGGGATTGCCCGGAAGGGTAACCAGGAAAGTATATGCGTAGGAGATCACAGCGCTGTCATTAGCCGGGATCACGCCGATGTTATATACGAGTGCAATAGCTATATCTCCTATATCAGCAGCGGGAGCATGTGTGCCGCCTGTAGTATAGGTTCCGCCGCCATAGGTCATACTCCACAGTGCGGCAAGGTCCTGGCCAGAGCCCAGCGGCCAGGCATTGTATATTAAAGCAACAGCCCGGCAGTCTTTGGTGCAGATAGACATGGGATATTGGTTGGCAGTGGGTGAATTAGTGGTAGCCCTTACCTGTACCCTATGGTCTATATCATTTTGATAGTCCACATAATTATCTGTAGTAAAGCTGCCGCCTGGCCATGTTTCATCATTATCCGGGTCGCAACTGCGCATATAATAAATCGCTGCAGTAGGCGCTGCGGTGAGATTGTAAAATTTTGTAGTGACCACAACCCATGAAGCATTCGTGTCCACGCGTGTCTCCTGTTTTACGCTGATATTGCCACCAGCGGCTGTTCCGGTCCAGTTACCAATAATCCGGCCGCCGGCGTTTATGTAGGTGTTGCCAACAGTTGTTAATGAGCCTCCGCCCGCACTGGTCATTGTTCCCGCACAATTTTCAAAAGCCTGGGTACGGCCGGTGCCAACCTGCAGTTCCCATCCTTCGAACGGGCTGCCGGGGTATGTATAGTCGCCCATGTAGGCAGGAGTGCCTACTGTCCAGCCATCATGGCCGTAGTCATATACCTCCGCGAGCGCAGTGCCGGTATGTGGATGATAGCCCGCAGGGGAGGTACAGGCACCGAATGATGCGTTTTTTGTCAAGCCGATCTCAAGCCAATGGCCTTGTAAAAATGTATTTGTACCTACGATCTGGGCAAACGAAATATTGCTGCCCAGAATCAAAAGGGTTACAAAGAGAAGGTAAGGGTAAAGTTTCTTCATATCTATGCTTATTAGGGGATTTCAAATACGCTTATTTTATTCTTCGCAATTAGGCTGCTAAATATAGTAAATATTATTTTATCAACAAAGCCCTTTTACAATTTAATAACGAAAATCTGATATTACTAACTGTTGGTTATTAAGCGATAGGATATAGCTGTGTTACTGTGATGAAAGACGGAAGAAACGAGGGATAAGGTTGGTATAAAGCATATACTTATTCCTTGCCGGGTTATAACTACCTCAGCAATGTCACATTTCCCTGGTGGTGCTCTTTTTGCCCGTCTTTGAATGTTGCATCTATTACATAAATATAAACACCTTCCGGCTGGTTTTCATTATTGAACTTGCCATCCCAGCCCCTGCCATCGAGGGTAGTTGTAGTAAAGATCAACTGGCCCCAGCGGTTGTAGATATTCATAGAGAATGAAGTAAGACCTTTGGTGAGGTACTGGCGGGGAAAGAAATAATCATTTACGCCATCGCCATTTGGTGAAAAGACATTGGGTATGTCCAGGTAGCAGCCGTTCTGTACCCATACGGTATCAGAAGCATAGCAGTTATTGATATTCACGGTGGCATAGTAGTAGCCCGGTGCGTCAACGACAATAGACGGCCCGGTTTGTCCGGTGCTCCAAAGCCAGCTAGCCCCTGGGGTATTACCGTTCAAATAATCTGCAAGCACCAGTGATTCACTGCCTTTACAAATTGAAGTATCGGCTCCAAGATTGATATACGGCTGCGGAATAACGGTCACGGTATGGCTAATGCTGGTATCGGGACAGGCGCGGTAGTTGGCAGTGACTGTTATGGTAAATACACCAGTGGTGTTATAGCCATGTACAACAGGGTTAACATTAACAATGCTGCTGCCATCACCAAAGTTCCAGTTATTACCTGTATTGCCTATCCCTGAATATAAACCGGTATAAGTAACATAGGTGCCCTGGCAAATAACGGTATCGGTGAGCTTAATGTCTATGCCGCTCATCGTGTCCACATACACTATACCTGATGCGGTATCACTGCAGGGCACAAAATCAGTTACGATGAGCTGCACATTGTACACGCCGGTATTCAGGTAAGTATAAACGGGGTTTTTACTGGTATCCGTGGCCCCGTTGCCAAAGGACCAAAGAAAGGTGCCGCCGGTATCAACAGAGGTATTTACAAAAGTTACCGCATTGTCCTGGCAAAGAATATCGGGATCATTGGAAAAAGAAGCATGTAAAGGGTGTATGAGCCTGATCTTCTGTATCACACTGTCTGCACACTGCCCGTTTATGGCTATCAGCTTTACATCAAAGGTATCCTGCGTAGTAAATATATGTGTGGGGCTGGTGGTGGTATCGCTTGTTCCGTCACCAAAATCCCATGTATATCTGATCGCGCCGGTGGATGTATTGCTGAATGTAACGGTATCGCCATGGCAGCCATAGTGAATGGCATAAGTATATGCGGGGGTAATGAAGTCGAGCACGGTTATGGTAATAGATGCGCGCGGCCCCTCACAGCCATTCACAGTCTGGCTGGCCCAGAATGTATAGGTGCCCGGAACAGCAGTATTCACAACAGGTGCGGTCGTGCTGCCTGTGCCGCCCGTAGCTGCGGTGTACCATAATATACCTGCGCCTGTAACTGTGATCGGCACAAATGTTTGCCCCTGGCAATAGGGTGTGGGATCGTAAAGAACCGGCGGCAACGGCAAAGGAATAACCGTAACCGTATCGGGAGAACGCAGGCTCTGGCACAGGCCGAATGTAGAGCTGACATAATATACAGTGGTACCCGGGGTTGTAGTGGATGGGGTAGGGGCCGTGGAGCTGCCTGTGCCACCGGTGGGGGTAGTCCACCACTCAAGCCCGGTACCCGGCGCTGTCAAAGGCACGGCAGTAGCACCCTGGCAATAAGTAACCGGCGTGACGACAGGCCCCGGAAATGTAGCGTGTTGAAAGCTGACATAGTAATGGATATCATTACACCCACCGGCTATGTTGGTACCGGTGATCGTATAAGTAATATTGCCGGTTATGCTGTCGGAATGAATAATGCTGGAGGTACCGGATGTATCTGTAAGAAAGGAGTCCGGGGCCCAGCTCCAGCTATAGAACCCACCGCCTGATATATTTACCGCAACGGTATCATAAGCATAACTGCATAAGTTGATCGTATCGGTAGAATCATGCGCCACCCCGTTAACTGTAAATGTGAGCTCGGTAGCGTTGAGCGCGCTGTCTATGTATGTGGCGTTAAGTATGTAGGCATATGAAAGGGAGGTACTGTCGCCGGGGGCAATTGTACCGATGTTAAAATCAAGCGCGATGCCTACGTCTGCGGTATAGGTGGTACCGATGGCATACATATAAGTAGTGGTTTCATTCCACATTTGGTCCAGTGTATATTCCGGAGCAAGGCCGCCATCGAATATCATACACTTTGCACGGCAATCTTTTGTGCCGAGGCCAAGGTAAGCAGCGTGGTTGTCATTGCCGGTAGTTGAAACCAGCACACGGTTGGTAGGGTCGGGTAACTGATAAGTGATAGTATTTACCGTTGTATAATCGCCGGAATAGCGGGTCTCATCATTGTCCGGGTCCACGGTGCGTATGTAGTAGATATTGGTAAGCGGTGTGCTGCCAGTATTTGTAAGCACCACATTCACCGTGAAGTACAGTTTATTAGTGTCCAGTATGGTTGTCTGCCTTATGGCGAGCGCCCCATCTGTGCCCTGCCAAACGCCGGTAATAACGCCCCCGGTATTGCTGTAGGATACGTTTGTACCTGCGAGGCCGCCTGTGAAACCTGTCGTTGGCGAGGTCTCATAAATAGGGATGTATGCGTCTGATTCAACGCCGCCTACAGTAATAGCCCATCCTTCCTGCGGGTCGCCGGGCAGATAAAAATCGCCGAAATAAGGTGGCGTTCCTACCGTCCATCCGTCGGCGCCGTAATCAGCTACAAAGCCCAGGAAATTGCCGCTGGTTGTAGTGCTTGCCGCCGCCGGATCGTAAAAAGTAAAGGTAGTACCTCCCAGGTATGGGTGGTATCCGGCAGGAGCCGCCAGGGTACTTCCATAACCACCGTTGGGGGCTACGCCTATCTCCACGAAGGCCCCTTGCAGAAATACATTGTCTCCAACCATCTGGCCATAAACTGCATCGCAGCATAGCAACAAAACGAACGAGAAAAATAAAACTATGCGGTTTTTCATCAGGGTCAAGTTTATGCCCTGTCAAAAAACAGGGGATCTATACACCCTGGTTCGCCAGGATATACATTAAAAATAGTATTTACGCCTTTGATCCTACCTCAATAATGTAACATTTCCCTGGTGATGTTCTTTTTGCCCGTCTTTGAAAGTTGCGTCTATTACATATATATACACGCCTTCCGGTTGGTTCTCATTATTGAATTTGCCATCCCAGCCCCTGCCATCGAGTGTAGTTGTGGTAAATATCAGTTGGCCCCAGCGGTTGTATATGTTCATAGAGAACGCAGTAAGGCCCCTTGTCAGGAGCTGGCGCGGGAAGAAGAAGTCATTCACACCATCGCCATTTGGTGAAAATACATTGGGGATATCCATGTAACAGTTATCCTGCACCCATACTGTATCGGAAGCATAGCAGTTGTTGATGTTTACCGTAGCATAGTAATAACCTGGCGCCACTACTACTATCGATGGCCCCGTTTGCCCGGTGCTCCACATCCAGCTTGCCGCAGGATTGCCGCCGTTCAGATTATCGGCAAGCACCAGCGACTCGCTGCCCTTACAGATCGAGGTATCTGAACCAAGGTTGATGTAAGGTTGGGGGATAACTACCACTTTCCTTGTTGTACTAATATCCTGGCAGGCGCGGTATTCTGCTGTTACAGTAATCGTAAAAGTTCCTGCGTCGTTATACCCATGCACCACCGGATTTTCATTCATTATTTTGCTGCCATCTCCAAAGTCCCATATATTCCCTGTATTACCAAGGCTTGCATAAAGACCTGTATAGGTAATATAAGTGCCCTGGCAAATGACTGTATCTGAAAGCCGGATGTTTATGCCACTGATGGTGTCCACCTGGACAATAGCTGTAACAGTATCACTGCACGGCACCCAGTCCGTAGCTATAAGCTGGATTGTGTAGGTACCAGTGTGCAAAAATGTATAGGTAGTATTCTTGTTAGTGTCGGTAGCACCTGTGCCAAAAGACCATATAAACTGGCCGGGGTAGCCACCGGAAATGGTGCTTGTATTTGTAAATGTGATCAGTTCGTCCTGGCAAATGATGCTGGGTGTATCAATGAAAGACGCGATCAAAGGATGAACCAGCGGGATCGTCATTACCATACTGTCTTCACATACATGGTTATTGACAAGCAGCGTTACGGTATAGGTTCCCTGCGGATAAATATGTGACGGGCTGCTGGTAGTATCTGAGCTGCCATCGCCAAAATGCCATATATAATACAGCAGGCCGCCAGAAGGTGCTGTAAATGATTCATTGGTAAATGTTACGGTGTCGCCATGGCATCCAAAATGGATAGATGTATCAAACTTCGCTGTTAACGTTGGGTTAGCCAAAGTGGCTGAACCAGTAACGGTATAAATACAATCACCCACCTTTACGCTAAAGCCTGTATAAGCGCCTGCGCAAAGACCGGACAATGTTATGGTACTGTCAGCATGAGATATGGTAACAATGGGAGTAGCCGCAGTACCGTTAAAGGAATATAATACGGTGTCTGTACTGAAAGGCGTTATTGCCTTAATGGTAATACTGCCATCGCAATAACCGCATTGGGAAGGGTTTACAGAAGCAGATATACTTAATGGCGGCGGCGGCGGCGCGGTAATAGTAAATGGCCCGATGGCCGGCGTAACACAAGCGCCATCGGAAGAAGCGATTGCTGCTATGACATTTGAATAAGTTCCTGCACAAAGCCCTGTTATGGTTACCGACCCTGAGGCATTAGTAGTCAATGTCACCGGCGGTTGGGCAACCCCTCCCAGGCTATAGGTAATAATATAGGCAGTGGTGGCATACAATCCATTTAGTGTGATCGCACCATCGCATACCCCGCAGTACGAATTGTTTGTTGATGTACCGGTCATGGAGATCGGCGGATTAACCAAAGTAGCTGTGACTGGCGGAGTAACACATGCACCGCCAGAGGACGTGACAGTAGCAATAATATTTGTATAGGCACCGGCACACAGGCCTGAAAGTGTAATGCTGCCGCCTGGCCCGCTGGTCATTGTGACGGGGGGCTCTGCTGTTCCATTATAGGTGTAGGTAATGATGTATGAAGTGGACGCAAAGAGCCCTGACAGCGTTATGGTGCCATTGCACCCGCCGCAAAAAGTGGGGTTGGTGGAAGCGGCTGTCATCGAAATTGGTGGATTGACCAGTGTGACGGCAGCAGGCGGAGACCAGCATGTGCCCGATTTGACTTTGATACTGTCGTATAAGCCCGCGCAGAGGCCGGAAATGGTAACAGTACCGCCGGCAGTTACAACGACAGTATATGCAGGCTGCGGCGTGGCGCCGATCCAGTATTCAATAGAGTCAACTACGCTGGGTGTTAATCCATTGAGCGTTATGGTGCCGTTGCAGGCGCCGCACGTTGTAGGATTTGTGGAAGTAGTTGTAAAAGCGGTGCCGCCTGATGCGGTCACAAAATAGTAGCCCGAAGAAGTATCAGAACAACCCAAAGCAGCAGCCCTGTATAAAGAGGAGCCTGTAGGGCAAACGGTCATCGTACCGCCAGTACCGAGATACGTGCCAGCCGTAACGTCATACCAATATATGTTGGAAGAAGCATAAGGAATGGGAGCGTAAGGGATGGATGCTACGGTATAAGAAGTCCCGCCCCCGGTTGGCGTAAAGCGCCATGCTTCAGACGGCGGGATAGACCATACAGAAGGATAATCACGGCCTGGCGCCGCAGTTGCTGCAGTGCCTGCGGCATTTTGTACGCCCACTATCCCGTATCCGCCGTTCCAGGAGCTACAAACAAGTTTTTGTGCAATATGCACTTCTATTATGTTTGTAGTTTCGTACATAATTATTTGTGTCGTTGTCAACTGTGTGGGGCATTCAAACATGCTGCAACCACACCAGGTTACCGAAAATTTCCTGTTAGGAGCAACACCATCGGTGGAATATGTTTCTGTACCAATAGGGGAGCCGGTGTAAAAAATATCAATATCGCACCAAGGGCCGCAAATGCTGTTCTGAACACTGGGATTGCCCAGCAATGCCGCAGAAATAGGCCATGGATCATAAGCAGTAGCAACTGAGGCATCGAAACTTACGTTACCATTTGCTCCGATGACACACTGGGTATAGTTAACGCCGTAGAAATTGAATGTAAACCCTATCGGAATAAGAGCGGTATAAACGTCATCCTCCGTAATACCCGCATCTGTTGGCGTATCTCCGGTCAAATGAGCGGTAAGCACTGTACAAGGATTAGTGCAGTTCACTGTATCGCTGCTGGTAACAGTCACCTGTGCATTGGCAACAGTAACTCCAAAGAAAAATGCGATACCGGCTATAATACTAAATAAGTAACAATTGCGTTTCATAATTCGTCTAAAGTAGGTCTATTAAAAAATCTTTTTTATCCTTTTGCTGCCGACAATAATAACATCAGCCATGCAAAAAGTATGGCCTCATATCTCTAAAGACAGCATTTACTCCAAATAGGTTAGTAAATCTATTGCTTTTTTTTAACAAACCCAATAAACAAAATAATATGTAAGCATTATATATTGAAAATAATATTCCATTTAATACAATGATTTTCTAAATCTACCATATATATTACATAATCAAACACTTACCTGACAATAAATATTTACATGTATAAATATAAAAGCCCCGCACTCGCGAGGCTTTTTATATTTATAATAATAAAATGTTATCAATCCGGCTTCTTTCCGTCAAGAAATGTATTGATCGTTTGTATAGCAGCCTGCTTATTATTTTGCTGGTCGTTTACGCCAACGGAATAGCCGCTATAATAAGAATCGGATGACCCGGCCTGGTTATCGAGCTTCATATTCTTTCTCATATAAGCAGGCACAGCTTCCATTTCATCGCTGCTTTCAGTGCCTTTAATATTAAAGCTCATCCTGCGGAGGCGTTCGGCGCGATCTTCCAATGACCTTTTCTGCTCTTCAAATCTTTTCTTTTCTTCTATCTCATCAGCGGTAAGAATGCGCTCGCCGATTTTCATCATTGGTATTTCTTTCGCAGGCTCTTCTTTTATTATGATCTGCATCGGGATGTCTTCCACCTTCTTCGCTTCCTGCATATATGCCGGAGGAGTGGTTTCAGCAACGACTTCCGGCTTATCTTCAGCCAATTGCAAAAAATGATCTGATGGAGCTGGGGTGTATTGTTCCGCCGGCTTGTTTTCCGTTATGGAACTTACCGCTACAGGGGTATCTACTAAAACCGGCGCCATGCTGGTTTGCTTTGCGTATGGCCATGTTTCGGCAGGGCGGGGTTCTGTGGTTTGCATGTCGCCCAGTTTCACAACTATTTTTTCCGGCTCATTGTTCTTCGCGGGCATATCTATTTTGATATCCTTATGATTAAAGCCAGTAGCTATTACCGTAACGGCAATGCGCTCTTTCAGGTTAGGGTCGTGGCCCATGCCTAGTATTACATCACAGTTATCGCCTGCCTGCTGCTGTACATATGCCTGGATGGCTTCCGCCTCGTCCATAGTATGCTCAAACTCACCGGCAGCAGATGTTATATTTAATAGCAGCCATTTAGCGCCGCTAATATCGCTGTCGTTGAGCAATGGTGAGTTGAGCGCTTCCTCTACCGCTTGCGTTGCACGATTCTCACCAACAGCCGATGCGCTGCCCAGGATAGCTACGCCGCCGTTTTTCATTACGGTGCAAACGTCTGCAAAGTCCACGTTTATCTGGCCTGTGGTCGTGATCACATCAGTGATACATTTTGCTGCTGTGGCCAGTATATCATCGGCTTTTGCGAACGCCTGCGTGAATGGCAGGTTGCCGAACTGCTGGCGCAGCTTATCATTAGAGATGATAAGAATAGTGTCCACATGCTCGCGCATTTTGTCAATGCCGTCCTGCGCCTGCTTCATGCGCTTGCGGCCCTCGTAGGTAAACGGGGTGGTGACAATACCTACTGTAAGTATGCCGAGGTCGCGGCAGATCTTAGATACTACGGGCGCGCCGCCGGTACCTGTACCGCCGCCCATGCCTGCGGTAATAAAGGCCATGCGGGTATTTACCTTTAGTATTTTCGCCACATCTTCCAGGCTCTCTTCGCAGGACTGCTTGCCGATCTCGGGATTAGCGCCGGCGCCCAGCCCCTGGGTAAGATGCGGCCCGAGCTGGATCTTGTTCGCCACAGGGCTCAGAGCAAGGGCTTGTGAATCGGTATTGCACACCACAAAATCCACACCCTCTATACCGAGGCTGTGCATGTAGTTTACAGCATTGCTTCCGCCGCCGCCTACACCTATCACTTTAATAATGGACGATTGATTTTTGGGGATTTCAAAATGTATCATATCTGGTTGTTTTGTGAGTTAGTAAAAGGTTAGTTGTGAATGAGAATTTTTAATTGGGATTTTTATTTTTTGCTTTTTCATTTTTTACTTTAGCTATTGTATTTCCTGGTCTTCGACATCTTCAAACAGCTTCATGAATTTGCCCTTGAGCCCATCAAAGAGCTTCTTGACATTTTCATTCCGTTTTCGTGATTTCTGCAGGTTTATTTCCGCAACTTCTTCCTCGCTTGCCTCCTCAGTTGCTTCGGCAACCGGTGTTGCGGGCACTTGCCTGTCTTCCATCAGCGGTTTAAGCTCTTGTTCCGTTATATGGATCATATTGCCGCCTTCCCTTGCAAAGCGCATCTTGCCGCTCTCGTAGTCATAGTAGCCGCGCAGTATGAGGCCGATACAAGTAGAGTACATCGGGTTCATCAGTGTGTCCACATGGCCGCCTGCAAGGTGCTCATTAGGATAGCCGATGCGTGCGCCCATGCCGGTAACAAATTCTGTGAGCTGGGTGATATGTTTCAACTGAGCACCGCCGCCAGTGAGAATGATGCCACCGCACAGCCGCTTGTCCATATCTATCTGTTTCAGGTGATACATCACGTAGTCGAGTATCTCCTGCATACGCGCCTGTATGATATGCGCAAGGTTCTTCACTGATATTTCCTTTGGCGGCAGGCCACGAAGGCCAGGTATTGTGATGTAGGCATTAGCATTGGCCTCGTCTGCAAGCGCTGTACCAAACTGCACTTTCATCTGCTCTGCCTGCGCGCGCAATACGCCAAGGCCGTTACGGATGTCATTGGTGATATTCACCCCTGCATAGGGTATCACCGCAGTATGTTTCAGGATGCCGTCATAATACACTGCCATATCGGTGGTGCCGCCGCCTATGTCAACAATTGCAACGCCTGCTTCCAGGTCTTCATCGTTCATCACGGCTGCTGCGGATGCGAGCGGCTGCAGCACCAAGTCGCGGGTACTGAGGCCTGATTTGTCCACACAGCGCTTTATGTTACGTATCGCGTTGCGGTCGCCGGTGATGATGTGAAAGTTGGCCCCTATCTTGACGCCGCTCATACCTATAGGATCAAGCACATCTGGTGTACTGTCCACCGTAAAATCCTGCGGCACAATATCTATGATCTGGTCGCCTGCGGGGATATAGGTCTTGTTCTGGTCGCGAACCAGCATATCTATATCCTCCTGGCTTATTTCATTCTCGGAGTTGGCGCGTACCCTGTCACCACGGGTTTGCAGGCTCTTGATGTGTTGCCCCGCAATACCCACATACACTTCTTTTAGCTGAAGGTTGGGATTAGAAAGAAGGCACCTTTCCATAGCCTGCTCTATGGAACGGATGCACTGCTCGATATTCATGACCACACCATGGCTGACCCCGGCAGAGTCAGCGCGGCCAAAGCCAAGAATATCTACTTTACCGAACTCGTTTTTCCTGCCGGCGATAGCGACCACCTTTGTGGTTCCGATATCGAGGCCTACGATAATGGGCTGTTCATTTTTGCTCATGTTGCTGCGGTTTTAAAAACTGTTAATTGCTTTTATTTTTCAGGATACACATATTTTGGAGTAGCCTGCTTTTTATTTTTTTCTTTACTGTTATCCTTTGCCTTTGGTGGTGCAGCATGATGCACCTCTTTACCGTTCGCCTGCGGTTTCATTTTCTTTTTCGGGGCTGCCTTTGCCACCGGCTTTGGTTTGGGCTTTTCTTTTGCTGCTGTTTTTGCATCTTTCTTCGGGGCTGCTTTCGCTGCCGGTACGTTTGTTGTTTTGGCTACAGCGTTTTGCACTGAATCTTTATTATCGTTTTTAGCCTCTGTTTCTACAATGCTGTTTATCCAGTTCATCGTTGATACGGCTTTATCAACAGGGCCGCTGTATGGAATGGCAGGGGAGGCAACTACCTGGCCTTTAAAGCGCAGGTCCAGTGTTTCGTATTTATCCCAGCCTATGCGGTTCAGCACATTTTTATAAAACACAAACAGGTTGTTGAATTTCTCCTTCATCAGGGTGGTATCCCCGAATATTATTTTTTGGTCACCAAGGACAGGCAGCAGTTCAAATGTACCTGCTGAATCAACGATCACCTGTGAAATTTGTGCGCTCCAGAATGTATCTGCCTGTATTGCGTTTACGAGTTTCAGTATTTGCTTTCTTAAAGCCCAGCCTGCACTGTCATCTTTTATTTCAGGTACATTTGTCACCGCGGCGGTATAGTAAACATAGTTCTCTGACAACGGCATCATGCTCATTGTAGCATCCATATAATAACTGTGGCTGTCCCGCCCGAATATTCTTACTACCGGTATGCGCTGCATAACGTACATGTGCAGCACACGGTCGTTATCCACAAATACCTGTACGCCTGCTACCCACGGATCAGCCGCGATCACCTGCTCCATGCCCTTTACATCAAGGTGAGATATAGGAGTGTTCATTACATCTATTCCCCGGTTATTGACCGCGAGGTCCATGATCTCTTTCTCTTCTATAAAATGATACTTCTTGTCATTCTTGATATGCACTGCCACGCTCGACAGCATTTTACTATCTTCTATACGCGAAGCGCTGACCATGGCAATAATGCAGCCAGCGCTTACCACCACGGTAACGAACACCTGCAATATTTTGCGTACCGATATTTTGCGCTTTGCCGCCATTATTTACCTAACAATATTTTTTTAACTGGTTCTACTAATTTGTCAATATCCCCTGCGCCAGCTGTGATGAACATATCCAGCGGCGCTGCTTTCACATATTCCAGCACGCCCTCTTTCGACATGATAGTATGTGCAGGATTGTTCATTTTGTCCGCTATCATTTTTGATGTCACGCCTTCCATAGGCAACTCGCGCGCCGGGTATATATCCAGCAGCAGTACTTCATCAGCCATATCCAGGCTATGAGCGAAACCATCGGCCAGGTCGCGGGTGCGGCTAAAGAGGTGCGGCTGAAAACACACCACACATCTGCGCCCCGGGAACAAATGTTTTGCACCGCCTATCAGCGCAGCCAATTCTTCGGGGTGATGCGCGTAGTCGTCTATGTAAACAATTTTGCTGTTCTTCACCACATACTCAAATCGGCGCTTTACCCCCATGAACCCGGGCAGCGAACGTTTCACTGCAGCGCCATCAATGCCCAGCAGTTGGGTTACAGCTATAGCTGCTATTGCATTCTCTACATTGTGCATGCCACCCACCTGCAGGTGTACCTGCTCCAGGATGCAGTCTGCACCTTTTACATCAAATAAATAGCCGCCATCCTTTTGCCGGATATTGTCTGCATAAATATCTGCAGCATCATTTTGCAGGCTGTAGGTAAGTGTGTGATCGCCCTTCAGCTCCGCTTCTCTATGCAGTCCGTGTTTTACCAGCAATGTGCCGCCGGGCTTAATGTTTTTTGTGTACTGGATAAATGCGGCCTCCATTTCCGCTACAGTGCCGTAAATATCCAGGTGATCGGCATCCATGGCAGTAAGCACAGCAATATCCGGCTTCAGCTTCAGGAAGCTCCTGTCGTATTCATCAGCCTCTACTACCGCTGTATTCCTGCTGCTGTGCCAGTAATTACAATCATAGTTTACCGATATGCCTCCCAGGAATGCATTGCCGCCATAACCTGTTTCGCGAAGGAGGTATGCGATCATGGTGGAAATGGTAGTCTTGCCATGCGTACCTGCTACCGTTACCGCATACATAGCTTCCGTGATCCATTGCAGCACATCGCTGCGCTTGTAAACAGGAAATTTATTTGCCAGGTACCAGTTAAGCTCTTTGTGGTCTTTAGGAATGGCAGGAGTATAGACCACCAGTTGTGTGTTTTTATCCAGCAGCGCTTCATCATCAGTATAATGTATGCTCATTCCTTCTTTTGCCAGGTGTTTGGTAAGGTCAGTTTCAGTCTTATCATAGCCGCTCACTACAGCCCCCTGCTCCCGGAAAAACCGCGCAAGCGCGCTCATACCGATGCCGCCGATACCTATGAAATACACCCTGTTTATTTCCCTTACGTTCATTACAAATTCAAAATTCAAAAGCCAAAATTCAAAAACCTGTTGGTCGTTTAACTACTTAGTTCTATTACCTTCCACGCTATCCGCTCATCCGCATCCTTTATAGCCAACTTCTTCAGGCTTTGCGCCATGCGCGCCTGCAACCCGCTGTCATTTAGTATTACTTTCAGCTTTTCCAGCAGTTCCTTTTTCACATCAGCATCCTTCACCAGCATTGCGGCATTCCGCTGCACCAAAGCCATTGCATTACTCGTCTGGTGATCTTCAGCCGCATGCGGATAAGGCACAAATATTACGGGCTTACCCGCAATGCACAGCTCAGCTATTGCCAGCGCCCCAGCCCTTGATATCACTATTTCCGCGGCCGCATAGGCCTTGTCCATGTCCTTGATAAAATCAAACACTTTCACCCGATTGCCATAGGCCTCCACCCGTTTGCGCGCCTCGTCTATATAATTCCTGCCCGTTTGCCATATCAACTGCACATTCTCTTTCATCAGCTCATCCAGCTGCGCGTCTATGCTTTCGTTAATTGATTTTGCGCCAAGGCTGCCACCCACGACAAGTATGGTCTTTATCCCCGACTCCAGTTCAAACCATGCTTTTCCCTCTACCGGTGTGCTGTCCATATCGGATATGCTCTTACGCACCGGGTTGCCTGTAATTGTTATTTTATCCTTCGGGAAGAACTGCTCCATGTTCTCATACGCCACACATATCGCTTTAGCCCTTCTCCCTAATATCTTATTGCTCTTTCCTGCGAACGAATTTTGTTCCTGTATGAGCGTCGGTATATTCATGCTTTGTCCTGCATTCAAAACCGGGAAGCTGGCGTATCCCCCTACGCCAACTATAATCCCCGGTTTGAACTGTTTTATGATGCTTCTCGCCTGCATCCGGCTCTTTATTAACTTGAACGGCAGTGAGAGATTTTTTAATATACTGCCCCTGTTAAATCCTGCAATATCCAGTCCTATTATTTCGAAGCCTTCCTGCGGCACTTTCTCCATTTCCATCTTGCCCTTTGCACCCACAAACAGCAGTTCAATACCGGGGCGCAGCCGCAGCAGGGCATGGCCCACTGCTACTGCCGGGAATATATGCCCGCCTGTTCCTCCACCTGCTATTATCACGCGCAAACTGTTCATCTTTATACTGCCGGTACCGGCGTTTTGCCTGTGCTTGTTTTTGTTGTTTTAGTTTTCGTTCCTTCCAGGGCAGCAACAGCTATTTCTTCTGTTGCCGCTTCTGTTGTTTCTTCTTCATTTGTATCTTCTGCGGGTTCATCGAAAGTGCGCTCGGTAACTTTCTTCCTTGGTTTCTTCTCCGGCTTCTTTACACCCTCCATTTCGTCCACATACCGGCTTACACTGAGCACTATACCAATGGCTATGCTGGTGAACCATATGGAAGACCCGCCCATGCTTATCATGGGCAGTGTAAGGCCGGTAACCGGTACCAGGTGCACATTCACAGCCATATTCAGCATCGCCTGGAAAACCAGCGTGATACTGAGCCCTACGGCCAGGAATGCACCGAAAGCAAAAGGGCAGCGCTTGAAGATGAGTATGCTGCGCCATAAGAACAGCAGGTACAGCATCATCACCACCGCGCCGCCGATGAGCCCATACTCCTCTATGATTATTGCAAAAATGAAATCGGAGTAAGGGTGGGGCAGGAAGTTCTTCTGCAGGCTCTGGCCAGGCCCGCGGCCAGCCACGCCGCCATTGGCGATAGCTATCTTTGCCTGCTGCACCTGGTAAACGTCTTCGGGCTTGCCGTCCTTCTTTTTTCCCCCGGCAAAGTCTTCCATGCGCTGCTGCCACGTTTTTGCCCTGCCGAAACCAGTGAGCTTGGATACTGTGAACAGCACGGAAATCCCCATTATCCCTACAGCGCCCAGCAGCAACAAATGTTTCACCTGCACACGGCCTATAAAGAATACAATGCTGCAGGTAGCACCCAGCATCAATGCAGTAGAAAGGTTTGCAGGAGCAATGAGCGCGCAAGTGAACAGCATAGGCAGCAGTACCGGGACAAACCCTTTTTTCAGGTCTTTTATCACATCCTGCTTCATGCTCAGCACACGGGCGATGAACATGAACAGCGCCAGCTTAGCAAGGTCTGAAGTCTGGAACGTAAGGTTAATGCCAGGCAGTTTTATCCATCTTGACCCCTCGTTGAGGCTGGTGCCGAAGAACAACGTATATAGCAATAACGGCAGGCTCAGCAGGTACAGTATCACCGCTATCCTCGCGAACTTGGTATAGTTGATCCTATGCACCCAATATATGATGAGCAAGCCGAGGCCCAAGACCATTACCTGCTTTACCAGGTAGTAGCTGGAGTTCTTTTCCATGCGATAAGCAAGCGATCCTGTGCTGCTATACACCGCGAGCAGGCTGATGAAGGACAGCAGCACGACCACGCCCCAGATAACCTGGTCGCCTTTCGTCTTAGCCAGCAATTGCTTCATGTGGTCTGCCATTTCTAAATTCAAAAGTTAAAAGTCAAAATTCAAAACCCAACTCACCCGCGCTGCTCTTACTCTGCTTCACCCTCCCCTTCGGGGAGGGATGGGGAGAGGCTGTCACAAATTCTTCACTGCTTCTTTAAATTGTTTTCCGCGATCTTCATAGTTCTTAAACAGATCGAAGCTGGCACATGCCGGAGAAAGCAAAACAACATCGTTGCCTTGTGCTAACCTGTATGCCATTTTTACCGCTGCCTCTGCACTATTGGTGTCAACAATTGTCTCCACCACACTATCAAATGCCGCATGAATAGGTGTGTTGTCTATGCCCATACATACAATTGCATGTACTTTTTCGGCAACCAGGTCCAGTATTTCGCTATAGTCGTTTCCTTTATCCTGCCCGCCGAGTATCAGTACTACCGGCTTTCTCATGCTTTCAAGCGCAAACCATACCGAATTCACATTCGTTGCCTTGCTATCGTTGATGAAATCCACGCCGCGCACTGTGGCTACAAATTCGAGGCGGTGCTCCAGCCCCTCAAAGCCTGCAAACGTCTCGCGCAGCTTTTCCCGTCTCACGCCTGCTATGCGCGCTGATATTCCCGCTGCCATACTGTTATATAGGTTATGCCTGCCCCTGAGCGACAGGTCATGGATTGACATATCCATGTAGTCGCCATCAAAGTCTATGTACATGCGTTCGTTGCGGATGTAGCCGCCTTCGTTGCCAATGTTGTTATCGCTCATCGTAAAGTGAATTGTAGTAGCGTGAATAGAATGGGTTGCGATATAATCTCTTATTACCGGGTCATCTGTGTTTATTACGAAGTAGTCGTTGTGAGTCTGGTATTTTGTTATGTTGAACTTTGCAGCCACGTAGTTGGCAAAAACATAATCGTAGCGGTCCAGGTGATCCGGGGTGATGTTGAGCAGCACCGCTACATCCGGGCGGAACTGGTGAATATCATCGAGCTGGAAACTGCTTACTTCCATCACATACCATTTGCATGGCCTTTCCGCGATCTGCCGGGCAAAGCTGTAACCAATATTGCCTACCATTGCTACGTCGTAGTCCGCGTTCTTCAGTATGGTGTAGGTCAGCTTGGTTGTTGTGCTTTTGCCATTGCTGCCCGTTATTGCTATTATTTTACTGTCCCCTTTATACCGGAAGCCAAACTCGATCTCGCTGCAAACCTCTATGCCCGCAGCCCTTACCTGCTTCATGATCGGCGTCTTATCGCTGATACCGGGGCTCTTCACCAGGCATACCGCAGCTAATATCTTATCGCTCGTATGGACACCTTCTTCAAATGCTATTCGTTGCTGTTGCAACTCTTGTTTAAAGTTTTCCTTTATCGTTCCGCCATCGCTCACAAAAACATCCCACCCTTGCTGCTTTCCCAGCAAGGCTGCGCCCACACCGCTTTCTGCGGCGCCGAGTATCACCAGGCGTTTTGTGTTTGTGCTCACTATTGCAGTTTTAATGTTACTATGCTCATTATCGCCAACAGGATACCTATGATCCAGAAGCGTGTTACTATTTTTGATTCGTGGTATCCTGATTTTTGGTAATGGTGATGCAATGGGGCCATCTTAAAGATGCGCCTGCCTTCGCCATATTTTTTCTTTGTCCGCTTGAAGTACCATACCTGCAGTACCACGGACAGATTCTCTACCAGGAATATGCCGCAGATGATGGGTATCAGTAATTCTTTACGTACTATGATAGCCAGCGAAGCTATAATGCCGCCAAGCGCCAGGCTGCCGGTATCGCCCATGAAGACCTGCGCGGGATATGCATTATACCACAGAAAGCCCACGCATGCCCCTACGAATGCCCCAATGAAGATGGAGAGCTCGCCGAGATTTGGTATGTCCATTATATTCAGGTAGCCTGCAAAAAGATAGTTGCCCGATACATATGCGAACACGCCGAGACAAACACCTATTATTGCGGACACCCCGGTAGCAAGGCCGTCGATCCCATCGGTAATGTTAGCGCCATTGGACACTGCTACGATGATGAAAATGACAAACAGGATATAAATGATAGGCGTTGTGATGGCTACATTTTTCTCACCGAATATCTCGGCTATTTTTTCGTACCTGAATTCATGTGTCTTTACAAAAGGTATGGTGGTAGTGGCTGTGCGCACATTCACATAGGTTTGCAGCTTTCCATTCTCGTCTTTTCTTGGATAACGGTCGCCCTCCAGCTTTTCAGCAGTGCTGTGCATACCATTGTTACCGGGTGTTACTTCTCTGCTGACGACCACATGGTTGTTGTAGTACATTGTGACACCTATAATGATGCCCAGCCCAACCTGGCCCAATATCTTGAAACGTCCCGCAAGTCCCTCTTTGTTCTTTTTGAACACCTTGATATAGTCATCGAGGAAGCCCACCATGCCCAGCCATACCGTGGACACCAGCATCAGCACTATATATACATTGAGTACGCGGGCAAATAACAATGTTGGTATCAGAATAGCGGAGATGATGATAAGTCCGCCCATCGTTGGTGTTCCCCTCTTTTGTGCTTCGCCGGCCAGGCCCAGGTCGCGCACTGTTTCGCCTATCTGCTTGCGCTGCAGGAAGGCAATGAGCCGCTTGCCCATAAGCATGGAGATCACCAAAGAAAGAATGATGGCCATGGCTATGCGGAAAGTAATAAAATTGAACACCCCTGCCCCCGTAAGGTGGATGGTATCGCGCAGGTATGTGAACAAATAGTACAGCATCGGCTCTTATTTATTTAATGTTTCAAATGCTTCGGTTAATACTTCGCGGTCATCAAAATGATGTTTTACTCCTTTTATTTCCTGGTAGGTCTCATGCCCCTTACCTGCTACCAACACTATATCGCCGGCCTGGGCAAGTGAACATGCAACCTTTATCGCTTCTCTCCTGTCGGTGATGCGCAGGCTCTTTCTCTTCTGCGGGGCAGTAAGCCCGGCTTCCATATCGTTAAGTATCTGTTCCGGGTCCTCGCTTCGTGGGTTGTCCGATGTAAGGATTGCCCTATCGCTGTGCTCGCATACCACTTGCGCCATTATCGGCCGCTTGGTTTTGTCACGGTCACCGCCGCAGCCGGCTACTGTTATCAACTGCTGCCCATCCTGGCGCAACTGGTTGATGGTGGCCAGCACATTTATCAATGCATCGGGGGTATGCGCATAATCGACAATGCCCAGTATTTTATCTTTCGGAGAGAAGTACGTTTCAAAACGCCCTGCTGCTCCCTGCAAACCGCTGAGCACAGCGAGCACCTCCATTTTGTCTTGTCCAAGCAATTTTGCTGCACCGTACACTGCCAGCAGGTTGTATGCGTTGAATGTGCCGATGAGCCTGAAATGCACGTCCTGGCCATCTACGTTCATGAACAGGCCGGTAAGATTATTTTCCAGCACCTTGCCTTTCACGGTTGCCGGCATACGCAGGCTGTAGGTATGCTTATCTGCTTTTGTGTTCTGCAGCATCACCATACCCCGTTTGTCATCTGCATTAGTTAATGCAAACGCTGTTTCAGGCAGATCGTCAAAGAATTGTTTCTTTACCCTTATGTATTCGTCAAATGTTTTATGGTAGTCGAGATGATCGTGGGTAATATTGGTAAATACGCCGCCCACGAACCTTATGCCTGCTATGCGGCGCTGGTGAATGGCGTGAGAGCTTACTTCCATAAATGCATAAGTACAGCCTGCATCCGCCATTTCCCGCAGCAATGCATGAATAGATACCGAATCGGGTGTGGTATGCGTTGCCTCCACTACTTTATCATGAATATGGTTTTGGACAGTAGAAAGCAATCCGCTTTTATGGCCGAGCGCTTCAAACAATTTGTATAAAAGAGTTGCAGTGGTTGTTTTGCCATTGGTTCCGGTAATACCCACTACTTTCAGCTCTTTCGATGGGAATCCGTAAAATGCATCTGCCATTAGCCCGGCTGCTTCTGCGCTGTTTTTCACCTGCACAAATGTTGTTCCGGCTACCATCATTTCCGGCAGCCGCTCGCATACAATGACTGATGCTCCTTGCCCGATAGCCTTTTCGATAAAGGCATGGCCATCGGAAAGCGTACCCCGGACTGCAATAAATGCACTGCCCCTCGTCACTTTACGTGAATCGATGCATACGCTATCCACCCGCACAGTTGCATCACCTTGTGTTGCCAAAGGGGTTACATTTACCAGTATGTCGCGTAATATCGGCATTAGCTTAATTGCAGTATTATCGTTTGTCCTTTGATTATGGGTGTTCCCGGTGTTATTGATTGTCCGCGTACTTTTCCTTTGCCCTGCACCGTTACCTGCAGGCCGCTCACTTCCAGCATATATACAGCGTCCTTTACGCCCATGCCGGTCACATCCGGCATTATGTTGCGGTATATTTTCTTCGCGGTTACGGTCATGTGTTTGCTGGAGTCTGTCTTTAGCTCCATCATCCGGTTAATATTTTCTCCGGGCAGGGCGGTATGCTTATCCAGTGCATTGAGCATTACGCGATAATTCCTTGCTGTAGCCGCCCTCGCAGGTATGCTTCCACTGCCGTTTTTAGCGAGGCTGTCCAGCGGGCCGCCCCAGGCGCCAATGTTCTCGGAGAATATTTTATCGGCCACCATCCTGAATACCGGTGCTGCTATGGCTCCGCCATAATATGCAGCCGAATGTGCTTTTGTCCTGATCACTACGCAGATCGTGTACTTAGGCTGGTCGGCAGGCAGGAAGCCTACAAAAGAACCCTGGTAAACACCATCTGTGTATCTGATGCCTTTATCGGCCACCTGAGCGGTGCCTGTCTTGCCCGCCATTGTATAATAAGGTGATTCAATGCCTTTAGCCGTGCCTTCGGTAACGACAGCGCGCATACACTTTTGGATCTGTGCCACTACCGAGGAGTCGCCAACCTGCTCAATTTCCGTTGGCTCAAAAGTTTTCACCTCTTTGCCATATTCTTTTATAGAGCTTACCAGGTAAGGCTTCATCATCTTACCATTGTTGGCAATGGAGTTGTATAACATGCACGTATGCAGCGGAGTGATCTGAACATTATACCCCGCAGCCATCCAGGGCAGCGATGTGTTGCTCCAGTCTTTAGAGGCTGGTGTTATAACGCGGGTGGGGCGTTCCCCGATCAGATCTATTCCGGTTGGTTTGTCCAGGTGCAGCGCCTTGAGGTGGTCTGTGAACTTCGTTGGATTTTCTCTGTAGTAAGTATAAGCCAGCTTAGCAAAAGCAGCGTTGCTCGATTCGGCATAAGCTTTCCATATCGGCATAGCATGAAGGCCAAGGTGCGAATCCTTCATTACATCATTGCCAAAACGTATAGCGCCGCCCTCTGCATCCACTATATTGTCCACATTAGTGAGTTTATCATTCAGCAGCGACAGCAGGGTTACCAACTTAAAGGTGGAGCCCGGCTCCGTAGGGCTGAGTGCATAATTGTAGTCTTCCCAGTAACTGCCATTAGTCTGCCTGCCGAGGTTTACCAGCGTCCGTATCTTGCCGGTCTTTACTTCCATTACGATACAAGTACCGTAAAGGCACTCATATTTTTCCAGTATGCTCATGAGCGCGTGTTCCGCCACATCCTGCACATTGATGTCTATCGTGGTTACTATGTCCTTGCCATTTACCGGGTCCACTTCCGATCCTTCTATAGGCACCCATACATTACCCGTGCTTTTCTGCACTACGCGGCGGCCATTCTCACCGATCAGCTCCTTGTTATATTTTGCCTCCAGGCCGGTTATGTTACTGTCCCTGAACTCGCCTATTACTCTTTTTGCCAGCAGGTCATACGGTGTTGTACGCTTTTCTTTGGAGTCTTCTATAAAGCCCCCGTAGCCTTTTCCTTTATTGAAAATGGGGAACGACCGAAGGGCCTCGTATTGGTAGTACTTCATTTTGTGGCCCAGCAGGTAGTATTTGTCTTCTTCGTTATATGCACGCACAAATTCTTCCTTGTACTCTTCAGCCGATTTATCTGCGAACAAGCGGGAGGCGCAGCGGGAGAGCGAATCAATATTTTTGGCAAAAAGGCCGGAATCTATCACAGAGAAATCAATATGCACATCAAATTCGGGTATGGACGAGCTCAGCAGTACACCGTCCTCCGTATATATGTTGCCGCGCTCGGCGATCAATGTATCAAAACGGGTATGCATTTCTTTAGCCATTGCCCGCAGCTTAGGCCCTTCTTTTACCTGGATCATCGCGGCTTTGATGATGATAGCAAGCCCAAACACGCAAATGCATGTAAAAGCGATGTACACCCTGAACCGTATGTCTTTTTTTATGTCCACTTTTCTTTTAGTCTAAAGTATTTAGTAGAAAGTCTAAAGCTGTTCCCAAAACAATCCCGATTCCTAATTCCCAATTCCATTATTTCTTAATCTTATAGGCCGGAAGCAATGATGGCTTCAGGCCTATTTTTTCTGCGCTCCTTATTACCTGCGTTTCTGTCTTCACATACATCAGTTGCGATTTCGTGTCCATATACTTCCAGCGCAGTTCCTTAAGTATTTTGTTTTGCGCGTTTATCTCCCGCTGTATATCAATAGCACGGTGGCTGTTGCTGATATACAACACGCATAACAAGGCTATGAAGGCTAGGAAAGGAATATTATTGACTATCGCTTTATAAGATACTTTTTCCACTAACGACCGCCAGTCGTTCCTAACCCGTTGTGCGGGCGTCAGCGCTTCCTGCGTCTGACTCATCTGCTCTTCGTTACTCATATAACCCTATCCCTAATGGGACTTCTTTTTACTTACTTAGCATAGGAGAGTGCCTCCCGTTGTCTGAGACGCAAGCATTGCGTCTCTACTACTTCCCTTATGTCTGGAGACGCAAACATTGCGTCTCTACATTTTCGCACCGGAGCATCGCTACCTCTGTTTACTGGAGACGCAAAGCATTGCGTCCCTACTACCCATCACTTATGAACTTGGCACTTTTTCACCTATTCTCAACCGGGCGCTGCGCGAGCGCGGGTTGTTCTTTATTTCTGCATCTCCCGGCTCTATCGGTTTCGCATTCACTGGTTTTAGTAGCGGTACTATTGCTTCTTCATATTCACCTGCTTCATCCCATCGCCCTCTTTTTATATAGTGTTTCACTATCCGGTCTTCCAGTGAGTGAAACGATATCACGCTTAATCTTCCGCCTGGCTTCAGGCTTACAGCAGCCTGTTGCAAAAACTCCTTCAGTGCACCCAGCTCATCATTCACTTCTATCCGCAGCGCCTGGAACACCTGTGCCAGGTATTTGTTTGGGTTGCCTCGCATCACTGGCTCCAAAGTCGCTTTCAGAGCAGCTATACTTTGCACCGTACGTCCTTTACGCTGGGCCACTATGTGCTTAGCAAGTTCTTTCGAATTGCGCACTTCACCGTATTGTTCAAAGAGCGTATGCAACTGTTGTTCGCTATAGGTCTTCAGTACCTCTGCTGCTGTCAGCTCTGACCGTTTGTCCATCCTCATATCCAGCGGCCCGTCGAAGCGTATCGAAAATCCGCGCTCTGCCGTATCAAACTGGAAAGAACTTACGCCGAGATCTGCCAGTATCCCGTCCACCTCACTCTGCCCGTGTAACCTTAAAAACCGTTTCAGATATTTAAAGTTCTCAGTCACCGGTATCAGCCTTTCATCGTCCGGTTTGTTCTTCCACGCATCTGCGTCCTGGTCAAACGCTATCAGCTTTCCCTGCGGCCCCAGCTTTTCCAGTATCAGCCTGCTGTGTCCGCCGCCGCCAAATGTGGCATCCACATATACCCCGTTTTCCTTTATTGCCAACCCATCTACGGCTTCCTGTAAAAGAACTGTTGTGTGGTAAAAACCGGGTGTGCCCATTTTATAGATTTTCAAAAGGGTTCCCGAAATCATTTGCCACCTCTTCCGCCAGCTTGCTGAAACCGCCAACACGCTCACGGAGATAATTATAATAAGTATCTTTATCCCACAATTCTATTTTATTGCCCTGCGCACTCAACACAGCATCTTTCTTAATTCCTGCATGGTCTTGCAAGGGTTTAGGCAGCAGTATGCGGTCTGCACTGTCTGCTTCCACTATTGTTGCTCCGTTCAGAAATAATCTTTTGAATTCCCTTACGGCAGGTTTGAAATCATTGAGGCGATTTATCTTTTCACTGATCGCACTCCATACATCCATTGTGTATATCGAAAGACAGTTTTCAAAACCACGGTTTATGACAAACTTTTCCCCCATCCCTTCAGCAAGCTGCTTCCGGAATCCCGATGGCAATAAGAAGCGCCCTTTGGCGTCTATTGCTACTTCATATTCACCGAGAAAGTTGGTCATGTGTGTGTTAAGAAACGATAAAAACAATTATCTCCACAAAATAACACTTTTTCCCACTTCTTTCCATCAAAATAACATAACATATTTATCCACATCCTGATATATGAGCTGAAAGCCTTGCCTGTATTGTATTTTAGGTGTATTTATACCGTAAATCCAAAAAAAGAGTGTTGATAACCTGTTAGTTGGCGTGGATAACCTGTTTATTCAGGAAATAAAGACTGTTATTGCTATCTGCTGGTAGGAAATCGTGGATGAAAGGGCATGTGGATAACCGCGTATTTCTACCTCAATTTCTTGTTTTTGAAGTTTCATTTTCCTTCCTGGCCTGCAAATTTTTATTTTACAAAAATGTTAAAAGCGGCATAATTTTTGCTTTTAATGTTTCATGATAGTATTCAAGTTTTAATTAATAACTTCCGGTTAATAAACACACACTTCTATGCGTATAACTATACATCGCTTCTACCTGCTATTTGCTTTTATGTTCTGTTTAGTTTGTAATAAAAATTCTTCTTTTGCACAAACAGTGACTTATTATGCTACCGGAGAGGAATTCTCAGGGCCTTTTTCCAGCTGGAAAAATGTAAAGACCGACTTCGGGGCGATGGGCGATGGTGTGACCGATGATGCTGCGGCAATAAATGCGGCCTTGCTGGCTATGAAAAATACGGGGACAAACAATTATAATGTGCTGTACTTCCCGGCGGGCACCTACCTCATAGACGATACCTTATTCAATATAGACCGGGTAAGCGGTGAAGACTATTCTGGCGTGCAGATCATTGGTGAAGACCCGGCAACTACTATCATTAAATGGAACGGCCCGGCGTTTGGGAAAATGATGTATATCAATGGCTGGTACATGCGGGTCAGCCGTTTAACCTTTGACGGGAATGGCACAGCAGGCTGGGGTATTTTCCATACCGGCGGATTTTCTACTGGTTGCGAATGGAGTGATCTTTGGTTCACAAATTTTAATCCCGTTTACAGCGTTGGAATAGACTTTGGTGCGCCGGTAAATGGCCAAGCGGAAAATGCAATTCTCCGCTGCCGGTTCACCGGGGTGAAGTATGGCATAAGCAGTTGCAACTGGAACAGCCTGGACCAATGGGTATGGAATTGCCTTTTTGCTGACTGCCATGCAGCGCTGGACCAATGCACGGGGTATTGCCAGGCATATGGAAATGTTTTCCTAAGATCAGTCTGGTACGATATCAGCGGCTCCCCATATAAGAATGTCATGGTCAATAATACGTCCATTAACTCCACCTGTTTTCTTCAAACAGAGGATGGCTATCTGCAAGGCAATAAGATATACAGCAATGTCGATGATTCTGTGCATACAAGCATAGGCTCGGTGCTGGTGGACAACATAATCAGCACACCAAGCAATGCCTGGCCCTCTGCCCGTGTAAGGAACGGCTCCAATACGGTAATAGGAAATACTTTCTGTAAGACGCAGCATATCTGGCCTTACTTTCCCATACAGCCGGGATTCCAGCAGTTTGACCATGGCCTTGGTGGATCCTACAATGTGGGCAAGCAAATAGAAAAAAGTATAGACAATGATCCCACCACGAGTTTTGCATCGCAAGTTGCCGACGGGCTCGGCGGTATTCAGTGGAACTGCCCGCTGGGAACCAGAAGAACAGTGAAAAAATACACCTTATCAGCACCGCCCAACAGCGGGGGCAAATCGCCTGGTACTTTCATTTTACGGGCATCAAACGATTGGGGATATACATGGACCACGCTGGATACCGAAGTGGCGCAAACATTTACAGGCGGCGGTGGCCTGCATACCTACACCATCACTAATACCACTCCTTACGGTATCTATGAATTCCGGCCAACCGTTGATAATGCATCCGGCTGGATAGAGGTGATCGAATTCCATTTATATGATTCAGTGAGCAATGACCTGACTCAAGACCCCACGGGATTATTATGCGGCGCTGATGAACCCTGGGGCACCTATATTTCCCTGGACAATAGTGTTGTAGATTCCTCGGCAATACCGGCGCCCACAACCGTTTCCTTGCCCGGCACCCCCCCAAATATGCACCGCACTATTTTTGAAGTGCCCACCGGTACAGGAGACGATGCATTAGCGATACAAACAAAAATAGATTCAGCCGCGATGCTGCCGCTGGGTAACAAGCCTGTTGTGCATATTCCTAATGGCTTGTTCAATATCGCCCGTACCATAAATGTACCTGCAAACAGTGATATGCAGCTTATAGGTGATGGTGTAGGCTCGGGAACTATTACACGGCTGACGTGGACTGGCGACACCACAGGCCCTATTATGAATTGCGCGGGACCGAGCCGCATAACGATGAAAGATATGCTGCTAATATCGACATATAATTCAGGCGTAGAACCGCTAGTCATCCAAAATGCAGACCAGGTGGGCGGGCGCATTTTCGGCAACCAGTTTCATGCAGGCGGGCATGATGTGGACCACTTTGGCGATGTAGGCATATATGCCGATGGTGTGGAGAACAGTGACATAACGCTTATTTGCGGCGGCCCGGGCGAGTGCCTGAACGGCGCAATAAAAGCCAAAGGAGGAACAGTGCTTTCTTCCGGCGGGAATACTAACGGCCAGTTCTCCTGCCTGGGCGGTGCAGGCGGCGGCGGGCAGAATTTATTCAGCGTTGTCAATGGCGGCCGTATCACTGCAGAAGGTATGTGGTATGAAGGTTATAGTCCGGGCCTCACAGATGGGTTAATTGACCTTGAAAACTGCTCAGGAAAATTATCGGTCGCCTGTATGGCCTGGTATCTCGATACTGCCTGCCATGAATCTATCGTTCATACCAATAATTTCACAGGAAATCTCACACTCATGCTGAACCATTTTAACCAGGTGGACCGCACCACATGTTTAATGGAAGGCTCCGGTGCTGGCCTCAGCACTTTGGGTATTTATAATGACTGGGGGCAATCAAACGCTGTAGGCGGAACCGCTGATTCAGTTTGGGAAGACCTCACGTCACCTGATGCTAATGCCGGTTTTTACAGAAACTCTGCAACTACAAACCTCCATTACCTGGATGATGTAGCCAATAAAGTACATAATATATTGGTAGATACAACATCTCTGCTTAATGATCTTGCACAATTGCGCGCAGTGCGCGCAGACCCGCCAATGGACATGGCAGCGGGGGTTACAGACGTGAAGCTGTTCAGGGTAAGTACATGGAGCGCACAAAGAAATGCAGCGGCGCATTTCATTGGTGTGCCAACTGTCCTCACCACCTCAGTACCTGCTCCGGGGAAAGCAGATATTATTTCCCTGTACCCGACCGTGGTGCAGCAAAATTATACCGTAGCTTACACCATTCCCGAGGCCGGTACTGTTACACTTACCGTATATGATGTTTTGGGCAGGCTGATGACACAGAGCAGCTCAAACGAACCGCAAGGCAGTCACCAGTCTGTCTTTTCTGTAGATGGCTTTAATAACGGGTCTTACTTTTTAAAATTCCAGTCGGGCGCGGTTTCAGAAACCAGGAGGTTTATAGTGGTACATTAACACCTTAAGCAATCAATTCACACACATAGTCAGTTAATCCACTTTTATGATCGTAAAATACTCCAGGAAAAAAATTCTGTTTGCAATTATTACACTGTTATCAGCAACGCGGCTAATGGCACAAGATACCGTCCATGTAAACAGTGCGGTTACATACCAGACCATAAAGGGCTGGGTTGGCGCCGGAGGTGAGAACACCCAGTTTGAAGGAACACCGCCCTACATGATCACGCAGGATATCAATGAATCTGTAAACGGGGTGGGGTTCACCGGTTTGCGGGATGATATGTACCAGGGTAATTATTCCCATAGCTATGGCCAGCAACACACCTGGGAATGGACCAATGATAACGGCAGCCCGGATACCGTGACAGAGAGCGCATTTGACAGCGGCGCTATAGACTACTATTATAACAATCTTATCGTACCGTGGAGAAATGCAGTTGTTGGTAATGGTGACAGCTTCCTTTTTTACATGAGCCCTTCCTGGTATTATGGCGGCAGCACCGGTGATATTCCCGCTTTCCTCAGGTACAGCCCCGGAGAGTATGCCGAATACTATATCAGCTACATGAACCACATTAAAAACCAGTATGGCCTTATACCGAATTATATAACCATGTGCAATGAGGCCGGCAATGGCAATGCTTTCTATGAACTGTTAGTTGCCAATATGATCAAGACCGTAATGCCGAGGGTACAGGCTGCGGGATATACCAATACCTGGTGCCAGTACCCCGAATGTGTATCCACACAGCAAAGCTGGCAATACATTGACAGCGGCCTGCTTGATCCCGGTATATGGCCGTATATTAAATGCCTTTCATTCCATAAATACGGCACAAACGATCCTTACCGCCATGATATAGATAGCCTCGCAACCCTGAAAGGAATTATCAGCGCCCAGACAGAAGAGCAAGGCGAGGGGATAAGTGAAGTTTATAACGATATTACGCTGGCTGGCGTATCTTACTGGCAAGCCTATGCCATTGGTGATTACTGTGTGCCAAATGCAAATAACACCTGGTACACTCACGGGGCTAAATACTGGACGTTCCGGCAATTGATGCACTATGTAAGGCCTGGAGCTGTGCGCATAGCCGCCGTGTCTAATGATACACCCGCCATAGTGTCCCTGGCTTTCAACCAGGGAGGCAATATAACCACACTGATACTGAATAATAATGCGGCGAGCATTGCTACAACTGTTACCATTGCCGGGCTGCCTGCGGGGAATTATGCGGTAAGCCAGGTGCTGGGCAGCGGCTCTCCTTATACTGAGTTTGGCGTATATACGGTAGGCGGCTCTGGTACATTAACCCTGCCGCTCGCAAACCAGGCAATAATGACGGTCTATCCACACACCGCAAATCTTCCCGTCGTTCCCGAAACATGGGCAGCAACGCCAACCTACCTGGATTTGCCAGCCAGCAGCGTAGCGCTCACTTCGAGCGGTTTGGATCCTGAGCTAAGCACAGTCACTTATCACTGGACAATAGACAGTTTCCCTGCGGGGGCTGCGGTTGTGCTTTCTAATCCGAACATTGCCGCACCTACTGCTACCGGTATGACCGTGGCGGGGAACTATGTTTTCACGATACACATGGCAGATGGCAGTACCGATACTACCAAAAGGAGTGTTACCGTAGAGGTATTCCCTAACAACCAGGCGCCAATTATTTCCGCACTTCAAAGCAGGAACCCAACGATCGTAACCCTGCCTGTTGACACGTCAATAATACATGGGTTTGCGTTTGACATAGAAGGCGATGCGCTAACTTATAGTTATTCTATCATTAGCCAACCCATAGGGGCTACTGCAGCTTTGAGAAACATTTCTATAAACGTCCAGGATATTTACAACATGACACTGCCGGGTAATTACGTGGTTCAGCTTTCTGTTACAGATCCATCACATGTTGGCAGCCCTAGCATCCGTAACATAACAATACCTGTGTACCCTGTAAATGATACCCCGGTAATATCCAGTGTTTCGGCAACACCAGCCGTAATGTCGCTGCCTGTTGACAGCAGCCTGCTATCCGCCGTTACCAGCGACCCGGATGGAGATATTATTACACACTGGTGGACTGTAAAATCAGCTCCCGCAGGTGCGAACCCAACGTTTTCTATGCAGGGTGAGCGCATCAATGAAGCGCAAAATCTTACAGTGCCCGGCCGCTATATATTCCTGCTCACACTGATCGACCGTACCCTATATACTACTAAGGTAGATACCGTTGTAGTCAATCTTAACAATACCAGTGTCTGCGTAGGGGCCACAACATCACTCAGTGATCCGGTAACAGGCGGCTTATGGGTAAGCAGCAATCCCGCCGTGGCAACAGTAGGGTCTTCTTCCGGCACTATTACCGGTGCAACTGTTGGCACAACTACTATCTCTTATACTGTTGCGGGATTTACCGTAACAGGAACTGTAACTGTGAATGTTGCTCCCGCAGCAGGCAGCATTACTGGCACCGGTACGCTATGTACCACGACTACTACAAACTTAACTGATGCTACAGGCGGCGGCACATGGAGCAGTGTAAGCACAGGCATTGCGACAGTAGGCAGCACAGGTATTGTGACCGGTGTGGCTGTTGGTACTTCTACCATTTCTTATACCGTGAGTAATAGCTGCGGTATGGCAGCAGCAACAACTATTGTAACTGTGAGCACTACGCCTTCGGCTGGAACAATAACGGGTGTTGATTTAGTATGCCCAACCGCTACTACAAATTTAACCGATGCTACCGGTGGTGGCGCCTGGAGCAGTGTAAGCACAGGTATTGCAACAGTAGGCAGCACAGGAGTAGTAACAGGTGTAGCCGCTGGCACATCTATTATCTCTTATACCGTAAGCAATAGCTGCGGTATCGCGGCAGCAACAACTATTGTAACTGTGAGCACTACGCCTTCGGCAGGAACAATAACCGGAGTTGGCTTAGTATGCCCAACGGCAACTACAAACTTAACTGATGCTACAGGCGGCGGCACATGGAGCAGTGTAAGCACAGGTATTGCCACAGTAGGCAGCACAGGAGTAGTAACCGGTGTGGCCGTTGGTACATCTATTATCTCTTATACCGTAAGCAATAGCTGCGGTATCGCGGCAGCAACAACTATTGTAACTGTGAGCACTACGCCTTCGGCTGGAACAATAACGGGTGTTGATTTAGTATGCCCAACCGCAACAACAAACTTAACTGATGCAACAGGCGGCGGCACATGGAGCAGTGTAAGCACGGGTATTGCTACTGTGGGCAGCACAGGTATTGTGACTGGTGTGACTGTTGGTACTTCTACAATTTCTTATACCGTGAGTAATAGCTGCGGTATGGCAGCAGCAACAGCCATCATGACTGTTAGCGCAACACCATCTGCGGGAACAATAACCGGAGTGGATTTAGTATGCCCTACTGCCATTACTAATTTAACCGATGCTACAGGCGGCGGCACATGGAGCAGTGTAAGCACAGGTATTGCAACAGTAGGCAGCACAGGTGTAGTAACCGGTGCGGCAGTTGGTACTTCAACAATCTCCTATACCGTAAGTAATAGTTGCGGCATAGCAGCAGCAACAGCCATTGTAACTGTTAGCGCAGCACCATCGGCAGGAACAATAACCGGAGTTGGCTTAGTATGCCCAACGGCAACTACAAACTTAACCGATGCCATTGGTGGTGGCGCCTGGAGCAGTGTAAGCACAGGTATTGCAACAGTAGGCAGCACAGGTGTAGTAACCGGCGTGGCCGTTGGTACATCAACGATCTCCTATACCGTTGTCAATAGCTGCGGCACAGCCGCGGCAACAGCTATTGTGACTGTGAATGCCGCACCTGATGCGGGCACCATCGCAGGCATAGATACTGTATGCACTTCTTCAATAACTGCCCTTAGTGATGGCGCTGCGGGCGGAACATGGAGCAGCAGTAATACTACAGTAGCCTCCGTAAATACTACAGGTACGGTCAGCGGCTTGTCTGCAGGCACATCTACAATTAGCTACTCCTTAACCAATAGCTGCGGCACTGCGGTTGCCACGGAAGTGGTAACCGTTGATCCATGTTCAACCGGGATAAATATTGTTGATAATACAGCAGGCGTTCTTACCATATTTCCCAACCCGGCAGCTTCATCCTTAACTATTACTTACTCAAGTATTATCAATCAGGTAACGATCACGGATCTTTTTGGACAAAAAGTTTACAGCAACATTTACAATGCTAATGAAGTGCGGGTTGATGTATCAAAATTAGCTGGTGGTTTGTACTTCGTAAAAGTGAATGGTGTGGAGACAAGGAAGTTTGTGAAGGAATAATGATGCTCATAGTAGCAAAACGGATATGCCACAGGCAGCTCCGTTTTGCTATATAAAAATCAACTGGTGTGAAAATATAAAATGCCCTTGCAATGTTCTATTTTGCAAACACAATCCACCCACTTGAACAATTCTAAAAGACTAGATACACTCGATTTTTTCAGGTTCATCGCCATACTCAGTGTAATGCTGTTTCATTATTATTCAAGATGGAACCCGCCGGAAAACACCACGAGCCTGTATCCGTTCGGGGCAAAATATAATTTCTTTCAGTGGGGCAGATATGGGGTGGAGTTCTTTTTTATTATCTCCGGCTTTGTGATCACTTATACGCTCCATGCCACAAATACAGTTGCTGACTTTTGGAAAAGGCGGTTTATACGCCTGTTCCCAGCCATGGTGTTTGCCTCGCTTATTACCAGGCTCCTGATGGTGCTGCTGGACAAGGATAATTTGTTCATTCAGGGCCACAGCCTGCTGAATTACCTGGTTTCGATTACCTTTTTACCGCCCGTTCTGCTAAACAGAATACTTGCTCCGTTACACATTCAAGGACATTATCTCAGTGGCTCTTACTGGTCGCTGTGGCCGGAGCTGCAATTTTATTTCCTGGCCAGCCTCATCTATTTCTCAAACAGGGCAAAGTTTGCAAGAAATTTTTCTTTCATTGGCACCGGCCTCTTCCTGCTCTATTTGCTGATGTATAGCATGGACAGCGGTAAACTTCCTGTTCACCTGTCCGACGCAGTAAGAGCAGCTTATATAGTCTGTGCCTCAGTATTTAATTTACCTTTTTACATGCCTTGGTTTTTAACGGGTGTATTGCTGCATGAGGTGTTCGTTCATAAAGCAACAAAACTTACCTGGGGAGCCTGTTTACCACCATTTTGCTGGGCTTTTGCGCCTGTATATTGTGGCAGGGGCATGCCGCGGCGTTAGTCTATGCAGGAGCGCTTTTATTTTTCTTCCTGTTCATCAAGTATCCAGGCGTTTTTGCGCATGGCATTTTCCGCGCATTAAATAAGGTGGGTGTTGCGTCTTATTTTCTCTACCTGATACATGAGAATATTGGCGTACTGCTTATTAGCCGCTACGGTGGTTATTTTCATGGTTTTTCAGGCCTTTTTCCGCCAGTGGTTATGGTAGGGTTGTGCCTGTTTAGCGTGTGTTTTTACCATGTTGTGGAAATGCCGGTTTCAAAATTTCTGAAGAAGGTGATGTTTAAGGACGGTAAAACAGAAAATAGCTGAATCAGTAAAAAGTACAAATAATACCTTGATTCTTACCATTGCAAAGTCCATGTCCGCAGTATCTTTGCTGTGTAATGAAACAATTGAAAAATACAATTCCGGTCTTTGATATATGCTCACTAAGCGGGCAGGATGAGGCCCTTCATGAGATCATTGCCGATCCGTTTGCAGCGTATTTGAAGGTTCATCCAAACCTGCACCTGCCGCACCGGCACTCATTCTACCACATTGTATTTTTTACAGAAGGCGGCGGTTATCACACTATCGATTTTGAACGATTTGATGTGAAAGCGGGGCAGATCTATTTTATGATTCCCGGACAGGTGCATAGCTGGAATTTTAAGGGCAGCGTTGACGGATTTGTGGTCAATTTTTCAGATGAGCTGTTTCGTTCATTTCTATCCAATGAAGTATATCTGGCGCAATATCCGTTCTTCAAGGGAATAGCTGGGGAGAGCGTGTGCCAATTGACCGGCAAAACCCGCGAAGAGGTAAACGGTATTCTTGGAAGGATCGTTGCCGAACAAAGAAGAAATGATGCTTTGTCTCCTGATCTTATCCGTGCGTACCTCATGGAGCTATTTATTATTGTGCATCGTGCTTGCCCGGCAAGTGTACCAGCCCGCATACCGCAACAAAACCAACTGATATTGGCCAACTTCAGAAAGCTGGTAGATAGTTATTATGCCGAAAAAAGATTGCCGAAAGATTATGCCGCCATGCTGTATATAACCCCCAATCACCTGAACGCACTATGTAAAGACCTCATGGGCAAGCCGGCGGGGGAAATGATAAGGGACAGAATACTGCTTGAGGCAAAAAGGCTGCTGATAAATGCAGGCCTGGGTATATCAGAGGTCGCGCTGCAACTAAACTTTTCCGATAATTCCCATTTTACAAAATTTTTCAAAAAGAACACCCAGCTAACGCCGGAAGAATTCAGAAAGGCTTCCGGCAATGCTGGTTAAAACAAATGTTATGACTACCGCACATTCACATCCCGGCCTGCTATGGAGCGTAGCTGCCAACAAATGCCCGCACTGCAGGCAGGGCAACTTGTTTACTAACCCCAACCCTTACGACCTCAGGAGCACAATGCAAATGCCTGATGCCTGCCCGGTTTGCGGGCAGAAATTCGAATTGCAAACAGGCTTCTATTTTGGTACTGGATTTGTAAGCTACGGGCTTACTGTTCTATTTAGCGGGATCACGTTTATTTTGTGGTGGTTCACAGTTGGTATGTCTGTCCGCGACAATAGAATATGGTGGTGGCTGGGGCTGAATGCCGCATTACTTATCTTGCTGCAGCCGCCCATACAGCGTTTGGCCAGGTCTGTATGGATAGCGTTTTTTGTGCGGTATGATAAGAAATACCAAAAGTGACATGTGCTGTGAAGCACGTTTATCAGGCAACCTTTTTGGCACCTGCAAAATACATTTTCAAATGCCCTTTGTTTTTGGCCTCTATCTCGCCGCGATATTCGCAATCAAATTTTTCCTTTACAAGGTGGTAGGTCGATTCTGATATATTGATCTTTCCGGGTTCGCTGTTTTGCTCCATTCGCGCGGCAATATTCACGGTATCGCCCCATATATCGTAGGCGAATTTCTTGATCCCTACAATGCCGGCAACCACATTCCCGCTATGTATGCCCAGCCGCACCTGGAAAGTCTTGTCACCCATTTTCGCATATCTGTCGTGCATGAATACCGCGATCTCAAGGGCGGCATTTACCACATTTTCGGCATGGTTAGCATCTGCTGCAGGCAGGCCGCTAACCGCCAGGTAAGCATCGCCTATGGTCTTTATTTTTTCTACGTGATTACGGGCCATTATATCATCAAAAATTTTGAAACAGGCATGGAGTTCATCCACTAACTCCTGCGGGCCGAGACGCTCACTAGCAGTGGTGAAGCTGACAAAATCAGTGAACATTACGGTTACATTGTTGAAATGCTTGGCCGCCGAATATCCTTTTTCTTTTAATTCTGCAGCTACTTTAGATGGTAAAATGTTAAGCAGTAAGTTCTCAGATTTCCGGCGTTCCTTAACGATGAAAAAAGAAAGGCACGCTAAAATCAGTGTACCGCCCAGCCCAAAGTAGGTGAGGGTGCGCTGGTGCCGGAATTTTAATGCCGCTTCAGCGTCCTTTTTTTGTTGAGATGCCATACGCTGCATACTATCGGCAAAATGCGTTTTGTCATAATCATACTCCATAGTTGTCTTAAGTAACTTGTCTTCATTTTCTTTCGAGAAAATAGAATCCCTGACAACCATGTAATTTTCATATGCTGCCAGCGATCTTTTATAATCACCAGCCAATTTGTACGCTGTTGCCAGGTTTTTATAAAACTCCTGCATAACATTGGGGGTGTGCATTTCTTTACCAGTTACCAACCCTTTCTGCAGGTAGTCAATGGCTTTGTCCAGGCGGGCAGCCTTGCCTGCAGGTATTACTACATGGGGCAGGGAATTTGACCCATTCGCAATAGTAATGACTGTACCCCTGTCCGGAGGAGCCGGTGTGTCTGTAACCAACGCCAGGTAAGCAGTGCCAATAAATTGCAGTTCCACCGCAGTATTGTACCTGTCATTTATTTCTTCGTCTATTCTTAGAGCCTCAAGTTCATATTGTAGCGCCAGAATGTTATTTTTCTGGAGCATATAAATATTGCCAATGTTGCCTGTTGTCCGCGCCAAGCCTGGTTTTTCATCAAGGGCCTGATAAAGCGCCAAAGCTTTGAAGTAATAATCCAATGCTTTAGGATAATCCTTTTGGTCTTCATAAATAACACCGATATTACCAGTAACTAATGCGATCTTAGTTTTGTTTCCTAGCTCTTCGTATAATTTCAGAGATTTAAAATCATATTCCAGCGCTTTTGGATCGTCGTTTTCGGATTCATAAACATTAGCGAGGCAACTAGCCCCTCTTGCAGTGCAGCCTTTATCTCCAGTTTCTTCCCCGGTCTTTAAGACTTTATAAAAGTATTCCAATGCCTTTGGGTAATTGCACTGGCCAAGATAAATATTGCCAATATTGCCATTGATCAAAGCTTCCCCCGGTTTATTGCCCTCTTCTTCATCTATAGCTAAGGCTTTCAAATAGCAGGTCATGGCTTCGGTGATTTTACCGTGTTTTTGGTGAAGATGCCCAATATTACCGGTTATAGAGGCAATCCCTTTTTTATTCCCGATCTCCTCATCAGTTTTTAATGCTTTATCATAATACTCAAGCGCTCTCGTATCCTCGTTCAGATTGTTATAAACATTGCCAAGATTGGCATTACCATCTGCTATACCCCCTTTATCGCCGGCCTCTTCGAATATTTTCAATCCTTTTGCGTAATAAGCTAACGCCTGCGAAAAATCTGATTTATTTTGATACCCAAAGCCAAGGCAATAATTCATCGTTGCAATTCCTTTTTTCCAATTTAATTTTTCGGCCAGCTGCAATCCCTGTGTTGCGTATTTAATGCCAACAGCAAAGTCTGATTTGTAATAACCTGATATTATTTCCTTTAGCAACTTTACTTTATTAGTATCTTCTTTTTGTTTTGGCATTACTGCCAACATAGAATCAATGAGCTCCTCCTGCTTCTTCTGCGCATACAAGTCTCCGCATTCAAAAACGGCAAATAATATCAGCAGGAGTTTTATTATCCATTTCATAGCAATCATTTCACAACTATCCGAAACTTTTTTGCCTGAATAGCGGCCATACCTTTGGTTAAGAACGACCAAAACACAAAAATATGGGGCTATTCAAACGTAGTAAAAATAATAACAAACCGTTACTGCGCCAAATTCTGGATTTAAT
>CAISPO010000037.1 GCA_903887415.1 uncultured Bacteroidota bacterium | reverse complement strand
TTTAAAGAATACATCGAATGTATCCACAGAAGTAGCGCAATTGGAAGTATAAAGCACCCAGTAAGAACCGGCGGCTGTGACCACTATCGTGGAGGTTGTAGCCCCTGTGCTCCAGACCGGGCTAACGAAGCCGGCGGGCGCGGACAATGTCAAACTGCCAAGGGACGCGCAGACCGTATCTAACACATGAGTAGTAGCCGTATCCGGCACAACAAAGGTTACATGGAATGTATCGATAAATATCGCGCAGGAATTTGAATCAACGACCCAATAAGTCCCATTTGTGTCCACAGTAATCGTTGCAGTAGTAGCGCCTGTACTCCAGACGTGGCCTGCATAACCGCCCGGCCCGGTGAGGGTTATGGGACCTACGGTTGCACACACGCTTGTATCCCTGCTGCCATAGGTAGTATCCGGGGTGTTGATCTTTACATACTCGCTATCCAAAGCAACGCATATCTGGTTGAAGGAGATATCATCGATCACAAAGTCATTTCCGGAGGCAGCGGTGGTTTCATCATAAATACATATGGTAGCAGAAGTACTGATTCCGCTATTCCAGGTAGAAAAGAAATTGACCCAGGTACCCGGGGGCGCAGTTACAGAAGTTGGCGTTCCCAGCAAAACACCATTCACCATAAACTGAAGAATAGGCACATCTACCCCAACTGTAACAGAAGAGCAATCGGCAAACCATGCAGAAAAATCATAGTTAGTATTTGGCGTGACGGGGACAGTTTCGCACCATACTGAAGACGCGGTGGGGCCACCGTTTATGATCATCATATTGCCGGTGCCTGTGGTGTGGTCGCCCATAGTGGTGAAACCCGTATGCACGCCATGAGGATCCGTGTAAACAGAATAATCCCCTTCAACCAGGGTAGTGCTTGGCGGTGGTGAGTAAGTATAAGAACTGGTAAATCCGGTATTGCCCGCACTGAAATCGCCGTTCACCACAAGGTTAAAGGGCAGTACAGACTGGACAGTAAGATAGTACCAGCCGGAAGTAATAGCAGTAACCACGGGATCCAGTATCGTGGTGCTGGACAAGCCCGTTGCCGGAGACCAAGCATAAGAAATAATAGAATCAGGGCCGGACATAACGGCATAAAGTGTGGAAGTATCGCCCGGACAAAGGTGCACGGAATCCGGCATAGTAAGTGTATTGCAGACTGTCTCACAAACGTAGGCAGCGCAGCTTGCTGAACTTTCAGACACGAGTGAGTTCAATCCCGATGCAGAGGCAACCGTACCATACAGGTCGAGGCCGGTAGGGTTGGAGCCATCTGTGGTAGCATCATCATAGTCGGCCACCTCTACATTAAATGTATGCGTACCGGCTGTAAGAAAAACAGTCTGCGTATAAAACGCATAAGTGGAATAAAAAGTGGTTGAAGCTATTGCCGGCTGCGAGAACCCAAGCGGCACACCATCAATATTTGTAGCAGGGATATAATTATCGTTAGCAACATAAAAAGTGATCTTTATGCTGTCGTCGGAACACATGCGGAATGAGCGCCCCAGCGTCATATTGTAAGGGATGGTACCTGTGCCCGATGTGTAATAAGTATTTGAATTAAGGCAGCTTATCCATCCGCCCGGGTTGCCCGCAGGATTGACAGCCCATGCCCCGACGTTAGTGATGACGTCAGCACTGGCGCCGGGTGCTACTTCAACAAGGCCTGTAATAGGTGTAACGGCAATTGCGGCTGCCACACCGGGAGAAACCGCAGTAAGTGTCCAGTGCGGATCAGGAACAGCGGGAGCACCATTTGCCCCACCAGGTATTGCTACGGTAGTAATAGGATTGTAACCGGTATTAATGATCAACGAATTGGTAAGGCATGCGCTTGAAGGGCTACACGTGCCAGGCGTTAAGACTATATTGCGTATCAACTGATCGCTGCAGGAACTACCGATACCCGAGGTTATGCCCCAATTTACTATCGCAGTACCGCTAAACACAGTGCGGTAATCAAAAACACTTGTAAGGCGCAGGGTATCCTCATAATAAACCTGCAGCCGTGTACTGTCCGGACACCAGTGAATGGTGTAGTTATGATAAAGCCCATCCTTGATACCTGCGCCTGATGGCCTTATTTGTACAGGTGCACCTCCAGGAGTAGTGTGGTATGGGTTGCCATCCCTTGATATCATCGTATGGTCCGGCAAGCCTGACGGATCATTTACGATCGGGTAATCATTGAATATATCAAATTCAACTGCAAAAGACTGGAGAAACTGGGCATTGGGAGCAGATGTATCCGCATTATAGTAGCCCAAATAACCGGCGGTACCGTTTACTGATGTTGCTGTGAGGTTTTGCCCAAATGCCACACATATACCGTCCGCGCCGCTGCCGAGAACAATGTCATCGCTCATCTGGAAAGTCAGCGTGAAAGCATTATTGAAATCAACCGGTGTAGTCGCCCAAATGGCGCTGGCAAGATAAGCGCCTGTGCAGGCGGCGGCAGGCGTCATATTCCACGAACCCGCGCCTGTTGAAACCGCAATCCCTACAGGCGGTGAAAAACTTTGCGCTCCGCCCCTATGAGACAGGATAATTAACAACAAAAAGAACAGGAAGCGTTTCATGGTTTAACGGGCGATTAGTCATAATTCTTCAATATAGCTACCTTATCAACGTTACATTGCCGGTGGTGTGGAAGATAACCCCTTCATTAGTTACCGCTTCCACATCATATACATACACATCAAAAGGCTGGGGCTTGCCATTGAAGGTGCCATCCCATCCCGAACTGATATTGTTTGTTTCAAACACTTTATTGCCCCAGCGATTGAAGATGCGGAAGTAATGTATTTCCACAGCGCCCCTTGTAAGTATGGTGAAATAATTATTTATACCGGACGTGCCTGGAGTAAACGCATTTGGCAACGCAACCAACGCTGTTGGGTCAATATGGAAATTAATGGAATCGGAGGTCTTACATCCCCACTCTGTACTTGCCTTAACAATAAATTTCGTGCTGACTGAAGGCGATGCTATAGGATTTGATATTGACGTGTCGCTGAGGCCAAGCGGGGGGCTCCATGAAAACGCCACGCAGTTGGTTTGCGGAGAAATCTGGTAGGTCTCTCCCGGGTATAGCGTCACGGAATCACCCAGGTAGATAACCGCATTGGGGAATACCCTGATATTGTCGAACATGGTATCATGGCATCCGTACCGGTCCGTACTTTGTATCCAGTATTGCTCGCCGTTGATCGGTTTTGCAATGGGCTGCGCTGCTGTTGAATCGCTCAGATACGTACCGGGATGCCACACATAACTGTCCCCCGCAATTGCAAACGGATTTAATACCAGCGAATCACCCGGGCATAAGAACGAGTCAGTGAATTTAGTGCGTGCCGGTGTATGCACCATAAGTTCTGCGGAATCAACCCCGAAACAACCCGCAGACGTGGAAACGGTAAGTATGAGGTCCGTTGTATCTCCTGCTGTAAATATTACAGTGGCCAGGGTAGAATCGGAGGCTGTAGTTACAGAATGATCCAGGTTAATACCAGGTGTCCAGGTATAGATATAGTGGGTGTACCAAGTGGGCGTAACAAGGGCTGTTATATGCAGCGTATCCCCCCGGCATACATTTTTATTGCCCCCTATGTAAACAGTAGGAACCGGCTGCACAGTGATGTAAAGCGAATCCATAACATGGCAGCCGCTGAGCGATGCCACCACTCGGTACCAGGCCGAAGTATCCGGTGTAATAAGGGGGTTAACGCTAAAGCCGGATGCAATACCGGCGGTCGGTGTCCAGGCGTCAGTGGCAAACGGATTACCATGCGCTCTTATCTGAACAGACCCTCCTTTGCATATGGTTGTGTCCTGGGTATTTAATACCAATGAATCATATACAACGCCGATGAGCGCAGTGTCGGAGCCAATACAACCATTGTTGGTAACGGTAAGCCAGAATGTGCCTGATACCGAGGTTGTATAAACCGGCAAGGTAGTGCCACCGATCAGCGGCGAAGACCCACCCCATTGGTATATGGCAGTAGGCGGATACGTGTAACTGGATTGCAATGTTATAGGCGAACCATTACAGGAAATGGTGTCCGGACCAATGTTTACTAAAACCAGCGGATTTACGGTCACAATGATCGAAGCGCTGCCAGTACATCCAGCACTGTCAACGGTTACCGAATATGTACCACTGCCGGAAACAGCTATAGGCAACGAACCTGTAGTATCACCAGTATTCCATAAGTAGGTTTCACCGGCAACCGGCGTGGGATTTAATGTACCTGCAAAAGCTGCTCCCGGAGTTGCGCAAAAGTTCACAGACGGCCCACCAAGATCAATAGCAACTACCGTCCGGTGCAGGTGAGCGCTGGCGGCCAAAATGCAGCCATATGGCTTGGAAAGCGTTAGGGTGTAGTAGTTGCCCGGTTCAGGAGAAACACCAGCGGTAATGGAGACGGTGGTGGCGCCGGTGTTCCAGGAATACTGATAGACACTGGTATCAAAATAAGGAGAAGGAGTAAGGGTAATTGAGTTTCCACATATTCCGGTGTCGGCAGACAAAATGCCAAGGGTGAAAGGTGCAATATCCGGGTTGAAGTGATCTATTGCGGCACTGTCTGCACCCGTAACGTACCGGTTATATATCAGCATATCATCAATACTCCCATCAAAGCCGCTTGTGCCGGCGCTTGTGTAATCCTGTCCGATTGTAAACTGGCCCGTGGGAGTGGCATAAGTAGGCGGGGCGGTAAAGAAGCCAGTGACACCCGCGGGAGCGCCGTCGATCTCAAAACGGAAGGCGCCGCCATTTTTTGACAGATATAGGTGGTGCCATGTATTCAAAGTAACCGATGTACTCAAAAACTGCCCAATTCCGCCCCCAAATACTACCTCAACATTCGTGCCGGCCGCACCCAGCGTACCATTATTCATATAAAGGCCGAATCCGTCAACAGTAGGGTTCCCATTATACCAGATAACGGAAGTCTGCGCAGAAACAGGGTTTATCCAGCATGAATAGGTAAAGTCCCCGGCTGAAGCAAATGGCGCTGTATAGCTTAGCTCACTTGCCGGGCCACCGTTGAACAGGAATGCGTCATTTGGGTTGCCAAAGCGGTCGGTTGTGGGAACAGCAGTGCCGGAGTTTGCAAGGTCATAGCCATTGCCACTATGATCTGTAAAATCATTGCAGAACGGATACCAAGCTACCAGGCCGGTAAGCGGCAGTTGTGCAAATACAGTATTAGTGATAAGTATAGCTATGATTAAGGGTAAAAATTTTTTCATAAACTCGCAGCAATTGTTTCCACGCCCCATTCAGGATGTGGTATAAAAATACAATACAAATATATCATTTTAAAACGAAACGATCTATCTTTATTTTCTTAATTCAATATGAATACCATCGGCATTATACATGTAACAAAATATTCTTTTATATTTTCTATTTGTATCGCCAATAAATAAGACAGCATCGGGATGCCAATTGGTTGGCAGACTCTGGTATTAATGCATAAATGGCGAATGGCAGGTGTTTATAAACTCATTCCAGACATCGTTTACTACTTCGCCTGCGGGTTTTATATCTTTGATAATAGCACTCACCTGCCCTATCTCCAGCTCACCTTCGGCAATATTGCCTTCAAACATACCTTGCTTTGCCCGGGCGCGACCCAACAGGTTCTCTAGTTCCTCAACAGATGCTCCTTTGTTTTCAGCATCCTGCACCGCCTGGTAAAATTGATTTTTAATAAGCCGCACCGGGGTCAGTTTCTTCAGTGTTACTATGGTGTCGCCTTCGTTGGCTGCTACCACCGCTTCTTTGAAGGCCGCATTGCTCGATGCCTCGGGCGTGGCTACAAACCGGCTGCCCATCTGCACCCCTTCAGCCCCCAGCGCCATCATAGCATACATGGCCCGCCCGGTAGCAATGCCGCCTGCCGCAATCAACGGTATAGTTATAGCATCCCTTACCGCAGGTATCAGGCAGAGCGTGGTAGTCTCTTCCCTGCCGTTATGTCCACCTGCTTCAAAGCCCTCTGCCACCACTGCATCCACACCTGCATCCTGGCATTTCTTTGCAAACTTCGCGCTGGATACCACATGGGCTACTACGATACCCTGCTCCTTCAGCTTTGCGGTCCACGTTTTCGGATTGCCTGCAGAGGTAAAAACAATAGGTACTTTTTCTTCTATGATAATGGCTATATGCTTATCAATATCCGGGTATAGCAGCGGTACATTCACTGCAAAAGGCTTGTCTGTGGCCTCCTTGCATTTTTGTATATGCTCCCGCAGCACATCGGGGTACATGCTCCCCGCCCCTATTATACCCAGCCCGCCGGCATTGCTCACCGCGGAAGCCAGCCGCCAGCCAGAAGCCCAGATCATGCCCGCCTGGATAATAGGGTAACGGATACGAAAAAGCCGGGTCACCCGGTTATCAAAACCATTCTCTGTAAATGCTGACATAGATATGCTAAATTCCAAAAATAAAATTCCAAATTCCAAGGAGGTAGATTCCAAAAATAAAATTCCAAATTCCAATACTCTTTTAATGCAATTAAGATCCCGTTGCAAAATCATTGTTCAACGTTGCACCTTGGAATTTGGATTTTCAACTTTGGATTTTTAAAAAATTATTGCTTTTTCCTATAAAACAAAGTATTGCAATTCCCTTCCCTAAAAATCTCCTTCGCTGTATCCTGCAAAAAATGTGCGGTAACTGCCTGGTACTTGCCCCACTCCTGGTTTATCAGTTCTGCATCGCCCATCAGCTCATAAAATGCAAGGTTATTGGCTCGGCTCAGCAGGCTCATATCTTCAAAGGCGATCATCGCCTCTATTTTGTTTTTCGACTTTTGCAACTCGCTATCACTTACACCTTCGGCCGCAAGTTTCTTCATTTCCCGCTCCACCGCTTCATTGGCTGCCGCTATATCTTTTCCTTCTCTTATTTTTCCTTCCACTACCAGCAGGCCAGGGTCGAGACTACCTGTGTGATAGCAGTTGATCTGGCTGAATAGTTGCTCCTCCTTCACCAAACGCTGGTATAGCCTCGACGACAGCCCGCTACCCATGATCTCCGTAATCAGGTCAGACGCATAATAAGTGGGTGTAAGGCGGCCTGCTATATGCCATGCCTTGTACAGCGCATCCAGCGGTACATCCGCATAGACCGTCTGCTCACGGGCCTCTTCCTGCCGGGGCTCCGCGGGCAGGTGGCGCACACATTTTTCCCCAGCCTCTATGCCGCCAAACCATTTTTGCGACAGCTCCTTCACCTGCTCCACCGAGACATTCCCGGCCACACACATCACGGCATTCAGCGGCCGGTAATGCTGGAAGAAGAACGCCTTCACCTCATCCAGGTGGGCCTCTTCTATCTGCTTCAGATCCTTGCCTATGGTAGGCCACATGTAGGGATGCGTCTTGTAGGCCAGCACACGCAGTATATGCCATGCATCGCCATATGGCTTGTTCAGGTAGTGCTCTTTGAACTCCTCGCTCACCACCTTGCGCTGCACATCCAGGCTTTTCTCGCTGAACGCCAGCGACAGCACACGGTCGCTCTCCAGCCAGAACGCCGTTTCCAGGTTTTTCAGCGGCAGTTGTATGTAGTAGTTGGTGATGTCGTTGGTGGTATAGGCATTGTTCTCGCCGCCCGCCATCTGCAGGGGCTCGTCATACTCCGGTATGTTCACACTGCCGCCAAACATCAGGTGTTCAAACAAATGCGCGAAGCCGGTGCGCTGCGGCTCCTCGTCCCGCGCACCCACATCATAGAGTATATTCATGGCCGCCATAGGCGTAGCCTTATCCTCATGTACCAGCACCCGTAATCCATTATCCAGCGTAAACCGCTCAAATTGAAGCATAGTAGTAATTTCACGCCAAAGTAAAGGAAAATATCAGTTAGTGTGGAAAGTATGTTCCGGGCTTTAATGCTACTATGATGCTTCGGTGGCGTTGGCACCGTTGAAGTGAGGATTGCTATTGAGCCCACTCAGCATGCAATCAGATTGCGTATATTTGCAATGTTGCGGTCCCGGTACTTCCTCTCCCAGATGTAGATGCTGGTGATGAAGCCGTGGTTTTTTTGTACTATTTTTGAATAAATATACAAAAAACACTACGCCTTACCGCACTGTCTTTACTTCCATTTTTTTATCTCTTTTCTGAATTCATCTGCAGAAATAGTTTCATTGTCTTTGTCAGCCGCAGCAATTGCAGCATCAGGTAATCTTCCAGATCCTCATTTTCTATATTTTCCATACTCGTCTATTCAATTCAGGTAAATGCCCTGCATCGCAAAATACAGGGCATTATATAAACTACATGCATTTTCTAATTGTCGAATTACCAAATTGTCAAATTGGCGCCGCCGCAAACTCCATCACCTTATTCACCATGTTCTTTGACCCAATGAAAATAGGTACACGCTGGTGAAGTTCAGCGGGGGTGATGTCGAGAATGTTTTCGGTGCCGCTGGTAGCCTTGCCGCCTGCAGCCTCTACGATGAAGGCCATCGGGTTGCACTCGTATTGCAGGCGCAGTTTGCCGTTGGGGCTGCTCTTGTCTGCCGGGTACATGAATATGCCGCCTTTTATGAGCGTACGGTGCATGTCTGCTACCATAGAGCCTATATAGCGTTGCGTGAGCGGGCGGCCATCTTCTTTGTTGTGCTCCATGCAGTATTTCAGGTAGGCCTGCATACCATCAGAGTATTTTATGCTGTTGCCCTGGTTCAGCGAGTATATTTTGCCGTTCTCCGGACACTTCATATTAGGATGAGAGAGGCAGAACTCGCCTATAGATGGTTCGAGTGTAAACCCATTTACACCCAGCCTTGTGGCATATACCATCATAGTGCTGGAGCCATAGATGATATAGCCCGCAGCCATCAGGTTTTTGCCCGGCTGCAGAAAATCAGCATCGGTGCATGGCTTGCCCAGCTCGCTCACCCGGCGGTATATCGCGAAGATGGTGCCTATAGGTGCGTTCACATCTATATTAGATGAACCATCGAGTGGATCAAAAAGCACAACGTATTTGGAGTTAGCCGAGAAAGTATCCATATATGAAATATGGTCGTCGTTTTCTTCAGAGCCTATGCCTGCGCACTCGGTGCAGTTTTGCAGAATGTTGATAAGGGTATCATTGGCAAAAACATCCAGCTTCATCTGCTCTTCGCCCTGCACGTTGGTGGCGCCTTGCTTGCCCAGTATGTCCACAAGGCCGGCACGGCGCACCTGGTTATTGATCACCTTGCCCGCAAGGCCAAGGTCACGGAGTATGGCAGACAAGTCACCCGTTGCCTGCGGGAATTTCCGGGTTTCCTGGATAGTAAACTCATCCATGGTGATTAACTTACTTTGCGACATTTATAATGATTTGTTGTTGCGCCAAAATTAACAAGAAGATCGCAATGATACTAATTGGCACTGTTTTTATTAAGTTTGGATAAACCATTGGCCACCAGCAGAAAAACAATTTGTATAATGATGAATAAAATGCCTTCTTTTATTTTGCTGATCTGTGTGTTCGCCGCCCTGGGTAGCTGCACCATGATGCACGAAAATTCGAAATATGAATTCAACGATGGGATCTACCAGACAAAGCGATTCTCACACCACCGGGTTTATGTGCTGAAAGTGGATGACGATACGATCGCGGTATTCCCGGTGAAGCAGTTCAAAGACTCTACCGCAATAATATCCAGCCAGCGGACGAACTACACCCCAATGCAGAAAAAATTCAAAGACAATAAGGTCTCGCATGTTTTCTACAGGCCCTCGTTCGATGTGGATGTGATGACAATCCCTCTTAAATTCAGGCCTGCTCAATATATCTTGCCCAACCAACTTACCACAAACTTTAACGGAGCGGTTTTCGGCGGCTACCGCATAGATGCCTACAAGGTGAATTATAGGCGCACTCCGCTGAACCTGTACAAACAAAAAGTAAAACACATTGGCTATAGCGCGGGCCTGTGTGCAGGCATAGGCAATACGCTGGTAGATGAAAATTCGCTAAGGATACCCCAAACCGACCTGCAGTATGAAGGGATGATACTGATAACAGGAGTAGCAGCAAACCTGGCGGTACAAAATTTTACGTTCGGCATTTCATTTGGCCCTGACTTCCTGCTGGACAAGTACAATAACCGGTGGATATACCAAGGTAAGCCAGCTGCGGGTTTCACACTAGGGCTGGACATAAACTAAGATGTTTATTTTCCCCCGTTCGCATGAAGGTCGTTAAGGCAATTACTATCCAGCACCGGCACAGTGTTCAGTCCTGACATTCCCAGTCCCGTATGGGTATCAATAGCATAATACATGAGGCAGTGTGTATTATTGCAATGGTTGCCATGCACCGTATCCTGGTGAAAGACCTGCATGGGTGTGCCCAGGTTTACCAAGCCCATAATATGCCCGAACTCATGCTCCAGCACGCTTGTTTCCAGCGCCACACGAGACACCTGCCCTATCCCGCCGGAGTTGGTAAAGATATCTTTACCGAAAAGGCAAATGGACGTATTGCGGTAAGCAAAACCAAGAGTGGTCAATGACGTATCAAAACCATCCGTGACCAAAATATACACTGCGATGGCATTACCGCTGGTATATGCGGTGCGGTTTATCCGCTCAGTAATAGCAGCAGAGTCCACCGTAAATGTATTGCCATTTGCAGCGATCTGAGTCTGCGTGATGTTGATCCCTCCAGGCTTATTGCAAAGACTGCCGAGGTATGTAGTGAGATTGGTTATTGTTGTAGCTTCCAGCTCATAGCCGGGCATATACTGCACCTGTATATTGAGCGTAGTGTACTTAACATCGCTCAGCATATCATTCGCCGACTTGCCAAGCGCCTGGTCGCTGTAGCTGTTGGGTAAGGTTTCCGGATTGGTGTTGCTTTCTTTTTTACAGGAAAAAAGAAACAGTACAAAAGCGATAAAAAGTAATAGTTTCTTCATAGGTCGTTTTAAAAAAAAATCACAAAAACCCTGCCAGTCCTGCTATATGTTTCCCGGTGGTTAAGACCCTTTATATTCATCCTTTAAAAGCGCAAAGCAAATCGAATCTTCCATTTTACCATTATAAAAATAGTGGGACCGCAACCTGGCTTCTTCCGTAAACCCCGCACGCTTTATCAATTTCAGCGATGGAATATTCTCCGGGCTGATAAATGCCTGCATCCTGTTCAGCTTCATTTCTTCAAATCCATACCTTACTACTGCCCGCAACGCTTCGGTCATAAAGCCTTTACCTTTTGCAACCTCATCCGACATCCTGTAACCCAGCTCAGACCTTGAGTGCATCGCATACCAATCATGGAACCCACACCTCCCAATTGTCTTGCCGGTTTCCTTTTCCACCAGCAAAAAGGATTTGAACGACATTCTGTATGTGGTCATACCAAGCCGGAATTTTTCCTTTTCGGCTTCCAGTTCCTCTATAGTCTTCAAGCCCAGTTCCGACATTATCTCCGTATCTGTCCAGGTTGTAAACATCGTTTGCTGCACCTCAGGGCCAAACTCTTTCAGCAACAGTCTTTCCGTTTCAATTATCACCTGTTTTATGTTTCTACCCAATTCCATTTTACATTCCCAGTTTGAACAGATTGATGTGTTGTTGTTCCGGCGTAGTGAGCACAATGCTCGCTGTTCCTTTTTCGGTGTAACTGGTTAATCCCGCCGCTTTCAGCTTGTCTATTTTATCCTTCATATCAGCCGCAAAGAAAGTCATCGCCGGGTGATTGAAACTGTCTGTCTGGTGCGCACCTACTATACTTAGCCCATCGGAAAGTATGGCCCAGGGATAGGGAGCGGTGAACTTTGATATAGCTTTAAAACCGAGTAGCTCCCAAAATGCTATGGACTTTTCACGATCAGCAACCGGATGTGCAAACTCACCGAAAAGGCCGCACACCTTGTTTACGTATTTCTCCGGGTTAAAGAAGTCCTGCTGCGGCATAGCAAGCATGCCGGGGCCGGGCGGCTGAGAAAAACCTTCAATGATATTTACCAAACTTATAGTTAGCCTGTCGGGAGATTGAAAAACGAAACGCTTAACGGGGTCAGCATCCTTAGCACGGTAGGTAAATGAAATGCCTTTCCTATCAAGATCAGCTACAACGCTATTTATATCTTTTACGTAGTAGGTGAGCGCTATGTATGGCTGAGTGTCTTTGCGAAGCATGATGAGCAAGACGCCATCTGTTATTTGTATCCACGGAAACGGCCAGTCGGCGCGGTAGAGTTCTTTGAACCCTAGCATCTGGTAATAGGCGAGCGACTTATCCAGGTCAGGCGTTGTGATCGTAAAGGCTGTAATTTCGCCGAGGATCGGCGTGGGCAGATTTTCCATATTGCATCAAATAAACCAAAGTATGAAGATACCGTTTTTATATTCTTTATGATACCGTTTAGTTTGCAATGCTTAATTTTATGAATAGAAATAAGCCTTTATGAAACCAACATTATTCAAAGCTATATCTGCCCTGCTGTTTCTTATTGGCTCTGCCGGCAGCGCCAGCGCTCAGTTTGAAAACGTCTATATAGGTGTAAACGGCCTTACCTGTTCGCAATGTTCGCACACCGTAGAAATGAGCATACGGAAGCTGGATTTTGTTGCCGATGTGCAAATGAACCTGGAGCATACCGAGGGTAAAATAGTCCTTAAGAAAAATAAGAAGGCGGATATTGATAAGATTGCCCAGGCGGTAGTTAATGCAGGGTTCTCTGTTCGTTACCTGCAGGCAGACCTGCATGTGGACAATTCGGTTGTTACCTCCGGCTCCTGCTTTAACTACAATGGCGACCAATATGTATTTACCGATGCACCCAAGGAGCCGCTTAAAGGCACGATAAAGCTAAAATTCATTGGCAAAAAATACCTTCAAAAAAATGACTTCAAAAAAGTCGAAGCCCACATGAATGATAAGTGCGGCAGCCCTGCAGTAAAGGTTTATCATGTAATGATGTAGCCCGTCTAGTTATTCCGCGCCCCCTGCTGTATCCAATACAATATCAGCGCCTGCTGGCTTGCAGACATGGGCGGGATAGGCGGCGGCGGCATTTCATTGGAGCGCACTTCGGTATATAGCAGGCTGGCCGGCGGATTAGTTGTTGATACCAGTTTCTTTACAATTATAGTATTGTAAGCAAAGGCGCTATCCAGGTTCACATCCTGGTTCACGCCATTGCCGCCTAAATGGCAGCCGCTATTAAGAACGCAACTAGCTTTAAGTATAGGAAAGATATCCTTACTGAAGCTTATTGTTGGCACCTGGCTGGCATGGGTACATGAAACCATCTCGGCCATACTAAACAGTATGGCCGAGATGGCAACAGCAATGTTTCTCTTATTCCTCATACCTGAACATATTCGGGATCCTGGCAGCAAGAGAGTCAGCAATAAGCGGATTCACTGAAGTCTGGTTGCTTGTCTGTAAATTAATACCGGATAGCAGCTTTCCATAGTCGCAAAGAACGTGTATATAATTTGTGCTTCCGGCAGTTGCAACGTAAACCGGATACGCCGCAGTGCCCCTGGTCGGCAGTGTCACCTGAGTTGCTGTGGTCAGGCTGTTTGGTATTTGAAAGCTAAAAGGAATGGTACCGGATGGACTCACCGCAGTATCCGTTGATACCGGATCGTATGCACCAGTTACCACCATACCGTAATAACTGGCCCCATTCCACATGCTGGATTGTAAGGGATAAGGAACCCCATCGGTAATAAAATTTGTAGCAGGCGCGGTAACATTATCAGCGTTACTAAGCCCTACTGTGAACGACGCAGAAACATAAGTGCCAACCGGCACCTTGCATAGGTAATAGTCTTCGCTGTCCAGGCCTTTCAAAAGCACTACATTGTTCAGGCTTAACATATTTCCATTTGCATTTACCAGTATAATGTTAGAGACGAAAAACTGCGGCACCAATAATTTAATCCGCCTGCCGAGTGAATCGAAACACCAGGGGCTATAGTTAAAAGAGCCGGTGGTATTACTGTCGTAGCCATCCGTATTACCGCCTATTGTGCTGTCGATGATCTGGGTATGAAAATGAAAAAGAAAAGAAGCAGAATCGGATGTGTTGTTCTTTTTAGGTTTGCAGGAAGTCATGCCTAGGGACATAAGAGAAATTATTATTACCATCAGTGAAAGGACGGCTATTGTATGTTTTTTCATAATTTTCATTGAAGTTTGTTTGAGAAATTTGTTTGGTAAGTTAGATGCCTCACACCTTTGAGGTGCGGCATACAGCCAGCAAGATGTGCCGCACTTATGAAGTGCGGCACATCGTTTAGAAAGAATATTGCAGCCCGGCGAGCAGGGTTGATTTTAAGGCCGTCTGTGTGCCATTCAGGTTCTGATATACAGGCATACCATACTCGGCCATTATGCGGAAATGCTCCAGCACCGGCTTCATCAGGTAAAAGTTGAGGCCTGCATATACATTCATCCAGGTACCACCATAATTGCCCGTTTTTGTAGTGGGGTCATTTTCCTGGTAGATCACATTTGCAACAACCGGATCAACGCCTGAGATGACATCTGCATGAACATCTTCGGCTCTGAGTGTCGCACTCAGGAAGGGCAGAACCTGGTACCCAGCCCATGCTGTAGCGTGATACACATTCCCATCTTTATACCCCAATGAATTATAATTGAGCTTTACATCAGCCCCTGCATTTGCCCCCCAGTAAAACTGGCCGTATTTCCGGGCATAAGTAATGTCCGGGTCAATGCTCACAGAACCGGTACCGGTCTGCATATCATAGGCCAGGCGCTGGTTATCGCCTAGTATCGTTGTACCCGTCTCTTTTATACTGCCAGTGGGCAGGCTGATTCCGATGCTGCCAATGATGCGTTGAGCAGCGATACCTGAAAAGTTATAGAGCGCGGAGACTTTTGTGTCTGTAATCCCGGAAGACGTGGTTTGCATACCCATGTTTGTTCCGGCGGGCATATACATCCATGAGCCGTTCATAAACATATATCCTCCTTTTGAGTCCATATTCATGCTCATGTTATTCACCATGTATCCGCCCATGGCCATCACGGTTAGCCGGTCGGTGACGCCATACATAGCCATCAGCATGTGCATTTGCATACTCATGGTCTCCGGCGCCATCATATAGTTCTTATAAACAGTGTTGTCGCTTACTTTATCAGCGCCTACATTGTTGCCGCTCATCATGGAATTCATGTAGGTATAAGACAGCATCCATGTACCCTTTGTGTGAATGTGGTCCGTCATAACGCCCAGTGGCGCCTGAGCGTTGCCCGCGCAGCCACAGAAACTACTACACGAGTTGTCGTTATTAGTATTATCAATTTTTATTCCCTGATCTGTATTTTCTTGTTGGGCGTAGCTGCGGAAAGCCATTATGCCACAAATAAACAGCAGGAATATTTTTAGAAATTTCATGCTAATTGTTTTTAAGTTTAAATAAGTAACAGCATTCCGCACCACTAAGGGCGAAATACCTATCAACTAAAAAACACTAAGCAGATGGCGGATGGAAAACGGAATGATGAAAAGAAGAAGTCTTCAGATCATTGTAGCTAAAATACTTGTTGGGAACGTCAGTAGCTGCAAAATGATTTACTTCAAATTTAGTATCCGCGCAAAACAGGTTTACGACTTGTTCGCTTTTCTGGTTGCGGGGATTGGGTGCCTGCTCTTTCCCTTCTTTAGCCAGCTTCTTTTTCAGGCAGCATTTACCATCGCAGTGCATAGATGGTTTATTCCTGTTCTCGCAAAGGTTTTTGGCAATGTAGTCTTTATTGGCATAGTACTGACCAAGTATCACAACCTGATTAAAGGTTTGTAACAATATACCCACAAGGGCGAATATGGCAACCAGTCTTTTCAATATTTACTGATTCTTGTCAGTTTTGCAGCATAAAGTTACAGACAACTACTATTATTTCCTAAATTTACTCACCATTACCGTATGAAAAAGACCTGCTCCCTGCTATTTTTTGTCTTTCTTTCACTTTCTATTAAAGCGCAGGAGTTATATAACCTTACTTTACCCGCCAGTACAATACCCAAGGGTGCTATGGGCATCAGGTTGTTCAATGAAAGCTATAGTGAATCCGGGCTTGTCCGCAAGATAACAGAACTCAAAGTAATGTATGGTATTACACCGAACCTGACTATTACCCTGACGGGTGTAGCTTCCGACTACCATTCTTTATACCTGCCCGTTGACTTTATCCTGCACGACCATTCAGGTGGCGGCGCACCACCGTCGGCCAACCTGCCGCAGGCAACGCCGAATCCTTATATTTTTGCCGGCACAGACCTTTACGCTCAGTATCGTTTTCTTTCTTCTGATGGGCAGAATACCCACTTCAGGATGGCTGCATACGGAGAAGGGTCTTATGTACGCATAGCGTCGCACCTTGGCGAGCCTGAATTGCTTACCCACAATACCGGTTTTGGAGCGGGTATCATCACTACTTATCTGAAGTCGCACTTTGCAGGTACGGTTACATTGGGCGCAGTGATACCGACCGAATACCAGGGTAATGCTTTTGATAAATATGGCGGCGTATTCCCTACTACCATCAAGTACGGCAACGCATTTAATTATGACCTTGCGCTTGGTTATTTGCTTTTTCCGCGCCATTATAAAAGCTATGAACAAACGAATATGAATGTTTACGTGGAGTTTTTGGGCAGAAGCTATGGCGCAGCGCAGGTAACCCAGCAAGATGGAGTAATAACTGACCATATCCCGAACACACCATTTCTTAGAGCAGATAATTATGTGGATATAAACCCCGGTTTGCAATGGATCATTAAATCATCGTTGCGTATTGATGTCTCTGTTGGTTTTCCGCTCATTAACTCATCGTTCATTCATCAATACCCGCTTTACTACATAGGATTGCAGCGTTATTTCTTCTTTAAGAAACGTACTTCCACCAAAAGTGATTAATTTTGATACTATGAAAATGCTGATTACCACTTCTGCAATTTTCCTCATTGGGATCATTACGGGCGAAAGCTGTAAGCCCAAGCCGGGCAATACAATCACTGGCGGCGGCAAGGGTGGCACCTATACCATCAATGTGACCGGTGAGCACCACGGCGGCCTGCTGGATACCTGCAAGATGTATATAAAATACGCTACACTGGATGCGCCCGGAGATAATGTCTATGATGATTCCAGTACAGTAGCACTAAGCAATGGGGTTCCGGTAGCCACGTTTAATGACCTTACCGTTGGCAATTATTATGTACTTGCTGTGGGCTATCACGGTGCTTATTCTCCGCCAAATGTGAAGGGCGGTAAATCATTTGTTGTGTCTGGCTCTGCGCAGGTAGTAAGTGATACAATACCTACTTACCAGTATAATCCGTAGGAAATATACAGCTCAAAATTACTGATCATAATGCCCGTAACAAGAGTGAATCTCGATAAAACCGTCATTCACTTTATATACTAATCTGTGTTCGTCATCTATCCTCCTTGACCAAAGTCCTTTATAATTCCCTTTCAGAGGTTCGGGTTTGCCGATGCCCTTAAATGGATCAGATTGTATATTAGTAATGATCTCGAAATCTTTAAACACAAGTTTCTGATTGCCCGACTTAAATAATGTCAAATCATTTAATGCGGAAGGCGAGAATATAATCTTTCGCATTAAACGGGCATTTTATGTATGTATTCATCTAATTCAGCCATAGTAAAGACCGTACCTTTACCTTGTTCAATATCCAGCACAGACTTATTGAGCCTGTTCCAATATTCATCCTTAGATTCCTGGCGGGATATATCGTTGCGTTTATTGCTCACAGCAATAGTAATCTCTGCATTCCCCAGACTCTTAATCAGCGCTTTTATCTTTTTAAATACATCTTCGTTAAATTCGGAAGAAGTAATTTTTATTAATGCGTCCATTCGAGATCTATTTATTACAAAAATATCGAAAAAAAGCGAAAGTGGATTCTCGCTGCGACCAATCCCCGTATTGTCGGTTTAACATCAATATTTCCTCCCAAAAAATCATAAATAATCGTACTTTCGCAGCCTCATTTATCTATTATTTTTCTATTAATGTTGCGGGAAGAGCCGATCAAAGCCAGATGGCAAGTAGCAGCGCGCGCTAAGGACTACAACCAGTTATTAAAGCCCAATCTCAGTGGCATGGTGGTGTTCAGTAGTGTTATTGGCTACCTGATGGCGCCCAATGTTCAATTTGCCTGGGCCGACATGCATATCTGGCGGCAAATCATCACCCTTTTTCTTGGCGGTATGCTCGTGACCGGCGGTGCCAACACCATTAACCAGATACTGGAACATGAGAGCGACTCGCTGATGAAGCGCACCCGCACCCGCCCACTACCGGATGGCCGCATGGGCCGTACCGAGGCCTGGATATTTGCCGCATTCACAGGTATAGGCGGGGCGTTGCTGCTGGCTTATTATTTCAATCCATTGGCTGGTGGCCTCAGTTTTTTCTCTTTGTTACTGTATGCATTTGCTTATACGCCGATGAAAAAAGTGCATCCCGTGGCAGTGCTTATTGGCGCTATTCCAGGCGCTTTGCCCCCACTTATAGGCTGGGTAGCCGCTACAGGTAGCCTTAGTATTGGCGGCTGGATATTATTCACGCTTCAGTTTTTCTGGCAGTTCCCGCACTTCTGGGCAATAGCCTGGGTGGCATTTGACGATTACAACCGGGCAGGAATACGGATGCTGCCCACCCGTGAGAAGGAGACCCGGTTCACCGGCATACAGTGTATGCTCTATAGCCTTGTACTTATACCTATGGCGATGGTGCCGCATTTTATAGGCCTCACCGGAAATATAGGTATGTGGGTATGTGTATTATGCGGAATGATGTATTTTGCAGCATCGGTAGTATTTTACATCCGCAATGACCATAAATCGGCACGGAGGGTAATGTTTGCATCGTTTATTTACCTGCCAACCATATTGCTGGCGCTGGTGATCGATAAAATGTAAAATTGGAATTGGGAATTAGTTGTTTGGAATTGGGATTGTTTTGAAGAATCAGCGTTAATCATACAGTTCGGGTGAAAAAAATAGTCTAAAATGAACACAGCAGTGCAGCAGGGAGAAAGGAAAAGGATACATCCGCAGAAGTTTATGATGTGGCTGGCAATGGCCAGTATCAGCATGGCGTTTGCAGGGCTTACCAGCGGGTTTATGGTGCGCGAGGCGCAGGGCAACTGGCGTCTTTACCACCTTCCGCAGGCTTTTACGTATTCTACGGCAGCTATCTTTATCAGCAGTATTACCATGATAATGGGCGTAAGGGCATTTAAAGCAAGACAAATGCCCCGTTACAGGATGCTTATTTCACTAACGCTGATACTTGGTGTCATTTTTGGGTTACTCCAGTTCTACGGCTTTTACCAACTATACCACCAAGCGCAGCAGATGCGCATAAACGGACAGGTGCTCAACGAGACGGCTACTGTGCGCCTGACCGGCAACCCAAGCGAATCGTTCCTGTTTGTTATTGCCGGTTTACATCTCGCGCATCTTGTGGGTGGATTAATTGCTTTATTATTTGTATTTTTCCGGGCATTTAGAACTAAAGTAAAGACCTATAATGCAACAGGGTTGGAGATTGTAGCCACTTACTGGCACTTCCTTGATGCATTGTGGATATATTTATTTGTATTCTTTCTGGTAAATCTATAAAATTATTTAGAAATTCGCACGCGGATTCGCAACAACACTAAATCAGTCTATGTCACAAACAACAGTAGTAACTGCAGCAAAAGAACCAAGCCTCTGGGCAGGCGGGCGATCACCGTATAATGTTAGCTATGGCAAAATGATGACCTGGTTCTTCCTTTTGTCGGATGCCCTTACATTCGGCGCGTTCCTGATCTCTTACGGTACCACCCGTTTTTTCAGTGCCGTATGGCCGGATGCCAACCAGGTATTCAAATCTTTCCCCTTTGCAGGCGAGCATAACCTGCCGCTTTTGTTTGTGAGCCTTATGACGTTCATACTTATCATGAGCTCTGTGACCATGGTGCTTGCGGTACACGCAGGGCACTACGGCGATAAAAAGAATGTTGCCAAATGGCTGCAGTGGACAATAGTAGGCGGTATCTGCTTCCTGAGCTGCCAGGCATGGGAATGGACACACCTTCATGCGGAGTGCGGCGGCCTTTGGGGCGCGTTTACCGATGTAAATACCCCTGTAGATCAATTCAGGCATTTCTTCAGCGAAAAATCATTGCCCTATGTAGATGCTCATCCGCTGGTGGCCATGCAGAGCGCACACGGCTTCTTCAATTACTTCTTTACCATAACCGGTTTCCATGGCGGCCACGTTACGTCGGGCGTTATCTTCAATATACTGATACTGGTAAATACCGTTAACGGAGTTTATGAGCGCCGCGGCCATTATGAAATGGTAGAGAAAGTAGGCCTTTACTGGCACTTTGTAGATTTGGTTTGGGTATTCGTGTTCACTTGCTTCTATCTGTTATAAATAGTAGTTAGTAATTTAGTCGATAGTAGTTAGTCGCGATTTTTTATTTTTTGAAAAGATTCATAAAACAATACATAATGTCAGCACATCACAGCAATAGTATCCAGCATTTATACGAAGGCGACCAGTCTAAGTTATATTCCGGCGTTATGCAGCATCATACTGATGTAAACTCAGATGAGAGCAAGGCCCAGGTAAAAAAGATCTGGAAGATATTCTGGATATTATTGGTAATTACGGTATCAGAAGTAATTGTGGGTATGTTCTATAGCCACAACCTGAACCCGGCAATCAAGGCATTCTTCTTCCTCGGGCTTACCCTCCTGAAGGCTGGCTATATTGTAGCGGTGTTCATGCACCTTGGCGATGAGTTCAAAGGCTTCATAGTTACCGTACTGATACCATTGGTATTGTTTGTGTGGTTTATTATAGCATTCCTTGCCGATGGTGGTTTCTGGCTGCGCATGAATGAATCATCACCCGCAAGGCATACTATAGAACACGTAGCTAAGTAATGGCTCAGAAAAGATCAAATAAAAAATTCTTCTTAGGATTAGTGGTGGCATTATTGCTGCCACTTTCTTTTTATTTGATTACCGTGCAGTTCTCGAAAGGAAAAGTGAAGATACCCCGGCACTACTTTGTTGATAGAGTAGATAGCGAGGTGGTAAATGGTTCTGTGCAGCGCGATACCATTTATCACCAGGTGGCGGATATAGAACTTACCAACCAGCTTGGTGAGAAAGTATCGCTCAACAAGACGCTGGCGGGAAAATCAGTGGTACTGGATTTCTTTTTTACCAATTGCCCCTCTATCTGTCCGCAACTGTCTAAGAACATGCGGCAGTTGCAGATCAGCTTTAAAAAAGACCCAAAGAAAGAAGCCTCGCTCGATACTATTGTCCAGTTTATTTCCATTACCGTTGATCCTTCGCACGACTCGTTCCAGGTACTCCGCACTTATGCCGACCGGTTTGGCGCCAACCACGACAAGTGGTGGTTCCTGACGGGCGATAAAAAAGTGATCTACAATTTCATTCGCAATGAGTTGGGCATACCTACCGGCCCCGGCGATGGCGGTGCAGATGATTTTATACATACAGAGAAATTTGTGCTGCTGGATAAAGACCGCTTTATACGGGGCTATTACAACGGGTTGAATGATACTGATGTTCGCAAATGTGCGGATGATATAGTGCTGCTGACACTGGAAAGGAAAGCCTCTCCCCGGCCCTCTCCCAGGGAGAGGGTGAAGTAGAATGAGTATAGAAAGAGTTTAGTGTTAGTTTATTTTTTTGAATTTTTACTTTCGATTTTTGAATTATGTTGACTCCATCTTTTAAAAAGAATGACAATAAGGCAAAGCTATTGATATGGACCGTGTCGTTCATAGTATTTGGAGCGGTTGCTTTCCTGGTCAATTTCAAGCTCTTTAAGGGCATAAACCTGGGCTTTAATGTACACGTGCTGGCATTATGCAATGCGGTGATCAATGGGACTGTATCGGTGCTGCTGGTATGGGCGTTGATGGCAGTGAAGAACAAGCAGTACCTGCTGCATAAGCGGCTGATGATGGCTGCTATTGTATTATCGGTGCTATTTCTTGTGTCATACATCGGGCACCACCTGCTGGCAGATGAGACAAAGTATGGCGGAGTACACGATGCCAAATACTATATTTATCTTTTTATCCTTATCACCCATATTTTCCTTGCTACCATCATTCTTCCCTTCATTCTTTTCACTGCATACCGGTCATTGATCGGCGAGTATGAAAAGCATAAAAAACTCGCTAAGTACACCTGGCCGTTATGGCTGTATGTGAGTGTTACAGGTGTGCTGGTTTACCTGATGATCAGTCCCTACTATGTGCCGCATTTGTGAGATGTTGTTAATAGTACACGCTCGCTGAGTTCCTTTTATTCCCCCCGTTGAGTTGTAAAAATAATATACAGGCAACATGGTAATATGTCTATATTGTAATTAAATAGTTTTTCATGAAACTGTTTTTCAGAACTCTTGTGACCATATGTTTGGGATGCCTCTTTGGCAGCCAGCATCTTTACGCCCAAAAACAAGCCAGTAAGTACATAGACTCCCTGTTACAAGAGCTTCCCAAAGCCGTTGATGATACGAACAAGGTGCTGCTGCTTGATGATCTGTCTTTCGGTTATTATACTAACAATACAGATGAAGGGCTGAAATACGGAAACGAAGAACTGGAACTGGCACAGAAACTGGGATGGAAAAAAGGGATAGCCCTGGCGTATAATTCGATAGGAGATAATTATATGTCGAAAACACGGGTGCTTATAGCGCTCGACTATTTTTTTAAAGCAATAAAGATAAATGAAGAGTTGGGTGAAAAGCTGGCATTAGCAAAGAACTATAACCATGTAGGAGTAATTTATAAGAACCAGAAATACTATCCCCAGGCGCTTGATTATTATTTGAAAGCGCTAAAGCTGAACGAAGCCGGAGGAAATAAAAGAGGGGTAGCCCTAAACCTGGGAAACATAGGAAATATCCACACCTTACAGGGCGATTATGATAAAGCAAGGGAATACCACTTCCAGTCTCTGAAAATGTATGAGGCCCTTGCTGACAGCGATTGTGTAGCACACCTGCTCGGCAATATTGCACTGTCTTATAAATACCAGCACAATTATACCATGGCGCTGGAATATTATTTAAAGGGAAATGCAGTAAATGAGGGTGTAAGTAACGCCGAAAGGGGCATTATACTGGGGCAGATGGCGGACTGTTACTTACTGCTGGCTAAAGAAATACCGGGTATTTCAGTGAAAAAAAAGGCGTTGCTGGCCAAATCTGTTTTCTATTCAAAAGCAGCAATGGAAACCAACAAATACGTAGGTAGCCTGATAGGTATGATGAACTATGCAAAACAGATGTATGAAGCCGAAGAACTTGCCGGTAAAGACAAAGATGCGCTCGAAAGCTATATGCAGTATATGCGGTTCAACGATTCTGTTTACTCCCAGCAAAATAACGAGCAGATAGCAATGATAGATTATGACCGGATGCGCCGCGCTGACAGTGTAAAAACTGCGGACGAAAAAAAGGTGAGCGACCTGAAAATAAAACACCAGCTCCACTATAGCTATGCAGGTATCGCAGTAATAGTGTTATTGCTCGGCTTTACTTTTTTTATTGTAAAAGAACGAAGGAAATCTGAAAAACTGCTGCTGAATATTTTGCCGGCAGAGGTAGCTGAAGAGCTGAAAACAAAAGGTGTTACGAAAGCCCGGCACTTTGATAATGTTACCGTCCTGTTTACTGATTTTGTGAACTTCACAGAAATCGGAGAACGGACAAGCCCGCAGGAATTGATAGATGAACTGCATACTTGCTTCATGGCGTTTGATGAGATAACAGCGAAATACGGCATAGAGAAGATAAAGACCATTGGCGACGCTTATCTCGCAGTGGCCGGACTCCCTGTAGCGGACCCGAAACATGCCGAAAATGTAGTGAAAGCGGCAATAGAGATAAACACATTTATCAATGACCGCAAAACGCAAAATGGCAACAATACCTTTGAGATATGCATAGGCATACACAGCGGCAGCGTAGTGGCGGGTATAGTAGGCGTAAAGAAATTCGCCTACGACATATGGGGCGATACTGTAAATACGGCTGCCCGTATGCAGCAAAACAGCATTCCCGGTAAAATAAACATTTCGCAGGCCACGTATGAACTGGTAAAAGATAAATTTGATTGTACTTACCGCGGAGCGATAACTGTAAAAAATAAAGGAGAAATGAATATGTATTTTGCAGAATCGGCCATAGAGCAGCCCATCTGAAAATCTATAAAATAAGCCGATGATGAAACGCCTGCTCATAATGATACTTGTTGTGCTCCCATTGCTTGGAGATACAACGGTATGCTATGCCCGGAAAGAAGGCCAGCAATATATTGACTCATTGACACTGCAACTAAAAAAACAGGCAGAGGATACAAACAAAGTAAAGCTGCTAAATGAGCTGTCTTATCATTATCACCCAATTAATCCGGATGAAGGCATAAAATATGGACAGGCAGCTTTAGAACTGGCCACTAAGCTGGGATGGACGCCGGGCATTGCCAGGGCAAACCAGGTTCTTGGAAATAATCATTTGCGAAAATCTGATAATCCCGAGGCCCTGATCTATTACCAGGAAGCGTTGAAAATATTTGAAGAAACTGATAATAAAAAGGGCATCGCATCTGCCACAAATAACATTGGCCTTCTTTTCTTCTCTGAGCATAATGACGCGAAAGCGCTGGAATATTATTTTAAAGCGCTGAAAATGCATGAACAAATAGGAAATAAGGATGGTATTGCCATAGTATGCGATAATGTAGGCGATGTAATGAGAGCGCAGGACAACTACCCGCAGGCCCTGGAGTACTACCTGAGATCACTGAAAATGAGTAAAGAATTGGGAAAAACAAGTGGTATTGCGGCAGCTATACAAAGCATAGGGGAAATATACGCCCACCAGAAAAAATATGTGCTGGGCATTGCATGTATGCAGAAAGCAATACAAACAGATTCAGCAATAGGCGATAAGCTTGGCGTAGCATGGGGCCTGACAAATATAGGGAGGACATATCTTGCTATGGCCGGAGATACGGCTGTAAGATATGTAAACGATACGGGGGATGTGCTGGATGTGAAGAAATATCTTGCAGAACAGGTATCCCAGCCGCGCGGTCCGGGGCTAAGGAATAAAGCGATCGCTTATCTGCAGCAGGGACTTACAAAAGGTATAGAGCTGCACGCACAGGATGCACTCCAGGCCTGTTACAAAAGCATTGCCGAAGCAAGCATGCTAACCGGAAATTATAAAAAAGCCCGCGAATACTACATAGATTATACCGAAGTAAAAGACTCTGTTTTCTCAAAGGAGAACAGCGAAAAAATTGTCCGTATAGAGTATGCAAATATCCATTTCTATGATAGCCTGAAAACGGCCCAGGCAAAAAAGCTGGCCGGTCTTGAGCTTACGCACCAGCGTAATTTTACTTATGCAGGGCTTGTAACCATTGTGCTATTATTGGGCTTCTCGTTTTTTATTATAAAAGAACGCGGCAAGTCAGAAAAATTACTTCTGAATATCTTACCGGCCAAAGTGGCCGAAGAACTGAAATCAAAGGGTATTGCAAAGGCCAGCCAATTTGATAATGTAACGCTACTATTCACAGATTTTGTGAACTTCACTAATGCCAGCGAACAAATGGGGCCACAGGCGCTGATAGATGAACTGCATAGCTGTTTCAAGGCATTTGATGAGATAACCACAAAATACAGCATTGAAAAAATAAAGACGATTGGCGATGCCTATATCGCGGCTGCTGGCCTCCCCTCCCCCGACCCGAGACATGCGGAAAATGCAATAAAGGCGGCGGCGGAAATAAAGGCATTTATGAATGACAGACGCACGAAGCTGAATGATAAAACGTTCGAAATACGCATTGGGGTACACACGGGAAGCGTTGTAGCAGGCATAGTGGGGATAAAGAAATTCGCCTATGACATCTGGGGTGACACGGTAAACATTGCAGCTGAGATGGAACAAAACAGCAAAGCCGGAAAGATCAATATTTCTGAGGCCACCTACGAATTGGTAAAGGATAAATTTACCTGTGAGTACAGGGGCGAGACAGAAGCCAGGAATAGGGGTGCATTGAAAATGTATTTTGTATCGTAAGGGCGGGCTAATGCGTGCATTTTGCCATCTCGCCCTTTCCTGCTAATTTTATATAATGAAAAGGATCGTGCTCACGGTTTCAATATTAATAATGGTTGCAGGTGTTTCATTTGGGCAGGGTTGTGCAGTATGTACCAAGGCAGCAGCAGGAATGGACGACAAAAGCGCTAAAGGGCTGAACGGAGGCATTATCTATCTCGCGTTTTTGCCCCTTGCGTTCATGGGTACCCTGGGTTACATCTGGTGGCGGTACAACAAAGCGCCGCAGACAAAATAATTATCATCTCTCTACCTTTTAAATAGCTGCCATGAAGAAACCTCTTTTACTCGTTTGCGCTGTTGTATCGCTGGCCCTGCTTGCATCTTCGTGCAGGATGAATACGCTGAGAGGCGAAGGAAATAAAACAACTGCCGCACCCGCCCTCTCCTCGTTTAACGCTATAGAGATAGAGATCCCCCTGAAAGCAAATATTACTGTACAAACAGGCTCACAGCCCGGTATAACTATGAATGGCTATGAGAACATACTGAAGCACATCAAAACAACAGTAAAGGACAATACGCTGCATATCACCTGCGACCTTGGCGACATGTGGACAATAGACTGCGATGGCCTCGCCACCCAGATCACCCTGCCCTCCCTCGCCGCACTGACGCTTACCGGCGCACCTGATGCAGATATACATGGCAACATCACCGGCTCAAATTTCAAGCTGGATATTTCCGGTGCAGCCGATGTTGTTATTGACAATATTAACGTGGACACTTTCGCCTCCGATGTTTCGGGTGCGGCCGACATTACTGTAAAAGGCGGAGCTGTGAAAAGCGCTGCCTATGAAATAAGCGGAGCAGGAAAGGTTAAAGCCTTCCCGCTGCAGGCTGTGGAAACGAGGGCATCCATATCCGGTGCGGGAACAAGTGAAGCGACTGCCCTCACAAAGCTGTCTGCGGGCATTAGCGGTGCGGGCACTATAAAATACAAAGGGCATCCTTCCATCTCACAGGAAGTATCAGGAGTTGGCACGATCACTGATGCCAATTAGCACTTTTTTTATTGGCAGGATATTGTTATATTTATTGGCAAATAAATCTCTATGCCAGGAAAATATTCGATGCGGATACTTCTTTTATTAACTGTCTTTTTTGGAACTCGTCTTTACTCCCTTGCCCAGGCCGACCCGCTGGAGCGCAACCTGTGGTATAATGAAGAGAAAACAGCCAAGATACAGATATACAAAGCTACTGACGGAAAATTTTACGGAAAGATCGTATGGCTTAAAGTACCCAATGCAGACGGCAAACCAAAGACAGATAACAACAACCCCGATAAGAACAGGAAAAGTGACCCCCTGCTGGGACTGGCGCTGCTGAAAGGATTTAAAAAAGACGGAGATAAGGGCTATGATGACGGCACCATCTACGACCCTAAGAACGGCAAAACTTATAGCTGCAAAATAACCAATAAAGGAGACCTGCTTGATGTGCGCGGCTACATCGGCTTTTCATTCATTGGCCGGACAACCGTCTGGACCAAGGCCGACTAAGTCCGGCGTTAAAGGGCAAACTCGATTTTGAATTCAGTGCCTTTGTTCAGCTCGCTTGCTACGCTGATCTTCCCGCCCAATGTTTCTACCTGGTTCTTTACCATGTACAGCCCCAGGCCCTTCCCATCCACATGATGATGGAAGCGCTTGTACAGTCCGAATAGCTCGTTGTTGTTTTTGTTTACATCGAACCCCATGCCGTTGTCATTGAAAGTAAGCACCATTTTAGGGCCGTCAACTTCGCTTTTTATTTTTATTACCGGTATCTCCTCCTGCCTCCTGTACTTTATACTGTTGGATATAAGATTACTGAAGATGCTTACCATATAGTTTTTGAGCGTATAGTGCTCATTAACCGAGGCAAAGTCCGTTTCAATGACATACTTCCCGGCATAATAATCCTGCTCCATCCCGCGTTCTATCTCATTTACCAGTGTTGAAAAAACGACCTTTTCTTTTTTGTCGTCCAGGTTATTTTTAAGATGAAGGATATCATTGAGGTCTCTTATCACTTCATCAAGCCTGCCTGCTGATTGGGAAATTCCGCTGATGATCTCTTTCTTTTCATCTTCCCGCAATTCAAACTCCGAAAGAACCTCCGTAAGGCCGATCAGGCTGGCAACCGGCGACCGCAAGTTGTGAGAAACAATGTAAGTAAATTGCTCCAGCTCGTTGTTCCTCTTTACAAGGTCATTGGCCATTTCCTCTTTTTGCAGCTCAACTTTCCACAGGTCAGTAACATCGCGGATAATGGACATGATAGTCTCAATATTGCCGTATTCATCTGTGAGGAATGAATTATACCAGCGGGTATATAGTATCCGGCCGTCTTTTGAATAGTTCCTGTTTGCCAGCGGCCCTCTTTCCTGGCTGACTTCCTGTTCCAGCAAGCCCTCTTTTACCCTTGTTATGTCCTCCCCGTAAACCAGGAATTCAGTCAGCTTTCTGCCAGTTACTTCTTCCTCGCTCCATCCGTATATATCACTTGCCCTTTTGCTCCAGAAAGTGATCTTCATTTCCCTGTCGTACTCAATTACAGCAAGCGGGCTGTTATTCATATGATAGTTCAGGCGCTTCTGGGCTTTTTGCGTGGCCAGCTCTGCTTCTTTTAAGGATGTAATGTCAATAGTATAGCACGAAATGCCCGTGATCACGCCATCCGTAACTATAGGATTGTAGCCCGACCGGAAATAATACCGCTGGCCGCCGCGCTCATAGTCAACCTCTATCGTCTCGTTGTTTCCTGCTAAAACGCGGTCCAGTATCTCGTACCGTGTTTTTAGCTCATCGGGCGGCAGAAATGTATAAGCCATTTCGCCGCGCTCCGGATCTTTACCTGTGAGTATCTTATAGTACTTAGCAAGCTCGCTATTGAAGATCACCAGGCGCTTATCGGTATCCAGTAAAAAGATAGCGCCGCCCATATTTTCAAAAAGCGTAAGCAGGTGCGATTCTTTCTTCTTGATCTCGTTCTCCGCGTTTATACGCTCCGTAATATCTATGCCCATGCCTATGAGACAGCGCTTGCCTTCATAATTCACAGCCCTGCCATTCAGATAGAACGGGACTTTTTTTCCATATTTAGTAATGGTATTTGCTTCTATTTCTGCAGACCCTTCTTCGAATACTTTTTCGATAACCCTGGTCATGCGCTCGTGATCTTTCTCCTCAAAAAAAACCAAAGGATTAAGGTTTCTTATTTCTTCGGCAGAATATCCGGAAATTTTTTCAAAATTTTTATTCCACCTCAGATAACGCCCGTCCTCTGCCTGCAAATAAAAGACACCCGGCAAGCTGTTTATCACCAGGTCCGATACTTCCGATTCCTTCAAAATCTCCTCAGCTCCAGTTTTCATTAGTTAGATGATTGCCACTTTAAAATACTATTAAATAACAAATGTATTACAAACAATCTGAAATGATGCAAGTATATAGTTAACGGAGCAATATGCTTTTTATTCCTATAGATGTCTTTAGCACACGGCTAATTGAAATAATATTATAGCTTTGGCTAAAATTGTTTTGCCATATCCGCTGCGCGAGCTCTTTATGAAGAAAAAAGTATTGCTTGTTCTGTTTGTAATGTGTTCACTATTTGTGTGTACCGAATCGCGTGCACAATATTTAGACCCGCATTTTGCGATCTATCTGACCAGCCCTACCGGCATATTATCCAAAGGGGGTATTAAGGCTGAGTACCGGCTCAACCTGCAGCATGCCCTTCTTTTAAGTTACACCCAGTATTGGGGCTACTTTCCCGGTTACCAGGGCAATCTTGAATACCGCATTTATTTTGAAACACGCAAAAGCAATTCTGAAAATTTCATTTATGCTAAGGGCGGGCTTGGATATGCAGGCTATATGGCTAAAACAAACTACAACCAGGTAACCATCTTTGGTGACAACCGGAGTGATGATACCGGGCCTGGTACCTATGTGCTGGGCGGCGGCGGCATAGGCAGGCATATCAATTTCAACTGGTTCTTTATTGAGCTCAATGCAGGGCTCAAATTCGCGCAGGTCATCGGGCAGCCGCATGTGTATAATGAACACCTGTTTTACCTTACAGGCCCCGGTTCCATTGCCGATTTTAATTTTCATTTCGGGATACAGTTTTAGCCACCAGTACTCAAATATCATCGCCCATGAAATGTAGGCTCCTGTTTTTTATCTGCCTGTTATTTTCAGCCGCATCAGCCAGGGCTGCTACTCCGGATACATCATTCATTACCCCCTTTGAGCGCTCAGGCGGTACAAAGACGGCCACCTTCGTGGAGACCTTAGACTTTTACAGAAAGCTCCGGGATTCCTTTGCAACAATATTTATGGGTGATGCCGGCCTGTCGGACGCAGGGTACCCGCTGCCATATGTATGTTACAGCAGTGATAGCAATTTTGACAAAGACAATATTAAGAAAGACGGACGACTGGTGATACTCATCAACAATGACATACACCCCGGCGAGCCAGATGGCGTGGACGCCTGCATGATGCTGCTACGCGATGCTGCTAAGGGGAAAATAAAAGTGCCAAAGAATGTAGTGCTTGTAGTAATACCTATGTACAACCTGGGTGGCGCACTGAACCGTGGCAGAAGCCGCCCTAACCAGAACGGCCCGAAGAGCTATGGCTTCCGCGGCAATTCCCGCAACCTGGACTTGAACCGCGATTTTATAAAATGTGACGCATCAGAAACGATAGGCCTTGAAGACCTGTTTACGAAGATAAGCCCCGATATTTTTATTGATAACCATGTAAGTGACGGCGCAGACTACCAGCACGTAATGACACTGCTGGCTACACAGCACGATAAAATGGGCGGGGCAACCGGTGAGTATATGTATAATACATTCACGCCCCTCCTGTATAAAGCCATGAAACAGCATGGCTACGATATGGTGCCTTATGTAAATGATTTTGACAAAACACCTGAAACGGGCTGGAAGGAGTTTTATGAGCCACCACGCTTCTCCAGCGGGTATGCAGCATTGTTTCATATTCTCGCCTACGTGCCGGAAACGCATATGCTGAAGCCCTTTAAAGACCGCGTGAAAGCCACTTATGCGCTTATGGAATGTTTTATAAAAGAAGGGGCTGCACATGCCGCTGAAATAAAAAAAGTGCGGGCTGATGATCTTGCTGCACTTGCAAACAAGAGTGAGTTTGTACTGGATTGGAAAACAGATACTACCCGCTGCGACAGTATCTTATTCAAAGGCTACGAAGCCGCTTACAAGCCTAGTGAAGTATCGGGCCTGCCCCGCTTGTATTATGACCACACTAAGCCTTTTACAAAAAAAGTGCCTTTTTATGACCACTTCGTACCTTCAAAAACGGTTACTGCCCCCAAAGCATACATCATTCCTAAAACGTGGGTATCCGTCATCAGCCAGTTGCGCAACAATGGCGTAAATATCCGGCGCTTTAGCCACGATACGACAATGACGGTGACCGCCTATCATATAGACAACTACGAAACGGTGCAACACCCTTACGAAAAGCACTACCTGCATAAAAATGTACAGGTAACACCCGGCAATGTTTCCATCCGTTTCTATACGGGCGACTACTACATACCACTCGACCAGGTGGCAAAACGGTACATCATTGAAACGCTGGAACCAACAGCACCAGATGCTTTTTTTGCATGGAATTATTTCGATGGTATTTTGCAGCAGAAGGAAGGCTATAGCGCCTATGTGTTTGAAGATATTGCCGCGAAACTGCTAAAAGAAGACTCTGTGCTAAAAAAAGAACTGGAAGACAAAAAAAAGAACGACCCCGCATTTGCAGCAGATGGCGCGGCACAGCTTGATTTTGTGTATAAACGCTCACCTTATTTTGAGCAGTCGTATTTGAGGTACCCGGTTTACCGTCTTGAGTAGGTGGCGCAGACCTCATGTATGTGCACATTGCATGTAGAGACGTTGCAATGCAACGTCTCTACCCGCCCCTCAAGGAAATGCCTGCATGTTTAGGCACTCATGGATAGTTGATGATGAAGTTTGATGACCTCCATCGCTTCCTTCACATCATGCACACGGAGAATGTTCGCCCCCTGTTGCAGCGCCACCATATTCAGCGCGGTAGTGCCATTCAGGGCATGTTCGGGGTTTACCTTCAGTGGCTTGCAGATCATTGATTTTCTGGAGAGGCCGGCAAGTATGGGTTTAGCCAAAATACGGAAACTGTTCAGTGATCTTAGTAAGGCGAAATTATGCGCCACCGTTTTCCCGAAACCAAAGCCGGGATCAATGATCAACTCTTTTATTCCTGCAGCATCACAATCGTCACAAATATTACGGAGGTATGCATGCACTTCTTTTACCACATCATCATACTCAGGGTTGATTTGCATCGTTTTTGGTGTGCCCTGCATATGCATAGCTATGTAGGGCACACCGAGTTGGCTCACGGTCTTCAACATGTCTTTATCAATACCGCCGCTGCTCACATCGTTTACAATAGATACCCCGGCGTTCACCGCCTCTTTCGCAGTACGGGCGTTGTAGGTATCCACGGACAGCCAGGCATCCGGAAATATTTTATGAATGGCTTCTATTACGGGCATTATCCGGACCAGCTCCTCATCTGCTGTTAGCAATTCCTGCCCCGGCTTTGTACTTGCCCCACCAATGTCCAGTATGGCTGCACCATCTTTCAGCATCTGCGCTGCAACCCTTAGCAGGCTATCGGCATTATTATTATGTCCTTTGTTATAGAAACTATCCGGCGTGGCGTTGAGAATACCCATTACCACTGGTTGTGACATGTCTAAAACCCTTCCTTTACTATGCAGAACAGACAAATTATTTTTGCTTTATTTATGAAGAACTGTTTAATATTGCACCCATTACCGGATAAAGTTAATAGCTAATCTGTGACGGATGTTAAGAGAAACGAAAAATTAGCATTTTCAAATACACTTTTGAACCGGCATTGATTAATTTTACCCGAACCAATTGACCTTTACCATTTAATTTTTTAACTAAAGCTGCATGAAATATATAATCTGGTTATTCAGGATCATCATAGGCCTTCTGTTCATTTTCTCCGGGCTTATTAAAGCGAACGATCCTCTTGGCCTCACCTACAAGATGAACGAATTCTTCGAGGTATGGAACATGAACTATATGGTGAAATATACCGAGTTCCTTTCCGTATGTATGATCGCCCTTGAGATCATAACCGGGGTAGCAATGCTGGTGGGCAACTACTTTAGGTTTTATATAACATTATTGTTGCTGCTGAATATCTTCTATACTTTCCTTACCGGCTATGCGCTTTACTCAGGCAAAATAAAGGAGTGCGGCTGCTTTGGCGATTGTATCAAGCTCACCAACACGGTCACCTTTTATAAAGATGTGGTGCTGTCTGCAATGAGCCTGTTTTTATACATTTTCCGTTACCGTGTTTTCCCGATCACACATAAGCCCGCTATCAATGCATCTATCGTCGGTGCATCCGTTGTTTTTGCATTTGGCTTCCAGTGGTTCACGCTTACACATCTGCCGCTCAATATACCGTCTGCGCCATTGTCGTTATTTCACGACTGCCTCGCTTACAAACCCGGCAACAACATATGGGAAAAGATGCATGCCGATAAAGATGCTGTGGCGCCTGTATATGCCACAACTATGGTCTATGAAAAGGATGGCGTGAAGAAAGAATTTACAGACAAGAATTACCCATGGCAGGACACTACCTGGCACTATGTGACCAGCAAGACAGTAACGATAAAGGAAGGCTCCGGGCTGCCGGAGATCCACGACTTCTCGCTCACAGATGCCAATGAGAACGACCAGACCGAGGCCATACTTACGGCAAAGGGTTATACCTTCCTGTGGTTCCTGCGCGAACCATCAACTGCCCATACCAATAACATCGTCAGGTTAAAGAACCTTATTGCAAAGGCTGCGGCGATGCACATCCCGTTTTACGTGGCCTGCTCTGCCGACCGCGATATATGCAAAGCATTCCAGGAAGCCTGGGGTATGAAGGATGTACCGTTTATGATCATAGATGGCACGGTAAGCAAAACAGCCCTGCGCACTAATCCTGGCCTGATGCTGCTGAAAGACGGTACCGTAGTGAAGAAATGGAGTTACCTGGATTATCCGAAAGATATAACGCTGGATAACGGCAATCTGGAGATGAAGTAAAATGAGTTGTACAATACTCATTCTACTTCACTCTCTCCTTCGGAGAGGGCCGGCGAGAGGTCTATAGTTTCTTACTGAATTTAACCCCGGAAACAAAGAACCCCGCTCTTTCATGCGCCTTAATGCTTAGTTGGTTGCCCTGCCATGTATCAGAGCCTACCTGCTGGCAGCCTTTTTCTTTGAACCATTTTTCAAGCTCGTGATAAAGCAGCATGCCGGCACCATTACCACGCGCATCCGGCTCAACAAACCAATCTTCAAACTGTCCTATTTTACCGAGTACAAGCTCTTCATCTTCCGATATACTGCCAATGATCATGCCCACAGCCCTCCCCGACTCATTGCGGGCAATCAGTATTTTCCAATCATCTTTTCCTTCCGCTATGTGGTCAAGATACTTTTCGTAAGACCGCGCAGTGTCTTTTTCCCGCCGTAGCTCCTGGAATTGCATCTCCGCGTTTTCTGCAAAATAATCCCGCTGAAGCGCAAGCAAAAGCCGCAGCAGATCCGGGCGACCAGCTGGTGTATAATCCGTAATGCTGATATTCTCCATTATTTGTTAGTGTTAGCTAGCTACAACAATTTCAACCCAATGCCATAAATTTACTACTTTGATCAATGTCTGACTTTTTATCTTTTTAACCGCTTAACTTTTTAACTTATTAATGGGCCTCCGCTACTTCTTCAACCGCGCACGTTATAGCCTGCTGGTGCTGTGGGGAGTGGTGACACTGGTATTCTTCCTCTTCAATGTATTGCCCGGCGACCCTGCCCGCCTCACTATGGGCCAGCGCAGCGATCTTGCATCCATAACCGCAGCCCGCCACGACCTGAACCTTGACAAACCACTACCTGCCCGCTATCTGCTTTACATCAACGACTTGTTGCCCATAAGCATCAATAACCGCGATGCTGCTTCTAAACAGCTATACCACTACGTGCAACTGATCCCATTTTCGCCAAACAAGGCCCTTGTATTAAAATGGCCATACCTGGGCCGCTCCTACCGAACCCACCGGGAGGTGAATGCGATACTTGCGGAGGCATTGCCCGGCACTATAGTACTCGCGCTTACGGCCATGACGTTTGCAACGATCTTCGGGATACTGCTGGGTGTGCTTGCTGCATTGAAGAAAGGTACGTGGCTGGACACCTCTGCTGTGGCTGCAAGTGTGGCAGGCATCTCCATGCCATCTTTCTTTGCTGGATTGCTTATTGCGTTCGTGTTCGGCTACCTGCTCCACAATTACACTGGCCTCAACATGACGGGCAGTCTGTGGGAATATGACCCCATTACCGGAAGCCACCTAGCGCTGAAGAATCTCATACTGCCTGCATTCGCACTGGGCATAAGGCCGCTCGCGATTATTACTCAGCTTACGCGCAGCGCATTGCTGGATGCACTTTCGCAGGACTACATCCGAACGGCTTATGCAAAGGGATTGTCCAAAACAAAAACCATTTTCCGTCACGCCCTACCTAATGCCCTCAACCCGGTCATCACTGCGGTATCCGGATGGCTGGCAGAGTTACTGGCTGGCTCCTTCTTTGTCGAGTATATTTTTGGCTGGAAAGGTGTAGGAAAGATAACTGTGGATGGCCTCGACAAGTTCGACTTCCCGCTGGTGATGGGCGCTGTGCTGCTTACTTCATTCATCTTCATTGTCATCAACCTGTTTACAGATATGCTGTATGCGTGGATAGATCCGAGGGTGAGATTAGTCTGAATCAGGATTTACAGGATTTTAGAATTGTCAGGATTGTGTCTGTGTCTCGGGTGTTTGCCACAACTGTTTGTTGATTAGCCCCTTATTAAATACACGCAGTTATTTTTTTATTTACATTTAACTAAATCACCCAATTATGAATAAGCCAATCATTCTACTTGCTGCCGTAGCATTTACGACGTTTTCTTCCTTCGCCCAAACAGGCGATGTGTGGAAGAAAACAGTTAGCCGGACAATAGATGTGTCGCAGCCGGAAGATACCGTAAAGCACCACCTCGCTGATGCAAGCAATGATACCACGTTGTTAGAGCTGATGGTCAACGCCATTAAAGCGGGGAAATTGACGGCGTATGATGCCTTTGACCACAATTTTACCTCCAAACTGTCTATGGCAGCCTTAAAAGAAATAATCAGTCCGAGAAGAGATACCATGGTCATTGTTGACCCTGTAACAAATCAGGAAATAATGAAGATAGTCGAGCATGATTTTGATCCGACTGCTATACGTAAATACCGGGTGCTTGAAGAATGGGCATTTAATCCGCGTACCGGAAAAACAGAAATACAGATTACCGGGATATCGCCTATGCTGGATGTTTATGGCGACGACGGCGTTTACCGCGGCCGGAAATCCTTGTTCTGGATTCGCTACAATGATGTACGACAGATACTTGAAAGGTACGAGCAAAGCCATCCTAATCATACATTAGCATCGCTAATATGGAATGATTACTTCTTGAGTGATGTGAAACCACAGGTACAAAAATGACCTCCAAGTATATTGCCATGCTTTGTTTGCTCTGTACGTGCGGCTTTGCACATGCACAAGAGGGCTATGCACCTGATCTTGCCTGGAAGAAGACGGTGATCCGGACAATATGTCTCGCACCGAAAGAAGACAATGTAAAACAAGACACATCATTACTGGAAATGATGGTCAATGCCGTAAAAGCAGGTGATCTGGCGGCATATGGTGCCTACGGTATCGATTTTTCAACGAAGGTCACGTTGAAAATGCTGGATGAAGTAATAGATGGGATAGTTGATTCCATCTCAAGGGGAAATCCGGTAACAAACACGGCCGTAACAGAAATGGCACACAGGGGTTTTAGCTACGATTCAGTCCATAAATACCGAATACTCGAAGAGTGGACAGTCAACCCGCACAACGGAAAAACTGAGATTCAGATAACAGGTATTGCCCCGACAAGGGACATAGTGGGCGATGATGGTGTTTATCGTGGTTCTCAGGCTATGTTTTGGGTGCGTTATAATGAAGTGCAGCCAATTCTCGAAAAATATGCCCACAGTCACCCTAAACATTCTTTGGCTTCACTGATATGGGACGATTATTTTTTGAGTGATAAAAAACCACAAGTACAAAAATGATCGAAGTCAATTCTCACTAAAAACATCGTTTATGAGCTTTGTAAAGATCCATGCAATTTTTCTGTTACTCACCATTTCTGCACACACAATTGCGCAAACGGACGATACTCCGGCAAGTATTGTGACCAAAGCGAGTGAGCAAAGCAAAAAGCCATTTTATATGGGACTCACCGCTAGAAAGGACCCGATGCCGTTATACACTGCCGCTGATTCGCTGGCACGAGCGGCCGGCAACACCGCAGCCAGGGCGGTCATCAATGAAGGCATAAGCTTTTGCTATTACCTGAAAGACGCGGATAAGTGTATAAAGTACTATCTCGCGGCATATGACCTGTTCAACGAGGCAGGCATCAAAATGAGGTCTGCACAATGCCTGCATAATATTGCATTTGCCTACGAAGAACAGAAAAGTAATACACCCGAAGCGTTAAAATATGCCAAGCTCGCCATACAAGCCCGCACGGAATTAAAAGATACGCTGAGCATGGCGAATATGCTGAAGTACGCCGGATACCTTGAGGGTAAAATGCATGATTTTACAATTGCGAAGAAAGATGTCGCCGAGGCGGTGAGACTGTACACACTTAAAAAATCTATGGCTGGCGCGGCAGTTAGCTACCATGACCTCGCTTTGATCTATGACGAGGAGCATAAGCCCGATTCCTGCCTTGCCAGCATCGTCACAGCAAAAAATATCTGGCTGGCTGATACCAAAAAAGACACCAGCCGCATATTCAACGCCAATAACATAATGCTGCGTGTCTATACTTCCGAAAATAGACTTCACGATGCGGAAGCCGTTTTTAGCGAAAATAATACTCTTGTCAACAGCGATGCCATGCAAGAAACAAGACGCTCCTATATGGATATGCTTGACTTTTACAAAAATGCAGAAGCGTATTTTGGCAAGAGAAATGAACCGAAAAGGGCCAAAGAGTACCAGGCGAAATATAACGCCTACAAAGAAGACCTGGAGCAGCGCGGGTATCACCTGGAAGGATATTGAAAATAGCCACCTCCCTCCCTATTGTTAATCAACTTATCACTTATCGCCGTATATTACAAAGCAATGATAAAAGTAGGCGAATACAATACACTTAAAGTAATCAAGGCGGTTGACTTTGGTCTGTACCTTGATGGCGGTGCAGATGAGATACTGCTGCCCAAAAGATATGTGCCCAAAGACCTGAAAGTGGATGATGAGATCACGGTGTTTATCTATCACGATAATGATGGCAGGCTCATAGCCACTACCGACAAGCCAGTTGCCACCGTAGGCGAAATAGCCATGATGGAAGTAGCCGATGTAAACTCAGCCGGGGCTTTCGTAAAGTGGGGTGTAATGAAGGATGTCTTTGCGCCCATCTCACTTCAGGAACGCAAAATGCGGGCAGGCGACAAACGGCTAATACGTCTGTTCATAGATGCACAGACCGGCCGTGTAACCGGGACAGAAAAGATAGACAAATACCTGAGCAACTACGAGCTCACCGTAGCAAACAATGAGCCTGTGGACCTTGTTGTGTATCAGAAAACAGACATTGGTTACAAGGTGATCATCAACAGCCAGCATATGGGCGTGCTCCACTTCAATGAAGTTTTCCGGGAGCTGGAAGTGGGCGAAAAACTAAAGGGCTTTGTAAAGCACATCAGGCCAGATAATAAGATCGACGTATCTCCCGGAGTAAAAGGATATACCAAGGTGCTCGGAGAGGAAGAGCATATCCTTTCCTATTTGAAAAGCAACAGTGGCTATATGCCATTCAACGACAAATCAAGCCCGGAAGACATACACGCAACATTCGGTATGAGCAAGAAAACCTTTAAAATGACCCTTGGCGCACTCTACAAAAAAAGGCTGGTTAGTTTCACCCAAGCAGGCACGAAGCTCGAAGAGAATTGACCACTTTTAACCCTTTTAACCTTTTAACTTTTTTAACTTATCAGGCATGAGCGATATACAAAAACGGCCATCAAATTCAGGAGCGCTTTCTACGCTAGTAACTGTATTTTTTTTCTGGGGCTTTATTGCTGCCGGCAATGGCGTATTTATCCCTTTTTGCAAACACTATTTTAAGCTGGACCAGTTCCAGTCGCAATTGATAGACTTTGCGTTCTACCTGGCTTATTACCTTGGCGCGCTAACGCTTTACTTCATAGCGTCCGTGTTTAAGAAAGATGTTGTTGCCCGTTGGGGATTTAAAAACAGTATTGTGTATGGGTTGATGTTCTCTGCTATTGGCGCTATGGTGATGATACTGGCTGTGAATGCAAATACGTTTCCCGGTATGCTCGCGGGGTTGTTTACCGTGGCGCTTGGCTTTTCTTTGCAGCAGACCGCAGCCAACCCATTTGCTACCCTGCTTGGCCCGCCTGAAACGGGAACACATCGCATCACCCTTGGTGGCGGCATCAATTCATTTGGTACCATGATAGGGCCTATAATAGTAGCGCTGGCGTTGTTCGGCACCACGATCGCCAAAGATGACCAGATCAATTCATTAGGCCTTGATAAGGTTACGATACTATATGCCTGTGTTGGTGCCTTGTTCCTCCTGGCCGCCGGGCTGTTTTTCTTCTCTAAGAAATTACCCGCAGGCAAGTATGAGACCCAATCAGAGCAATCGCCAAAGGCCTTGATGGCGCTGGGCATAATGACCCTGCTGCTTATTGGCGTTTTCGTCCCGGTTTTCAGAAGCTACATGGTTGAGACCAATGATCCTGCTGTACTGGAGTCCATCCAGACAGAGCGTTTCCGCTGGCTGGTGGGCGGCCTTATTTCCATAGTTGGCGTATTGCTTGTTTCCTTGCTCAGCGCGCGGAAAAATACTACCGGCTGGGGTGCGATGCAGTACCCACAGTTGATACTCGGTATGCTCGCCATATTTACGTACGTGGGTGTAGAGGTAACCATACAAAGCAATATGGGCGCACTGCTGGAACAGCCATTATTCGGGGGATACACAGCATCGCAAGTAGCTCCATTCATTTCCGTTTACTGGGGAAGCCTCATGATCGGCCGCTGGACCGGTTCGATAAAAATATTTGAACCAAAGGGAAGCGTGAAAACGATCCTGTTGTTTATAGTGCCTGTCATTGCTTTTCTGGTAGTGCTTGGCGTAAACTCTGTAGCGCAAAATGATATGAACCCATTCTATGGCTATGTAGCATGTGTACTCATACAGGCAGTTGCATTTTATGCCACACAGGATAAGCCGGCAAAAACATTACAGGTATTTTCTGTGCTCGGTGTGGCTTTTATGCTCATCGGCTTGTTTACCACAGGCAAGATTTCTACCTATGCCTTTCTTAGTGGCGGGTTATTTTGTTCCATTATGTGGCCCTGCATTTTCGCGTTGTCGATTGCCGGGCTGGGCAAGTACATGGCGCAAGGCTCTGCATTCCTAGTCATGATGATACTGGGTGGTGCTATTATCCCACCATTGCAGGGCAAGCTGGCCGATCTTAAAGCAATCGGTATTCATCAGTCTTATTGGGTACCGGTAATAGGGTTCGCATACCTTGCCTGGTTCGGTTTCTCTGCAAAACGCATCTTACAAAAACAAGGCATTGACTATGACGCAACCATTGGTGCTGGGCATTGATATCGGCGGCACAAACACTTCTTTTGGCGTGGTGAACCGGCGTGGCGAGATCATCGCAAAAGGCAGTATGCCCACAACCGGGCATGATACCGTGGAGGATTATTTCACTGCAATGAAACAAGTGCTGGCGCCATTGATAGACGGGTTCGGTAAAGAGAACATTAACGGAGTGGGCATCGGGGCGCCTAATGGCAATTTCTTTACCGGCGAAATTGTATTCGCCCCCAACCTGCCGTGGCGCGGCGTGATACCAGTGGTAAAAACAGTAGGTGAAGCCTTAGGCCTGAAAACAACACTTACTAACGACGCCAACGCAGCAGCCATAGGCGAAATGATGTATGGCGCAGCAAAGGGCATGAAAGATTTTATACTCGTCACACTAGGCACAGGAGTGGGCAGCGGCTTTGTGGCCAATGGCCAGATGATATACGGGCATGATGGCTTCGCCGGCGAACTGGGACATGTGATAGCTGTGCGCGATGGCCGCAAATGCGGCTGTGGCCGCAGTGGCTGCCTGGAAGCATATGCTTCAGCCACAGGTATTGTGCGCACCGCCAATGAGTGGCTGGATCAGAGAAACACGGATACCGAACTAAGAGCAAACAAAGGAAAGATAACTGCAAAGCTGATCCATGAAGCAGCAGCAAAAGGAGATCTTTTTGCACTTGAGCTATTTGACTTTACAGCGAAAATATTAGGGCAAACACTCGCAGATATGGTAGCTATCACATCACCCGAAGCCATTATTTTTTTTGGTGGCCTGGCGCAGGCGGGGGATTTGTTGCTAAAGCCTGTGCACAAGTATATGGAAGAAAACATGCTGAACATTTTTCAGAATAAGGTGCTGCTGTTGCAATCTGCGCTGCCCGATGCGGATGCAGCAATATTGGGGGCGAGCGCGCTGGCGTGGTAAAACTGATTTATGGAACTGGACGACAACCACTTTATGAAAGAAGCGCTGAAACAAGCGAGGGAAGCCTATGATGCAGGCGAAGTACCTGTGGGCGCAGTAGTGGTTTGGGATAATAAGATCATAGCCCGCGGCCATAACCAGGTCGAGCAGCTTAATGACAGCACAGCGCACGCAGAGATGATCGCGCTTACTTCGGCTTTCAATACGCTCGGAAGTAAATACCTGCCCGAGGCCGTTTTATATGTTACAGTAGAACCCTGCCTCATGTGTTGCGGGGCCATGTACTGGTCGAAAATAAAACGCATTGTGTATGGTGCAGAAGACATAAAGAATGGCTACCGAAAAATCACTGGTGAGAACTTTCCTTTTCATCCTAAGGCAGAGGTAACAAAAGGTGTAATGGCTGATGAATGTGCACAGCTGATGAAAGACTTTTTTATAGCGCGCAGATAATGATTTACACTTGGCATAAGGTAGAACTGCATTTATTTTCCTTGTTGGAAGAAAATAAACTTATGGAGGTGACTGTCTCCGTAAAAAGAATAGGACTATTGAAAAGAGGCGATAAAATTTATGCCTTCACGGCACTGTGCCCTCATGCCGGAGCACCACTATGTGCTGGCTGGATAGATGGCCTTGGCCGCATAGTATGCCCCGACCACAAATACCGGTTCGACCCTGCCAATGGCCGCAACACAAGCGGAGAGGGATATAAATTGTTTACCTACCCTACAGAAGTAAGAGGCGATGATATTTTTGTTGGTATCTTAGATCAAACAAATTTATGAGTACAACAATGAATCAACCACCATTTCTGAAACAAGGCTCTGTAATAGGAATTACATGTCCATCGGGCTACGTATCTGCCGATCGTGTTGCCTATGCAATTGTTGTGCTGGAAAAATGGGGTTTTAAAGTGAAGCAGGGCAAAACAATAGGCACTGAACATTTCTATTTTTCGGGCACAGATGCCCAGCGCCTGGCAGACCTGCAGGAGATGATGAACGACCCTGAGATAGATGCTATACTTATGGGCCGCGGTGGTTATGGCCTGAGCCGAATCATAGACGACATTGATCTCCGGACTTTTCTGAAAAAGCCAAAATGGATCTGCGGCTTCAGTGATATTACCGTACTACAAAATCATCTACAGGCTTGCGGAAACACCGCATCATTACACAGCCCGATGTGCGGGGCATTCAAGCCAGAAACAGAAAACGAACCCTATTTAGAAACGCTGCTTTCGGCGCTAACCGGCGCAGAATTGCGATATGAAACGCCACCCGCCTCCTTCAATCGTAATGGTGAAACTACTGCTGAGCTTACAGGCGGCAATCTTTCTTTGCTCACGCACCTCATCGGCTCCGTATCAGAGGTGGATACAACAGGAAAGATCCTGTTCATCGAGGACATAGGCGAACACTTATATAAGATAGACCGCATGATGCTGACACTCAAACGTGCCGGCAAACTGGATAATATTAGTGCGCTTATCTTAGGCGGATTTACCGAAATGGAAGATACCACACGTCCCTTCGGGCAAACTATAGAAGAAATAATCTTCGATAAAGTAAAGGAATATGATTACCCGGTCTGTTTCAACTTCCCTGCCGGCCACCAGGAAATAAATTATACACTCACCCTTGGCGCCACTCATAAACTTACAGTAACTGATAATGGCGGTACCCTGGAAATAATAAGATAATAGTAAGCGAAAACTTTCTAACACCTTGTTACGTAACTTTAATACGGCAGTATGAAGAAGCGCATCGTTAAAAAACATCCTCTTGCTATTCGCTGGTTTCACTGGATCAATTTCCCGGTGCTCACCGTTATGATCTGGAGCGGGCTGCTTATTTACTGGGCCAATGATGTGTATAAACTTGGCTGGAACGACAAAACATTGCTGAAGTTTTTCCCCCAGTCATTCTATGATGCGTTGCACATCCCGTTTAAGCTGTCCACCGGCATGGCGTTTCACTTCTTCTTTATGTGGTTCTTCTTTCTGAATGGCTTGCTGTATGTGCTCTACACCATTTTCTCGGGTGAATGGCGCTACCTCTTGCCAAACAGGCATTCGTTCAAAGAAGCATGGCAAGTGGTGCTGCATGATCTGCATATAAGGAAGACTGCCCCGCCACAGGATAAATATAATGCAGCGCAGCGCATAGCTTATTCATCCATCGTAGTTATGGGTATGGGCTCTGTGATCACCGGCCTTGCTATTTATAAGCCAGTACAGTTTCATTTGTTGTGCGCTATGTGCGGTGGCTACGAAGCCGCCCGTATAGAGCATTTTATCCTTACGCTGGGTTATGCCCTGTTCTTCCTGGTGCATGTGGGGCAGGTGATCCTTGCAGGCTGGAATAATTTTCAGGCAATGGTCACCGGATTTGAAGTAGAAAAATATGAAGACCTTGCTCCTGCTGCCGAACCCGAATCTATAATGTTGCCCGAAGCAAGTGAACTAGTTAAAACAATTGAAGCTGTGGAACCAACTGAAACGATCGAGCTGGCAGAATCAAGTGAACAGATCGAAACAACTGAAACAACCGAACCACCCCAAGCATGAAAACGCCACCAAACATAGACACTACAGGAAATCAATCTGTGGAGCGCGAGATCAAACGGCGTACCATTATTTCATTTTCTGTTTTCTTTATCTGCCTCGCTATTGGCGGCATCCTTTTCTTTAAGCTATATAACCAGCCGCAGTCTGCCAGTAGTGTGCAGCCTACATTGAGAAAGGCGCTGAATGCTGATGACAAAATATTCAGCCTGTTCTTCAGCAAGAAAAATGAAACGAGATCATTCAAGAAAGAAAACGCAGTGAAAAATGTGCGCGTGAATGGCGATGTAGGCATGGATGGCGTACTTGATACCACCTGGCGGCTTAAGGTGGCCCGAAAACCGGGAGATACTTTAGTGCTGACTCTTGCTGACATCAAGGCCCTCCCAAAAACAGAAATTGTATTCGACTTTAAATGCGTGGAAGGATGGAGCCAGGTGACGTGGTGGGGCGGCGTGCGCTTCAGCGACTTTATGGAAAAATACAACCTTGCCCCGCAAATGAGCATGAAGTATGTAGGCATGATAACGCCGGACCAGGCTTACTATGTGGGCAACGACATGCCCAGTATGCTGCAGCCGCAAACATTGCTCTGCTATGAAATGAATGGAAAACCATTGCCGCAGGATCAGGGCTACCCACTACGGCTTATCATACCGGTGAAGTACGGCATCAAACACCTGAAACGTATAGGAGTTATGTATTTCAGCAACGACAAGCCAAAAGATTACTGGGCAGAACAGGGTTATGATTACTACGCCGGATTATGATTGTTTCTGCAACAGCACATTCGCAGTAGCAACGATCCCTTCTTCCCTGCCTATGAAACTCAATTGCTCGGTAGTAGTTGCCTTGATAGAAACATCGTCTATAGAAACATTAAGTATCCCTGCAATCGCGCCCCTCATATCATCCACATACTTCCTGATCTTGGGGGCTTGCAGCAAAATAGTACTGTCAATGTTCACAAGCGTGTAGCCCTTTTCGCAAACCAACTGATAAGACCTCTGAAGCAATACTTTGCTATCTATTCCTTTATAAGCAGCATCCGTATCGGGGAAATGCTGGCCTATATCGCCCAGGCTCAAAGCACCGAGTAATGCATCACATATCGCATGCAGCAGCACATCCGCATCCGAATGGCCCAGCGCCCCCTTACTGTGTGGTATCAGCACACCGCCAAGCCAGAACTCCCGCCCTTCAACTAATTTATGAAAATCTATTCCTTGTCCTATGCGATACATAAACCCCAAACCCCTAAAGGGGCTTCCTCTTATTATCTGCCCGCTTAGCGATGGCAGATGGTTAAAAATAAATTCTCTTACGCTTCTAAATGAAAAAACAAATATGTCGAATAAAGAGCAAAAGCTGAGATTCTGCGATGTTGTCAAATGGATGGTTCCCCGAAACAAGGTCCCGATTTTTATCGGGAGGGGTCACGGGTTTATAGGTTTAAGCCAAATTTATCCCCCGTCTCTATCGCAATATCATACCCAGCATCCGCATGTCGTATCACGCCCATTGCAGGGTCATTAAACAGTACCCGCTTCAACCTTTCCTCTGCATCCTGCGTGCCATCAGCTACGATCACCATACCTGCATGAAGTGAATAGCCAATGCCTACCCCACCCCCATGATGGAAGGACACCCAGCTTGCGCCTCCTGCGGTATTGATAAGTGCATTCAATATCGGCCAGTCGGCAATAGCATCGCTGCCGTCCTTCATTGCTTCTGTTTCGCGGTTCGGAGATGCTACCGAGCCTGTATCCAGATGGTCGCGCCCTATTACTATGGGTGCCTTTACTTTGCCTGTCCGTACCAGTTCATTAAACATCAGCCCTGCTTTTTCACGCTCACCCATGCCCAGCCAGCATATGCGCGCCGGCAGCCCCTGGAAAGCAATGCGCTCCCTGGCCATATCCAGCCAGCGGTGCAGCCCTTTGTTGTCGGGGAACAGTTCCTTCATGGCCCTATCTGTTGTATAAATATCTTCTGGATCGCCACTCAGCGCCACCCAGCGGAATGGCCCCTTGCCCTCACAAAACAGCGGCCTGATATACGCAGGCACAAAGCCCGGAAAATCAAACGCATCCTTCACATCACGCTTATCATGTGCCTGCCCGCGCAGGTTATTGCCGTAATCGAATGTTACGGCGCCACGGCGCATCAGCTCCAGCATTTGCCGCACATGCCGCGCCATGGTATCGAGTGAACGGTTTGCGTATCCCTTAGGGTCGCTCTCACGCAGTGCATTAGCTTCCGCCACACTCAGCCCCTCCGGGAAATAGCCGATCAGTTCATCATGTGCCGATGTCTGGTCGGTCAAAGTGTCCGGCGTTATGTTACGGTCTATGAGCCGCTGCAGCAGATCCACCACATTGCAGCACACCCCTATCGATACGCGCTCGCCCTTAGCTTTCGCATCCAGCGCCCAGTCTATACCCTCATCAATATCTGATGTCCACTTATCCAGGTAGCGCGTTTCCACTCGCTTCTTGATGCGCCATTCTTCCATCTCGGCGGCCAGGCATACACCCTCGTTCATGGTTATGGCAAGTGGCTGAGCGCCGCCCATACCGCCAAGTCCGGCAGTAACATTCAGCGTCCCTTTCAGCGAGCCATTGTAATGTATATTAGCCAGCGATAAGTAGGTTTCATACGTGCCCTGCACTATACCCTGCGAACCAATGTATATCCAGCTACCCGCGGTCATTTGCCCATACATCATCAGCCCTTTCGCTTCCAGCTCTCTAAAAACTTCCCACGTTGCCCAACGGCCCACCAGATTAGAGTTAGCGATCAGCACACGCGGCGCATTCTTATGAGAGCGCAGCACACCCACAGGCTTGCCGCTCTGCACCATCAGTGTCTCATCTTCATTCAGATTTTTAAGGCAATCCAGTATTTTATCAAAGCTCTCCCAGTTACGGGCAGCCTTGCCTATACCACCATATACCACCAGGTCTTCGGGGCGTTCTGCCACTTCGGGATCCAGGTTGTTTTGTATCATGCGGTAGGCCGCTTCTGTTACCCAGTTCTTGCAGGTAAGCTCTGAGCCACGCGGCGAGCGGATAATGCGGGATGTTGTTGTTGTATTCGACATAGTTATTTGTAAAAATCGTTGTTTAGTAATTCAATGTGGTGTAAGAGTACGTTACAAAGTAAGAGAAATAAAGAGTTTACAAGTTATATCGCTGCCTGATTTCTGCCATCACTTCTTCGTGAGCGCGGGATAACCCCTTTTCCGAATTGCTTATTCCTCTCTGAATAGACGCACCTCGTCCACTTTATTTTGAAGCAATATATACAGCTCCTTTATTTCTTTATCATCACCATTTTCTATAAAATCACGAAGTCTGGATCTTATTATTTCCATCGTCACAGTTCACTTTATTAATTCGCAGGCAAATCTAAGAAAAAGCTGATGATTACCTCAATCCCTCGAGCCCTGCTCAAAATAGCAATTCAATTGCTCTTCCCTATCCCCTTATTTAATCTAATGGTAACATTGTTAATACGTAAAGTATATCCGTCAGGGTTAGTTTTACACCTCAAACTATATTTATGAAACACACTTTACATATTGCCTCTTTTATTGGCTGCGCTTTGTTGTCGCAGTTGCTTGCCACCCGGGTTTCAGCCCAGTTGCCCACAACACCACCATGCCATGTAGTTATTCTTTGGGAAGAAAATTATGCATATTCGGAAATTATCGGGTCTTCATATGCTTCGAGGATTAACGCATTAGCAGCCATGCCCAATGCTGCCGTTTTCACACAATTTTTTGCCATTGAGCACCCCAGTCAGCCTAATTATCTCGACCTCTTTTCCGGTAGCAACCAGGGGTCAACCACGGATAATTATCCTACAGCTGATGGATTAACCCTCCCATTCACTACTCCGAACCTTGCTGCACAGCTTTTTGCAGCAGGCAAGACATTTAAATCCTATTCAGAGGGGCTCCCTTCAGTTGGTTCTGATATACAAACATTATCTACACCCTCCGGCGAATATTACCGCAAGCATAACCCCTGCACTAACTGGTCAGAGGCATTAGGTACAGGCCCTAACACCTTTCCTGCATCTGTGAATCAGCCGTTTAGTGCCTTCCCGGTCAATTATGATACTTTACCTACAGTAAGTTTTGTAGCTCCTAACGGAACCAATGATATGCATGATGGGTCCTATCCTACTAACATAACCGCAGGTGACACGTGGATGTATAATAACCTTGACTCATTCAGATCATGGACACTTGATAACAACACACTCTACATTATGATATTTGATGAGGATGACGATCTTCACAGCAATAACATACCTGTAATATTCTATGGCCCAATGGTAAAGGCCGGCACCTATACAGAAAATGTGAACTTCTGGAATTTATTGCATACCATTGAGCAGATGTATGGATTAAGCTATATAGGAAGCGCTTCAGGTTCCACTTCTATTACTGATTGCTGGATGAATCCTGCCGTTACTACATGCGCGGCCATTAGTTCTACTACAGCAGTTAATAATATTGTTAACACGAACGATTATTCATTCAAAGTGATGCCGAATCCTGCCAGTGATGTGGTTAATTTCAATTGTAGCGTTACGCTCAGCAGCCATGTTAATATTACCATAACTGATGCAACCGGCCGTGTCACTGGTAAATATGCCATGACCGGTACCGACTTACAGGTAAATACTTCTGCGTATGCGCCTGGAGTTTACATTTACAGGATAGTAAATGAAAAAGGAGATAAGCTGACTAACGGCTCATTTGTAATTACCCATAACTAACAATATCATTTTAATAAATCAATGCAGGCCTGATATTACCTATCAGGCCTGTTCATTTTTAATGGTCCGGGATCTATTCCAGTATCGTAACTATTACATTTTCCACATAAATTTTATGTGTAGATTGGTTATTTTATCTTTGATTTTATCATGAGCAAAATATTTTTTTTATACCTGATGCTTTTGGGAATATTACTAACTGATTGTGCAACCCATAAGAAAATCGAATACAATATTCCAGAAGATATAAAGGGAGATAAGAAAACTGAACTATTAGCCGAACTTGAAAAAGGCAGAAAGCTGTATGAAGTTAATTGCTCAAAATGCCATGGTATTTTCACCAAAGGAAAAGATGGTATCCCTAACTTTACAGACCAGCAATTTGACAACTATTCCGCGTATGCAATAAAAAAAGACCCCAAAAACCATGCAGTCGCAGCCAATCTAAGCCCGGAACAGCTACATGAAGTTATTATGTTTTTAAAGGCACGGAAAAGGAAAGGGGCTGTTGCTTCGATAATTCCAAAAAACCAGGCAACTATCGATACGCTCAGGAAATGAAGCAATTAAAGGTGCCCGTTATAACCGGCATCTTTAATTATTATTTTAGTACTTGATATTGTCGCTCTTGCCGAAAATAAAATATACAGTAAGGCGGGCAACCGCATCTGTGCCAACCACTCCGGTACCTCCGGGATTAAGGTCATAATACTTAGAAGGCAATGTGCTTTTATACGTATTTACATAAAAATTGGGCATCAGGTGAAAATTAGGGAAGGGTGTATAATCTATACCTAGTATGAGTAGTTGCTCCCGGGTAGCTGGGTTGTAGTTAGACGCTGAGGTTGCCGTGAATTGAATGACCCGTGGATTATCGTAAGCTTCGTTAATTTTATGGCCGGGATCATAATTATCATACCGGGCTAAGAAGCCTAACTTGTCTTTGTATATACGCCCGCGCACATAAGCAGATATTGTGGTGGCAAAGGTGGTGTAATAAAATGTCCTGCTGGTAATGGTTGACGCTACCACATCGCCCATGAGTGTTGTTTGCATAGCTTCTATCCCCACAGTAACCTTACGTGTTGTGTAAGCCAACAATAGTTTGGTAGTATTGCGGTCGCTGTGATAGCCACCTGTCACTGATGTATCAATTGGGTGCCAGACCAATTTTCTATAGTCCTGGTAAAGGTCTATGATCAAATGCTGGTTGAGCAGTCTGGCCCATATATCGCCATAATAAAACGAAAAATCGTTGGTAGCTGGTACTGCGCCGTTACCGTTGCCCGCCATAAGATTGTACCCAAACGTATTTTTAGAGCCGTAATGCCCCTGCAGGGATATGCCCTCATCATAAGAAGGGGTACCGCGCATATCGGCTTCCGTCCTTTCCACAGAGCGGTAGCCCCATACATATTCTGATAACATAGGAAATGCAGGCGTGGACATTTCACCACAAACCAGGTCTGTGCCTTTAAACATATTTTTCCAGCGAACGTCTGCCAGCTTTATGAATGGGGCAAATTTATTGTCTGCCAACATATCGCCGGGGCTGCTCTGGTTGCCTATCGATCCCTGGGTGTAATCATTCTCGGCAGCCAATAAAACCTCCGCAGACAGCCTGGGGCTAAAGTCATAATTATAGCCAAGGTAAATGCGGCGGAACTGGAAATAGTGGGAACCCGCAGGCACCTGGCTGTATTGGTTCTTTCCCCTGCCGGGAGGCGTAGTGCCCCCCGCAGTATCCGCATTCACCTTATATACATAATCGCCGAAAGAAAGCCCCCACAAAGTGCCGTGAGGTTTAAATTCTGTTATTGAATCCTGCGTTTGTGCCTGCGCTGTTATGGAGAGAAATGCTGGCGCAAGTAATGCCAGGAAGATATTTTTAAAACTCATTCTGGTTAGTTTAGACCATTTACAAAATAGAAACCATCTTCAAAAAACACCTTATTCGGCTATTAATACCTTCCTGGTAAATAACTCATTACCAGCAATGATGCGAACGAAATACAACCCCGGTGTGCCCAATGTATAGTTACACGTATGCCTTCCTGCATATTGTAAATCATCGCTGATCAGCGAAGCCACCTTTTGCCCGGTAACATTGTATATATCCATGCTTACCGTTTGTGCAGATGACAGTTGGTAAGCCAAATAAATTTTACCATCTGAAGGAGTAGGATATACCACAAAATTGTCCGTTACAGCAATGTTTGGAAGTACCTTGGTTGGGGCTACAGCTGCCTCGCAGTTGTATGCAGGCAGGGTTACAGTGCTGCCTGGTAAATTATTAAACGACCCCATAAAATACTGAAGGTATTGATTGGCAATAGATGCATTATGCACAATGACCGTATTTTCATCATTCTTCGTATTAGCGCTTGAGCTCCAGTTGTGCGAGCCGGTCAGTACCATTGGGTCGGAACAAGTATCTGACGGATCTATTATCAGCATTTTATTATGGTACAGTGTGTCTGCTGATTCAGTATAAACTTTGAAATGCGCCGCAAGGTCCGGGGTAAAATGTTCTGTTGGGTAATAACTGTTACTATAGCTGTCGTTGATCCCATACACGGTCAATCCGGCGTTAGATTTCGCTATAATGTCATTGGCATCGGTCGTTTCAGTAAAGGTGTACTCCCCGAAATACAAGTCTTTATTTGCCGTTTCTATTGTGGATTGTATATGCGAGTCTGTGCCGTCAGAAGGGCTGAAATACAGCTCCACAAGGTTGCCGTCGATATAAAAGGTGTGCATACCAAGATCGGTCTTAAACTGCCCGAATTTAGAGGTAGCCCAGTTTTTATTAATGCCGGTATCTCCCCACATCATGTTGAATTCTGCGGTGTAAGCAGAAGAGAGTGCAGAATCCTGGAAGATAATAACGTTATTGTAATCCCAGTTCCATTGCTCATAATACCAGTTCAGGCAGCCGGTCCAAACGATTGGATCATTGTGATCCGGTGATCCCGCATCTATAATTACAAACTTGTTGTGCATGATCGTATATGCGGAGCCCTGCGGGCTGCCCATAGTATGTATGCCGGTATCCAATAGTTGCAAGCCCGTATTGGCGTTGCTGGAATCATAGATAATGCGCACCTTCACACCTCTTTCGTATGCGCTGTCAATGGCCTTAGCTACTTCCGGCGCAAATGTTGTATCCAGCGTAGCAATGTTGTAGCTATAGGTTTTTTCAAAATCGTATATACAAATATCTATCGAATATTTGGCGCGGTTCAGGTAGGCAGTAAGCGTATCCGCAATACAGTTATTAAGATAAACAGCGTTCACACCTGCAGATGCGGTCGTGTCAACCGGTGTGTTGAAGTAGCACTTGATCTTATTACCGGCATTAGCGCCAAAGAAAATAAAAACGGCAACAGAAAGTAGTAATAATTTTTTCATAAATCCTGCGAATAATCGCGCAAGGTATCCTGAAAAAAAATCTGCCGGTAAACCGGCAGATTATTATTGTATTATCATATGATTAACCGTTTATGACTGCAACTGCTTCAATGCCTCCACCAGTTTCCTTTCTTCCTCCCCATGATTAACATCATGCTTCACAAAGGTTTTGCCCGTCACTACTTCATACAGCTCTATGTAACGTTCTGATATCTGCCCGACTACCTCTTCAGTCATTTCCGGCACCTGCTGGCCTTCCTTGCCCTGGAAACCATTTTCCATCAGCCACTCACGCACAAACTCTTTCGATAGCTGGCGCTGCTGCTCACCCTTTCTCTGGCGTTCCTCGTATCCTTCCAGGTAAAAATATCGTGACGAATCCGGCGTATGTATCTCGTCTATAAGGTAAATGGTATTGCCTATATGGCCAAACTCATACTTGGTGTCCACCAGTATCAGCCCACGGTCTTTAGCTATCTCCCTGCCACGCTCAAACAATGCCAGCGTATATTTTTCCAGTTGCTCGTATTCTTCTTTAGATACAAGGCCGCTGCTCATGATCTCCTCGCGCGAGATATCTTCATCATGCCCTTCATGCGCCTTGGTAGTGGGCGTAAGGATGGGTTTTTCAAAAAAATCATTTTCTTTCATACCATCTGGCATAACAACCCCGCATAGCTCGCGCTTTCCGCTTTTATAGGTGCGCCACGCGTGGCCTGTGAGGTTGCCCCTCACTACCATTTCCACCGGGTAGGTTTCACATTTATACCCGATAGTAGCATTAGGCAGCGGAGTGCTTATCATCCAGTTTGGCAAGATATCCTTTGTTGCATCCAGCATCTGGGCGGCGATCTGGTTCAGCACTTGTCCCTTATACGGTATTGGCTTTGGGAGCACCACATCAAATGCCGATATGCGGTCGCTCACCATCATTACCATGTACTTGTCGTTAATGGTATATACATCGCGTACTTTGCCTTTATAAAAGTTTGTTTGGCCAGGTAATTGCATAGCTTCTTTTTTCGGTTGTTAAAAAATGTTCTCTGATTTGGGGTTGCAAAGATAAGAGAATGGAATAATAGCTAATGACAATTTCAATATTCATTATACAATAATTTAATAATCACCTTCCACCCACTTTACTATCTTTACCGCGGTACAGTTTTTACCAGATAAAAATGATAAATAAATTTTAAAAAACGCCTTTGATAATATGAATGCTTTCATAGCAAGGGGGCGCTCCGCCGCGTCGGATTTGGGGTGAGATCGGGCTGAATTATGCACATTAACATCATAGATGCAGCAGTAAAAGGTATCCTGGCAGGCCTGTTTATGGCTATTTCCGTGGGGCCTACGCTATTCGCGGTTATCAAGTACAGCCTCAACTACAGCTACAAAGCCGGACTGGCTTTTGTGCTGGGCGTTTCGGTGAGCGATATCCTCTATGTTACCGTAGCCAACCTTGCCGCATCCTGGCTCGAAGGGCTAAAACCCTATGAAAAACACATCGCATTCGGCGGAGCCGTTGCATTAATGGCCATTGGCCTGAGCGGCCTTATCAGGAAAACGAAACCCAAACGCCCATCCGCTACCCCACTCGCAGTCTCCGGCGGACAATACATGAAAATATGGGTAAGTGGCTTCCTCATCAATACCCTCAACCCAGGCGCACTCATAAGCTGGCTGGGGGCAGTTACACTCACTGCGAATACCACCGGGCTTTATCGGGCCATTTTGTTTGGCGTAGCGCTAACTATTATCTTAAGCGTTGATTTCTCCAAGGTCTTCCTCGCCGACCGTATCAAACGCCTGCTCACTATCCGCCGTATTATCTACGTCCAGAAATTTTCTGCGGCCTGCATACTTTTTATCGGCCTCTCTCTATTTATTAGCACAACCTTTAATATACAGTTCAAAAAAGGCAAAGAAGGCAGCGAGATAAATAAGATACTCTCTAAATAATTGGAATTGGGAATTGGATAGCGGAGTTGGGATTGTTTCGTGCATATTCGCTTTCTCGACCGTCTTTTCAAGCCACAATCCAAATTCCGAATACCTAATTCCAAACTCCAAAAAAAACAATCCAAATTCCAAATACCCTAATTCCTAATTCCAAAACAGACAAATTCCAAATTTCATCCATTCAGCTTACCTTTGCCCCCTCATGTCCGACGCATTAAAGCACGAATGTGGCCTTGCATATATCAGGCTGCTCAAACCACTCTCCTACTATCACGTTAAATACGGTACCGCCTTTTACGGGCTCAATAAGCTATACCTGCTGATGGAAAAGCAGCATAACCGCGGCCAGGACGGCGCCGGCATAGCTACCCTGAAGCTCAATACCGAACCGGGACACCAGTTCATGCACCGGCTGCGGGTGAGCGGAGCACAGGCCATCTCGCAGATCTTCCAGAACATAAATGCGGAAGTGGGCGACATGGAGAAAATGTACCCGGAGATCTTACAGCACCCGGGGTTGATGAAGGGGTATATGCGCTTTGTAGGTGAGGTACTGCTAGGGCATCTGCGTTACGGCACACAAGGCAAGAATAATGTGGAGTTTTGCCACCCCTTTTTGAAGTCCAGCATCAACCCTACCCGCAACCTCACCATGGCGGGCAATTTCAACCTGGTGAATACAGATGAGTTGTTTGATATGCTCGACCAACACCCCAGCGGCACCATGCGCGAAAGCGATCTGGGCGCTATGATAGAGACCATTCATTATTACCTCGGCCTTGCGGATGATACTAATCCTTCCAATCTGAATGTAGAAGGCATACTGAAACAGGCTACCATGCACTTTGATGGCGGCTATGTGTTCAGCGGCCTTATAGGCAATGGCGACAGCTTTGTAATGCGTGACCCCAATGGCATACGCCCCTGCTATTATTACCAGGATGATGAGATAGTAGTTGCCGCCTCCGAGCGCGCCGCTATCATGACCGCGTTCAACGTTACCCAGCAACAAGTAAAAAAACTAAAGCCCGGCCACGCCATTATTGTCTCTTCAAAAGGGGAATTTGCCGAGACGGAGATATTAGCGCCCCGCGAGCATACTGCGTGCAGTTTTGAGCGCATCTACTTCAGCCGCGGCAGCGACCCGGATATCTACCGCGAGCGTATGGAGCTGGGCCGCAACCTGGCCGGCACCGTGCTCAAAGCGCTCGACCACCACCTTAAGCACACCATTGTTTCCTTCATACCCAACACTGCCGAGATAGCCTTTTATGGCCTCATAAAGGGTCTCGAAGACTATCTGCAGGAAATTAAGATACAGCGCATCCTCTCCCGCCGTGACAGCATGACGGAAGAAGAAATGCGGGAGCTCGTAGGCCGCCGTGTACGCATTGAGAAGATAGCCATAAAGGATGTGAAGATGCGCACCTTCATTACCGAAGATGCAAGCCGCAACGAAATGGTGCAGCATGTGTATGACATCACCTACGGCACTGTGCAAAAGGATGTGGATACTTTGGTTGTCATAGACGACTCCATAGTGCGCGGCACCACCCTCCGCGAAAGCATCATTAAAATGCTCGACCGCCTGGGGCCCAAGCGCATCATCGTAGTATCATCTGCCCCCCAGATCCGCTACCCCGACTGTTACGGCATAGACATGAGCCGCATGGGCGATTTTATCGCCTTCCAGGCTGCCGTGGGCCTGCTTTTTGAAACACCAGGCCACGAAGAAACCCTGCACGATATATACAACCAGTGCAAAGAAGCAGAAGCACAAGGCAAGCTGCACGAGCAGAATTTTGTAAAAGGCGTTTATCACCCCTTCACACCCGAAGAGATCAGCAGAAAAATAGCCTCCATGCTCCGCCACAAAGATGTGACCGCAGAAGTGGACGTGATCTACCAATCAATAGAAGGCCTCAACGCCGCCTGCCCCCACAACAAGGGCGACTGGTACTTTACCGGCAACTACCCCACCCCCGGCGGCAACCGCGTTGCCAACCGCGCCTTTATGAATTACATGGAGAAGCAGGAAGGAAGGGGGTATTAAAAGTCGAAAAAAGTGGAAGAGAGCGTGTCATCCTGAGCCCCGCCGAAGGATGACCGCTGAGCATATGCAAGAAGCCCAATAGTAATTCTGTTGCCCAGACGCCATTGCTACTACTAAGCCTCGTTGCCAACAGCCTACTTGAGCAATGGCGAAGGGCTGCCTGTACGTTCTGTTCCATACTAAGCAAGCTCTAATAGAGCATTACTCAACTCTTTTATATTTTAAACCTGACAGCAGTTATGTTGAATATTGATCGTATTAATCCACATTTGTTGCTTCTCGTCATTTGTAAATCGGGCTGGTGTTTCTAACAAACAAAATCTTATCGCATTTTGACGGCAGTAATTTTGAATCGCCAAAATCATAGCATGAATGTTAGGAATGTCAGTAAACGTCTTTCTCGTAAAATATATGGCTTTAAGTTTTTTTAAAGAGCTAATCAGAGTTATTATTTCTTTCCTTTCTTGTACTTTGTCGTCAATATAGGTATCGAGTAAATTGTTTACCTGATCTTCTGGCACAAGAACTGAATGTATAACATCAGCAAAATCTATTTTGTACTCAGCCATAAATCCTTGTTTATCTTGCAGTGTTCCATTTTTAAGGGACGGTAATGCCCAACAACCAGGCAAAAGTCTCCATAAATAATTTCTTGGTCTTCCATAAAAAAAAGTAGGGCCATTTGGTACATCGGGATTAAATGTGCCGAGTATCAATATTTCAGTTTCTGGGCTGACAATATGATTACGGAATTTGTGTGGAATAATAGGCATATTATCAGTGTTTATTAAAACAGATTTCCAGTATATTGATTTTGGTTATCTGGAAAGTATTTTTTAGCTATAGAATGAGGTTTATCAAAAATAGCAGTATAAGAAAACTCTTCGATTCTTATGTCTTCATCATTAGTTCTAACATAGAAAGCAAAACTACCCAATATATATAGATTGCCTTCTTGCCAAGTATATTGATATTGATTTTTTTGTCTTACCTCTTGATTAAATTCAAACTGTAATGGCAAACCTTGATTTTTATTTATTTCTTCAAAGACATTTTCGTATGCATGGAACTTACGGTAAAGGTTCTTGGATTCAAGACTAATCAATATATCTGTTTCATAATTACCAGGATACGGTTCATTACACTGAAAAATCAAACAATTTTTTTCCGAAATTTCATTTTCTTCAGATAAAACCTGATGTGTGAAATAGAAAGAAACGTGTTCAATTTTTATCGCGTTATTACCAGTTTTATAAACAATGTTACTACCCTGATATTGCGTAATAATTCTCCCTTTAAAAATACCTTCATTTGGTTGTTCTATTTTCATATTGTTTGATTTTTATTGCAAAATAGTTGTTATTCTTAGAGTAATTAGATTTACTTCTGAAACTTCGCAACCAGCCACAAGAAAAATATATAAAAGGCCAGCCAGGGACATACAGAAATAAACAGTAACCACACAACAGAATAATAAAAAATATTATTCAATCTTGAGAGTGCAGAATTTTTTTTCATTGTGATAGCTAATAATCGTTCTGTCAAATATCCATTTCGTAAATTCCTTGCCAATAATAAATTGCTTGTTTCATCTTGCTATGCAATAAAGAGCTTGTTGCATTTTCAGTCGCAACCATCGCACCATTTGCTTCTCTGCTCAAACCATTAAGCGTATTTAATGCCACTTCAATTCTTCTGTTATTCACTGTTGAATAAATCTCTGGCAATCTTTCCAAATCGGTTGAGTTTCTCACATTGAACAACGGGTTCAGTTTTTCGATAATCAATCCCACTTGATCAAAAAACGTTCTTTTTGCGGCTGCGGCAATTTCCGTGTAGCCAATCTTATAAACAATAAAACCGTTTTTCAGAATTGAGTCAACCTCCGCGTTAACAGATCGGGCTGCAATCTCGTCAGCTATCAAGCAGGCAAGCGATGATCTTAATGTAGATTTCAGCGAATCAAAATTTGCTGTATCCAATGTTTGAGCAATGTGATATTCCGTCCGTTGTTTTAAAGTGTCGTTTTCCATGCCGGTTCTAAACCATCTATCCTCTGCATAGACAAGATCATACATTTTACCACCTACTAACCTTGAATATACTTGGCCGGGAGAGCTGAGTGCAAAATATTTACTCAATCCCTTGTAGCAATCCCTATCCATGAACCACAAGTATATTTTTTTGTTTTCTGTCAGTAAATTTAAATTATCAGTTTCCGGTGTGATCGGATCGCCAATGATGTTGGAATCCAGCCACTGGCATACCTGAGTGAACTCTGCATCTTGTTCGAGTAAAGTTATTGGCATTTTTTTTTCTGTTTAAAAATATGAAACAAAGCAAACGATCTTTCTCGTGAGTTATATAATTCTTGTTGCTCCAACTTCAGTCAAAATAATGGTACGAATAAAAAACTTACTTAAAAAATTATTTTTATGTTGCGAAGAAAATTTTTATTGTCAAAATATTAATCGTACAATTAAATAGATTCCGTTACTCCATTTAGATGCACATAAGAAAAAACAGAAACCGGGTAGTCTTTATTCCCTTCACAAAGGACATTCATACATTATTACTCAATGAAGGCTATACCCACATTGGGAACATGGGCTTTATACCTTGTGATGACTATCTTAATACCATCTGTAAAGTAATTAATGGCTATGCCCTGGTAGGATTAATGTTTGATTCAGACAATAATAACGATGGTTTTTCAGAAAATATTTATGTCCCGTGTGGACGAGGATTCACAGAATCAGCAGCTCCGGAATCAGTAAAAATAACAGATGCAGGTGTTCTATTCCCAATAAGGTCAGAAAGAATAGAGGAAATGTATTACAATACGGATGTTCCTTTCTATTTGTACATAGACCGGACGGGTGAGTGGTATAGTATGTTATATAAAAAGATCAAAGCAACATTTATACGGAAACAAATACTTAATAATCGCAAGTATTGCACCAATTAAAAAGTCTTAGCAGGGAGTACAGTGGTATCAAACAAGAACTTATTTCCAGTCATCTTTGTTTATTTGTTCACAGCCATCTTTAATCGCTTTTTCTATCAGGCCGGCGTCTTTTTTGCTCCATCTTCCGGTTAGCTCATGTGCCGAAAATGGCTTTGCTTTCGCCTCATTCCGGGGACGCTTCAGCACGGTTTCCAACTCCGCAAGTATTGCTTCATTGTCGGTTTTTAATACCTCCTCAATAAGATGCAGCTTTTGTGTTTCAGTGAACATGACCAATTAATTTCAGAAACAAATTTACTTACAAAATTTCACTTATGAGAGCGTTTATCATTTAATACAAGACTATAATCAATCCCTACTACTACATAAACAAATCGTCTTGGGCGGTATCATTTTCCTTCAGACCTTTGTGTCGGTTTTGCCATTTTCGGCATCTTCACTTAGCTTAGCGTCCTTTGCCCGCCCGTACCTGAAAAGGCACGTTCGGGTGGGCGATTTTTTAACTTTGCGTCCCGATAACTATCGGGATTGCGTGAAATTTTCTCGCTACCACATGGGGTACATTGGGGCATAAAACGGGACATTTTCATAACCAACATTACATCAAGAAAATCTTTTAATCAAGAGAATCGAGGTGCAGACAATGCCCCACCCTGTTACAAAATGGGAAATGCAGAATAAACATAATAACATAGCCAAAATCCGCTACTGATACGGAATGCACCAAGATTTGCCCTCCAACCAAAATGCCCCACATAAGCGCCAAAAAAATATAATCTACTTGGGACATTCGGCTAAATCACTCACTGCAAGCCGTAATTTCGCCTCCAAAATCAACGTACTTTTATTTTTCACCCTATCCAAAAAATTAGAAATTGTTTCCCCATTTTTACAATGTGAACCTGAAGAACCCCGAAAAGATCGTTAAAGCAGCAACCATAGGTATTATCATATACCTCCTGTGCTTTGGCATAGCTATGGCGTTCTTTCCTATCCGCCCATTCTGGAATGATGAGTGGCGGCTTATCTATAATCTTAAGTTCAAGAACGTGCACCAGCTATGGGGTACGCTCGATCTGCTGCAGCAATGTCCCAGGGTCTATTTAACTGTACTTAAAGAGATCACATCGTTCTTTGATTACAGCTACATATCTATGCGCCTGCCCGCACTTGTGATGGCCATCGCCAGCATTTTTCTGCTGTTCCATTTAAAAAAAAAGATATTCCCGGGCGACACTGTTTTTAGCCATCTCTTTATCCTCATCCTTATTTCATCCCAAACCTTCACCGACTACCTCGTGCAGGTGAAGCAATACGAAGTCGAAATTTTCGTCAGCCTGCTGGCGCTGTGGCAACTGGTAACACTGCTGGAAATTTGCGGGAACGGAAAGTCGGCCAACAACTATAAATACTTTTTGCTCTGCCTTAGCTTCGCAGTAGCGCCGTTTTTCAGTTATACCTACCCCATTGCGGTTGCCCCTGTTATCCCGATAGCCCTTATTTATGCCAATGCGTCTTTAAAAAACAGGCAGGCTGATAAAACCAAATTGTGGTTATCTCTGTTTATACCATTGTCTATAGTTTGTGCCGCCATCATTATCTTCTACTTTATAGATGTAAAGCAACTGATGGCCGATAGCAGGATGTACACCTCTTACCGGAGGATGCTGGGGCATGAAAAAGATGGAGGCCATTTAATGGAGAATTTCTGGAAGTTTTTTTCATTGCTGGGCTCAGGGCTTATGTTCGAGGTCATTTTCGGGGTACTGGGTATTGCGTCATTCTTTTACGGCATATTTACGTTGGTAAAAACAAAACGGCAGGAGCTTACAAAAGCAGATCATTTCAGGCTATATGCAGTCATGTTATTGCTCCTTACGCTATGCCTCATATTTTCCGGCAAGCTGATGGGGGGCGTAGCCCGGTTAACGGCATTCACCGTGCCTTCCATTGCTATTTTGATCATCTCCTTTTTCGAAGACCTGAAGACTAAATACCGGTACATTAAGCTCGCAAACGTTCTGGCAACTGTGGTGTTCGTTGGCTTGTATGGCAATATCCTCAGTACCTGTATCAATACATTCACCTACCCCGAGTACAGCAACCGGATAAAGACCTACCGGAACACCGCCGAGGCGCTAAAGCTGGCCCGGCTGGGCAAAATGCCTATTCTTATCACGGATGGTGTGCGCGGAGATAAGATAAATGGCCATGATTCCATACCCGGTAAAATTCGTTTCAATACAATAACACAGGAGCAGATAGCCGGAGCAGATACGTTATGTGCAGAGGTGGTGCTGAAAGTGAACCCGGAATATAAGGCCTGGGACCCGATACCTGTTTACTGGCTCCCAGATACCAAATGGACTAATGAATATATGCAGCAACTGCCGCCAGAGATAAGGGCAGCGGTGGTATGTGACGGCATTAATTTCGTGAAACTAAACAGGTAAATCATTTCCCCGATCAAAATCTCCAAGAATTACTATTGTTCAATGAACATCAAAAATCAAGAAAAAATAATCCGCATTGCAACTATAGGCACACTGTCTTTTATGGTGTGCTGGGGGTTCGTTCAGGTTGTTGCCGAGGTTAGGCCTTTCTGGATTGACGAATGGCGCATTATTTATAATCTTAAGTTTAAAACAGTAGTACAGCTCTGGGGCCCGCTCGATTTTATGCAGCAGTTTCCCCGCGCATATATCACACCTATCAAGTGGTTCACATCCCGCTTCGGTTATAGCTACACTGCATTAAGGCTGCCGTCCTTCTTTGTGGGCACTGTAGTTATCCTACTCAGCTACCGGCTTATGAACAGAATATATCGCCGCACTAATTTCAACAGATTCCTGTTTGTGCTCGGGCTTATCTCCTGCAGCACCTTCACCGACTATTTCGTGGAGATAAAACAATATACCATGGAGCTTTTGCTCAGCCTTGTTGCCCTATGGCAACTCCTGGAGCTATTGGCAATAAGGACCGGTACGCCTTTGCGCAACGGACGTTATACGCTGCTGTGCGCGTCTTTCCTGGCAGTTCCCTTTTTCAGTTATTCCTACCCGGTTGCCGTTGCGCCCGTCTTTATCACCCTTCTCGTGCAGTCTATATGCCTTTTTAAAGATGACAAAGCAGTTGATAAAGAAAAGGTGCTGCTGCTGAAATGGTTCCCTTTGATCCTATGTGTTATCAGTGTGTCTGTGTTCTACGTTGTGGACGTTGGTCAACTACTCCGGGATAAGGACATGCACAAATTCTGGGGTCATTTGCTCATGGATGGGGGTTTTAACTGGCGGTCGTTCTTCATCAATTTTTATATGCTGTTCGCCGAGGTCGGCTCCGGTTTCGTTTTCTGGTACCTGTTTGGCATCTTCGGTATATTATCTCTCATTTTCGGCATCGGAAGTGTCCTCAAATCGACATACCATTTTAACGACAACACCGCTTTCATAAGGCTGTACGCTGTAGGACTATTAACATTGGCCATATCCCTTTTCGCAGCGGGAAAGCTGCCGCTGGGCGAGCCACGCCTCAATGCGTTTACCATCCCCGCTATCTCGCTCTTGCTCATTCACACCTTCGATTTCCTGGCTGGCAGTGGCGCAAAAGGACGGTTTGCAAAGATCGTCGTTACCCTGTTTTATGTGGGCCTTATTGGCAATATTTACACCACTTTCTTTGCCAGCTTTACCGGTGACAGCTACAACAGGAAAATGAAAATTTACAAAGCAACGGAAGCTGCAATAACCCTTGCACAAACAAAGAAATTGCCCATATTCGTTACACCCGGAGTGGCATACCCCTATGAAAAAACAAAAAATCTCCCCTACGAAACCACCGTTCCGGGGGATTGGGTACTTAAAACCTTTCCGGCCTATAAAGTAGCAGATAGCGTACCTGTATTTGCTGTCAATAATCTAAGTGATGTAAGGGAGGCTATAAACGGACTGCCCGCAACTACTAAATATGCGATGGCTGGGGACGGTATATCTTATAAAATATTTACAAGATAAGATGAGATTGTTTGTAATGAAGTGGCACCCGGGGCGCCACTTCATTAATTAAAACAACAAGGTAAGGTATAACATGATAGTGTTTGCAAGCAGCTTAAGAGGGTATTACAGGGGCTGTGCATACGAGGGCCGAAAATCACCCTTACCTATATAGACGTATGCGCAACGAAAAATGTTAGTACAGCCAGAAAATATTTTTTTTGATAACTTGTTGAGCGCCAACCGGTTTTAATAACGATAACGGACAACAAACATATGATTTTATATGTTTTAACTGTTTACCAGAGATTATATGCCATCTCACTGAAATTATAAATGGCTGTTGATGACCTGATTACGGTAAAGTTTGTATAAGGAAGGAGGTACTATATCCAATACTTCTTTCATTTGATCAGCATCATGAAAGAAGGCATGGGAAAAAGAATAAACAAATACGTTCTCGACGGCGTTTTTAACTGCGTTATTACCCTTATGGTATAATTGCTCGGCAAGAGCCATGCACTTTTTAGCGGCGTTCAGGTTATGCTTTATTACCTGCGACTTGGTGTACTTAAGCATATGGCGCACAACATCATATACAGTGCGTGATTTTTCTTTACTGCACACATCTGACAATTCCGGCATTTCTGTAACTACGTATTCCGATATATCCTGCTGTGAGATCATGGCTTTTGCTTTATATGGTTAATAGAATAAAAACAGTGCCAAAGGTTTAATCACCCAAACGTTTTTAACGTGTTGATAATCGGAGCATATTAACCATTATTAACTTCAATTACGTAATACCTTCCTCGACAGCAACCTATCTTCGCCTAAACTATTTCCCATATGTGTCGTAACAAACTTAATATTACGTTATCTGCACTGGCTTGCTTGCTGATATGCCTTTCAACTAAATTGAAGGCACAAGTACACCCCGCCGGCTACGAAGCGGCGCTGAAACTCCTAAAGCTGAAAGAATATCGCGTCGCCATAGGAAAAAACGACACAATTTATTTTCTGACAACAGTCCCCGATAAGAAAAAGAAAACAATTGTTTTTTGCCAGGGTTCCGGGCCGGTACCGCTGGTTATTAATCCGAAAGATGGCCTGTGTGGCGTTTTCCCTTTTCGTGTGGATAGCGCTACACGACGGGAATTTAATATCGTGATCATTTCAAAACCCGGGCTGAAAAGATATGCTACAGATGCAGACCTAAACGCAGAGTCTATGAAACGTGGCCAATATCTGCAGCTCGACTCTATGAACCGTCCGCCGCAAAAATATACCGACAATAATAAGATTTACAAGTTGGGCGGCGATTGTATCGAAGTAATAAAATTCCTCAAGAAACAGCCTTGGGTGGACAAAGACAACATCTATATCTATGGCCATTCGCAGGGAGCTGTTGTGGCGGCCTATGTGGCGGCTAAAGCCCCACAGGACATAAAGAAGGTTATCTATTCGCAAGGTAATGCTTATGGCGTTTATGCAGGGTATCTAAGCGCCATCATCTTTAACGAGCAATCGGTATCGGATGTGAATAAAAAAATGGATTCCATATACCATCTCCATTCGTCGCTTATGGATGGCAAAGCCAACAAAGAAATGGCGGAACGATACCAGTGGAAAGAGGCTGATATGACCGACAAAAAGAACAATGACTTTTATGACCTTTGCTATGGAGGGTGGAGAAGCCTTGAGGAACCAACTGCCATTGATTACCTGCTAAAGATCAATTGCCCGATACTGCTGGTACAAGGCCTTAATAGCCCATCAGATATGGATAACAAAAACATCCCCCTTGATTTTGCAAGGCACCACAAGCACAACCTCACCACCCTATTTTATCCCGGCTACGACCATAATTTTTTCAAGGCAGTAACAGATGACAAAGGGAATCCTAAAGTGCCAGAGTTTCATTGGGATGATGTGTTTGGCGACGTGAAGAAGTGGCTACTTCATCTGCGCTAACGCGATATTCCAAACCTCCTGCTCCAACGTATCACATGCTGCATTCATCTCCTCCGACTTTGCGAGTATTTGCTTTACCTCCTCGTTATCTGGCAACCCCTTTGCGTTTGTTTTCACATTGAGGTAGGTACCTTTTACGGCAGCCCGTGCGCATAGAGCGCCTACACCGGCATCACTGGCACAGTTGGGGTTGCCATGTTGCGCCATATCTTTTGCAAGAGCAAAAGACTGAAACGCGAGCTCCATAGTACGGAATGGTATCTTGATGGCATAAACGGTAGCGGCATCTATAGCTGCCTTGCGGGCCGCTTTTTCCGCATCGTTACTTTTCGGCAGGCTGTACGCAGCCATTATGTGGTTATAAGCATTAGTATCCTCATCTACCAGGTACAGCAGCTCCTTCATCAGCGCCTGACCCTTATCTGCATGATTTGAAAATTCTTCCCAGCGGCTATCCCATCCTTTTTTATGAGCAGAGAGGTTGGCCACCATCGTTCCCAATGCAGCGCCCAGCACGCCACAGTATGCAGCGATAGAGCCGCCACCAGGAGCCGGCGTCTCACCAGCAGTTTCACCTGCAAAACGGGTAAGCGTCATATCCACCAGCTTCTTTTTAGCGGCATCCTGCATACAGTATTCTATGATCTTCTTCTGCGGGTCGAAGGGCGCCAGTTGATCAAGCCCCATCGACATTACGGCAATCCTTATCAGCTCAGCTTCACCCACACCGGTGCTGCGCTGCTGCTTGCGCAGAAAATAACGCCCTGCTTCCAACAGTGCCTCCAGCGGCACAAGGCCCACCAGCTCGCTGCCAGTAGCTCGCATACCCCGTGCGGCAGATCGCTCCACAGCAGTATCAAACACCACATGCAGCGGCGTTGTGTGCATATTGGTGAGGTTGATGGATATCTGCGCTACCCCATACTCTTCTATGAACCAGCCAATCGCCTTTACATTTTTCAGCAGGCCTGGCTCCCAAATAGGTTCACCATTCGCGTCCTTTGCGATCTTACCATTTGCGTCTTTCTTCTGGCGGCCTTTCTCCCGTATATCAAAGGCAACCGAATTGGCACGGCGGGTAGATGTTGTATTGAGGTTCACGTTGTAAGCGATCAGAAAATCGCGCACACCAATTACTGTAGCACCGCTGCGCTCATTGAATGTATGGCCGTAATCCGGCTTCCACTCGGGTTTCAATATCTTGGCGGCAAAGCCTTCATATTCACCGCTACGTATATCGGCGAGATTTTTGCGGTATGGTGCAGATGCCGCATACTCATAGAGGTACGTTGGTATATTCAGTTCCTCGCCTACCCGCTTAGCCAGCTTCTTCGCAAACTCCACCGTTTCCTCCACGGTGATACCGGATATAGGTATCAGCGGGCAAACGTCCGTAGCCCCCATACGTGGATGCTCACCGGTATGGTTGCGCATGTCTATGTGGTGGGCTGCCATCTTTATGGCCTGGAAAGCAGCCTCAATTACATCATAAGGATTTCCTACAAAGGTTACCACAGTGCGGTGCGTGGCCTTACCGGGATCCACATCCAGCAGCTTTACTCCTTCTATTCTTTCTATTTCGTCTGTGATATGCTTGATTGTGGCCATATTGCGCCCTTCGCTGAAATTGGGCACACATTCTATGATCGCTTTTGAAAAGTCTTTCATTTCGTTGTTTTGAGGGTGCAAAAGTAAACTAAGTGAATTGTTTTTGTACAGTTTCATAAGCCAGATTTGCCAACTCTTGAAAAGCCGGCAAATCTAACGCGATGCCAAAGGCGTTGCGATTCGCTATTGTTTCTTCGCCCATTCGGCCATCTTTTCATGCAGTATCTCCAGTGGCACACAGCCGTCTTTAAGTACTTCATCATGGAATGAAGCGATGTTGAATTTAGCGCCAAGCTGTTCAGTATATGTTTTGCGCTCCGCGCTAATGGCCATCTGCCCTATTTTGTAAGAGAGGGCCTGGCCGGGAATAGCCATGTAACGCTCTATCTCAGCCGTTGCATCGTGCTCAGAAGTCAGCTCATGGTCCATCATATACTTTATAGCCTCTTCGCGGGTCATGCCTTTGTAATGCAGGCCAATGTCCACCACTAGGCGAATAGCGCGATGTATGCCATCGCTCAGGTGTCCGAAGTATTGATAAGGGTCGTTGTACACGCCCAGGTCCTTGCCCAGTGTTTCGCAATAATGTGCCCAACCCTCACCATAAGCGCCATACCAGATAAACTTCCTGAATGCAGGCAGGTTTTTGTTCTCCTGCTGCAGCGATATCTGGTAGTGATGGCCGGGTATGGCCTCATGCAGAAACAAAGTAATCATACCTGTGGAATTGAATTTCTTAGGGTCAAGTATTGGCACATAGAATATTCCAGGCCGGGTGCCATCCTCAGAACCCTGGCTATACTCTGCACTGGCAGATGCAGCACGGAAGGCTTCTGTTTGCCTGATGGTGAATTGTGTTTTGGGGGTATTGTTAAACAGCTTTTTCAACTGTGGGTCTTCCTGCTTTTTTACACCCCAGAAACTGTCTATTATCTGCTTGTCTGTTGTCAACGGGAAGAACTTTTTGTCTTCGCCGAGGTATTTGAAAAAAGCATGGAGGTCGCCCTTAAAACCTGATTCATCCTTTACTTTGTTCATCTCGCCCTCTATCCTTGCCACTTCCCGCTGCCCAATGCTGTATATGCTATCCGGAGACAGGTCGGTTGTTGTCCAGAAGCGTATGCAGTATTTGTAAAAATCCGCTCCATTGGGTATATCCTTCAGGCCACTTGTGGTACGGGCTTTAGGCAGGTATTCTTTCTCAAAGAACTCATGGAGCTTTGCGTATGTGGGGTTTACAATATTCTCTATTGCCTGCTTATATGCAGCCGTGAGTCTTTGCTTATCAGTGACAGAAAAGCTATCGGGCATTGTTTTAATAGGGCCATAAAATATGCTGGCAGTATCGTTCTTTACGATCACGTCCTGTAGCTGCGGCAACATTTTCACCACCAATGTGCGCGGCAGCACCCACCCAGCAGCTATACCTTTGCGCATATCATAGATTGCGGTATCTGCCCACGATGGAAATACGGACAAACGTTTTAACCAGTTATCGTAATCTTTCACGGTCTTGAACGGCTGGTTACCTGTACCTGAGCCAAGCTGAGGCATTTCGAGGGTAAATGACCAAAACTGGTTCATAGGCATATAATGGGTAGGATATTTAAGCCCGTCAATGCCCATCTGCATTTCATATTTCAGCAGGCGGTAGCTGATAAGGTCATTCTTATCCAGGCTTGTGCTGTCTATTTTGCCGAGGCTGTCAAGGTACTTTTTATACCATCTGCCCAGGCTATCGCGAAAACCCTCAGAGATTGTTATAGTCAACTTGTCATTGTAACGGTTGTCGCCATTGGCTGTTGCTTCAGTAGGAAATAGCTGCATACGCTCTTGCCAGTAGTTATCCAGCATCGTTGCCAGCTGCTTGCCGCCTGTTTCGTTGTTTTGGGAATTATTATTTCTGCAGGCGGTAATTACCGAGGCAAAAGCAAAAAGGACAAGTAATTTTTTCATAGACATCACCGGAGAAAATTGTTTGAGTAAATAAAAGTAATTGTTTGCAACCGTTTTTCACGCCAACAGGGTCACAAATGCCGGATTTTAAGGGTAATTATTGCTAGAAGTTTATCAACGATTGATTTTAATTATTGGCGTATTAATGTGGGAAACAATAACTTACCGTAACTTTGGAATACAAAAAACTAAAGAAGATGTATCCTGAACAAATAGTCGCTCCGATGAAGGCTGAACTTACCAGCCATGGTTTTAAAGAATTGCTTTCCCCTTCAGATGTGGATAATGCATTAAAACAGCAAGGCACCACATTGCTTATGATAAACAGTGTATGCGGCTGCTCGGCAGGAACAGCACGCCCAGGCGTGATCATGGCTGTGCAAAATGCGGCTAAAAAGCCTAACCTGCTTGCCACCAGCTTCGCGGGCTACGATGTGGATGCGGTAAAACAGGCGCGCACTTACCTGCTGCCTTATCCGCCATCTTCTCCTTCCATTATTTTGCTTAAAGATGGCAAAGTGGTGCACATGATAGAGCGACACAACATAGAAGGCCGCCCTGCACAAATGATAGCAGCAAATCTTATGCAGGCTTTTGAAACATATTGTTAGTTAGTTATAAGTCATGAGTCGTAAATCATTGGCCCGAGTGTAATACAGTTAGTCTGGTAAATACTTTCAGAACGTCCCGGTTGCAATTGCAACCGGGATTTTTTATGCACAATAGCTGCCGCTCCCGGACTCAGGACTACGACTATCGACTCATGACTAATTCGCTGGCACAATGTTTATTACTCATTAATAGAACAAAACATTATTTTATGAGATCACTATTGTATGTCATCGCAATCATCCTGATAATTGGCTGGGTATTAGGGGCATTTTTCTATAGCGCAGGTTCAATAATACATGTATTATTGGTACTGGCTATTATATCGCTGTTACTTGGGTTTATCAGGAGAGGTACTGTTGATTAGTATTAAAGAACATCCATAATACTCGTTGATCAAAGAAGCCATAGCGACGCTATGGCTTCTTTTCGTATTGACTCCATGTATTATTAAAATGCGGAAAATTGTTTGTCCAGGTCAGCCATACCTATCGGCTTTTCTATGACACGGTATTTTGCGTTGAGAGGCATAACCGGTACAGATGGGTGAAACGCGCTGATCAATACAATGTATGTACCGGGGAAATTTTCGGCAAATGAGGGCGCATCCTGCCAGCCTGTTCCATCAGGTAAATTGTTGTCAAGGAAAAGTATATCGGGTTTCTTGCTGCTTAACTGGGCTTTCCCGTCTTTGAGCGTATGTGATATTATGACATCATAGCTCTTGCGCAGAAAATATTCTTTTAATAAAAGACAAAGATCAGTTTCATCGTCTATTATCAAAATTTTTTTACTGTCGGACATAAATTATTCTATTAAAAAAAACCTTTTTTCAGGCACTAATTTAGAAATTGATATTGATTTTTACAATTTTTAATACCCGGGATCTTCACTGTAAATTTCAGGCGAGGGTAAATTGCTAACCTATATGTAGTGGCTACGCTATCACAAAAACAGTGCCGTGAAACCCGTTATCCGGGAATACTTGTAGTATGTATCCAATAGCTGCGCAAAGCAGCGACAGTCTTTATCAGATTCTCAAAACTGTTTGGTTTTGTGATATACGAATTTGCCCCTAATTCATAACAACGCCTCATTTCCTGCTCATTATTAGTGGTACTGAATATAATGACCGGTATTTTTTTTAAATCTGCATTTTGTTTTATTTCCTTTAATACTTCCCGGCCGTCTTTCTTTGGCATATTCAGATCAAGGAGTATAAACCTGGGCATTTTTATATTAGCCCCACTTTGGGAAAGTTTGATGAGATAATCGACCAGTTCTACGCCATTTTCTACAAAAAGCAGCTTGTCCTTAAAGCCATTTTCAGTAAAGGCAGCCTGTAGCAGGAAGCGGTCATCGGCGTCATCCTCTGCAATTAAGATCAATATTTCCTCCATCTCAGCAATTGATGTTAATAAAGGTATGAAAAAATGTATTTTAATTGTGTTTTCCGCCAGCGATCCAGCATTTGTTTCGTTTTAAAAGGTGGCACAATATTTACGGACATTATGCAATAAAAACAAAGTGTTATGAACAGTCAAAATCAGCTAAACAAAGCCGGCAACGAAAGCCCACCAAAACCAAGCCAGCAAAAAAAACAAAGGGACGAACAAAAAGAGCCAGTGGCACGGAATGTGAAAGGCCAGCACGGCAGACCGGGGCAAGCCACCCGCACAGCACAGGTAAATGTCGCTACAATAGACCAGGAAAGAGATCGGGAATAGGATATTGCGATTGCCTGGGTAAAACGCAACAACCTTGCAGGGCTAAATCAATAGAAGCCACTCAAGGAGTGGCTTCTTACAGAATAGTATGTTTATAAGTCTAAGGACATAGTCCCAGGCTTAAAGGGGTGGCTATTTGGTGTTGGCCAAAAATTCTTTTATTTTTTCTTTATGTACCATACCTTCTTTAAAGGTATAAGCGCCACTCTTGGGGCTACGAATTGCTTTAATTACTTTTGTGTAATTTTTCGCTTCTGCGGCCTGTTTGGGGTCTTTCTTTATCGCGGTCTTAGCTACTTTTGCCATCGCTCAAATATTTTTAGAATAGATTATTTAATCTCTTTGTGAACAGTAACACGTTTCAGAATGGGGTTATATTTCTTTAACTCCAGGCGCTCCGTAGTGGTTTTTTTATTTTTCGTGGTAATGTAACGGCTGGTACCGGGCATGCCGCTGTTTTTATGCTCGGTGCATTCCATTATTACCTGAACGCGGTTTCCTTTCTTAGCCATTTTTAATTATTTTAATACTTTACTAAATTTAGACAGTCACTCCTTTAGCACGTAATTCCTTAACTGTAGTGAGCAATCCGTTCTTATTGATCGTGCGGATAGCATCAGTAGATAATTTTAACGTGATCCAACGGTCTTCCTCAGGAAGGAAGAAGCGCTTTGTCTGCAGATTAGGCAGGAAACGGCGCTTAGCCTTCTTATTTGAGAATGATACCTTGTGGCCTACTACTGGTTTTCTACCTGTTACCTGACAAACGCGAGCCATGATTAATTTTTTTTTAGGACTGCAAAGGTCTTGATTATTTGTGGAATAGCAAAATATTTTCTAAAAAATATTTACTGGTCGTTGTTTCCGGAGATTCTGGGCAAAATTACGCCTAAAATGGCTTTAATTTTCCTTTAGTGAGTTTTACATCAAACTCTTTCAATGTATCTGCCCCTTTTATGTCGATCCTTTTTATTTCATACACATCCTGCGCTGGCACCTCACTAACCTTGTTACCGATGCGGAATGCTGCTTTAATACCCAATTCTGCCATGCACTTCTTTAACTGCGCAAAGTCAGAACCGGGTCGGGCGCCATAGGGATAGGCCAGCACTTTATGAAAAGGAAGTTTGCTGTTTTCGAATGCCTGCAGTGACAGCCGCAGCGCATCCTGAGACGCAGCTAATGTGATCTTGCTCATATTTTCGTGCTCATAGCCATGCATAGCCAATTGCACTATAGCGGGATCGAGCAGACGCAACTCTCCGAGTGACATTTTTTGCTCTATCTCACTTTCTTGTTTCTGGCCCGTCTCGCTTAATGTGTTGGCAATAATGAAAAATGTAGCCTTCCACTTAAATTCCTTCAGCAGTGGATATGCATAAGTGAGGTTGTTGCGGTAGCCATCATCGAACGTAAGTAACACTTGTTTTCCTTTGCGTTCTGCTTGCCCTGCAGCTATCTCCAGGTATTCTGAAAGTGAAATAGCCTCATAGCCAGCCTGCTTCAGGAACTGCCATTGCACACGCAATTTTTCCGGAGTTATAGTAAGGCTATCATTTACACCAGGCCATACCTTGTGGTACATAAGCACGGGAATACCATTGCCTGTGGGTAGCAGCCAACTCCAGTTCATGAATTCAGTGTCAGGGGTTGGTGATACGTGTCGTTGCGCGGGCGGGCGGAATAGAGCTTAATTTTCACGTACTTGATAAAGCCGCCATACGCAATGTTTTTGCAGATAACATAACCGAGATAACCATCGAGAAAGCCGCCCCTGAAAATAAAGTTGTAAATGAATTTCCAGGCCGGGCCGAAGAGTATTTTTACGATACCGATCTTCTCACCCTTGTCAATTGCTGTCCTGGCAGCCAATTCAGAGTACAGCTCTATTTTTTTTATGTGGTCTGATATGCTGTTGTAACTATAGTGCAGTATATCGCCGTCAAGAAAGCCGATCTTGGTCCTCTTGTCTTTTACCACAATGCTTTCATGTACTTTGCTGTCATTGATACCGCATTTATTTTTATTGAAGAGCCGCAATTTAGGCTGCGGATACCATCCGCAATGGCGGATCCATTTGCCGCAGTAATTGGCCAGGATATTGACCTGGTAACCATCGAAACGAGGCTGCTCTTTTTCTTTCAGTAAACTTGCACGAAGCTCCGGTGATAATAATTCGTCCGCATCTATTGACAATACAAAATCATTATTGGCGAGGGCTATGGCAAATGTTTTCTGGTCGCTGAAGTCCTTAAACTGGTGGTAAAATATTTTTGCGCCATAGCTCTGCGCAATGGCTGTGGTCCGGTCATTGGAATAACTGTCCACCAGGATGATCTCGTCAGCGATACCCTGTATAGACTCTATGCACCGGGCTATATTGTGCTCTTCATTGTGGGTTATAATTACGGCGGATATCTGTATCATCTAATTATTAACGTAAGATTGGGATATTATAGTATGCCAGATCGTTTTTTCTTATTAAATCCCCCATATCAGGGTAATTCAGGAAGTATGAGGCTATCCAGTGAATCAATACCGGGAGTATTTTCTGCAATAAACGCTTCACCATATCCGGTACCGATACGCTTACCCAACAACGCATCCCGATACATAATTGTATCAAGAAAACCTTGTGTAGCTATGTAAGTAACCGGCTCACCAGATGAGGGATCGTGAAACTGGCTTTTGTAGCAACGGATAGCCTCCATTTTTTTTTCGAAGGTATCGGAAATGTCAACAATGAACGTTGGCTCATAATGCCGGTCCTGGAGCATGTGGTAAACACGCTTAGGCCGCCATGGCTGCTGGGCTACGCCATCGCGTATTGTTTTTATTTTGGCAAGGCCGGCATAAAAACAGGCGTCGGCAATGAGCCTGCCGCCACGGCCATGGTCGGGGTGGCGGTCGTTGATGGCATTGGCAATAACGATCTCCGGCCGGTAGTACCTTATATATTGTACCAGTGTGCGCTGGTGCTCTTCATCATTGCGGAAAAAAGCATCTGCCATGCCCGCATTCTCACGCACTGTCACACCCATTACCCTGGCTGCAGCCTGCGCCTCCAGTAGCCTCAACTCTGCGGAACCGCGTGTACCCAGTTCACCTTGTGTGAGATCAAGAATACCTACTGCCTGGCCTGCCCGAGCATGTTTAATTAAAGTACCGGCACAACTAAGTTCTATGTCGTCCGGATGTGCGGCTATGGCAAGGAGGTGGAGTTTCAAAGTCAAAAATTAAAAGTGATAGCCAAAAATAAAGGAATTTCAAGGTCAAAACTCAAAATTTAAAATTCAAAATTTGAGACCAATTCCATTTTACACAAAAAATATACTGATCTAGAAAAGCGCCGGGCTACTTTTAGGAGCTGAAGTTCTGCCAGGGTTTTACATATTCCGTTCACTCTATGCTATTGCGGTTATTAAATGGTCATCTTGGAAGTTCCTTAAATACGGTATATTTGCGCCTCCAAAACATATTATGAGTTTCAGAAAAATACTTGTTTTTTATCGTATCCCGATCGCCATTCTGCTGATGGCGCTGGGTTTTTTGCTGGGTTTCGAAGTGACCTGGTGGGTGGCATGGATACCTATGCTTGTAGCCATACTTATGGTTGTAGCGTACTTCCTGGTGGGGCCAATGACACTGATACAGGGCTATATGGAAGCCGGAGACATGGAAGGCGCACAAAAGCTGATCAACATGGTGAAGTTTCCCAACCTCTTATACAAGCCGATTCGTTCTTCTTATTATATGCTGCAGGCCAATTTTTCAACTATAGGCGATGACCTGGACAAAGCTGAAGCGCAATTGAGAAAGGGGCTGGAAACCGGCATGCCAGAGAAGGAATATGAGGGCACCGCTTATCTGCAGCTTGGCGCCATAGCCCAGAAAAAAGGCAACACCAAAGAGGCTTATGAAAACCTGCGCAAGGCTGTAAAAATAGGTTTGCCCGATAAAGATAATGAGGCTACAGCCTACCTGCAGTTATCCAGCATATGCATTCAACGCAGGGATTTCAGGAACGCGAAGATATATTTTAATAAGGCCAAGGCATGTAAGGCCACCAATGCGCAAGTTGCGGAGCAGGTGAAAGAAATGGCGAAATATATTGCACGGATACCCGGCTAAGTCATGAGTCGTAAGTTCGCGATTACATACATTAATTGAGTTGAGTCTTGAGTCCGGGATTGAGTGCCTTAATTGGCTATATTTTCGGATTATTTGTGGGTGAGTGCTGCAAATGCTGTGGAGAATGAAATTTTTTTTACAGTATTGCAACTACCCTGTTTCTCTAAAGAGTTATAAAAAAATACGCTTTAGGAAATTAAAAATAAATAATTAAGTGATTTATTAATATCGATTTACGATTTACTAAATAAATTATTTAATTGACAGCGCCTATGATTCCAGCGTAGTGCAGTTCCTAAAACACACCAAGTTTGATCTCTTCTGAATAATTTCTCTAATAAAAGTTGTGTTTCTTTTCTTTTTTACAAGAAATATATATTATTTTCGGCACCATAATTGCTTTGCCAAACCGCTATTGGGATTGGTGAGCAATTGTACTGCTATTGTTTTAAAATTATAATTACGAAAAAACAGGCTTATGAGCAATGTTTCTTTACACCGGTCGATGACGATTAGTAACGCGAAATGCAGGAAAGCGATGAATATTCTCTTCGCTTCGTTCCTCTTTTGTTTTGCAGGGAGTGCCGCGCACGCGGCAGTAACAGTAACGCCAGGGTTAGGCGGTACCAACATTTGTCATAACAGCGCTGCTGATGGTACTGCACCCGCATACACCACGCTGGGCACAATTACTGTGGCAGAAGGAGCTACTAACGACTTTTCCGGGTTTATTTGTACGCTCGTTATCAATGCCCCGGCGGGATGGCAATTTAACACAGGCGCTACGCCAACCTTCGGTTCCAGCGGCGGAGATATATTGCTGGTTACGAACACTGCGTTCTCTGCCACATCGCTGACCGTGCGAATTGTTACAACCGGCACCGGCAATCTCGATGCCATAACTATCAACGGCCTGCAAGTACAGCCGACCACACAGGGTTCGGCTGCAGGAAATATTTATGCATCGGCCGCTACAAATATTACAGGCATAACAACAGGCACAGGCGGCACCAACTTTGGCAGCCTTTCAGAAACCGGCCCTACCGTGTTTACGCTTTCGGCTGCCGCTGCCGGTTATTGTGCAGGTACCGCAGGTGTGGACCTGATGCTCAGCGGCTCGCAGAATACTGTAAACTACCAATTGTATAATAGTGGCGCACTCTCTGGTGGAGCTATAACAGGCTCTGGAGCTGCACCATTTGACCTTGGTGTGCATACCGCCGGAGCCTATACGGTACGTGCAACCGACGGGACAGGCTGTACCAGCAATATGCTTGGAACTGCGAACGTTGCTGTGGACCCACTTCCGCAACTTTACAATGTAGGAGGTGGTGGTAATTACTGTCCAGGCGGGACAGGAGTTAATGTTACTTTAAGCTTTTCTGATGCAGGCGTCAATTATACTGCTTCAAACGGTATTGTCAGCAGCACCTTGGGCGGATCTAATGCTGTGCTGACCTTCGGGCCAGAAACTTCAATCGGCACCTATACGATCCAGGCGCAAAACGCGACGACCGGCTGTACTGCAACGATGAACGGCAGTGCGACGGTAGGCTTGTTTTCTTCACCAACACAGTTTACTGTAACCGGCGCTACCAGCTATTGCGCAGGCGCCGCTGGAGTCGATGTCGGACTAAGCGGCTCGGAGATCGGCACGAATTATCAGCTATACAATGGTGGAGTGCTCGTTGGTTCTGCCCTGACAGGATCAGGAGGAACTATTGACTTTGGCGTACGTCCGGCGGGCAGCTATTCTGTACTCGCAACTTCTGGTTCAGGTTGCTCGATGGCAATGCTGAACACTTTAAATGTGACTTCAAATCCGTTGCCCAACGTTTACAGCGTAGGTGGCGGCGGGGCATACTGTACCGGCGGGGCAGGAGTATTCGTTACCCTTAGTAATTCAGATATTGGCGTGAACTATACCGCATCAAATGGCGTTGTAAGCAGCACTTTACCGGGGGCTTCTTCAGCATTGGGTTTTGCGGAGACAGCCGCTGGCATTTATACGGTGCAAGCGCAGAATACTACAACGCTCTGCACCGTCAACATGACTGGTAGCGCAACAGTGAGTATAGTAGCACCTCCGGCTCAGTTTACAGTGACTGGCGCCACCAGTTACTGTGCAGGTGGGGCAGGCGTGGACATAGGACTTAGCGGATCTGCCAGCGGTATCAATTATCAACTTTATAATGGCGCTGTGACGGTTGGGCCGGCATTGGCAGGAACCGGTGGAACATTGGATTTCGGCGTGCAGCCAGCGGGCAGCTATTCAGTGCTTGCCACTACTGCAGGCGGCGGTTGCACTGAGCCGATGTCAAATACATTGACGGTAACGACAAACCCAAGGCCGACGATATACACTGTTGGCGGCGGCGGCGGATATTGCGCAGGCAGCGCAGGTGTTGACATCACTTTGAGCAATTCGGATATCGGTGTAAATTATCAACTCTATGACGGAGCTTCGCCAATAGGCGCGCCTGTGGCTGGTACAAATGTTGCCCCGCTTGATATGGGCACACAAACGGCCGGCACTTATACGGTATTCGCGACCAATGCAACAACGGGCTGTACCCGGAAAATGACCGGCAGCGCCACCGCATTCATTGCTCCTTCACCCACTGTTTACGAGCTTTCAGGTGGCGGCGACTACTGCATCGGCGGAGTTGGCGATGACCTCGTATTGAGCGGTTCTCAAACAGGCGTAACCTACCAGTTATACTATGGGTCATTGCCACAAGGTAGCCCTGTGGCCGGCACTGGTGCTTCGTTGGATTTCGGTTTTCAGACAGCGGTTGGCACTTACTCAGTGCTGGCGGCAAACGGCTCCTGCACGAACGCTATGTTCGGCATCGCAAATGTTTCGCTGGCACCGCTGCCAACGGTATTTACGCTTGACGGTGGCGGCGGTTATTGCGAAGGTGGCGCAGGCGTACCGATCGTGCTGAATGGATCTCAAGTTGGCATCCACTACCAGGTATATTCAGGCGCAATTCCTGTAGGCAGTCCGGTAACAGGCACAGGCTCACCGACACTCACTCTTGGCTTTGAGACTTTAACAGGGACTTATACTGTCCTTGCCACGAATCCAACGACTTTATGCACAAGCAATATGCTGGGCAGTGCAACGGTAACTGTTAATCCCTTGCCAACAATATATACTGTTGATGGTGGCGGCGGTTATTGTGCAGGCGGAACTGGGGTTGACATTTCTTTAAGCAATTCAGATATTGGCGTTAGTTATCAATTATACAAAGGTTCTTCTCCTTTCGGCGGCGCCGTGGCTGGTACAGGCATAGCGCCCCTGGATTTAGGATTACAAACTACTGCAGGAACTTATACAGTATCGGCCACCAACACCACTACAGGATGCCCCGCCGGCATGAGCGGCAGCGCCACAGTTGTTGTGAATGCGCTTCCCTTGGCTTATCCGATATCAGCAGGAGGCACCATCTGTGCAGGAGGCACCGGAATTAATCTTACACAAAGCGGCTCGCAAGCTGGCGTTAGTTACCAGCTATACAACGGAGCGACAGCAACTGGCAGCCCGGTAACCGGAACAGGGTCTTCTATCAACTTCGGGCCGCAAACGGCAGCAGGCACCTATTCTGTGCTTGCAACAAACATTACAACTTCCTGTACTAGCAATATGACCGGCACGGCAACAATAGTTGTTAACCCTGCGCCTACAGCATATACTGTAAATGGCGGAGGCAGCTATTGTGCAGGCGGAGCAGGACTGGACATTACACTAAGCAATTCTGACCTTGGTATAAATTATCAGTTGTATCGTGGTTCTACTGCTGTAGGTGGCGTGGTAGCGGGCACAAATACCCCACCGCTTGATATGGGCTTCCAAACAGTTGCCGGAACATATACAGTATTAGCTACTAACCCTGCGACTGGCTGTACACAAGAGATGAATGGCAGCGCCACTGTATCTGTCAACTTGCTGCCTGCAGTTTACACTATATCAGCCGGTGGCAGCTACTGCGCTGGCAGTGCTGGCATCGACCTCACACTGGACGGCTCACAAACAGGTGTACAATACCAATTATATTACAGGGCAACTGCGGTTGGCGGCCTTATAGCCGGAACCGGGAGCCCGCTTGACCTTGGCGTACAAACAAGCGCAGGAACCTATTCCGTATCTGCTGTTAATCCTGCTACTACTTGTACAAATAACATGGCCGGTATTGCAGATGTTATTGTGAATACACCACCATCTGCATTTACTATCTCAGGCAGCGGCAGCTACTGCGAAGGCGGAACAGGTGTTGATCTTACCCTGAACGGCTCAGAGGTTGGCGTAAATTACCAGGTGTATGATGGTGCAACTCCGATAGGCAGCCCTGTTGCAGGTACCGGCACCCCTACTCTTGATCTAGGCTTCCAAACATTGTCGGGTACTTATTCGGTAGTTGCAACCAACGCTACCACGCATTGCACTACAGATATGCTGGGTACGGCAACGGTTACTATGAACCCGCTACCAACAGTGTATGTTGTAGGTGGCGGCGGAAGTTACTGCGCAGGCGGTACAGGAGTAGATATTACATTAAGTAATTCAGACAACGGGATAAATTACCAATTGTATAATGGCGCTGCTCCTTTCGGCGGTCCAGTAGCTGGAACTCATATAGCCCCATTAGATATGGGTATTCAAACAATAGCAGGCAATTATACTGTAGCGGGTACCAATACGGTTACAGGCTGCAGCCAGAACATGAGTGGCAGTGTTGCAGTTTCTGTTAATCCTTTACCTACACCTTTTGCTATATCAGCCGGTGGCAGTTACTGCATGGGTGGTAACGGTATAGACCTGACTCAGACTGGTTCACAGGCAGGAGTAAGCTACCAGCTTTACAACGGCGCAACGGCTACCGGAAGCCCGGTGACGGGTACAGGCGGAACTATTGACTTCGGATTACAAACTGCAGCGGGCACCTATTCTGTGCTTGCGACCAACACAACAACCCTTTGCACAAACGCGATGACAGGCACTGCAACTATAATTATCAACCCTAAACCGACAAGATATACTGTTGGTGGAGGAGGTGCATATTGCGCAGGTGGTGCCGGAGTAGAAATTACATTGAGCAATTCTGAGACCGGCATCAATTATCAATTGTATCATGGAGACACAGCGGTGGGTGCACCAGTGGCCGGTACGGCTATTGCGCCACTGGATATGGGCGTAGAAACAGCAGCCGGTGTTTATACCGTATTTGCAACAAACCCTGTTACGGGCTGTACACGCAAAATGAGAGACAGCGCCCTGGTGATCGTTAATCCATTACCAACAGTTTATACAATATCTGCTGGCGGAAGCTACTGCGTTGGCTCCGCTGGTGTTGACCTTGTGCTGAACGGATCTGATACTGGCATTAGCTACCAATTATATTTCGGGGCAGCAGCAATAGGCAGCCCCGTGACAGGTACAGGCCTTGCGCTTGACCTGGGCTTCCAGACCGGCGTGGGCACTTACACAGTGCTTGCTACAAACAATATTACACTCTGTTCGAACAATATGGCCGGAACAGCTTCTGTAACCAGCAATCCGTTACCATTGGTATTTACGATAAGCGCAGGCGGTGTCTATTGCGAAGGCGGTGCTGGTGTGGACCTTCAACTGAATGGCTCAGAGATTGGTATCAACTACCAGTTATATTATGGCGCTGCTGCAGTAGATACTCCGGTAGCAGGTACCGGAGCAGCTACACTTGATCTTGGTTTCCAGACAGCAGCAGGTACCTACACAGTGCTCGCTACAAATCCGGCAACACTTTGCAGCAGCAATATGCTGGGTACTGCAACAGTATCTATCAATCCATTGCCTGCTGTATATATAGTAGGCGGCGGCGGCAGCTACTGCGCAGGTGATACGGGTGTTCATATTACATTAAGCAATTCAGACCTCGGCATCAATTACCAATTGTATGTCGGCGCCTCGCCAATTGGCGGACCAATAGCAGGTACAGGAACTACCCTTGATATGGGACTTGAGACCATAGCAGGCACATATACGGTATCGGCAACCAATGCGACAACAGGCTGCACACAAAATATGTTCGGCAGCGCATCGGTATCAGTTAACCCGCTGCCTGGTGTATTTAACGTCACAGGCGGCGGCGCGTATTGTACCGGCGGCACAGGGGTAGATGTAGGCCTAGATGGTTCTGCTAACGGCATCAGCTACCAGTTGTACGCCGCAGGCGTACCTGTTGGTGCGCCAATGGCAGGTACCGGATCGGCACTTGATTTTGGCCTGCAGACACTTACCGGCGCTTACACTGTGATCGCACAAGACACAACAACGCACTGTACGAGCAGCATGAACAGCACCATAACCGTAACAACTAACCCATTGCCCACCGTTTATACGTTGTCGTCCGGCGGCAGTTATTGCCTTGACGGATCTGGTGTTGACCTGACACTGAGCGGCGCGGATACGGGAATCAGCTATCAATTATATTATGCTGGCTCTGCTCTCGGCGCACCTATGGCAGGCACAGGTGTTCCTCCGCTTGATTTTGGTTTCCAGACAGGCGCGGGCAGCTATTATGTTATCGGTACCAATACGGTAACCGGCTGTGTAAACGAGATGATGGATACAGCAATTATCAGTATCCTCCCACTGCCTAATGTATATACTGTAGGCGGCGGCGGCAGTTACTGCTTTGGCGATACCGGCGTTCATGTAACATTAAGTAACTCGGACACCGGAGTTAACTATCAATTATTTAATGATGGTTTCCCAGTTGGCGGCCTGGTTGCGGGAACAGGCGTACCACCGCTGGATATGGGCCTGGAAACTGGAGCAGGCGACTACACTGTGTTTGCGATCAATGCAACAACGGGCTGCGCCAACAATATGAGCGGGGACGTAACCGTGTCTATCAATCCATTGCCTGGCGTATTTAATATCACCGGCGGCGGCGAGGCCTGCTATGGAGCACCGGGCGTGGATATAGGCCTTGACGGCTCTGCACCCGGAGTAAGCTACCAAATATACATTGGTGGCGTGCCATTCGGAGCAGCTCTTCCGGGAACAGGATCAGCACTTGATTTTGGCCTGCAGATCAATACCGGTGTTTATACAATTGTTGGAGAGGATACTACTACTCATTGCACCAGCGACATGAATGGAATTGAATTCGTAATCATCAATCCTTTGCCAACCGTATATAATGTTACGGGCGGCGGGGCATATTGCTCAGGTGGAACCGGTGTTGATGTAGGACTGGACAATTCCTCAACAGGAGTAAACTATCAATTGTATTATGGCGGGTCTCCAATAGGCTCATATATAGCAGGGACCGGTGCTGCAATAGATTTCGGCCTGCAGACGGGCGCCGGTGTTTACTCAGTTTTAGCTACTGATACAACAACAGCAACACTCTGCACCGCCAACATGGCGGGAAGTGCTATAGTATCTATTAACCCATTGCCAACTGGGTTCAATGTAACAGGCGGCGGCGGATACTGCATTGGCGGCGCGGGGCTGGATGTTGCTCTTGATGGCTCAGAGACCGGTGTACTTTATACATTGTTCTTAAATGGATTCCCAATAGGCACTCCAATGGACGGAACAGGCTCGGCGCTTGATTTCGGAATACAGTCGGCGGCCGGTTCTTACTACGTTATGGCAGGCAACCTGACAACAGGATGTTTCAATGCTATGAATGATACGGTAACCATCGTTATTAACCCACTACCTATAGCTTATGATGTAACCGGGGGCGGTACAATGTGCGCAGGCGCAGCAGGCTTTGATATTCAACTGAGCAACTCTGAAACCGGCGTAAACTACCAGCTTTACATTAATACTTTGCCATATGGAGCGCCTCTGCCAGGCACTACAGGCTCTGTAGTTGATTTTGGAACACTGGCATTCCCGGGCTCTTATTATGTGGTTGCTACCAATGCGACAACCGGTTGTATAGCCCTGATGAACGACAGCGCTATAGTAGTTGTGAACCCTACACCGGGAGCAATTACCGGCGATTCCAGCATATGCTCTGGTACTTCGACTATGCTGGCTGATACATCAGTTGGAGGAATATGGAGCAGCAATGATGCCACTATTGCGACCATCGACGCAACAGGCAATATGACCGGCATAGCAGGCGGGGTTACTACCATTAGTTATGCTTTTGCAACAGGGTGTACTGCAACGTTGCAGGTGACCATAAACCAGGCACCGAATCAATACACAGTAACAGGCGGAGGCAGCCTCTGCGCGGGCGGAACAGGCTATGATGTAGCCCTGAGCGGATCTGACGTTGGTGCTACTTACCAATTGTATATTAATACCCTGCCCTACAGCACACCCGTTACCGGTACAGGCGCTCCAATAGATTTTGGCGTGTTCAATATTCCGGGCTCTTATTATGTAGTTGCTACAAATGCATCTGAAACATGTAACGCCCTGATGATAGACAGCGCATACATAATCCTGAACCCATCACCAGGCGCGATAAATGGCCTTACCACTATCTGTGTAAACACTTCAACAACCTTAACAGATACCGCAGCAGGCGGCACATGGAGCAGTAATGACCTCAGCATTGCCTCAATAGATGGCACCGGCTTAATGACCGGCATCGGCGGTGGCACTACTATCATTACTTATACGTTGCCAAGCACCTGCTACGTGACCGCGCCGGTAACGGTTAACTCATTACCGGTAGTTGCCGCAATAACAGGCATCACCAACGAGTGCGTGGGCACCATGAGCACACTGTCCGATGCTACTGCGGGCGGCGTATGGAGCAGTACCGATACAACGATTGCCTCGGTTGATGTCACTGGGATTGTTACCGGCCTTACTGCAGGAATGGTTACCATCTCTTATTCAGTAACAGATGTGAACGGATGTGTAGGCACGGCGGCTACTCCTGATACCGTAAATGCAATGCCGGTAGTTGCCACGATCATAGGCGCGATGAGCGTTTGCGTTAATGGCACCGCTACCTTAGTTGATGATACAACAGGCGGCACATGGAACAGCGGGGACGTGACAATAGCAATTATCGATGCAGGAACAGGTAAAATAACAGGCATATCGGCAGGGACGGTGAACATCACCTATACTGTTGCCGGAATGGGCGGCTGCAGCACATCTGTAACGAGTGTTGAAACTGTAAATCCGCTGCCTGATGTTGATCCTATTATTGGCCTTAACTCTGTATGTGCAGGCTATACTATAACGCTGGCGGACGCCACTACAGGCGGCTCATGGAGCAGCAGCGATATCACAGTTGCTACTGTTGACACTACCGGCGTTGTAACCGGTATCGCTCCGGGCGGCGCTGCTATATACTATACTGTGCTGAACAGCTTTGGCTGTGCGAACACTGCGTTTGATAACGTAACGGTAGGAAATGCCATAACAGGCATTTCAATACTCCCTGCGGGTAATGTGACCCTTTGCGGCGGCACACCAATAAACCTGGTAGCAACAATAGACACTACTCTTACTTATCAATGGTCAATGGACGGTGTGAACATAGCAGGCGCTACCAACAGCAGCTACATTACGGATACTACCGGACTCTTTACCGTTACCATTAATAACGGTACGTGCAGCGAAACAATAACCGGCACAACTGTAATAGCGCCACCCCATCCTATCATCAGCTATAACAGCACCGGCAATTACCTGTACACCGGCTCTTATACAAGCTACCAGTGGTATAAAAACGGTTCGCCTATAACAGGCGCAAACAGCAGCATACTCAGCAGCCCAACGCCGGGCGTATATAAGGTTGTGGTATCTGATGCTAACGGGTGCTTTGTGAACTCCGGAAACTATACGATACCAGGCGGCGGCGGCGGCGGAACAGGTGTTAACAACACAACATCCGATATGAGCATCCGCGTGTATCCAAACCCTGCTACATCAACGCTTACGATAGATGCGCCAGTGACCGTGAATGTAACTGTGATGAGCCCTGATGGCAAAGTGGTACTGGAGCAGAAACAAGCTACCAGCATAAATGTATCTAACCTGGCTGATGGCCTCTACATGATCATGATCTATGATGAGAACAATGCATTGCTGAGGGCTGAGAAGTTTGTGAAGGTGAACAACTAAGTAAATGGTCTTTCGTGATAAAGCCGCCTTGGAAACAAGGCGGCTTTTTTTATTTTGGATTTTGGCAGGGTAGCTGTTGCAGTCGTGACAGGCATCGGTAGCCTAAATTATACAGGTACGAGTCTCGCGCCAGTGATGCCCGACAACAAAAAAGGCTGCGTTAGGCAGCCTATAATGATTTAACCTTATGGAGTTTATCGCTGTTAAATATTGCCGATGAGTTTCTTTAAGTAAGCGCCGTAGCCACTCTTCATGTAGGTGGCGGCTAGTTTTTCCATTTGCTCATGCCCTATCCAGCCGTTGCGGTAGGCGATCTCTTCTATGCAGCCTATTTTGAGGCCCTGTCGCTTTTCTATTACTTCAATGAATTCACCGGCCTCAATCAGGGAATCAAATGTACCGGTATCGAGCCAGGCAGTACCGCGGTCGAGAACACCCACTTCCAGCTTTCCTTTTTCCAGATATACTTTGTTAACATCAGTTATTTCCAGCTCACCACGGTGCGAAGGCTTAATGGCTTTTGAGATGGCTACAACGTCATTATCATAAAAATACAGACCAGGCACCGCATAATTCGATTTTGGTTTTTCGGGCTTTTCCTCTATGCTGAGGACACGGTTGCTTTTGTCAAACTCAACTACTCCATATCTTTCGGGATCCTGTACCTGGTAGGCAAATACTACCGCCCCATCAGGATTTGATTTTTTCTGCAACAACGTGCCCATACCGGAACCATAAAATATATTGTCGCCAAGCACCAGCGCAGCCGGGTCTTTACCAATAAAGTCAGCGCCCAGGATAAATGCCTGCGCCAGGCCCTCCGGACGTGGCTGAACGATGTATTCAAACCTGCAGCCAATAGAAGAACCATCACCCAGCAATTTCTTAAATGCAGGCTGGTCTTCAGGTGTAGTTATTATGAGTATCTGGTTGATGCCTGCAAGCATCAGCGTTGACAATGGGTAGTAAATCATCGGCTTGTCATATACAGGCATCAGCTGCTTGCTCACAGCAATTGTTAGCGGGTACAAACGGGTGCCGGAGCCGCCGGCCAGAATGATTCCTTTCATTATCTGTTGGTGTATTGTGTTTCGTAATATTTCTGATAATTGCCCGAAGTTACATGATTAAGCCATTCTTCATTAGCAAGATACCAGTCTATGGTTTTGCTTAGGCCTTCTTCAAATGTTACAGAAGGATACCAGCCGAGTTCCTTGTTGATCTTATTTGCATCAATTGCATAGCGGCGGTCGTGGCCGGGACGGTCTTTGATGTAAGTAATGAGCTTTTCAGATTCGCCGGGTGTACGGCCCAGCTTTTCATCCATTTCTTTGCACAGCAGCTTTACCAGCTCAATGTTCTGCCATTCGTTGAAACCACCAATGTTGTAGGTCTCGCCATTCCTGCCGCCATGAAAAACCATATCTATAGCGCGGGCATGGTCCACAACGTACAGCCAGTCGCGGGTGTACTTACCATCGCCATATACCGGCAGTGGCTTGTTGTTGCAGATATTGTTGATGAATAGTGGTATCAGTTTTTCCGGGAAATGGTTAGGCCCGTAATTATTAGAGCAGTTGGTGATCACAAAAGGCAGGTCGTAAGTATTGCCATATGCGCGTACCAGATGATCTGAAGCGGCCTTAGACGCAGAGTATGGGGATTGAGGATCGTAAGGTGTTGTCTCGAGGAAAAAGCCCTCAGCGCCCAGCGAGCCGTAAACTTCATCCGTGGATACATGATAGAACCGCTTGCCTTCAAAATTCCCTTTCCACGCAGCACGGGCGGCATTGAGCAGGTTGGCCGTGCCCATTACATTGGTCTGTATAAAAGCATTGGGATCAGTAATAGAACGATCCACGTGACTCTCTGCGGCAAGATGCACTACCCCATCAAAGCCATATTTCTTAAACAGGCTTTCGATATGGGCCGCATCGGTAATGTCAGCTTTTTCGAAAATATAATTGGGAGCGTTCTCAATATCTTTCAGGTTTTCCAGGTTACCCGCATAGGTAAGCGCATCGAGGTTTACGATCTTATAATCCGGGTATTTATTAACAAATAAGCGTACCACGTGCGAGCCGATAAATCCGGCCCCGCCTGTAATGAGCAATGTTTTTTTCATGCTGCGAAAGTATAAATTTGAAACTGGCAATCGGCACACCGCACCAGCTTTAACTAAATAATAATGGGGCCTATGCCTTACGAATAACGCCTCCCAACCCTATACCAGCTTAAAGCTCTCAATGAACTTTGTCGTAAAATTTCCCTTCCGAAAATCCTCGTTGCGCATTAGCTGCATATGAAAAGGTATGGTCGTTTTAACGCCTTCGATAACGTATTCGCTAAGGGCGCGCTCCATGGTATTGATAGCTTCTTCACGGGTCTGGGCTACGGCAATAACCTTCGCGATCATGGAATCATAGTAAGGAGGTATGGTGTAACCTGCATAGATGTGTGAGTCCACACGCACCCCGTGCCCACCAGGCGTATGCAGTGTAGTGATCTTGCCGGGGCAAGGGCGGAAATCGTTGTATGGGTCTTCGGCATTGATACGGCACTCTATGGCATGTATCTTGGGTTCGTAATTGCGGCCACTGATGGGTACACCCGCTGCAATTTTTATTTGTTCTTTGATAAGGTCGTAACTGATCACTTCTTCGGTAACGCCGTGCTCTACCTGGATACGGGTATTCATCTCCATGAAGTAGAAATTGCGGTGTTTGTCAACCAGGAATTCAATGGTACCTACACTCTCATAGTTTATAGCAGCGGCTGCTTTAATAGCGGCAGCGCCCATTTTCTCGCGCAATTCGGGTGTCATAAATGGAGAGGGTGATTCCTCAACCAGCTTCTGGTGGCGGCGCTGGATAGAACAATCGCGTTCGCTGAGATGGCATACTGTGCCAAACTGGTCACCGGCAACTTGTATTTCTATATGGCGAGGCTCTTCCACAAATTTCTCCATGTAGATGCCGTCGTTCTTAAACGATGCGGCAGCTTCTATTTTTGCAGTATTGTAAGCATGTTCAACTTCGCTTTCCGCCCATACCACACGCATACCCTTGCCGCCACCGCCGGCAGTAGCCTTAATAATGACCGGGAAGCCCATGTCATTAGCGATTTGTTTTGCCTCTTCCACATTGTTCAGCAAGCCTTCGGAACCGGGAATAACAGGCACTCCCGCCTTTATCATGGTTTCCTTGGCAGTTATCTTGTCGCCCATAGACCTGATCATATCAGGAGTAGGGCCTATGAATTTAATGTTGTACTGGGCGCATATCTCCGCGAAGTTGGCATTCTCCGCCAGGAAGCCATAGCCGGGATGAATGGCATCGGCATTAGTGATCTCGGCAGCGGCCATGATATGCTGTATATTCAGGTAAGAATCGCTGCTCTGGGGCTTGCCTATGCACACCGCTTCATCTGCAAAACGGACGTGCAGGCTGTCTTTATCCGCAGTAGAATACACAGCTACTGTACGGATACCCATTTCACGGCAGGTGCGAATGATGCGCAAAGCGATCTCACCACGATTGGCAATTAGTATTTTCTTAAACACTTAAAAAAATTTAATGGTGTATAATTAGAATTCGGCAATTCGACAATTAGCCAATTCAGGACGTTGTCAAATTGCCGAATTATCGAATTGTCGAATTACATTGGCTCAATGATGAACAACGGCTGATCGTACTCAACAGGCGATGAATCATCAGCAACCACCTTTACCAGGCGGCCGCTTACTTCGCTCTCTATTTCGTTAAACAGTTTCATGGCCTCAATGATGCAAAGCACCTGCCCTGCCTTTATTTCATCGCCTATATTCACAAAAACGGGCTTGTCCGGTGATGGGCTGCGGTAGAAAGTGCCTATCATTGGCGATTTGATCGTCATTGTATTGCTCGCGGGAGCAGGCGCTGCTGGCTTTTCAGCGGCCGGAGCCGGGTTTTGTGCTTGCTGTGCCACCGGAGCTGCTGCTTGCTGGGGAGCCGCTTGCTGCATAGGCATTGACATTTGTGGCATTGATACATATTGGGCCGGGGCAGCAAGCTCCTGCTTAATAATGATCTTGAATTCGCCTTCTTCAATACATAATTCGCTGATATTCGATTTGTTGATCGTTTTTATCAGTTCCTGGATCTGTTTGTACTCCATGAATGTTGTTTTAAGTATTTTAGTAGAAAGTATTTGGTAGAAAGTCTAAAGCTATTGCGTTATCCCAGCTACCTTAATTTATCAACTTCAACCTTTTACCCTATTAACCTGCCTACCGGCAGGCAGGTTAATTAATTTTTAACACGTTCCACATACGCACCTGTCTTAGAGTCGATCTTAATAAGATCACCTTCGTTCACGAACAGCGGCACAGGTATAGTAGCGCCCGTCTCCAGGGTGGCCGGCTTAGTGGCACGAGTAGCCGTATCGCCTTTTACCCCTGGCTCGGAGTATGTAACCTTGAGGTTAATGCTTGGCGGAAGCTCCACACCCATCGGGGTTTCCGTCTCGGTATTAAAGATCACGAAGCACTCCTGGCCGTCTTTATAGAGACCCGGGTTGTCCACCATGTTCTCGCCTAATACGATCTGCTCGAAAGTATTATTGTCCATGAGGTTGAAGCCGCTTTCGTCTTTGTAGAGATATTGATAGTTACGTTTTTCTACACGAACGGGGAAAATGTTGTCGCCGGAGTTCCAGGTATGCTCTATAGAGCGGCTGTTATCAACGCCTTTGAGCTTAGCCCAAACCTTTGCGGCCGCGCGTGCGGTTTTGTTTTGTCCGAATTCCACTACTGAGTAAAGGCTGCCATCGAGTTTAATGATCAAACCGTTACGCATATCTGCTGTTGTAGCCATGAAGATTTTTTGTTTTGAATGGACTGCAAAAGTAATCATTAAACCCAAAAAGCGAAATGCTATTTTTAAGGCAAAATGGGGTGAAAATGGGTGAAAAATTTAAAAAATGGCTGCGATTTGGTAATATTTTATTCTTTTTGGGGTATTTTTTAGAAAAGTAACGAGCCGACTTATTGCCGTAGTACAGATGAATAATGCCTCAATTTAATGATGCGATCAACTTGTCTCTCCTGGCAAACTTATATCGGACGATACCAAAATGCAATAGTCCTTGCTCTCAGTTTTTTATTACATTTGTCCCCTCATTGATAATTTTCACTAAAAAATTCCCTTTATGGCATACGATATAATCGTAATAGGAAGTGGCCCCGGTGGTTATGTGGCGGCTATCCGCGCTTCGCAGCTTGGTTTTAAAACAGCAATTGTAGAAAAGGAAAACCTGGGCGGCATATGCCTCAACTGGGGTTGTATCCCTACAAAGGCACTTTTGAAAACAGCGAGTGTGTTTGAAAACTTCACTCATGCGGCCGATTATGGGATCGTTGCTACAGATTTCAAAGCTGATTTCGGTGCGGTGATCAAGCGTAGCCGTGGCGCAGCCGACAAAATGAGCAAGGGCGTACAGTTCCTGATGAAGAAGAACAAGATAGACGTGATCATGGGCATGGGCAAGCTGAACGCTAAAAAAGAAGTGGAAGTAACCGGAACAGATGGTAAAGTAACTGTACAGCAGGCCCGCCATGTGATACTGGCTACCGGCGCGCGCAGCCGCCAGCTACCCAACCTGCCACAGGATGGCAAGAAGGTAATAGGCTACCGCGAGGCGATGAACCTGCCAACACAGCCGAAAACAATGATAGTTGTAGGCAGCGGTGCGATAGGTGTGGAGTTTGCATATTTCTATAATAGTATAGGCACTAAGGTGACAATTGTGGAGTTCCTGCCAAGGATAGTACCTGTTGAAGATGAGGACATCTCCAAAGAACTGGAAAAGAGTTTCAAGAAGAAGGGCATTACCGTAATGACCAATGCATCTGTTGAGAAACTGGATACAGCGGGCGCAGGCGTAAAAGCTACGGTAAAAACAGCAACTGGCGATGTGGTGCTGGAAGCAGACGTGGTGCTAAGCGCAGTAGGCATTGCAGCAAACATAGAGAACATAGGCCTTGAAGCCCTGAACATAAAGACAGACAAGGGCAAGGTGCTGGTAGACAAATATTTTAAGACCAATGTGGACGGAATATACGCGATAGGCGATATTACACCCGGCCAGGCGCTGGCGCATGTGGCATCTAAGGGAGCTATCATTTGCGTGGAAGCTATAGCCAATAAAGAAGGCAAGTACAAGCACATGCCCGAGCCACTGGATTACGGCAATGTACCCGGCTGTACCTACTGCTCGCCGGAAATAGCCAGCGTAGGCCTTACCGAAAAGCAAGCCAAGGATGCAGGCTACGAAATAAAAGTTGGCAAGTTCCCATTTACGGCATCGGGCAAGGCAGTGGGCGCAGGCGCTACCGAAGGTTTTGTGAAAGTGATATTTGATGCCAAGTATGGCGAGTGGCTGGGCACGCACTCTATTGGTTACAATGTAACCGAGACCATTGCAGAAACAGTGGTAGCCCGCAAACTGGAAACAACCTGGCAGGAAGTGCTGGACAGCATACACCCCCACCCGACTATGAGCGAGGGCATTAAAGATGCGGTGGAAGCTGCGCTGGGCGAAGCGATACATTTATAGCAATTGGTGGTTGGGAATTAGGATTGTTATTTGTACAAGGGCTGCTTTGGGCAGCCCTTGTTGTTCTTGTACTTTTCATAACTTTACAATACGGGAATAGTAGCTGCCAAAATCAGACTATCAAACGCAAGGAATACAGAGTTGAAGCCTGTAGAAACTAATTGTATTGCCGATGCCGGAGCTACCTACTTGTGCATTACACAGGAAATCGCAATGCAGCTAAAACTGGAAGAGCTGCAGAAACGTGATGTAAAACTAGCGAATGGCCACATTGTTGAAGTGCCCTACGTGGGGCCTCTAAAAGTTGAGTTTGAAGACAGGCAATCTTATGTGGGTGCAATGGTAATGGGTGATACTGTGCTGCTAGGTGCTATACCTGTGGAGGATATGGACCTGATCGTGCATCCGAAATTACAGAAGCTAAGCGTTCATCCGGAACGGCCAAATGTCGCTGGTGGGTTGGCGATGTAGCCCTTATTTATGATAAACCGACAGGCCACACAAGACTTTGAAACTATCTATTATGTTGAATTTTTTTATGCCCAAATATTTCAATCCTCCCAAACCCTGTTTTAGCTCATTATAATTAGAACAAAAAAAGTCACTGACCTTTGCTACATATTTAGCCTCTTTTACAAGATAAATTACACTGTACTCATTGGAGTTACCATCTCTTTGAATAGTTTCTACATAACCGTCTAATTCATCAAATGCAAATACAATTTCGTTACGAAAAAGCATGTTCTTAAAAGAAATTGATCCGCCAATGGTGTCAATAATAACAATTTTCGCACTGCTGACGAGAACGGAACCGAAGAGTATTAACCCAAACAAAGACAATACGATACCCACCAAGCCGCTCTTAGTGCTCATCTTTATCAGTATAGATTTACCTAAATAATATTGCGTACAACTGGAAAGAAACAATACAAGGAAAAACAACAAAAACAGCATCATTAACCAAAATCCGAATGACCAAAATTTTGATCTTACCATTTCAAAATAATTAAATTTCCGCATTGATCAAAAAACAAAATACCTCTCCGGGGCCGTGGACGCCTACTACAAGCGTCTTTTCAATATCGGCGGTACGGCTGGGGCCGGTGGTTAGATTGATCATAGAGGGAAGGTCGTTGCCGTATTTTTTCTTTAGGGCGGCGAGGCCGTCTTCTATGTCGCGCATTACCTGGTTGGCGTAGGCAAATACTATATGCACCGGGTAGTACACAGGCGCTACACGGCCCATGTTCTGCCTGCTGCTCAGGAGTATCGAGCCTGTGCGGGCTACCAGGGCTTCACAGCCGGTGATGCAGGCGTCTGCTGCTTCAGCTTTGGGGTCAGCGGCGGTGACAATATCTATTTTGTGGTTGTGAAATTTTTTGAGCAGGCGTTCATCCGAGCATAAAAGTTGTTTCCATCCGCGGTTTTCATAGAGCACGTTTATGTTGTCAAGCAGTTCCTGCTCATTTTCGCAGAAGATGAATTTACCGCCCAGCTTAATAAAGGCTTCTGCAAACATTTCTTCCGGCGCAAAACCACTGTCAGCATAAATGGCGCCTGTTTCCTTTTCTGCATCAGGGAAGGGCATGGGCAGCGGCTCTCCGCCCAGTCCCTTACGGATCTTGCTGAGTATATTCTCCCTGGCCTTTGATGTCTTGAATGTTTGCAATTGAGTGCAAAAATAGAAAAAGCAGTGAATTAATATGAGCAAGTATTTTTTATTGCAAATTGAGTTGCGTTACCTTTAAATTTGCACAAGAACATTGATTGAATGCTGCAAAAGCTAGTTATAAAGAATTACGCCATTATCGACCATCTAACAATCGAGCCGGATGGGCATCTTAATACCGTAACCGGGGAAACAGGTGCGGGTAAAAGTATTATCCTGGGAGCGCTGTCGCTGATACTCGGTGACCGGGCGGACACTTCTGTACTGATCAATACCAATGAGAAATCTGTGGTAGAGGGCTATTTTGATGTGAGCAGTAACAAATTGTTTCAAAATGGGCTCATCGAGGCAGAACTGGACCAGGACGATCAATGCATCATACGCCGGGAAATAAGCCCCGCTGGCAAATCGAGGGCGTTTATTAATGATACGCCTGTAACACTTACTGTACTGAATAAGCTTACATCCCTGCTTGTGGACCTTCACCAGCAGTTTGGGCACCTGGCGCTGGAAGATGACCATTTCCAGATGGAAGCGCTGGATGCTGTGGGCAGCACAACTGCAATGGCAGATACCTACCGAAAACTGTATTACAAACACAAAAGCATAAAACAGAAGCTGGCCGACAACCGCGAGCGACAAGCACAGTGGAAGAAGGAAAGTGACTACAAGCAATACCTGCTGGATGAGTTGCTGCAGGCAGCGTTCAAAGCAGACGAAATAGAACTGGCAGACCAGCAACTGAAACAGATGAGCCATTCGGAGCGGATCATCAGTGTGCTGCAGGCGGGCAGAGCGGCGCTCGATGAAGGAGAGCAGCCGATGGTAAATGAATTAAAGCGCATCAGCCAGCAATTGCAGGGCATTACCGATGTAATGCCGGAGCTAAAGGCCCTGCAGGAGCGTGTAAATTCTGTATGGGTAGAGCTGAAGGACATAGCCGGCGAACTGGAAATTGAAGAGGGCAAAGTGTTGCTGGACCCTGCGGTAATGGCCCAGCTACAGGAGCGGATAGACATTGGTTACAAGCTGTTAAAAAAACACGGGGCCAATACCACTGCAGAATTGCTGGAACTGCAGCGAAGGCTGGAAGACGAACTGAAGGCCACGCTGGACGTAAATGATGCCATAGAAAGGCTGGCGAAAGAAGAGGGAGCGCTTTATAAAGAATTGGTTGCAGAAGCAGAGGAACTGTCAGCCATGCGAAAAAAAGCTGTGCCAAAATTTGTAAAGAAAATAAATGAGCTGCTGATATTAGTGGGCATGCCGAACGCGCGCTTCGATATACGACTGGAGAAAACACCTCCTTCTTTGCATGGTACTGATGAGGTGCAATTTATGCTGGATGCCAATAAGAGCGGGCAGTTCCAGCCATTGCAAAAAGCTGCATCCGGAGGAGAAATGAGCCGAATTATGTTGTGTATCAAATCGCTTACTGCAGAGGCGCTGCATATGCCCACGCTTATTTTTGATGAGGTGGATACAGGTATATCCGGCGAGGCAGCAAGGCAGGTAGGAAGTCTTTTGCGAGATCTTTCGCAATATCACCAGGTCATCTGCATCACACACCAGCCACAGGTTGCGGCAAGGGGGACACGGCATTTTTATGTCTATAAAGAAGCGGATAAAGGAGACAGGCTAACTACTAAGGTGAAGGTGCTGAAGAACGATGAACGTGTGCTGGCGATAGCCCGTATGATAGGCGGTGAGCAGCCCAGCGAGGCGGCGATCAGCAATGCTAAGGAACTGGTTAGCTAAATTCCAAGGAGGAAATTCCAAATCCAAGGCTCAAAATTTTAAAAAGAAATTCCAAAAGAAAAAACCAAATTCCAACCCAAATTCCCAAAAAACAAATTCCCAATTCCTAAATTAAGGCTTTACAATGTCATGCTTTTTCACGATCGTGTCTATGTGCAGTGAAAGCCATTTGCTGCCGCCGATTTTGAACACCAGCGTGTTTTGTGCAGCGTTTGGCATATCAGCAGGTAAAGGAAGTTTGCCGCCGGGCAATGGGTCTATTTGCAGTGTATCGCCTTTTTGAATTTTGTCGGGTGAAATTTTTGTGGTTTGATATTCGCGGTAGTCTGCGCGTATGTACTGCCGGTTTACGATCTTATGCGCTTCTCCAATATTGCACCCAAGCCAGGCACCATCACCGCGCCAGAACATGGTTTCGGGATAGTCGGCGCCTTCCCAAACGGCAATAATATGTATTACGGTCTGTGGTTGTGAGCCGGGAATGCCGGGCACTATGCGCTGGGAGTACGCTTCTACCAATGCGAGGTTTGCTTTTGATCTTTTCTTTGATTTCTTTTTTGCAGTCACGGGGATTGCGATAGCAAAACAGAAAGCAAGTAATAAGAAGGTGCTCATTTTCATAAAAAAAAATTAACGGGGCTACTTTTTCGCTTTTGTCTTTGCTGCAGGCTTGTTCTTGGACTTCAGAATATTCATTTCATCAATGAGCCATCCTGCCCCGCCGAATTTGTCAATGATAAACAAGGTGTAGCGGATGTCAACTGAAATGTTGCGGCAGCGTGTCGGGTCAAAATAATAGTCACTCATAGTGCCTTCATATGCCCGGTCGAAATTGGTACCTATGAGCTCACCCCTGGCATTGAGCACCGGGCTGCCAGAGTTACCGCCAGAAGTGTGGTTGGACGCTACAAATGCGACAGGCATTATACCATTCACCCCCCATTGTCCATAATCTTTTGCTTCATAAAGTTCTTTCAGTTTATGCGGCACCCTGAAAATATCTGATGCCGTATCATCCAGCGCAACCACTTCTTTCAGGTTGGTCTGAAATGAATAAGGTGCCGGGCCTTCGGGATCCAGGCCTTTTACCTGGCCGTAGGCGAGCCGCAGGGTAAGGTTGGCATCCGCGTAGAACGTTTTGTTTTTTAATTGCTGCATTTGTGCGTTGGTATATAGCCGGTCCAGGTAATGCATACGGCTGTAGTAGTCTTTTAGCACCGGTGTTATCTTCTGTTTGCGCAGGGCTGCAATAGCATCATACAGTTTCCACGCGGGGTCGGACAAAAGCCTTGCACTGTCTGCTACGCCCGCATTTGCGGCAAAGTCTTTTAGCTGGGCAATGGAGGTAAGCATAGAAGTTTTATACACATCTGCCGCCCATACATTTACATCCTGGTTGTGGGCGCGGTACTGCTCCTTGAACTCCTCTGGTATCCAGGCTGCGCATTTGTTGAAGTACAGTACTATCAGGGAAATGAATACGTCTTTGTCGGTATTGGGATCGTAGTTCTTGTAAAATCCTTCCATCCCTGTTACCAGCTTAGTGAGCGTATCGCGCAGGGCTGCTTGCGACAGCCCCAACCGGAAACATGCGGCGACATTTTCAAAAGCCGCACCCTGCTGTATCAGTTCTATCCCCAGCACTGCTTCCCTTATATACTGCTCTTGTGTGAGCAATGGGCTGGCTATTTCTGCTGCTGTGCGCATTTGCGGAAGTATAGTCGCCGCGTATGGTACAGCCCTGCTCGTATCTGCCCATGCCTGGAACGTCTTTTCGTCATTGAGTTTCTTTCCCACCACATTATTTGCCTTCAAGCCCAGCAGTTCACCTTGCCATTTTTTCCAGCCATTGGCTACCCCCGCCCGCTTTGATGTATATTTCAGAAAGTCGCTGCGGGTCCAGCCCATATGCTTGGTCCATATGTCCAGCCTGCGGGTGCGGGCTTCTATGCTTATAGGGTCGGTAATATTATACACCTGGCTTAGCTCATAAGACGAAATGTACTCCTTCGTTGTACCAGGAAATCCATAGACCATCGTAAAGTCGCCTTCTTTGTAACCCGAGATATTAATATTAAAAAACTCTTCTGCGTGATATGGCTTGTTTGAGCCCGCATAGTCTGCAGGCCGGTTGTCCCCGCCGGCGTAAACCCGGAACATGCTGAAATCGCCGGTATGCCTGGGCCATATCCAGTTTTCCACATCACCACCGAAAGCACCTATGCTATTTGGTGGGAAGCCGACCAGCCTTATGTCCCGGTAGGTTTCCGTAAATGCAGCCCAGTACTGATTCCCATCGAAATACGGCTTAATGGAGACATCCAACCCGGTTTTAGAGTGAAACTCCTTTTCAATCGATGCAATGCGGAGCGCAATAACGGTGTCGCGAAACGAATCTCTTAGTGTATCCTTCAGTCCTTCCAGCACCTGCCCTGTCACGTTCTCCATACGCCGGATGAAAGTGACGGTGAGCCCTTTGCATGGCAACTCTTCCTCCATGTTTTTTGCCCAGAAACCATTTGCAAAATAATCCTGCTGGGCGCTGCTCAGGCCCTGTACGCTACCATAACCGCAATGGTGATTAGTGAGGATCAGTCCTTTCGGAGAGATGATCTCGCCGGTACACCCCCTCCCAAAAAGCACAATGGCATTATTGAGCCCAGTACCACTTGCATTGTATAGCTGGTCTATGGGTATTTCCAATCCCATGGACTTCATTTCTTTTTCGCGATCCTTAAGCGTGGCCGGTATCCACATGCCTTCTTTTGCAACTGTGGGGAACTGGCAAAAAATAAAAAAGATAATAATTAAACTTATAATTAATAAAGAGGGCCTCGTCTGCATTTGTAAAGGTTATTTTTTTGATTTGCGGAAATAAATTTACATCTTTGCTAGCAAAGTTTTGTACTAATTCATTATATTAGCGGAAGATTAAGATATACTTTTACGGATTATGAAAAAATGCCTGCTTCTTGCTGCGCTATTAATAGTAACGCAACTGAATAACCTCCAAGCCCAAACCCTGTTTAGTGGTCCTGATACCGTTTGCGTAAACCAGCCGGTAACGCTTAGAACCAATATCTTAAATGCCCAGTCGTATTACTGGGGCTTTTGCTCCGGCACGGAAAATGAGATACCCACGTGGGTGCCTCCTATCGGCACAAACCTTGGCAACAATTTCGGCTTTCACATCCCTTCAAATATTGATATTGTTGAAGACAGCGGTACTTATTACGGCTTTGTGCTCAACTCCGAGACAACAGAATTTATCCGGCTCAACTTCGGCAACAGCCTGAATAATGTGCCTACCGTTACCAATTTTGGTAATCTTACCAATGGCATCCCGATCAATCCAACGTCCCTTTTTATTCTCCGGGATACCTTCTCGAAAAACTGGTTCATTTTTATATCAGGTGGCTTTACACAAGCCACGTCTCAGCTTGCCCGTGTGGACTTTGGGCATCACCTGAACAATCCGGGGCCGGATATTGTTAACTTCGGCAACTATGCCAATGTGCTGAATGGCCCTAAAGGCATATTTGTAGCGCAGGATGCCAGCAATAACTGGTATGGCTATATCGTAAACCATAACACGAATGAACTGATACACCTTGATTTTTCGTTCAATGTATCGAATACGCCGTTGATGGCCAATTACGGCAATACTTATAATTTAAGTTTCCCGACTGATCTTGCAGCGATAGAGGATAACGGCAACTGGTACCTCTTCGTTACTAATGAGGGTGATAATACGATCACACGCCTCGACCTTGGCACTGGTTTTGATACTGCCCAGCTTGCCATAAAGAGTACCAAGATCGCAAACGGCAGCAACTCTACTTCGTTTAATTTCAGGATAAATTCTCCGTCTGCTATTTCCATAAACAGGGATTGTGGCAACATTTATGCCTATATTACTGATAGCCTCAGCGCCCAGCTCATTGGCATACAAATGTCTGCCGCAACAGGGCCTTACAGCGCCGTTGATTACAACAACGTAGGCGCAATGAACCAGCCATCTGGCATATCCAGCATCATCAGGGAGGGCGATAATCTTTACGGGTTTATTACGAATGCCGGAGACAGCACCCTGACCAAGATCGTGTTCCAGCAATGCACTAATGCGAGCATACCTTCTTTCTCGGAGGTAGAACCACCCGCTTACTCTTATGATACTGCCGGTGTTTACAATGTTTACTTTGTGGTGAATCAGGGGCTGCCGTCCATGCAGGTGGAGTGCAAGACCATAACTGTGATACCACCTCCGCCCATGTACTCGAATAACGATACCAGTATTTGCGAAGGCGATACCATAAAGCTGCATGTAGTGTCCGATGAAGCTGATTCCATCAGGTGGACGTCAACCTACAATATTGATACCACTTATCTCTTCCGCGATTCGGTAAAAGTATATCCTGATTACTCCACCGGATACCACGTAACACTTTATTATCCTTTTGGCTGCATACTGGATACAACGATCAGGGTAAACGTTATTAAAGTGGCTGCAGACGCAGGACCAGACCGCTGGATAGCTGATGGCGCATCTACAATAATAGGCGGGCCGAATACAACAGAGAACGCGCTGTACCTGTACCAATGGACACCATTCCAGTACCTCAGCGACAGTACTATACCCAACCCGGTAGCTTCCCCGCCAACTGATTTCACCTATTATCTTACAGTAACTACACTTGATGGTGAATACCAATGTACTGCCAAAGACACTATGGTGGTACATGTGACCTGCGCAGACCTGGTACTGCCTAATGCGTTCTCCCCTGCCAGCGTGAGCCCGCTGACCAACAAATTCGGCCTTCTTAATAAAGAGATAACCAAGCTGAATTATCTGCGTGTTTTTGATCGGTGGGGCGTAAAGGTATTTGAAACTTCCGATCCGCTGCAGGGTTGGGATGGCAACTACAATGGCAAACCGGAAACCGCCGACGTATATGTTTGGGAAGCGGACGCTTTCTGTACCAGCGGCAAAGAAATCAAGAAGTCGGGGAATGTAACATTACTGCGCTAACCCCTTATAATCCAAAAGTAAAAATTGCTGATGGCTGCTTATTTGTTCCAGTTAGAGTTATCTGAATTTACTGATGACCTTGCGGCTGTTGTGCCTATGCACCGGGAGCATATCAATAAATTATTTGCAGAAGGCAGGATACTGTCTTACAGCGTATCTGTACACCGCAACATGATATGGTGTGTGATCAATGCGGAAGACGAACAGGAGGCTATGGAAATGGTGCTTTCATTCCCGCTGTATCAATACTTCACCGAGGTATCCTGCCACCCTTTATTATTCCACAATACACTGCCGGCCTCTATGCCCGGCATATCCCTGAATTGAATTATCCTATTCTTTCATAGTTAAACACAATGACCAAAATCAGCGTTATCTGTTTTTAAAAACCGATATTTGCTTTGTAAAACTTAAAACAGAAAATATGGCAAACAATTTTGTTACAGTAGGCATGAAGTTCCCGGAATTCAACAAGAAATCTGTGGTAGCTATTGAAAAAGGAAAAGAATTCCGCGATGTAAGCAACAGGGACATTGAAGGAAAATGGGCGGTAATGTTCTGGTGGCCGAAAGACTTTACGTTTGTATGCCCGACCGAGATAGCTGAATTCAACAAAAATTATTCAAATTTCACCGACCGTGATACCGTGCTGCTGGGCGCCTCTACAGACAATGAATATGTGCACCACGCGTGGCGCGTAGATCATAAAGACCTGCGGGACCTGAAATTCCCGATGATCGCCGATACTTCAAAAAGCCTGGCAGAAGCATTGGGCATACTTTCCAACGATGATGAAAAAGTCGCTTATCGTGCCACCTACATCATAGACCCGGAAGGAATAGTGCGCTGGCTATGTGTGAACGACCTCAGCGTAGGCCGCAATGTGGACGAGGTGCTGCGTGTACTGGATGCGCTGCAGACAGATGAGCTGTGCCCATGCAACTGGGAGAAAGGCGAAGAAACACTGGTTGCTGCTGTAGGCTAAAATTATTATTAACATGCCCCGTGCCTCCCGGGCGCGGGGCTTTTTTGTATCATTTCAAAAATATCCTTTGTCATGGAAACTCCTGTAGTGAATGAAACATTACAAAACCTGCTGCAAGACCTGGGCCTGGACCCGGCACATACCAGCCCTGCACTTACCAGCCTGGCCGTTACCAACAGCCGCTATCTGAAAGACCTGCGCCTGAATGTATCCTCAACGCTTGCCAGTAACCACATGACCCGCAAAGAAGCATACCTGCTGGCGCTGTCCGTCGCTTCGACAGAAAAACATAACACGCTGATAACTGCTTTTGAAAACCTTGCACTGAAAGAGGGAGCAACTGCCGAAGAAATATCAGAAACTCACGGTTGCGCATCATTGCTGAGTCTTAATAATGTGTTCTACCGCTTCAAACATTACATGCACAGCCATGAATATTATCAGAAACAGCCCGCCGGCCTGCGTATGAGCCTGATGATGAACCCGGCTATGGGTAAGGGCTTGTTTGAATTAATGAGCCTCGTAGTATCTGCGGTCAATGGCTGTGAAAAGTGCGTGGTATCGCATGAGCGTTCTGTGAAGGAACAGGGAGCATCAGAGCAGCGCATATACGACGCTATACGGCTCGCGGCAGTGATAAGGGGCTTGTGTGTGGCCCTGTAATAATGCACCCGAAAGGAAGCCCGCAGCTATCCAGGCAACGTAATGGTAAAAGTGCTTCCCTTTCCTGGTGTGCTTTCCACCTTTATTTTACCTTCGTGAGCGTCAACTATAGCTTTTACATAGCTAAGCCCAAGCCCAAAACCTTTTACATTGTGCAGATTGCCCGTATGCGCGCGGTAGAACTTCTCGAAAATGCGCGACTGCGTTTCCTTGTCCATACCAATGCCATTGTCTTTTATGCTTATCGACAACATGCCATTGCCGTGCTTAAAGGTCTCTACAGTAATATGCGGCGATCCCTCTGAATATTTCAAGGCATTATCCAGCAGGTTAAAAATGATATTGGAAAAGTGAACATCGTCTGCCTTGATATTCGGGTTGCTGGCATTGAGTTTCAGTTCCAGCACACCATTTTTTTCCTGTACTTGCAGCGCGAAATTATCCGCCACTTTGTGAATCACCTGGTGCGCGTCTAATAACTGCAGGTTGAGCTTTATTTCTTCCTTTTCAAGGCGGGCGGCTTGCAATATCTTCTCCACCTGCTTATTCATGCGCTTGTTCTCTTCCTTTATCATGCTGCTATACACCTTTATCTTATCCGTATCATGTATCACTTTTTCATTAGTCAGTGCATCGATAGCCAGCGAGATAGTTGCCAGCGGGGTCTTAAGCTCATGGGTCATGTTGTTGATAAAATCCGACTTGATCTCTGATAATTTTTTCTGATTGAACAGCGTACGCACCGTAACAAAGAATGCCAGGATAATAATAGTGGTAAAAACTATAGACGCGATGATCATCCACAACATTTCACGAATGATAGCATTTTTGTCTTCGAAGATAGAGAGATACAATGTTTCGTGCGACCGCATGGCATTATCAGGGGCCACCTCTATGCTTTTCGCCATATTGAGCGATGACATCTGGAACCCATCAGATTGTAAAATGGCCAGCTTGAAAATGTTAGTGACACAAAATTCAAAAGGCTCTTTAATATTATTCTGCCTCAGTTGAGTTTCAATGACATCCTGCACTTCATCGCGGGTGAGTACACCGTCTATTCTAAAATTGTTCTGGAGGAAAAACTGCCGGGATTCTTCATTAAAGAAATCTGCGCCTGATTTGGATACGAATTTGTCATGCAAAGCCTTTTTGGACTGGATCAATGCATTGTCCACACCCCTTAAAAATTCTTCGTTCTTCAGCTTCAGCGCATTGTTGATCCAGGACATCTGGATAAACAATATGCCTACTACCGAAAGAGTTATCAGAACAACTATTAAAGGAAAAATTCTCTTCATGCCATAACAAATGTACTATTGCTTAAAGAACCAAATCGTTTAGCAATATACAGTTTAACTGCGATTTAACTAGCTATACGGGCGCCTGATGTATTCGCCACGCTTAATTTATTTTTCAAAAACTACGGTATCCGGATTTGCCCCGTTTTTTAACAGCACCTCATTAATATCTGCGATCATCTTATCGGGCCCGCATACATAGAAGCGTGTATTAAAATCCGGTATCTGTCTTTTTAAGAAATCTTCATTGATACGCCCGTGCAGATATTTATCATTATTTTCTTCGGAGAGAATATTGATAAGATCGTTGCCCAGCATTGATTTGAGCTCTGCTTCATAGATAATGTCCGCTGCAGTCTTATTGGCAAAAATAAGTTTGCAACCCTGCAGTTTATCGTCTCTGTGCAATTGCCGCAGTATGGCAATGAAAGGAGTTATGCCAGCCCCACCTGCAATGAAATATCCAGGCCCCTTATACTCAATGGCACCCCACACATCCCTTATGATCAGCTCATCGCCTTTACTTAATCCGTGCAAGTGGTTGGTTACGCCATCATGATTGGTATATCTTTTGATCGTAAATTCCAGGTAAGGCTTGTCGGCGAGGGCAGTAAAAGTAAATGGCCTTTTTTCATGCTCCCAACCCGGCTTGTTAATAGATACATCGGTGGCGTGGCCAGGAGTAAAAGTATAGCCCTCCGGCTTCTCGAACCGGAAACATTTCACGTTGTGTGTTACGTCAATGATCTCAAGGATTTTTACGATGTAGTTTTCCATATTCTAATTTATTAAAAATAAATGGCTTTTACACCTCTGTTTTATGAAAAAAGCCTGTGTCAACTTTTCGGATTTGTTGCGCAATGAAAATTGCGAATGCACCGGAAAAAAGACACAGGCCTAATTACCTTGCAACATTGATTACATATTTCGTGCCACCAAATTTTAGGCCGCAGTTAACAATGCCAGGTGCGATAGCGCACTTTTATTTCAGCCCGTACTAAGTTAACTTTGTCCATATGTTGCACAGTAAGCCAAAAGAAGATAATTACCAGCATAAAGGTATGAGGAAGCAACTGATAGACAGTCTGCGCGTGAAGGGCATAAAGGATGAGCGAGTGCTGGCTGCGATGGAGGCAATACCCCGGCATTTTTTCCTGGATACTGCGTTTGAACGCCGGGCTTATGAAGACAAAGCATTTCCAATCGAGGCCGATCAAACTATTTCACAACCATATACAGTAGCCTACCAAACCCAACTACTTGAAATAAAGAAATTTGATAAAGTGCTGGAAGTGGGCACTGGCAGCGCCTACCAGTCATGCGTACTCGCCGAATTGGGCGTAAGCCTGTTCACTATAGAGCGGCAAAAAAAACTGTATGACTTTACCGGCACATTTTTTCTTCTGAAAAAATATCCGAATATCAAACGATTTTATGGTGATGGTTTTGAAGGGTTGCCTTCCTATGCTCCATTTGACAAGATCATCATCACCTGCGGAGCGCCATTCATACCACCGAAACTAGTAGATCAGTTGAAACCCGGAGGCATAATGGTGGTGCCTGTAGGAGAAGATGGCAAACAGAAAATGATGCGCATTATTAAGTACAATGAAGGCGACATAGGCCAGCAGGAAATGGGTGACTTTTCATTTGTGCCAATGCTGGAAGGAAAAAATAATACTTCCCGCTGATCCCGCATGTGCAAAAAAGGTATTTTTGGATATGCAATTTATGCTCCCGCTTGATATTCCGCCATTACCGAAGCCCATAGCTTATACGGATAACATATTGCTTACGGGCTCTTGTTTCACAGAGCATATTGCAGACCGCCTGCAGCAAAGCAAATTCAGGGTACTTTCTAATCCCCACGGCATCCTCTTTAACCCGCTGAGCGTTGCCAGCAGCCTTGATGGATACTTGGATGGTAAATTATACCAACAGGAAGACCTGTTTAACCTCAATGAACTGTGGAATAGCTGGGACCATCATACCCGTTTTTCTAATACCGATGCGGCAGCAGCACTTACCGGAATTAATGCTTCGCAGGCAGAAGCCGCGGATTTTATTACAAAAGCCGATTGGGTAATTATTACACTTGGTTCTGCATTCCAATATTATTTAAAGGAAACCGGTAAGCCTGTTGCCAATAACCATCGTGCACCTGCACAGTGGTTTGAGAAAAAATTATTGATTACAGAGGAGATCATTATTGCTTTGGGCAATACCATACAAAGGCTATTCGATATAAATCCGTTTGTGCAGATAATGATGACTATAAGCCCGGTGCGGCATATACGGGATGGCGTTATTGACAATAACCGCAGTAAGGCGCGGCTTTTAGAAGCGGTGCACACCCTTTGTGCCCAGTTTGAAAAGGCATATTACTTCCCTGCTTATGAACTGGTAATAGACGTGCTGCGCGATCACCGTTTCTTTGATATAGACCTGGTGCACCCTAATTTCGCTGCAACGAGCTATGTATGGGAGCAATTCGTTAAATCGTGCATAGCACCCCCGGCGCAGGAAGCTATGCAGCACGTGCAGGAAATCGTAACAGCGCGCTCACACCGCACCCGCTTTCCCGATACTGCTGCACATAAGAAATTCAAAGAAAGCTATGCAGGGAAAACAAAAGCGCTGATGGAAAAACACCCTTTCCTTGATCTTGGAAAAGAGCTGCAGTATTTTACGTGAACAACACCTTCTGCTAGCTAATCCTTAAGCGAACTCGAAAACCGTTATCTCCGGCATTACGCCCAGCCTGCCGGGATAGCCGAGGAAACCGAAGCCACGGTTCACATAAAGATTCTGCCTACCTTCTGTATAAAGCCCCGCCCACTCTTTATACATATACTGCACCGGGCTCCATTTAAACCACTTACTGTCCACTCCAAACTGCATGCCGTGGGTGTGTCCGCTGAGGGTGAGGTCCACATCGCCGTATTCGGGTATTACTTGTGCATGCCAGTGAGAAGGATCATGTGACATGAGTATCTTAAAAGGAATGTTCTTTTCTTTCAGCCCCTCATAGGCTTTGCTCATATTCCCATATTTAGGGAAGTTGGCCTTGGCGCTCCAGTTCTCGATGCCTATCAGGGCTATCTTATCATTGCCCCGCTCCAGTATCACATGTTCATTCATCATCAGTTTCCAGCCCATGGATGCATGTATGCCTTTCAGCCTTTCGAGGTTATCTATCTTGGCCTGCTTTGTCTCCCAATGAACATAGTCGCCATAATCGTGGTTGCCAAGCGTGGAATATACACCCATAGGGGCTTTCAGCCGAGCATATATTTCCTGGTATTTCGGATCAACTTCATCGGCATGATTGTTCACCAGGTCGCCCGTAAATAAAATAAGGTCTGGGTTTTGGTCCATTACCCGTTGTATGCCATGTGCCACAGCCTCATGGTTATCGAAGCTCCCGGTATGAATATCTGATATCTGCACGACCTTCATTCCTTTGAATGCTTGCGGCAATGAAGCCAGATTGAGTTTTATTTTTCTTACCCGGTAGCTATAACGGTTTTTAATACCATAGGTAAACCCGAGCAGTGAAAGGCCACCTAGCACCAATGCGGTACGCTTCAGAAACACAGAGCGCTCAATGGAGTTGGTGCCCTCCGGTACAGAAGACGAGTTGTAAGCCAGTGAAGTGATGAGCCAGGTAACGAGCCTGCGGATATCATCCACCAGCATTACCAGCAGTATCAGTATCTTTCCTACTGTGAACCCAAGCACGAAGGCGATATACACATTGCGCAGCAGATGCGGTACATTTGCCCAGTTGATCTGGCGGATGAATATGAGGCCAAGCCAGCTTAAGGTAGTAAGCGCCAGATAAGCAACCGTGATACCAATGCGCCATGGGGGCGGCATATTCCTCACTGCCGAGCGCACAACTATAAAGCTGTAGTACTCTGCCAACCCCACAATACTGAGAATTATTATTAACCTGATCGCCATAAACGTCTTTTTAAAATTTTAAGAACTCTTCTACCTGTTGGTTTATCATTGTTTTTGTTTCGGTTTTTACCAGGTCACCGCTGCTGTCTATCTCTTCATTGATCTTGGACAGCAATACTTTGTTGTACAAAACATGCACCTTCAGATAATGCAGGATGGATGTCATATGCTCTATGCCACGCAGATTGCCCGCTCTTCCATCTGATATGCCCACCAGGGCGGCTTTCTTATACCACCAGCATTTTTTAACATCACTATTATCGATCATCAGTTTCAGTATGCCAGGAAAACTTGCGTTGTATTCGGGCATAATGAACAAAAATTTCTCAGCAGGTATCAAAAATTCCTGCTCAAGTGCCAACATCTCTGCTCCCCGTTCCCACACCGGCTTCTGCTCAAGCGATAAAAGGCGAACGTCCTGGTACTTTTCAGATAATATTTTATAATAAAGATTGGCAGTTCGCAGCGTCATGCTGTCTGAACGGTTAGTGCCTGCTATGATCGTTATCATTCAGAATTAAAAAATGAAAGCTCAAAGGTGGGCACAATTTGCGAGATAAAATGCAATGGATGCTGCACTTTAACACAATTTCTTTTTATTTGAACATAACAAAATGCTATTCTTAGTTGTAAGTCATGAATCATAAGTCGTAAGTCCGCAAGTTAAATCCTTGTAAGAAGACGGCTGATCATTTCGAAAAGCAAATGCCCTATCATTAAAAACCCCGGCTAAAAAGCCGGGGCAACCATGGTATAGTATATTCTAAATCGCCTTATTTAGCAGCATTGTTATTTTCAGAAACATCATCAATTACATAAACATCTTCACCATCATGTTTCATGCGGTAGTTCTCTCTTGCGTACTGCTCCAGCTTTTGCGGGTTGGTAAGCAGGTTGTTCCGTTCAGTGTTCATACGCGTAATCTCCGTATTCAGGTACCTGATGTTGCCTTTTACGCCGTTCAGCTCTTTTTGCCGCTGTTGTAAGGAGAACCAATCGTTCTGGTCAAAGAACAATGTCCAGGAGACAAATATCACTACAGCGATAAAATACTTATTGGTAACAACCTTCAGCACTTTCTTCATACCCTAAATTTACAAAACTCCTGTGACCCACTCAAACCGTCATTATCAACATATTCACAAAAACCAGGCAAGCACGGGATCTGACTTTATTTTCCAAATTTTATCGATTTTCCGGGATAATATGCAATATCCCCAAGCTCCCCTTCTATACGCAGCAACTGGTTGTATTTTGCCATACGGTCGCTACGACTGGCAGAGCCTGTTTTTATCTGGCCGCAATTCAGTGCTACTGCAAGGTCTGCTATCGTTGCATCTTCTGTTTCACCGCTGCGATGGCTCATTATTGTGTTGTAGCCTGCATACTGCGCCATGGTAACAGCATCAATAGTTTCGCTGAGTGTACCTATCTGGTTCACTTTCACGAGCAGGCCGTTCGCAATATTTTCTTTTATTCCTTTTTCCAGCCTTGTCACGTTTGTTACAAACAGATCGTCACCCACCAACTGCACCTGCCCCCCAAGGGCTTCGGTGAGCTTTTTCCAGCCTTTCCAGTCGTCTTCGGCCATGCCGTCTTCTATGCTGATAATAGGGTATTTCTTACACCATTTCACCCAATACTCTACGAGCTCATCGCTGCTCATTTTCTTACCATCGCTTTTATGGAAATGATATTTTTTGTCTTTTTCCACCCATAGTTCGCTGTTCGCGGCATCCATAGCGATACTTACCTGTGAGCCGGGTTTATATCCTGCCTTTTCTATGGCTTTCAGCACTGTTTCTATTGCTTCTTCATTGCTCTGGATGTTTGGAGCGAAACCACCTTCATCGCCTACGTTTGTACTGTACCCTTTCTCTTTTAAAACCGTTTTTAGTGTGTGGAATATTTCTACACCCCAGCGCAGCCCTTCGCTAAAGGTGGGTGCGCCAACCGGTACTACCATAAATTCCTGGAAGTCTATTTTATTATCTGCATGTGCACCGCCGTTCAGTATGTTCATCATAGGCACAGGCAGCGTCCTGGCATTTGCGCCGCCTATATAGCGGTAAAGCGGCAGGCCAACCGTTTGCGCGGCGGCTTTGGCTGCGGCCATGCTTACGGCGAGTATCGCGTTAGCCCCCAGCTTGCTCTTGTTTGGCGTTCCGTCTATATCAATCAACGCTTTATCCAGCCCACGCTGGTCGGTTACTTCCCAGCCATAGAGGTCTTCGGCAATAATGTCATTCACATTGCTTATAGCTTTCAGTACGCCTTTTCCCTGGTATTTTTTTTTGTCACCATCCCTCAGTTCCACCGCCTCATGCTTGCCGGTACTGGCGCCGCTGGGCACAGCGGCACGGCCCATTGCGCCATCGCTTGTGTGAACATCTACTTCAACTGTAGGATTACCACGGCTATCCAATACCTGGCGGGCGATAATGTCGGTGATGAAACTCATATGTGTTTGTTTTTTTGGTCCGGAACAAAAATATAGTTTATTGGGCAAAATAACCTGCCCTTAGCCCGCCTCAACGTTAAAAATAGTTAGGAATACACAGGCAACACGCAAAAGGGCCAGCTAAAAGCCGGCCCTCTCGATGTTCTTCAATTAATTATTACCTGGTTATCGTTACCTTGGCTGAATATTTCCCGGTTGACGTTACGGTACTGATGAAATAAACACCGTCAGGCTGATCCAGAGATAATTCGGTTGGCTGATTGGTAGCAATGGTAAATTCTTTTACTTTCTCTCCAACTATGTTCGTTACTGTCACTACAGCTTGTTCCGTCAAGTCAGATGCCATGTTGATAGTGAAATCGCCAGTAGATGGGTTTGGATAGACGTTCAGAACTGAAACACCGCCTGTGATCTCGTTTACACCGCTAACAGTCGATGAAGGTATATCAATCACAAAAGTGGTATCTGTAGTACCGCAACGGTTGGCAGCAGTATAAGTGATGGTTGCCGTGCCATGACCGTGAATAACAATAAAACCAGAGCTGGAACCACTGATAAAAATAGCTACAGAAGGATTACTGCTGGTCCATGTGCCAGGAGTCTGCACCCATATCGAACTGTCCACATACACACCTCTTGTAATACTATCGGGATGGCGGACTGAATCCAATACAACAACTTGTCTTGAAAAGACGTATCCGACAAGAGTATAAGACCCGCCATATGCAAAAATCGAAGGCCGTGCAATGCTATCAACAGGCGGCTGGTCAACAAAAACCGAAGCTTTTACCGAGCTTGCACCAAACCCACCTGAATATGTGTAATAGACGCTGTCAATGCCCTGGCCAACACCGGTAACCACCCCAGTAAAACTGTCAACTGTAGCAACTGTATCGTACTTGCTTGTCCAGAATCCGCCGGACAGTGTATTAGTCAAGGTTATAGTAAAATCACGGCAAACGGTATCAGCTCCATGAATTACGCCAGCGCTAGTCACACCTACTTGCATTATTACAGATGCTGTACTGGTGCCGCATGAATTGGTAACAGTATAGCTAATAACAACAGAACCCGAGGCCACGCCAGTAACAACACCTGTAGCGCTGCCAACTGTAGCAATAGAATTGTCTGCGCTTGCCCATGTGCCACCGGCCGAGCTGTCGGTAAGCAGCCTTGTAAAGCCAACGCCTACACTATCGAGCCCAACGATTTCGCTGGCAGGAGCAGAAACAATTAATGTATCCGTAGCGGCGCTTACGCCGCATGCATTCATATAATAGTAGGAAATGATAGCAACACCATCAGACACGCCGGTAACATTGCCATCGCCATCTACAATAGCTATAGCAGAGCTGCTAGTGAGCCAGGTACCTTCTTCACCTGTAGAGGTGAAACTAACCCATGAACCTGCACATACCGTAGATGGGCCTGATATAGTACCCGGATTAATAACCGCATCAACCTCTACGCCATAAGTTTCATCGTCAGTATTGCATGCATTAGAAAGCGTATAATGGATAATTTCAAAGCCAGATGAAACGCCGTCAACCATACCCGATGGATTAACATATGCGTACACTCCGGAGGAGCTCCATACACCACCAGGAACAGGGTCTGTAAGGTCGATTACGCGGCCGATACATGTTGAAGTCGGGCCGGAAATAGGCATGCCGGTTAATACTGTATCAACTGTGATATACGCTGCTGAAAAAACAGGTCCGCAAGCGTTTGTGAGTGCATAGGTAACAGTGTCTGTACCCGGAGCAATGCCATAAACGTCACCACTGGCGTCAACCGTATCTATGGCATGATGCGTATTACTCCATATGCCGCCGGCAATATCAGAGCTTAGCGTGATCGTCGAGCCCTGGCATACCGCAGATGGGCCTGTAATAGTTCCTGCAACCGGGAGGTCGATATGAAGTGTAGCAGCCGTTGATACAGCCATACCGCTATCTGTTCCAACAACTACCTCATACATGTAACCATCGTGCAGCAACAAGTAACCACTTGCCATTGTTAAAGAGTTTGTTCCCAGGCCCGACAGATCTGCAGTGTCAATATCAGCAGTAGCAACGGTGTCCCAGATACTTCCGTCAGGAGATTCAAACCATGTATATTGGAGGACGTGAGTTCCCGGAGTATCAATTGCTGCTACCGAAAAACCTGCAGACCCACTAACACAAACGGTTGTGTCGTGTGGATTTGAAGTTATTATAGGCGCATGGCCGGCAAGAACAACAAGTTCTGCTGCTGCCGAGGTATCATTTCCGTTATCGTTAACTACAACGCACCGATACCAAGTAGTACCCGCCGGTGAGCCGATATTTACAACAAACGAAATAGTGGAAGATGTATCTGTAACCGGGTCTGATATTGAATAATCGCTCCAGGTAGTTCCGTCATTAGAAAATTGCCAGTCGTATGTTTTGGCCAGATTTGAAGGAGTGTCAATTGCACTAACGGTGAAATGGGCTGTAAAGCCTGCAAAAACCGTATCGTTGACCGGGTTACTGATAATAACAAGCGTATCAACAGGGGTGGCTCTCACTGCGGCAGAAAACAAAATAAAGCAAAATGCAAGCAAGCCTCGTAGGTAAAAACTTTTTCTCATGTTATCTGTTTTTTATTTTTTTATTATAGTGGCCTTACCACGCAATGTAATTTCAGAAAGCTAAAGTTGGCAAATTTAATCAATTCAACCTAACTTTCTAACTGCGGTCATAGCATTCAATATATAATTTGTTTAATTATGCGACTTGAGATTCTTATAATAAGCCCGAAAACGTCCTTATAGCAATAGCGCATTACTGTATAGACGTAAAAACGCACACCAATCTTGGGTATTTCTAAAAATAAAAGTGATATTTTATTTTTCTGCTTGCTTTTTTAGCGCAGTAAAATCAATAGGAACACTAATGCCATCAGTGGGCGACGCGGAAATATTATGTATATCTGCGGTTACGACCATATAACCCTTTTCCAGGAAATTGTCTTTTCCGCATATACGTAGCACCATTTTCCCTAATTCCACGGCCTTCTCCTTTTTTTCATTGTCAGGCGCTTTATAGAACGTTGCGTCGCCTATCACAACCGACATACTGGTATTATTATCACCTATTATGATCTTTGCAGACTGCCAGGTAGGGAAAATATTGACAAGGCTATCTTTAATTACCTGTGATTTGCCGGAAATATCCCCGATCCTGTCGCAGGAATGAAGCGAACATATGAACACAATTGCGAGCAATGACAAAAAGGCTGATCTCATAATACTGTTTTAGTTTTTCCAAATTTAGTTAAAAATACCATACCCATAATGGCTTGCAGAGATCAGTTTCATTTGGTGCCGAACAAAACATCTTTCATTGAAAAAACACCTGCTTTGCCCATAATATATTCTGCGGCCAGTACCGCGCCCAGTGCAAAGCCTTCCCGGTTATGTGCCGTATGCGTGATCTCGATATTATCGATGGCAGAAGTATAGGTAACCTTGTGGGTGCCGGGCACGTTTTCCACCCGGTGTGCTATTATTGCTACAGCGCTTTTATCATCCTGCTTATCTAATGCCCAATGATCTTTATTGCCAAGGCTGTGTATGATCTGCTCGGCCAATGTGATGGCTGTGCCGCTGGGTGCGTCTTTTTTTTGCGTGTGGTGGATTTCTTCAATGGATACTTCATAATCAGTGCGGCCATCCATCAGCGAAGCAAGCATCTTATTCACTTCAAAAAAAATATTTACGCCTACACTGAAGTTAGAAGCATGCAGAAAGCCCATACCCTTCTCTTTCGCCTTGTTCGCGGCCTCAATCACATGAGTGTTCCAGCCGGTGGTGCCGCAAACAACATTTACCCCTGCCTCCAGGCACTGCAGTACATTTTCCTTTGCCACAACGGGGTTGGTAAATTCGATGGCCACATCCGCATTTCGCAGGTTTTCTTCATTCAGTTCCTGCTTATTGGCAGAAGTGATGCGCAACACAATGTGGTGCCCTCGCTTCATAGCTATCTGGTCTATCACATGCCCCATTTTGCCGTATCCTATCAGTGCGATGTTCATTGTTCAAAAATATATGAAATTCCGACGTTTTCCCCGGTAATATGCAACACTACCCCACAAAATACTTTATCTGCCTTTTTATAAACCTACATGTGTTTATTACCTTTAACGCTCATAGCAAACTCCAATTAAATGAGAACGGTTATTTTACTGCTGACCCTGTTTGTTTTCTGTGGACACGCAAAAGCGCAGGATGTTATTACCATGCAGGACGGAAAGGAGCTGCATGTGAAAGTTACTGAAATAACCCCGGGCGAGATAAAATACAAACAAAAGAACGAAACACACACGATAAACAAGAGCGATGTGGTAATGATCAGTTACAAAGGCGGCAGAAAAGAATACTTTAGTGAGAAACATGAAGAGAGGAAGGAAACAAATGGCATTGCAAAAACAGACACCATATCACACAGCGATGATTCCATGATGGCGGCACGAGGTACGGCTGACGCTAAAAAATTTTACAAAAAATATAAAAACCCACAGTCATGGACAACAACGGCTGCATTTCTTGGCTCACCGGCAATAGGGCTTTTCCCGGCTGTGATATGCTCAGCAACACCCCCAAATGAGAAAAACCTGAATTGCCCCTACCCTGATCTGTTAAACACGCCTGCATACGGTAATGCATACCGGGAAAAAGCCCACAAAATAAAAGCCGGTAAAACATGGATAGGTTATGGGATCGGTACTGCTATTTTTATTGCAATTGCAGTATTTATAAACGTTGTGGCTAAATAGCGGGCATCATCGCTGTAATACTTCCTGCCGCTATCCACGAGCTGCTCCAGGCATGCTGGAAGTTGTAGCCTCCGGTAATACCATCTGCATCCAGGATCTCACCAGCAAAAAAGAGGCCGGGCGCAACCCTGCTTTGCATGGTCTGGGGATCTATTTCTGAGAGCGATATCCCGCCGCAGGTTACAAACTCTTCCTTAAATGTAGTTTTCCCTTTCACGGAATAGGTATCGCGGATGAGATGCTCCATAAGCCTATTTTGCGCTGCGGCGGGCAGATCGCCCCAGCGGGTGTCGTCTTTGATGTCACATTGCGCAAGCAGGTATTCCCATAATCTTCGCGGCAGGTTGAAGGGGTTTTTATTTTGAACCAGTTGTTTGCCCTGCTCTCTGCGCAGTCCGGTAATTATTTCCTTGATGTCTGCATCAGTTACATCATTTAGCCAGTTTATCATTACCTGGAATTCGTAGTTGCGATCGGCAAGCTCACGGGCCGCAATAGCAGAAGTCTTCAGAACAGCCGGGCCGCTCATGCCCCAATGTGTGATGAGCAATGCTCCCCGTTGTATTATTTTAGTTCCGGAAATTTTTATGGCTACTTCCGGAACACTTACGCCCATAAGTTCGGTAATAGGGTGCTTAGGCATATTGAATGTGAACAACGATGGTACCGGAGGCTGTATGGTATGGCCCAATGCCTTTAACCAATTATATTGTTCCGGCTTAGGGAATCCGCCGACGGCTATTAATACCACATCTGCACTAGCTACAGAGGTATCTGCAAAATGCAGCACCCACCCACTTGACGATTTTTCAATTTTTGTAACCGACTTGTGGTAATACACCTGTACTTTATTGGCCATCATCTGCTGCCAGATGCAGTCCATTATCGTTTGTGAGTCATCAGTAACTGGGAACATCCTGCCATCGTCTTCTGTTTTCAGTTTCACTCCCCTTTGCTCAAACCACTCAATAGTTTGCTGCGGCCCGAAACGGTAAAGGGATTTTTTCAGTAGCTGCTTGCCCCTTGGGTATCGGGTTATCAATTCGGGAATATCAAAACATTCATGGGTCACATTGCACCTGCCGCCACCGGATGCTTTTACCTTTTGCAACGCCTTCCCGGTTTTTTCATAAACGGATACTTCCACACCAGGCTGATAAGAAATATTGGCTGCCGCAAAACAGCCCGCTGCGCCTGCGCCTATGATCGCTATCTTCATTTTTTCTATTACAGCATTTTACTGAGAGCATAATAATACAAAGGCTTTTTGACGGAAACGGTTAAAAAATGTTGGAATTATATATAGGCGCTTAAATATTTTGCTATTTTTATATGCTTTTCCTCATTTAAACCAATCTTTATGCGATTGAAAAAAATATTACCACTCCTATTGTTACCTGCAATTATGCATGTAGGTTACAACACATCTGCACAGACCAAAAAAGCAGTTAAAGTAACATCGGTAGAAGGCATAACAGAATATCAATTGCCTAACGGGCTGAAGGTGCTCCTCTTCCCCGATCCGTCAAAACCTACCATAACCGTAAACATTACCTACCTCGTTGGTTCGCGAATGGAAGGCTATGGAGAAACGGGAATGGCTCACCTGCTGGAGCACATGATGTTCAAAGGATCAAAGAACCATCGTCACGTACCCGCCGAACTGACCGCACACGGCGCAGACCCCAACGGCACTACTTCTTATGACCGTACCAACTATTTCGAAACATTCTCTGCAACAGACGAGAACCTGAATTGGGGATTGAGTCTCGAGTCAGACAGAATGGTGAATTCGTTTATTGCGGACTCTGACCTTAAGAGTGAATTCAGTGTTGTAAGGAACGAATTTGAATCGGGGGAGAATCTTCCCTGGAATGTGCTCGAGGAGCGGGTGCTTTCTACTGCCTACTTATGGCATAATTATGGTAAGGCAACAATCGGCTCTAAGGAGGACATCGAAAAGGTACCGATAAAAAACCTCCAGGCCTTTTATAAAAAGTATTACCAACCTGATAATGCCGTGCTGCTGGTAGCTGGTAAAATAGATGAACAAAAAACCCTGGCATTGGTGGAGAAATATTTTGCAGCCATACCTCGCCCTTCCCGTGTCATTGACCCGGCCTACACGGTAGAACCAGCGCAGGACGGTGAGCGAAGTGTAACACTGAACCGCGTTGGCGATGTACAGGGTGTTGCGGTGGCCTACCATATTGTTGCGGGATCAGATCATGATTATCCTGCCTTCGATATACTGAATGAGGTACTCACCAACCATCCAAACGGCCGCCTGTACCAAAGTATGGTAAAATCCGAAAAGGCCACTAACGTATGGAGTTGGGATGCTGCATTAAAAGACCCTGGGTTCCTGTTTATTTATGCCGACGTACTCAAGGACAAATCGCTGGAAAAAGCAAAGGATGCCTTGTTTGGCACCATAGATGAACTCACCGCGAAACCGGTCACCGCTGAAGAGGTGGCGCTGGCGAAGAGTAAACTAATGAAGGATTTCGACGAGACGTATCGCAACACGGGGTATATCGGACTCACACTAAGCGAATACATAGCGCAAGGTGATTGGCGCCTCGCCTTCCTTTACCGCGACATTTTGAAAAATGTTACTCCGGACGATGTGAACCGCATCGTTAAGAAATACCTGATCACATCTAACCGGACGGTTGGTGAATTCATACCCACTGCCGACCCTGTTCGTGTACAGCCGCCGTCTGCACCGGATGTAGCAGCACTGGTTAAAAACTACAAAGGCCAGGAAGCGCTGGCAAAGGCAGAGGCCTTTGACGCATCGCCCGCCAATATTGAAAAACGCACGTCCAGAGGCACAATAGCCGGGGGCGCAAAATATGCCCTCCTTGTGAAAACCACCAGGGGTAACACGGTGGAAGCAACGATCACATTGCGCCTCGGGAATGAAAAAGACCTTGAGAATAAAGCCACAGTCGCGGCACTCACTGCAAGCATGCTGAAGCGTGGCACAAAAAACAAAACGATGGCCCAGATAAACGAAGCACTGAATAAACTATCGACAAGTGTTTACGTGTGGGGAGCCCGGCAAACTGTAAATATCGATATTACGTCAACAAGGCAAAACCTGCCGCAGGCGCTTGATGTTGTATATGAAATTCTACGGGAGCCATCATTTCCGGATGATGAACTTACTACGCTGAAAAACGAAAATACGAGTTCGCTGGAACAGGAGCGTTCTGAACCGCAAAGTATAGCATCCCGGGAGTTCAACCGTATTATGAAACCGAAATCTAAAGGAAATATTGGCTACCAGATGACGGTTGATGAAGAAGAAGATGCACTGAAGAACACATCGAACAAAGATGTGCGCAACTTTTACAATGACTTTTACAACGGCAGCGCAGCTACTGCGACATTTGTAGGTGACTTTGATGATGCCGTGGTGAAAGGGAAACTGGATAAGATACTTGGTAACTGGACTTCTTCTGAGCCTTATGTGCGGGTAGCTGACCAATACATGGATATCCTTCCACAGAATAAAGAAGTAAAAACCCCGGACAAGAAAAATGCGATGATGATGTGTGGTATGAATATAAAAATGAAGGATGACAATCCAGACTACCCGATGATGAAAATGGCTGACTTCATTTTTGGAGGAGGGTTCCTTAACTCGCGGCTGGCTACGCGCATACGCCAGAAAGAAGGCATCAGCTACGGCGTAGGCTCATGGTTGGACGCAGGGTCTCTTGACGAGACAGGTAGCTTTGGCTCTTACGCTATCTATAACCCTGATAATAAAAAGAAGCTGGAAACTGCATGGAACGAGGAACTGGACAAGCTCGTAAAAAATGGAATCAACGAAAACGAGCTGAAAGAGGCAAAAAAAGGCTATATACAATATCGGGAAAACAGCCGCTCGGATGACGGCCAGCTCGCAGGTACAATTAACCGGTATTTGTACCTGAACCGGACAATGTACTGGGATAAAGACTTAGACGATAAGTTGCAAAAACTGACAACAACACAGATAAATACTGCGATCAAAAAATACCTTTCAAAAGACAAGATCACATTTGTGAAGGCCGGTGATTTTAAGTAAACACAGCACTTGAATTGTTTGGGTGGTTAGCTACGGCCAACCACTTTTTTTTGCATGTCTTCCGCCGCAGGCATGCTAATCTTTATTGTCATGCACACTCAACCGCTTTCTGATCCTGTAATATCCAAGCCGAAGATTGTCATAAACAAGTGCAATGATAAGCGTAACAGCAGCAACGATAAGTATCCTGAATTTTATTTTTACGAACAACAACCCACCCACCACGCATCCCAAAAAGAAAAACGCAATGATACCACCGCGCAGTCCTATACTTCGCAGTAACCGCTTGCGCTGCCCCTCTTCTTTATAGAAAAACAGTTGGGATAGTTCTATGCCCAGGTCAGTAAATAAGCCAGTAAGATGTGTTGTACGCACAGCAGAATTAGATATTTTGCTCACAAGAGAGTTTTGCAAACCCATTGCAAACAACAAAATGCAGGCCAGCAACGGAATAGAAACACCACCTACTAAAAAAGCATCGCCACAAACACCAAGTACTAACAACAATAATATTTCGAGGAACATGGCTGCATTATGCGGCGCATTACTGCCTTTATTGGTAAAGTATTCGGTGAGCAGGCTGGATATAAAAGAACCCAATAAGAAAGACAGAATGTAGAACAGAAAATAGATACCCGAGAGGTTCTTCTCCTTAACAATACCTTCGGCGAAATAAGCGAAGTGGCCGGTAACATTGGTAGTCAATACACCAAGGGCCAGTACGCCGCAGATGTTCACAAACCCCGCGATAAAAGACAAAAATGTCGCTAACCTGAAGTTGTGCTCAAATGTCCGCGCCTTGCCTTTATGTCTGAACATATGCTGATCCTTTTAGGCTGCAAAGCAACCTTCTACCCCTTAACCTGTGCTTCAACGACAGAAAGCGCGATGATATTCACTATCTGCCTTACAGTGCTGCCTAGCTGCAATACATATACGGGCTTTCTGAGGCCCAGCAAAATTGGTCCGACTGCCTCAGCACCGCCCACCTCCTGCAGCAAGTGGTAAGCAATGTTACCGGCAGCAAGGTTAGGGAATATCAGCACATTTGGCGACTCGTTAACAAGATCGGAAAACGGATAATTTTCCTTTAGCAGCTCTTTATTAAAAGCCACGCCGGGCTGCATCTCCCCATCTATTACCATTTCGGGATGCGCCTCTTTGATGCGGGCCACAGCATTGCGCACCAGCCCTGCCTCCGGCGACATATTGCTGCCAAAATTGGAATAAGACAGCATAGCGATACGTGGTTTAATATTAAAGTTGCTGACAACATTGGCAGTAAGCATCGTTATGTCTATCAGTTCATCTTCCGTAGGATTGATATTCAGAGTTGTGTCCGCGAAGAAAAGCGGCCCTTTTTTGGTGAGCATAATGTACATGCCCGCAACCCTTTTAGTTCCGGGGCTCATACCAATAATTTCCAGCGCAGGCCTTATCGTATCCGGGTATTTGCGTGTGAGGCCCGATATTACTGCGTCCGCTTCTCCGTTATCCACCATCATGCAGCCATAGTATGTTTTGCTGCGCATTGTCTTTTTAGCCTCATACAAGTTGTAGCCCCGGCGTTTACGTTTCTCAAAGAATGCCTCCCCATATTCACAGCGCTTCTTGTCGGTATCATCACTTTGCGGGTCTATTATTTCCACACCATCCAGGTGCAGTGCATTTTCGGCGATCATCGTATTTATCCGTTCCCGGTCACCAAGCAGAATTGGGATGGCTATTCCTTCATCCTTCGCTATCTGTGCGGCCTTCAGTATTTTAATATTTTCGGCCTCAGCAAATACCACGCGCTTTGGCGCCTGCTTTGCTTTGTTGATGATGTATTTCAGCAGGTTATCGTCAGAGCCCAGGCGGCGGTTCAGCTCTGTTTCATATTCGTTCCAGTCGGTAATTGGTTTTCTGGCTACACCGCTCTCCATAGCGGCCCGTGCTACTGCTGTGGAAACACGCACCAGCAGCCGTGGGTCCATTGGTTTTGGTATAATATAGAGAGGCCCGTAAACGAGCGTTGTATTGTTATAGGCCACGTTTACAATATCAGGCACAGGTTCCTTGGCAAGGGCGGCAAGCGCCTTTACTGCTGCCAGTTTCATTTCTTCATTTATACTGCCCGCACGCACATCCAGTGCGCCCCTGAAAATATAGGGGAAGCCCAGCACGTTATTTACCTGGTTGGGGTAGTCACTGCGGCCCGTGGCCATGATCACATCCGGGCGGGCCGAAATGGCGTCTTCGTATGTGATCTCCGGATCTGGGTTGGCAAGGGCAAATACAATTGGCCTCTTCGCCATCGATTTTACCATATCCTGCGTCACCAGGTTCTTTTTAGAAAGCCCTATGAATACGTCTGCGCCCTTCATTGCCTCTTGCAGGTCCATTGATTTAGCATCCTGTGCAAATTGCTGTTTGTATTCGTCAAGATCAGTCCGGCTCTTCGTGATCAGTCCCTTACTGTCGAACATATACATGTTCTCTACTTTAGCCCCAAGTGCAAGGTAAATCTTGCAGCAGGATATAGCCGATGCCCCTGCGCCGCTGATCACTATTTTTACATCGGCCAGGTTCTTCTTTACGATCTCTATTGCATTGAGCAGTGCCGCGCCGCTTATAATTGCGGTGCCATGCTGGTCATCATGCATGATAGGGATGCTCAGCTCTTTCTTCAGCCTTGTTTCTATCTCAAAGCATTCCGGTGCCTTTATATCCTCCAGGTTGATACCCCCGAAAGTAGGCTCCAGCGCTTTAACCACTTTTACAAAATCGTCAATATCCCTTGCATTGAGCTCTATATCAAAAACGTCAATATCGGCGTAAATTTTAAACAACAGCCCCTTACCCTCCATTACCGGCTTGGATGCCAACGGCCCAATATCACCAAGGCCAAGTACGGCGGTACCATTACTGATTACGGCCACAAGGTTACCCTTGGCGGTATAACGATACACGTCTTCCGGGTTGGCATGAATTTCCATACATGGCTCGGCAACGCCTGGGGAGTACGCCAGTGCAAGATCACGCTGCGTCTTCGTTTCCTTTGTTGGAACTACCTCTATCTTTCCCGGCCTCCCCTTCTCGTGGTATTCCAGCGCGTCTTCCTTTCTTATCAATTGTGCCATTGTATGGGGGTTTGAATTGACTAAGATACGCATTAGGAGAGAAAGTGGATAATCTCTCCTGATACAGGCATAACCGGCATAAAGGTAATTTCCGTTATTTTTGAGTAAAATAAACTGATGGCCAGTTCCAATACTACTGCATTGCCAGTAAGTAAAATTTATGATGATTGCCTTATCAGCTCGTGTCTTAAAAGGCTGTTCAAAAATCATGTAAAAAGTAAGAAATTGCCGGGATATGTTATCTGTAATGAGGTTGCCGGCATAAAAAAGGAGCTCGCCAAAATAAACGGCACAACTATTGAATTGTCCTACGATTATCTCCTGGCGATGGAACAATCGCTGCCTGGTGTGAGCTTTCGATACGTGATTTTTCAGAAGGACAATGACCCGATCCTTTTCGCCTATTTCCAATTATTTACTGGCACTTCACAAAATTTCAATCTTAAAAACAATAAGACCTTCGTTAAAGGTATCGTTCGCTTTTTTCTCGATTTGAAGAAAGTAAAAGCCCTTATTTCCGGCAACGCGCTTCGTAATGAAACGCCCTGCTACTGCTACAATAGCTCTGCGATCAATGATACGGAAGCTACAGAAATGATCGCTGCAGCAGCAGAGAAAATTGGCAGTGACGAACGTGCCACAGTACTGGTATTAAAGGACATTCCTGTTTCTCCCCATGCGGCCAAATGGCTTGCAGGCCAGGGCTACTATGCCCCAATGACGGATAGCGTAATGACGCTTACTATTAACCCTGAATGGGCTACACTCAGCGGCTATATATCCGCGCTCACCAGGAAATATAAAACAAGGGCCAACAAAATACTTGCACTGCGCGATAAGCTGACTATTGAAGAACTACAGGAAAACACCATAGCAGGGAGCGAGCGGCAAATGAACCGGCTGTATAAAAATGTAGTCGAAAACCAGTCGTTCGCACTTGCCACGATCAGTGAAGATCATTTTACAAAACTAAAATCGCTTTATAAAAACGACTTTGAAGTTTTTGGATTTTACCACGAAAAAAAGCTTGTGGCTTTTTACTCTGCATTTGTGACCCCCGATGCATACGAGATCTACTATGCTGGATTTGATTACCAGCTCAATGATGAGTATCAGCTATATTTTAACCTCTTATTTTCCGGGTTGGAACGAGCTATGCTGTTGAAGAAGAAGGAATTGAAATTAGGCAGGACCTCATTCGACTCCAAAGCGAGCCTGGGCGCCACGCCTGTTGAAATAAAGTATTTCTTCAAGACAATGAATGTCCCGGCCGTGGCCATTAATTGGTTTGTAAATTACTTCACAGCTATGGAGGACGGAAAGTGGAAACTGCGAAACCCGTTGAAAGAACCGCTTAATTGATTGCTATCGTTTTTCTGTATAAGTGCCCGGTATGGAAAAAGGATAACTAAGCTCCTCGTCAAAATCGGTTTTTGTAAAGTTCATGTCCAGGGTAAAAGTCTCATTACCTTTCAGCACATTGAGTGTACGGTATGTCGATATTTTGCGGTTATTGATCATTTCGTAGCTGCTGTAAGTAGTCGCGGCTTGCGGGCCTTTTGGGTCGCGGGTGCGCAACTGGCCTGTGCGTATCGTGCTGTCGGCTTTATTAAAAGTAATGTGCTGCAGGTAACTGCTGTCTTCCACATCCATTGTTATTGAATCCCCTGTGCTCACTGCATTGGTTATCGTTCCTTTTCTCAAAGGCTCACCGGTAACCAGGTTTTGGAGCGATGTAAAATCAACTTTAGTAGGTAATATCTTCGCAGCCTGGCTTAGCGGTATCCTTGTTATTTCCTGGTCCTTGGTGTTCAGCAAAAAGAAACTATCCCTTGTAATGAACAACCTTGCCACGGGAAACGCATCGAAGGTTACATTAACCCATATCACGCTGTCCTTACGGACACGAAAGTGAGCGGTAAATTGGATATCGTTGTCCGGTCCGGTAAAATGAACTTTCGCCTTCCCTGAGAATGTCCGGTAATCAATACGCGCATTCAGTAACGGGGTGAGCTGTTCTATCAATTGCTTTGCCGTGCTGGAAGTATCGGCTGGTTTAATGGCCGCAATTGCAGATTGGGCTGTGTCTTTGGCAGATTGCATTAAGTCTGGGGGAACAGAAGCAGCCCGGCTGGTATCAGCAGTTTTCTCCTTATTTTTTGCATTCTTACCCGTGGCATGCCAATGAAATGAGCACGAAGAAAGGCCGCTGCATATAAACAACAATATAACCCCCGCAATAGTCTTATTCATACAATTTCCCTTCACTGATTTTCTTATCCAGTTGCGGATCATCCCCTCCCTTCTCCTTCGATTTCTTCCAATTTTCCTCCGCTTTCTCTTTATTGTTCAATTTAAAATAAATGTCACCAAGATGGTCATACAGCGTTGCATCAGCATTTGGGCCCGCAAGGTCTATGGCTTTCTGTACAAAGGTTTTTGCTTTCTCATACTCGCCCTTTTTATATTCTATCCATCCATAAGTATCCAGGTAAGTAGCCTCCGATGGTCTTATTTCCAGCGATCGCTTTGACAATTTCTCCGCCTCGTCCAGTTTCTTGCCCCGCTCAGAGAGATAGTAACTGTAATTGTTAAGGATACCGGAATTCAAGGGGTCAAGGCTAAGCCCTTTTTCAAACGCCTTGTCAGAGAGGTCATCCTGCTTGGTACTATGGTAAATATCGGCCAACAGCGCATACATTTCGGCGATGGCTGGCTTATTTGATTCGGGCTGAATATCTATCGCGCGGTTTACGGCCTTAATGGCTCTTGGGTAATCTTTCTTGTTGGAATAGCCGATAGCGCTATAGTAGCTCACAATAGCCTGGTTGGGAAATAAACGAATGGCTTTTTCGGTATATTTTATCAGCGAATCTGCACCTTGCTTATCCGTATAATCATCCAGCAGTTTCTTCCACGTATCAAAGTCTCCGGGCTTTATGTCCAGCGATCTCTTGTATGCCCAAACCGCGCTGTCCCGCTTATTGTTCCAATCCAGGAACTCACCATAAACCGACAGCACCTGCGCGTCATTGGGATGCTGTGCAGTAATACGCTGTAACATGGTAAGGCCATGAGACCTGACCACTGAATCGTTTGGTAAAGTCTGAATATATACACCCACCTGGTCCATTTGCGACTGGACATCCAGGTCCGGGTTTACGATCGCTTTTTCAATATTGGTCAGATATTTGGCGGTATCACCCATATTCAGAAAATGTCCGGCGAGGCCTATCTGTACCTGCGGGTCATCTGGCAGTGCTTTCAGGGCTTTGTCGTATGTTTCTGCGGCCTTTTGCGGCATCTTATTAACATCGTACAGGTCGCCAAGCCACTTGTAGTATCTGCCGTTGTGGGGATCCCTGGCCAGCAACTGGTTGATCACTTCGGCAGCTTTATCCGCATTATTCATCTCCAGGTACAACTGCACTTTATGCGATTGCACTTCCTCATCATCCGGATCATGATTCAACGCAATATCCAGGTATTTGGCGGCTTCTTCGTATTTCTTAGCCCGCTCATAATATTCGGCCGCCATTTTCGGATATTCCTCGTCACCAGGTTCCGACTTACAGAGATCGCCTATTATTTTAGCTGCATCCAGGAAGCTCCCGTTTTCCGCCAGTATCGATGCATACTGCTCTTTATACCATTTATTGTCGGGATCAATGGCTATTGCTTTCTTAATGTTCGCCTCGGCCTTGTCTGTTTTTTTCTCGTTGTAATATAGCTTTGACAATTCGTAGTAACCTGCAGATACCTGTGGCCTCAGCGCTACAAACTCTTCAAATAGCTCCATAGCATGTTTCGGGTCATTCTGCATTTTTGCCTTTAGGCCGTCGAAGTAGATATTATCCGGCTTCGTCAAGGCCGTCATATTTGCATTCAGGACAGAGTCGGGGTTTTCCTTTTGTGCATAACCACGCGGCATAAGGCCGCCTACGCAGAGTGCAAAAATCAGGTATGTAAACAGAGGTAACTTCATTCAAAAATAATCAGCCCAGCCAACATTAAAACCGGAACATTGAAGGCGGTTTATAATTGGGTGGAGAAATCGCCGAGGCTTAATTCTTTCGATTTCTCTATGTAAGTTACGTTTTTCCCCAACATGGACGCCGCGATCGAAGCATTTTTAACAACGCTATCACTTTGGACCACGCTGTTTTTGATACGGGAGTCTTCTACCATCACTCCTTTCTCAAGCGATACATGCGGGCCTATTACGGAGTTCTTCACTACAACGCCATCAGCAATGTAGCAAGGTGGAATGATTACGGATTGCTCAATAACAGCCTTAGGCGAGATGAGCTTTTCAGTATCTTTTTTAAATTCCAGCACACGCTGATTGGTGTAAACAAATGCGTCCTTATTGCCGCAATCCAGCCATTCATCCACCTGGCCAGTATAGAACTTTACGCCATTTTGCAGCATATGTTCCATAGCGTCCGTGATCTGGTATTCGCCTTTCAGCATTATCTTATTGTCTATCAGGCGCTGCAACTCTTTTTTTAAATTATTTCCATCTTTAAAATAATACACACCTATTATAGCGAGGTCTGATACGAAATCCTGCGGCTTTTCCACAAAAGCCTCTATTTCTTCCTTGTCGTTTAGCTTCACCACACCGAATGCACGCGGATCTTCTACTTTCTGCGTCCATACAATGGCATCTTTGTTCTTATCAATACTGAACGTGGCTTTGAACAGTGTATCGGCAAAAGCAATAAAGACATTACCGGTAAGCGACTCGCTCGCACACAATATCGCGTGCGCGGTGCCAAGCGGTGTTTCCTGGTAACATATTTTCCCTTTGGCGCCAAGTGTTTCTGCTACCTGGCAGAGATGCCTCTCTACTTCTTTACCAAAGGATGGCCCTATGATGAATGCTATTTCCTCTACTTTTTCGTTGCAGGTGGCTAATATATCTTCTACAAGCCGTTGCACCACCGGCTTACCGGCAATGGGCAACAACGGCTTTGCAGTCATTAATGTGTGCGGGCGCATACGCTTGCCCATACCTGCCATTGGGATAATAATGTTCATTGTTGAGTAATTATTAGTTAGTCAATAGTATTTAGTCGTTTGTAGATAGTCACGGTATTTAAAAACAATCAATGCGCACCTGAATGCCCGAAGCCGCCGGCACCACGGGCAGTGCCCTCCAGCAATTCTGTACTTTCCCACTCCACTTTTTCATATTTAGCAACGATCATTTGTGCGATACGTTCGCCATCGGTTATTTGCTGTTGCTCGCCGGACAGGTTGATCATCGGAACCATCACCTCGCCACGATAATCGCTATCTATGGTGCCGGGGGTGTTGATAAGCGTAAGGCCTTTTTTAATTGCCAGGCCGCTTCGCGGACGTATTTGCGCTTCGCATCCAGCAGGCAGTGCGATATATAAACCTGTCGGGATCAATTTACGCTCCATGGGCAACAGCGTAACCGTTTCCTGTAGCCAGGCCCGTACGTCCATTCCGCTCGCACCTTCTGTCTGGTAGGCAGGCAGCTCATGCGGTGATTTATTTATGATCTGGATTTTTGTCATTATTGTGGGCGCAAAGGTAAGGTGCATGAATTAAAGATGGGGAACAAAGTATGGTATAATAAATTTCATGCAGGCATTTCGTTATGCGGCCTTATTATTGTTCATGCCCTTTATCATCAGGAATACGCCTGCAGCCATCCATATAATACAGCCAGTCTCGGCGGCAATCGGGCTTGCTTTAAGATGATTGCCTATGATAGTGTATAAACCAATTATACCGCCAGCCAGCAATATAAATCCTACCACTGTTCTCCAGTTGAGCATAAGGTTTGAAATATGGTGCAAGTTTATAACTAATCTATGAAACAAAAAAGGTGAGGTGCGGCGGCAGAATCAAATACAATATGAACTGCCCTGTACATTTAATTAAATAACTTACCACTACTTTAACGAAGGAAAATGTAAATTTGCCGTTTAAATTACAAATAATCAAGGAGTATCAATGGCATTGTTAGGGAATCTGATATCTCGTTCGTTACAGCTTCGGAAACAGTTCAATTTACCGGTGGCAACACCGCAAACATATCAACGCCACGCGTTACGCCAGTTGCTGGAACGGGGCCAGTACACTGCTTTCGGAAAACACTATGGGTTTGGGGATATTCTGAGCAAGGAGATAGACTTTATGAAGGCTTTCAGGGAGCGGGTGCCTGTGCACACCTACACTGATATGCACGATAAGTGGTGGCACCGCTGCCAGAATGGGGAGGAAAATGTGACATGGCCGGGAAAAGTGAAGTATTTCGCGCTTAGTTCGGGCACATCTGAGTCTGCGAGCAAGCACATACCTGTAACCCAGGATATGATAAAGTCGATCAAGAAAGTGGGCTTCAAGCAGTTATACAGCATGGCCAACTTCCAGATCCCCCCCGTGGCTTTTGAGAAGGGTATCCTGATGCTCGGCGGAACAACCTCCTTATTTGAAAAAGGCGAATACTATGAGGGCGATATGAGCGGCATCAGTGCAAAGAACATGCCCCGCTGGATGTCCTCACTCTTATATAAACCCGGACAACGCATATCAAAGCGCCCTAAATGGGAAGACCGGATAAAGCTGATCGTTGAAAAGGCGGACCAGTGGGATGTAGGTACAATATGCGGTGTGCCGGCATGGGTGCAGATAGTATTGGAGCGGGTTATTAAGCATCATAATGTAAAGAACATACACGAGATATGGCCTAACCTGAGTGTATATATACATGGTGGTGTATCTATGGAGCCATACCGGGAGAGCTTTAAAAAACTTTGGGGCAAGAAAAAGGTTACGTTCATTGAAACCTACATGGCTTCCGAAGGTTCTTTTGGGTTCCAGGCGAGGCCGGATGCAGGAATAAAATTGGTGCTGAATGCGGGAATCTTCTTTGAGTTCATACCTTTCAACGAGCAGAACTTTGATGAAGAAGGCAACCCAAGGGAAAACCCTGAAATATACAAAGTGAGCGAAGTGCAGGAAGGCGAGGAATATGCCGTTGTGCTGAGTACCTGTGCCGGCGCATGGCGGTACCTGATAGGCGATGTGGTACGGTTCACCAGCGCCACAGAGCATGAGATAGCGATAGTGGGCCGCACCAAGCAATTTCTAAGCCTTTGCGGTGAGCACATGTCGGTGGACAATATGAACAAGGCAATAGAGATAGTTTCAAAGAAGCTAAATATTACCATTCGCGAATTTGCAGTTGCAGGATTGAAGCACGATGGCCTGTTTGCGCACCAGTGGTACATAGGCTGCGACAATGAAAATGTGAACGCTGAGAAATTAAAGGCATTGCTTGATGAAACGCTTTGCAAACTAAACGACGACTACGAAGTAGAGCGCACTTCAGCGCTGAAGGAGATATTCCTGGAGATACTGCCGGAAAACGTGTTCATTGGCTATTTGCGTGCAAAGGGCAAAGAGGGTGCGATGAGCAAGTTCCCACGAGTGCTGAAAGGAGCGCAGTTGCAGGACTGGGAAGCGTACCTGGATAAGAAGAAGGTACGGCATGTGGTCTCGGCCTAGGCATTAAAATAATTCTATTCAAAGACGGGCGTAGCAATGGCGCCCGTTTTTTGTTTTCATATCTTTGCCGCCAATATTCACCAAAATGGAAAAGATAATACTGGTCACAGGCGCTACATCTGGCTTTGGGAAGGCTATAGCTATACGATTTGCAAAAGAAGGTTATACCGTTTGCATAACAGGCCGCAGGGAAGACCGGCTTGCCGAAATAAAAGGGGAACTCGAACAACAATATGGGGTAAAAGTTATCGCATTGTTGTTCGATATCCGTGTACGGAGCCAGGTAGAGGCATCAATCAGTGATCTTAAAACACAGGTACCCCATATAGATATACTGGTTAATAATGCAGGCCTGGCATCAGGGCTATCTACTATTGATGAAGGAGAAATTGACGACTGGGAAACAATGATAGATACCAATCTAAAGGGCTTGCTGTATGTGACCCGTCAAATATCACCAATGATGCGCAGCCGCGCAGCAGGCCATATCATCAACATAGGCTCCACAGCAGGTAAGACAGTGTATAAGAATGGTAATGTCTATTGCGCCACAAAATTTGCAGTGGACGCGCTGACTCAGGCGATGCGCATAGACCTGCTGCCCTATGGGATAAAGGTTACCGCTATCAATCCTGGCATGGCGGAAACGGAATTTTCCACTGTGCGATTTCATGGTGATGAAGAGCGGGCTAAGGGCGTATATGCGGGCGTAAAAGCGCTACAGGCAGAGGATATCGCTGATATAGCCTGGTATTGCGCATCACTGCCGCCGCATGTATGCATCAATGATCTTACGGTTACATGCCTTACGCAGGCAAATAGCTTTTATGCGATAAAGGAGGCGGAGAGAGTGAAGCCGACTCCTCACGCGAAATGAGCGGGGCCTTGTTTTGGAGAGTCAAGTATTTAGCTTTTCCTCCCCCTATTGTCGCAATGATATAAATTGAGCACTGTATGTATAGCCACGAAACACAAATAAGGGTACGCTATGGGGAGACGGACCAGATGGGGTACCTGTACTATGGTAATTATGCGTTGTATTACGAGGTCGGAAGGGCGGAAGCCATCAGGCAGCTAGGTTTTACGTACCGGCAACTGGAAGAGATGGGCACGATGATGCCGGTGGCGGAGCTGAATTCCCAGTACTTCAGGCCGGCGCTGTATGATGACCTGATAACGGCGAAGACGATATTGAAGGAACTGCCGGATGGGTCGAGGATACAGTTTCACTCTGAGTTGTATAACGAGGCGGGGCAGTTGCTGAATAAGGGATTGACCACACTGGTGTTCTTTGACCCGAAGGAAAAGAAGAAGACAAATATGCCCGAGGAATTGCACACGCGGCTAGCGCCGTTTTTCAAAAAAGAATCATGAGCAATATAGCAGCAGCGATCATAACGATAGGCGATGAATTACTGATAGGCCAGACAATAGATACTAATTCGGCGTGGATAGCCCGGCACTTGAATGAGCTGGGGATTGATGTGGTGCGCCGTGTAGCGGTGGGAGATAACAAGGCATCGATAGTAAAAGCGCTGGATGAGGAAATAGCCGGGGCGACTATAATATTAATAACGGGCGGCCTGGGGCCAACTTCTGATGATATTACCAAGCCGCTCCTCAGCGAATATTTTGGCGGGAAACTGGTGGTGAATGAGCGTGTACTTGCACACCTGAAGGAGATATTCACAAAACGCAACCGCCCCTTCCTGGAGCGGAATATGAAACAGGCAGAAGTGCCGGAAAACTGTACAGTGCTATTTAATAAAATGGGCACGGCGCCGGGAATGTTGTTTGAGTTGGCAGCCGGCAGTTCGCAGCCAGCAGTCCGGGAGCCGTTCAATTACACTTATGGTGAAATTTTAGAGTCAACGATTCAAACTCCAAATTCCAATCCCGATAGCTATCGGGACCAAATTCCATCGTTCGGCGGGGCTCACGATGGCAAAATTATTATTGCTATGCCGGGGGTGCCGTTTGAGATGATCTCTATTATGCAGGATGAGGTATTGCCAAGGCTGCGGGAGCGTTTTTTCAGCGATGCATTGCTGCACAGAACCATTGTGACTGCGGGAGAGGGAGAAAGTTTTATAGCAGAAAAAATACTGGCACTGGAAGAGGCATTGCCCACGCACATAAAGCTGGCCTACCTGCCGGATGCAGGGATGGTGAAACTACGGCTCACTGGCAGAGGCAAGGATAAGGAACTTTTGGCTAAGGAATTGGAAGCAAGGCAGGAAGAAATAGCAACTTTGCTTGGAGACATTGTGGTGGCCAGGGACGACTACCCGATGGAAAAGATAATAGGCGATGCGCTTCTGGCAAAAGGAAAAATGCTGGGCCTGGCTGAAAGTTGCACGGGTGGTTTCATAGGGCACCTGGTAACGCAGGTGAATGGATCATCGAAGTATTTTAACGGCAGTATTGTCTCTTATAGTAATGACGTAAAACGTGATGTGCTGGGCGTGGAGCAGGAAACAATAGATGATTGCGGGGCGGTAAGTGAACAAACGGTGCGTGAAATGGCGAAAGGGGCATTGCGTGTGCTTAACTCAGATTATGCACTGGCAGTATCTGGGGTGCTGGGGCCGGATGGCGGTACTGAGCGTGTTCCGGTGGGCACTGTCTGGATGGCTGTTGCTGATAAAGACACGGTAAAAACAAAGGAGTTCCGGTTTCACTATAACCGGCAGCAGAATAAGGAGATGGCAGCAAGAATGGCAATGCTGATGGTGTGGAAGTTTTTACGTCGCGAGTCGTAAGTGTGCGAGTTTAAAGTTGAAAGTATAAAGTTCCTGGTAGATAGTCTATAGGAGATGGTATTTAGTCGTAAGTAATAAAATATAAGCCCGGAAAAAATCATCATGGAGGAAAATTCCAAATCCCAAATCCTCAAAAACATTTTCCTTATCGGCATGCCTGCCGTGGGGAAAACATACTGGGGTGAAAAAATCGCTGCTGCGTACAAATTTCCATTCTTTGACCTGGACGTCTTTATAGCGGAGCAGGAGAAAGCCAGCGTATCAGCACTGTTTGCTACTTATGGCGAGAAAGGCTTTAGAGAGCGGGAGGAAAAACAGCTGAAGAAGATCATTAAAACAGCAGTGCCTATTACTATCATAGCCTGTGGCGGCGGCACACCTTGCTTCGGGGATAATATGAAACTGATGAAGGATGCCGGGACGGTGATCTATTTGCATGCCGATACAGCGCTGCTCCTGAAACATCTTGAAACCGCAACTGAAGCCCGTCCGCTGCTGAATAACAGGGGCGACCTTGGTACTTATTTAAATGACCTGCTGGAGAAACGCAGGCATTTCTACGAACAAGCTCACCATATTTTACAAATGGGAGACATTAGCCTGACTAACTTTGCCAAAATAATTGATCATGAATAAACGGGCGCTGGCCGCGGGTGCAATTTTTGCAGGCCTGGCCGTAATAATTGGCGCATTTGGCGCACACACGCTTAAGGAAAAATTTCAGATGCCGGCAGACCAACTGGCGATATTTGATACTGGTGTGCGCTACCAGTTTTATCACAGCTTTGCCTTGCTGATCACTGGGATACTGTTTTCATCATTTCCGGCAAAGCAATTAAAGCTGGCGGCTACCTTCTTTATTATTGGAATAGTGCTGTTCAGCGGTTCGTTATATGCTATGACGATGCTGCATACAGGCGGTGCAGGGCTTGGGCCCATGGGCATTCTTACCCCGATAGGCGGATTATTTTTTATCCTGGGCTGGATAACGCTTTTATTGGGTATATTGAAGCAGAAGTAATACCTGGAAGCCGGTGATGCGGCACTTATACAGCTCAGTTATGAAAGTTATTGCACTGATACCAGCGCGCCTTGGCGCTACCCGTTTCCCCTCAAAGTTGCTTGCGCTGTTGAAAGGCAAGAGTGTTATCAGGCGCACTTACGAGTCGGCAGTTTGCGCCGGTTTGTTTGATGAAGTGGTCGTAGTAACGGACAGTGATGACATACTGAATGAAGTAGTGAAACATGGCGGAAGGGCTATGAAAAGTAAAGGCCCGTATGAGAGCGGCACTGACCGCATAGCCGAGGTAGCGGCTGACATGGACGCAGATGTGTTTGTCAATATTCAGGGCGATGAGCCATTCGTGCAAAAAGAACCGCTGGCGCAACTGATCAATTTATTTAAGGAGGAAGATTTACAGGTTGCATCACTGGTGCAGTTGCTCACGGATCCTGAATTAATTATTGACCCCAACTATGTGAAGGTCGCGCTTGATATAAATAACAATGCCTTGTTTTTTTCACGGAGTGTGATCCCCTACCCCCGAAATGCGGAGATGAGTATTCCTTATTATGAGCATATAGGCGTTTATGCCTTTAGAAAAAAGGCACTATTGGATTTCACTAACTGGCCAATGACGCCGCTGGAGGCTGTGGAAAAAATAGAGTGCCTACGGTTCCTGGAGCATGGGGTGCCTATACGGATGGCCATTACCCGATACATGGGTGTGGAGATCGATACCCCCGAAGATATGTTGCGCGCAGAGGAATTGATGAATAAGAATGGGTGGGAATAGACCCCTGCCCCAAGGGGAGGGTGAGGTCGAGTGAGTTATTTGAACTGTATTTTCCCGGTTGAGATAGGTACATCATTTACAAATATTCTTTGCAAAGTAACTAAACACTATTTTTGCGCTGTAATAGGGTTGCCGATATGAAGTTTCGCAATTTTAAGATGGTGGATTATGTGGTGTATGGCCGGGGCTGTTTCGGCCAACTGGATGAGATCATTGCGCCACGCCGGAAAAGCGATGCTCCGATGATCTTTCTGCTGGATCACTATTTTAAGAACAACGATGCACTTAAAGCACGGATACCAATAAGGGGCAATGACCTGCTGATAGATGCAGATGTGGAACACGAACCTAAGACAGCCTATATAGACGAACTGGCGCAACAAATAAAGGAACAGCATGGTAATATATCTGGGGTGATCGGCATTGGCGGCGGGTCAACGATGGATATTGCAAAGGCTGTTTCTATAATGCTCACGAACCCCGGCAGGGCGCAGGACTATCAGGGTTGGGACCTTGTAAGACATCCCGCAGTTTACAAAGTGGGGATACCTACTTTATCGGGCACAGGAGCCGAGGTGTCGCGCACAACAGTGCTTACGGGCCCTGCACGGAAACTCGGCATGAATTCGGACCATACCCCCTTCGACCAGATAGTGCTGGATCCGGGGCTTACGAAAGGCGCGCCTGCCGACCAGCGCTTTTATACGGGCATGGATTGCTTTATTCATTGTATAGAATCGCTGGAAGGCACGTATATCAATGAGTTCAGCCGGTCGTATGGCGAGAAGGCGCAGCAGCTTTGTGAAGAGGTGTTCCTGCATAAGCAGGAGTGGAATGAGGAAAGCGATGAACAACTGATGATGGCTTCGTATGCAGGCGGCATGAGCATTGCTTATTCGCAGGTAGGTGTTGCCCATGCGGTAAGCTATGGGCTGGGCTACCTGCTTGGCACGAAGCATGGCATCGGGAATTGTATTGTATTCAACCACCTGTACGAGTTCTATCCGCAGGGTGTCGATACCTTTCATAAAATGGTGGAGCAGAACAACATTGATATCCCTACTGGAATAACAAAGGGGCTTAATGATGAGCAGTTCAATACAATGATAGATGTATCACTAGGCATGGTGCCGCTCTGGGAAAATGCTTTAGGAAAAGACTGGAAAACAATAATGACAAGAGACAGGCTACGTGGGCTGTATGAGAAATTATGACCTCTCCCCGCCCCTCTCCGAAGGAGAGGGTGAGGTCGAATGAGTAGTGTGCACGGCGCGAGCCAACCACCCCAGATCGTCGCAAGCGACAATCATCCCCTCCTAAAAACAGGAGGGGAGGTGTAACACACCTCTCATTTCGCCTTTTCAAACAAAGTGTGGATTGCATGATTATGATGTTTACTAATAAAAAACTTTTTACTGTGCTGATAAACGATTTTTATAACTGCCACGATATTGAGACACACGAAAATGAATACGGCTGCCGTATAGTATTTAATGCGGAGCATGACATTTTCAAAGGCCATTTCCCCGGACAGCCTGTGGTGCCGGGCGTTTGCATGATGGAATTGGTAAAGGAGCTGCTGCAAACACAATTGGATAAACCGCTAATGCTCAGCAGCGCACGGAATGTAAAGTTCCTGGGATTTATTACCCCCGAGGTACAACCCATAGTAAAGATCACATGGAAATCAGTTGAGAGCGGCTACGGCATTAATGCATCACTAAGCTCCGGCGGTAATACGCTGTTCAAACTGGATGGGGTGTATGTGTGAGGCGTTTTGCATAAACGTTTAGAGTATCGATTTTTCTTACCTTTGGGATAGTAAAAGCATTTTTATGCTTATAGAAAGAACAAATAGCGACTCCATTATCATCACATTACCATCTTCAGTTGATAAATTCGGGCTACAACGGCTTATTGATTATGCCAAGTACCTGGAAGCGACAGCTAAAAGCAAAGCTAAACAAGCTGATGTTGACAAACTCGCTGATGAAGTGAACGCAGCGTGGTGGGCCAAGAACCGTAAACGTGGTGTTGCGTAACCTCCCCGCAAATCAGAGATTTGCCTCCACTAGGAGATATTCCACTCTTAATTGAAGAGGTCCGGCAATTGCTGAACAGAGATGGTGAGTAAGTGCTATCGCCTAGACTAGTACCCTCTAGGACGTAGGCACAGCCTACGCCGAAGGATCATGTTTTTTCTCTTGACTACAAGCAATTGTGGAAATTAATTCCTACTCAATCATGTTATCAATATATTTGCGTTAGCGTTACATTGTGATATAAAGAATCGCTATAATAATACATAGGGCATGCACCGCCTGTGCCGTAAATTTGCACAAAAGCCCTATTTGCAGTAAAATCCGTAATTGTACTACTTTCCCAATTTGTATTTCCAATGCCAACTTCAATTGACGGCCAAATAAAACCACTGGTGTCTATTATTTCTACATACCCATAAAACGGGTAATACAAGTAGGTGCCATAGGAAATAGGCATAAATACATTTAGACCATTTGTAACAGGATATATAACAGAATCAGGATCAGGATGCACATGAATGTTACTTAATGTTAAATTGTAGTAATCAGAATGAAGGCGGGAAGGAAAATGGGGTGTAGGCGATGTGGGCGCGTAAAAGAAGCCCGAATCACTATATCTTATATACTCATCGATATTTAGTGTCATACTATCTCCTAAACAACCGAATGGACCGGTTAGCATTGCTGTAACTTCATATAAATGATATCCGAAAGCAGTTGTTGTAGTATGAAACGTTTGTTCATTCCCATAACTAATTCCTACGCTATTTGTGGCATAAGCTCTTACATAATACGTAGTGTTGGCTGAAAGTCCGGTGATATTACTTGTAAAAATTCCCGTGCTGGCTCCATCACTTGTATGGTTCCCAGCTATTGTTGGATTATGTGCGGTGCCCCAGCACACTCCGCGAGCAGTTATTGTGCCCAATGAGGCAGGTATATTACCGCCGGAAACTGCCGAAGCAGATGTTATTGATGTAACTGTGTTAGTAGTCAGTCCGGTTCCGGTTGATCCTGATATAGAAGCAACAAAACCAGCCGGAGATCCATTTATTGCAGTACCATTTGCCTTTTTCGCGCTTGCATGTACCCATTGAGGCGCAGATGGATTTGATCCCAATTTAAACCTTGTTTGAGCATATCCGTTAGTATCAGTTAAAATGCTTGTAGATTCTGCAGAGCCACCGCCATTAGTAACCGTAAAATAGACAGGTACATTTGATTGCTTCTTACCGAGGTTATCGGTAACCTGTACTTTTAGCGGTTGTGCTAAATATGAATTTGCAGATCCTGTTTGATTATTTCCAGAAATTACAGAAATCTGGTAGGGCGTGTAATATTTTATAGAGTCTGAGTTCCAACTCGTGCTGTAATCAGCCAATTTTTTCGATAAAATATTCGCGGAAACACCAATTGTGGGTTGCAAAAACTCACCCATGGAAAAATCCCAGTCCAAAGCAGGTGAGGCAATATTTCCCACCATATATGTCTTTATGGGTAAGGAACCATATGGCCCAAGTATGCCAAACAGTTTTATATTCATCTGCGGAATGAGACTGCAATTTAACACAAAGCCTGCGGCACCTGTGCGCCCTGTAAGGCTTGTAGTAGCATCGTGATTGAAATTGTGAACACCACTCCAGGAACCACCAAAATAATTGACACCTAAATTAAAGGATTCATTATCAGTAAAAACTACATCACGGTTAATGTTAGCGTTTATATTTCCAGACACATTTGCTATTAAATAAAAGTAGGTAACTATTACTATCGGCAATTGGCCAACCCATACCACATCACGCCGTGAACCGGTTGCAATTGTATCTGACTTATCGAAACTTGCAGTAGTACTTACAGCAACATTAACGTCAAAATTTGAATTGAGTGTTCCATTCTGGCATAACGCTGAAAAACTGGCAAGGTCTCCATCATTAAACTCCATACTATAATTCCAATTAGGGTTTAATTTGACTGACCCATTCGTCAATTCTACGGATACACCACCCCGATCATATAAAGCCACATTGCTAATATTGTAGGTATAACCATCATCTGTTTTTCTCATTAGATTTGAAAAGCCGGAAGAAAAACTAATTTTCCCATTTTGGAAAACATCCGTAAAATCTCCTTGAACAGTATTTAATACTACTTGCCCCGGTGAATTTGTTATAGAAGTTATCTTTCTTAAATATCCGTCACCTGTGATACCAATGATTACCCCATTAACTACAAAGCCAGGAGTAGCGCCTGTATATGTATAAACATATATACCCTGACTTAGCTGGTCTGCGCTTGAAATAAGCGTCAGCTTGGTAGAATCAATTACAACAATGTTGTTCTTTAAACTCACCGAATCCGGAGTTGAAGGCCCTCCGTTTGCATTGGTATTAGTCTTATTAGCCGTTTTATTACAAGCTGCAAATGATACAATAACTGCTATCAAAGCTATGCCAAATATTTGCCGGATATTTATTTTCATAAAATTAATTTATCATGAAAGTCAGACCTACAAATATTTTTTTGTTTATACAATAGCGGTGAATCCTAAATTATTAATATTTATTTTTACCACTTAATAGAGGCATATTTTGTCCCTAATATATTGGAAATGAATACAGAAAATCATGCGGAAAGCTCATTTTTAGTTCCTACGCAGGCCTTACCGGGCTGCCGCCCCAACTGGAGTTGGATTGCAGGTTCTCGCCTTTCATAACCAAGGATAGAGGATCTACGTTTACATTGTCGCCTATTTCGCTGTCGTAGAGGATGATGGTGCCGGCGCCTATGCTGCAACGCTTGCCTATTTTTATGGGGCCCACTTTCATTACGCGGTCTTCAAACAGGTGCGTCTGCGGGCCGCAGTCTTCGTTTAGGGCGGTGTCGTCGCCTATATGCACCATGTCGTACTCGGTAACATCGGTGGTGTTCATCCATACACGCTTACCTGTTTTTATGCCCAGCACGCGCAGAATAACAGGTAGCCAGGGTGTGCCCCGCATAAAATCGAGCAGGAAGGGCACGGAGAGTGCTTCGTAGGTGGAGGTGATGGCTTCACTCCGCCATACTTTTGATGTCCACATGGGCTTCTGGTCGGGCTTGTAAATGCCTATGGTAAGCCACTTCAGGGCTGCGGTTACAATAAATGCCGGCAGGCCCATGAAAAACAAGTAGTAGAACGGCAATTGCAAAATGATCATCCACCATGCCTCAGTAACCAAAAGATCGTGCGCATATGCGATAAATAGGATGCTGCATATCAGTATCACTGTTTCGGGTATGAGTATGCGGATGAACTCTACAACGCTGCGTGCAAGCACCCTGGTGGCTGATGGGCGGGCGGTAAGCTCGGTAGCAAATGTGCGGCTGGCCTGGCGGCGTGGCAATGCTATAGAAGGCGAGCCAAACCAGTCTTTGGCGGTCTCTGCTTCCAGTTGTTCCTTGCTTGGTGGCACAGACAATACACCTATAAGCATACGCCCCGGTAACTGGTAGCCCTGAGGTATCAGCGCACTGTTACCCACAAAGCTGCTATTGCCTATCACCGTATTATCAAGTATCAGTTGCTGGCCACGCACATCCGATTCTCCTAGTGTTACCGCATCTGCCACAAATGCATTCTTGCCAATGGTAAGCAAAGGATGCGTAACACTGCTGGCGGTAGATATTTCGGTATTCCTGCCCACTTTGGCACCCAGCGCACGAAACAGCAGTGATATATAAACCGTTGCGTAGATAGGGTGCAGTACAATAAGCGACAAAGACATCAACTGGTCAGCAAACCATTTGCGTACATAAAACATGCTGTAGATAGGGTACTTGCCCGGTTTTATACCCCATTGCAGCAAACGCGTAAGGATAACCGTTACCACAGCAAACACAATGATATAGCTCAATGCCAGCGATGGCGTGATGACGAGATAGCTAAAGTCGTAATCGGGTGTGGAGTTATCTATGTTATGAATAATGATTATAGTAGGCAGCAGGGGCAGCAGGATGACGAAGGGAAATATAAGCAGCGATAAAGTGAAGATGAGCGAATACTTTCTCCGCCTTGCCGCGGAAACAAATAGTGGCTGAGGCAGGTCTTCTATCGCTTTCTTTTCTTTAAGCGCAGCAGGACTGCCGTGCCATACCTCCGCAGTCTTTATGGTCTTGCCTTCCTGCAGATAGCTGAGGTCCTGCAGCTCGCCCCATTCTTCAACAGTGGTGCCGCCGCCAAGTATAGCACCGCTGCCTATGTATGCGTGGTCGCCAAGGGTCACCCGCCTTAGCTTCAGCATACCATCTTCCACATACGCATTGTTGATCGTTACACGGGAGCTGATGCTAACATCATTGCCTATGGTTACAAGGTCTTCTGCGCCTATGGTCACTGCGCCCAGTTGTGCGTCTTTTGCCACTTTTACTCCCATCCGGCTCAGGTAGCCGGGATATAGCGGCGTGCCATTCAGAAACTGAGCCGGCAGCAACCGCTGCATGGTCTTCACAAACCACCACCGGAAGTAATAACTTCCCCACAGCGGATAGTCTCCCTCCTTCATCTTCCCGATAACCAGCCACTTGATACCTATAGTGAATGCAGCAAATAAAGGTGGTATGAGGCAAAACAGGCATAGTGCAGTGGTTACTGCATAGGGCGTATTTTTAGTTTCCTCCGCCACATAGTAATACCCCAGGTAAGGAAAGAATATCTGCACGGCAAAAAGGCCATAGACCATGAGCAGGGAAATGGTCTGCGCGATACCGCAAAGCCAAAACCGTTTTTTTGGCACCTCGTTAAAGACGCGCTTGGCCTTCATCTCCCCAGCGGGTTTGGACTTCCAGTGCTCCACCAGTTTATCCAGGGGCCGGATCAGGTAAATATCTTTCAGAGCGGCCTGCGGTATATTGGCTTCTCGCCGCAGTTTTGATACAAATGCAGCTGCAAGCAGAGAATGTCCGCCGAGGTCAGTGAAGAAATCCTGTGAAAGATCGATATTACGGTTAGGGAAAAATTTTCGCAGCGCAGCTACCACTCGCTCTTCTATTGGCGCGTCCAGGTCTATCACTTCATTAGTGATCGCCCCAGCATTCTCCAGCAGCATAGCTGGTATCGGCAGCGCCTTCCTGTTTATTTTACCGCTGGGCAGGCGCGGCATCTCTGATAGCTGCATGATGACGCTGGGTATCATATAGGCAGGCAGCACCTTTGCCAGCTCTTCGCGTATATGCTGCTGGTTCATGGTCACCGGGTCATCACACACCACATAGCCTGCGAGGTGGTCCTGGCCGTTGGCGTCTTTTTTTACGGCTACCGCTGCCGCGGTAATATCTGTAAGGTTGCTGAGCCGGTTTTCAATTTCGCCCAGCTCTATGCGGTATCCGCGCAGCTTCACCTGGTCGTCAAAGCGCCCCTGGAAGTCAATACTGCCATCAGGATTAATTACGGCTGCATCGCCGGTTCTGTACATAGTCTCACCAGCCAATCCGGGCATCGCAGCCGGCTTCGGTACAAATTTTTGGGCCGTAAGTTCGGGCAGATTTATATATCCTTTGGACAAGCCAGGACCTGTTACCACCAGTTCTCCTCGTTCGCCAACAGGCAGTATATTAAGCTGCTCATCAACTACCGCAAGGTTATAATTGGGCAGCGGAATACCTATCGTTATCGGGTCACCCGGCTTCAGCGCTATAAGCGTAGCCGTTACGGTTGTTTCCGTGGGCCCGTAACTGTTATAAAATTTACGTGACGGTATAGACCACCTGGAAAGCACTTGTGTGGTACACGCCTCCCCTCCTGCGTTCACAATGCGCAACGCAGATGAAATGTCGTCTTCCATCACAGCAAGCAGGCTGGGCACAGCATGGAGCACAGTAATATGCTGCCGGCGCAATATATCCCCAAGCTCGTCAATAGATTTTGCAGTAGTTGCATCTGCAACCCACAAAGTAGCTCCGGCCAGGTAACTTATCCAAACCTCCTCGCACCACATATCAAAGGACACAGAAAATCCCTGGTAAACGCGGTCGGTGCTGCGCACTTCCAGTACGGTTTGCTCTGCACGTACCAGGTGGCATATCTGCCGGTGGGCAATAGGGATGCCTTTGGGTTTCCCAGTGCTGCCGGATGTGTATAGCACATACGCCCAGTTATCAGGTTTCGCTCCTATCGTAATGGGAATTTCCGCGGACGGGGTTGGCTGCGGAACAACCGAAAACATAGGGCAGTTAAGATCGAGTTTATCCTGGCTGATGTATCCTTTTGCCCCTACTTCGTTAAGTACGGTTTCCACCCGTTCAGCAGGCATCTCGCGATCCAGTGGCACGTAAGATGCACCTGCTTTTACAATACCAAGTACAGCCACGTGCAGTTGCAGCCCGCGCGGCCACCACAGGCCCACCGGGTCGCCAGGCATAATGCCGTTTTGATATAGGTGATCAGCCATGGCATCGCTCCAGCGGTCCAGTTCAGAATAGCTGACAGACGTATCTCCGAAAATAAGCGCAGTATTGCCCGGAAAGTTCTTTGCAGACATCCGGAATATGTCTGCAAGTGTTTCTTCATGCAACAGGTCGGGGCGGGAAGCTCCAAGGACTATACTGGGATTCATATTTACTACTGCGGGTGTATTCTTTTTATTTAAGCGAAAATTACAACAATTCTACTCCTCCTGTAATAATTTCTTTAGTCCCACTGTAACTACTATACGAATTTCGTGCCTTAGATATTTGTAAGGGAAATTTGATGGCGATACCGCCATATTGTAGTTATTTTATCTCCACATGATAACCGGTTATTTTATAGATATTGGTGAGCCGATAAGTGAAGAAGCACATAGGAAGCTGTTGGCTAAAGTAAATGGTATTGGTAAAGAAGAAATGTTAAAACCTCCAACCACTACTCAATATGCTAAACTCGCAGGCAAATTGTTACTTTATAAACTGCTCTGCGATCATAACCTCGACCATAGTTTGTTCATAGACAGGCAGGAGATAAATAGGTGGGGAAAGCCTTATTTTGCATCCGCTGATTTTGACTACAACTTATCTCATTCAGGGAATATCGTTTTTTGCGCAGGGGGGTTGGCCGCTCGTATAGGTGTGGACATAGAGCAGGAAAAAGAACGGGATATTGCCGGAATGCGCGAATACTTTAGCGAAAGGGAATGGTATAAGATCAATAGCAGTAACAATATTAATGCCGAATTTTATAAAATGTGGGTAAGAAAAGAAGCATGTATCAAAGCGATTGGGAAGGGGGTTTTTCAGCCGCTGCAAGAAATTGATGTTTGCGATGATGTAGTAATAGAGCATGGTATGCGGTGGTTTTTGCAGGATGTACTTATTAAAACAGGATATGCCTGCTGTATCGCAACGAACAAAAAAAAGGATGTAACTATAGAAGAAGTGGACCTAAATAAATTGCTCAGTTAAAATAAAGTTTATGACTCCTGAAAGGGAAGAGAAAATAAAAAAGGTATTGAACCACCGGCAAAGCGGCCTGGTGGTTGTAATGGAAAATGTGCATGACCCACACAATATATCGGCAGTGATGCGCACCTGCGATGCCATAGGAGTGCAGGATCTGTTTGTGCTCACTACGGTGATCTCCCGACATAAGCGGTTTGGCAAAAAAAGTTCCGCCAGTGCAGCAGGGTGGCTCACCATTCACCAGTACGACAATACGAAGGAATGCATGGAAGCGGTAAAAAAACATTGCGATAAAATATACGCCACGCACCTTGGCGTTGAGTCCTATTCGCTATATGAGCTGGATCTTACACAGCGTGTTGCACTTGTCTTTGGCAATGAACATGCCGGGGTTACTGAAGAATGCCTTGGTTACTGCGATGGCAATTTTATAATTCCCCAGGTGGGCATGGTGCAATCATTGAATATCTCTGTAGCCTGCGCAATCACACTTTATGAGGCATTACGCCAAAGACAGATCGCAGGTTACTATAATGGCACCACACAATTGCCTGCAACAGAATGGAACAGCCTCGCAAAGAAATGGGGCATGTATGATAATGAGATAAGCTGAAGGGCCTGGATCAATAGGGGCTGGCAATATGTTTCGTTCTGTTAGCAGAGCCGTTGCAGTGCAAGCGCCCTGCTAATCCGTATTGAAGCTGCCGTTATTCTTTGTGATCATTGGCGGCTTTTTTCTTATCCATCTTATAACAAACGCCAACGTTTAATAGCCCTTTGTAACCCACGCCGATTTCAGCGAAACCGCACAGCCGTTTCCCAGCCCTTAAGCCAATGGGCGTCCATTGTGTATTGAGAAAGAACGGCGTCACTTGTAGATTGTTTTGCGGCGCAACACCTGGCCCTGCTTCTGTAAGGCTTTCCTGGAAATACCTCGCACCAATACCGATCAGCCCATACAACTGGACAAACCTTCCATTATAATAGACAGGTTTAAGCTCAACCGCTAGTGTGGCGATGCTGGCCTTATACTTCCCTAACAGCACAGGGCTGCCCATATCCGGATTTGTATAATGATCAAAAGTAAGCGCTTCCATTCCCAGCGTTATGCCTACATCCAGCCGCCTGTTAATAAAGTAGCGGTAGGTCGCAAAAATATTACCTGTTTTAGAAGTCGCATCGAAGTAACCAGGATGGTCGAAATTAGGCCGCGAATTGTTGCGGTAGAATCCCTGTATCATGTCGGTGCCGGAAGTTGTGCCATAACTGAGCGAAAACTCCTGGGTTCCCGTTTTATCCTGGGCGCACAACGTGAATGGTAAGGCGGTTAATACCGCTAAACTTGCGATCAGTATTGCTGGTATCTTTTGCATATGTTTGTTTTTTAAAAGGTTTAAAATAAAACATCGGTGTTGTTTACTCATTTTTTCAAAAAAATAAAATTATTGTTGACCCCGGAATTGGCATTCTTGTATGTCTCCCCATCTGCAAAATAAGATGTGAGGTTTTTCTGGCAGAAGCCGCCTATCTTATTGCCCTTCTCATCACAGCTTTCTACCGTCTGCTCCGTGCTGCCGGAAAATTGTATGTTCGATATTTTAAACGTTCTTCCATCTTTCGGCAGGTATATCTCCCAATCGCAAGCTATATAGCTTGTATCAGCCATAAAAGAACGATAGTTAGCCAGTGCGACAGAGCCGTTGAGCAGGCTGTCCGCATCATTTCCATAGAGCGGTATCCAGGGATATACCGGGCTATTGAAGCTCTGGTATAACACGGTATCTAAAACCACAGCGGTATCCAGGAGCGTACCAAAATCAGTGCCCGCCTGGTATGCCCGAAAAACAACAGTACTAATATCGCCGGTATCAAAACCCAGCAGCACAAAATTGTACCCTGTGCTGCAATACACAGTTTCAGGGCACCTGTATTTTTTGCAGGAGCAGAGTTCAAGGGCCAGCAGTAAAAGTGAAACAAGCATTTTTTTCATCGCAAAAAATTAGTGTGAAAAGATCATTTGCACCTCCGGATACGGCCTGATAACATGCGCCACTTTTGAGTTAAAAAAAATGATAGGGCTATGAACCATTTACTCCTTTAAGAATTTGAAGGTTTCATTGCCATTTACCTTTATGAAATAAACCCCGGGAGCTAAATATGACAGGTCTATCTGCACTAGCCGGGTGTAATATTCATGTGTAAACATTGTTCTCCCCATCAGGTCAGTTATAGCCACTTTGTTTATATCGTATGATGCTGATACCGTGAGCTCATTGTGAGCGGGATTCGGATAAAGCGATACCCCTGATACTGGCGACAGATTGTCTTCCTGTGTCGTCAGCGGATTGGACATGGTATCATGAAGGCACACACCTCCTGGTTCGTAATTATATTTCAATATAAACATTGCTTCTTCAGTAGTATCTGAAAAAGTAAGCGTATCGCCGCCCACCACCAATGGCAGGTAAGAAAGATAGTCTCCGCCTACGTAGAAGTTGCCTCTATTGTCAACAATAATGCCACTATTATCATCTCCTCCTGAGTTTACGGTAATTATGTTTTCCAAAATCCCAGACGTATCATACTCTGCGAGGTACAACGTATCTGATACGGTTGGCGGATTGGACAGTGTCTGGCCGCTGCCGCATACCCAAAGATTGCCACACGGATCGGCCGCAACCCCGAAACAATCGCTTATGTGTGTTTGTGCCTGCGCCCATTTTACATTGCCGGAGGAATCATATTTTGCCAAAAACATGTTCGCATAGGCCGGCACCGGCAAAGTATAGGTGCCAATCGTAAAGTGGTGCCAGTAGATACCTGTGAGGTATAAATTGTAATCGGGATCCACAGTTATCCCGTTAAAACCGTCAAAAGTATCATTGGCATAGATCATTTTTGCCCATACGGGGTTGCCGGATGGGTCAAATTTAGCCACATACAGATCACCGCCTGCGCCCGAGGTAAGTGTTGTGCTGCCTACAGACATGGCAGGAGAATAATACGGACCGGCCATGTAAAGCTCACTGTCTTTTGTCAATGTAGCCACATAGATCTCGTCCGTCAGATTGCCACCAAAGCTCTTCGCCCATATTGGGTTGCCGGAGGAATCATACTTTGCATAAAATGCATCACTGGTGGCTCCTGTAGCATCATTATTGGTAAGAGTAGTGCCGCCTATCGTCAGGGCGGTGCCGGTAAACGAGCCATATGCATATATATTAGTGCTGCTGCCCGTAAGTATGCCGTAGCCCTGTGTGCCCGGAGCAAGGTCTTTGATCCAAAGCACATTTCCCGAGCCATCTACTTTTGCACAAAATGGACCTACTGCGCTGTGCGATTGCGCGCCAAGCTGAAAGCTGCCGCTACTGTCATAACCCGTTACATAAAGGTATCCATAAGGATCGCAAACAACATATAGCAACGACGCTGTGCCATTCTGTGTGCCTATAGCCCAGCGATAATTGCCGTTCGAGTCGGTACTGACGAGCACACCCTGCTCATTAATATTATAGCTGTCAACAACTGCGAGCGAACCGAAATTCGATTGCAGCCCCGGTATCCCCCCAGACAAGGATTCGGTATATCCGACAGAATATACATTGCCTGAAGGATCCAAAGCCACCGACCATGATTCGCAATAGCCATCAACAACAGAGCTTCCTTTCGCCCATTTCCACGCCTGAGCAAATACATGTGCTGGGCCGGATAAAAAATAAAACAACGTGATGACAGTGATGATATTTCGCATAAAAATTGATTTATTGGTTGGCAATATTTTTCATCGCAAATCAAAGCAATTTCTACCTACCGTTGAAGCCCTATTTTGTGGGTGTGCATATTCTTTTTTGGGTGTGCTTCCCGGAAGAGATAAACTGCTTATTCCTGCATCATTTTCAGGAAAGCGTCCCTTCGGCGCACGGCGATTTCCAGCTCTCTGCCATCGTTCATGATCACAGATCCGCCGCGGCCTTTATGCACTTTATCGATGTGCTTCCTGTTTACAATATGCCCATTGTGGATACGGCAGAAAATACTGCCCGGCAGTATGTCTTCAAAATCAATTAAATTCCTGGTACTGACGAAATTTCGCCTGTCTGTATGGATGCAGGTATAGCTGCCATCGGCAATTATGTATTTTATGTCGGCAAACTGTATGAAGTACTGCTCTCCTTTTTCCGTAATAATGATCGATTTTTTTTCAGTCTCCTTTTTATCCAGGTTATTGATCAGCAGCTCGTAATTCCGGGAGGACACTTTTTCTTTTATCCGTTGCTCAGCCCGGATGACGGCTTGTTCCAGTTGTTCAATATTTACTGGTTTTAGCAGGTAATCTATAGCCGCATACCTGAATGCGTTGATGGCATACTGATCGAAGGCAGTGATAAAAATAATCTCTGATTCCAGTTGAGGCATGGACCGTAACAGATCGAAGCCGTTGAAATAGGGCATCTCAATATCGAGCAGTATCAATTCGGGCTTGAGTGCCTCTATCAGTTTTTTGCCCTCAGCTGCGCTCTCCGCGCTTCCAAGCAGCGATACCTGGGGACAGTAGCTTTTTAGCAGGCCCGAAAGCATGGTCACATTATTCCATTCATCATCAATTATGATCGCTGTTATCATATTTCAACGGGGAATTTAATGATCACGGTCGTACCTTCAGATTCAGTCTCTTTATTCACCTTGTCTATTATCGTTATCGTGTATTCAGATCCACTGCTTTTGCTGACTAGCGCCAAACGCTGTTTCGTAAGTGCCATGCCCTGCGATTCATAAATGACATTTGTATCCTCCTTCAGCTTCTGCGATTGTGCGCGGCCTATACCGTTATCATCTATTTCGCAATAAAGAATATCTCCCTTTAAATAAAATCTTATGGTCAGTCTTCCGGTTTTCTCTTTCAGGAAGCAGAGCCCGTGCCTTATGGAGTTCTCTACAAAGGGCTGTATGATCATGGAAGGTATTTTTATAGCGGACGTATTTATGTCATCAGCACAAATGATCTCTACGGTGAATTTATCCTTAAAGCGCATTAGCTCAAGGGTAAGGTAATTATCCAGATAAGCCAATTCCTTTTGCAGGCTTATGATACCGTCCCTGGAGTTTTCCAGCGTTTGCCGCATCAACGAGGCAAAGCCCGTAAGATATTTGTTGGCATTTTTTACATCGTTGATCACCACAAAATGCTGTATGGAATTGAGGCAGTTAAAAATAAAGTGCGGGTTCATCTGCGCCCTCGGTTGCTTTTGCTCCAGCTCTGTTTTCTGCTGGTTGGCTTTCAGTTTCCTCTGGCGCATCAGCATCGCACCAATTACAACCAATGCGATCAACGCAGACAAAGAAGCATAGATCAGCATGTTTTTCCGTTGCAACTGAAGTTTTGTTTCCGAATCTTTTTTTTGCTGTTCCGATTTTGCAGCAGCTTCTTTTTTCTCAAAATCATACCGCATCTGGTCACGCACTATTTTTTTTGTGGCCTCCTCATTATACATGCTGTCTTTTATGATCACATACGCACGGTAGTATTGCAGCGCACTTTTGTAGTCCCTCATTGCGGCAGATATACTGCTCATCAGGGTATCGGCATTTTTTATTGCTTCCAGCGATCCTGTTTTCGACGCTGTTGCCAGCGCTTTTGTACCAAAAGTTTTGGCATAAGCATATTTTTTTTGATCGTAGTAAACGTTACCTATTCCAGTATAAGCTCCCGCCAGTTCGGTTTGACAGTTCACCTGCCCGTAAAGCTCTGTTGCCCGGAAGTAGTTACTCAGTGCCTCGGGATAATTTTTTTCACGTTCATTGATACTACCGAAGATGTAGTAGCAATTCCCCATGCAATTCTTATCATTTATATCCCGGCATATGGCAAGCGCCTTCTTGTAGTACACCATTGCTTCGGGATAGTTACCTTCATCAAAATATACAGTTCCTATATTCTGGTATGGGACATTCTTTGAAGGCTGCATACCCGCCTCATCCATAATTCGCACAGAGCTATCGTAACTCGAAAGCGCCTGATCATGGTTACCGAGGTGTTCGTTAACCTCACCAATAATGTTGTAGCAAGCCGCAGCCCCTTGTTTCTGGCCAAGCGGTTCATAGATTTTTATGGCGGTGTATGCGTTCTTTATGGCCTCCGGGTAATTGCCCAGGTGGTTATTAATTTGTCCAAAATAATAATAGCAATTAGCGATGCCGTTTTTCTGTCCTGTTTGTTTATACAGCTCCAGCGCGTGGTTTTCATAATCCAGCGCTTCCCTGTACTTACCCTGAGAAAAACAAATGTCACAGAGCACACCATAGCAATTGCCAATGCTGTTTTTTTCGTTTTCCTGCTCAAAGAGTTTCAGTGCAATATTGATGTCTTGTATCGCTTCCTCATTTCTTCCCTGGCTTGATAGCATTGTTGCAATACCATAGTAACAATTTGCCATCCCATGTTTTTTTCCCAACTCCTCATATAATTTTAACGCGATGCCAAAATCTTTCAAAGCCTCGCTGGTATTTTCCTGAAGCCGGTAGCAACGGGCCAGGTCAGCGTAAGCGTCGGCCATTCCTTTTTTATAGCTGATATGCTGCGATAGTGATAGCGCCTGGTTTGCGTACCTTATGCCTTCATTTACGTCTATCCCATTGAAGTTCCGGGCAATTTCATTGAGCACACGCACTTCATCCGTGTCATTCTTTTGCCGGGAAACTTCTTTCAGCAATGAGTCTATGCACGCCTTGCCTTGTTTTGGCTGTGCGCGCAGCAATATGGGTAAGCATAAGATAAAGAGAATAATAGCATTCTTCATTGCGCATTATTATTTTGCGATCTCCAAACAAGCCAAGTTACAGCTTTAGCCCAAACATACGTAATGGGAGCTTCCCGGCAATATTCCAAGGCCGCTGATCAAGGCCCTTTATGGAAACCGAAACAATTATAGCTAACAAGGAGATGCAACCCGCATGTTTTTTGCAGGCGTGTATATTTTTTTTCAGGCGTGCGGCGTCACAAATAATATTTCAGGCGTATGATCAGTAATACAATTCTTACAGAGAAGATCAGCTTGTGGTATGATTTATGGTAATAGCATATCCGCGCTTTGATCTTCTGATAGCCGGCTTTTAGTTGATAGGTATCCATACCTATATAGACGATAAAATGAGCGTCTGTGTTTGGTTTTTGCGAAAAAATATTTCTAACCTAGCTCCGGGTACAGCGGGAAGCCCGTCATAAATTCATTCACTTCGCCTTTCACTGTCTTTATCAGTGCCTCATCGTCCGGGGCCATTAGTACACGGTCCAGCCAGTCAACTATGGTCGGCATATCTCTTTCTTTAAGACCGCGTGTGGTCATTGCAGACACGCCTACGCGGATACCAGAGGTCACAAAAGGTGATTTATCATCAAAGGGCACCATATTTTTATTGATGGTGATATCGGCATGTACCAGTGTGTTTTCCGCTTTCTTACCGCTGATGTTTTTGTTACGAAGGTCTATCAGCATCAGGTGGTTATCTGTGCCTCCAGATACTATGTTGTATCCCTTTTCCATAAAAGCAGCAGCCATCGCCTGGGCATTGCTAATGATCTGCTTTGCATACTCGAGGAAATGATCGTCCAGTATCTCATAAAAGGCGACAGCCTTTGCTGCGATCACATGCTCCAGCGGGCCGCCCTGTGAACCGGGAAATACAGCCAGGTCTATAAGCTGGCTCATCATACGTATTTCTCCCTTCGGGCCCTTTATGCCCATCGGGTTTTCAAAATCATCCTTCATCAGGATAAGGCCGCCCCGCGGGCCGCGCAATGTTTTATGCGTGGTGGTAGTTACGAAATGGCAATGGGCGAACGGGCTGTTGAGCAGCCCTTTAACGATAAGCCCTGCAGGGTGTGCAATATCTGCCATCACCAGTGCGCCGACCTTGTCAGCTATCACGCGGATTTGGGCATAGTCCCAATCCCTGCTGTAAGCGGAAGCGCCGCAAATAATAAGCTTTGGTTTGTGTTCAATTGCTTTGCGCTCCATATCATCGTAGTCCACAAGGCCAGTCTCTTTTCCTACCCCATAGTGAACTGCTTTATACAGCTTTCCCGAAAAGCTAACTGGTGACCCATGCGTGAGGTGTCCGCCCATACTCAGGTCCAGCCCCAGGATCGTATCTCCCGGCTGCAGCACAGCAAGCATCACAGAAGCGTTGGCCTGCGAGCCGCTATGGGGCTGCACATTGGCATACCCTGCGCCGAACATTTCTTTCGCCCGGTCTATAGCCAGTTGCTCACTGATGTCAACCACTTCACAACCGCCGTAGTAGCGCCTTCCGGGATAGCCCTCTGCATATTTGTTGGTCATCACGCTGCCCATGGCCTGGATCACCTGCATACTGGTAAAGTTTTCAGATGCTATGAGTTCCAGTCCACGGCGCTGGCGCTGCAGTTCGTCATTTATGAGGTTGAATATGGCAGTATCGCGTTGCATATTTTGAGGATTTGCGGCAAAGATAATTGGTTACAACACAATTGCCGTTAAGAAGAGGATATAATAACATCCCGGTGGGTTCCGGCACAATTAAATTTTCTGATAGAATGGAAGCACAACATCAGCCTGCTGCAGCCCGTTACAAATGGCAAGCAGGTACAAACAGTTTACAATGCCAGGGCTTTATTTTTTGATCTTTGACTTTACCAATGCAAGGTTCTCCGCTTTTTTCTCTTTCCTGAGTTTTTTGGCTATGGGAGTAAAATAACGGTGCTTTTCAAGGAAACGCACCTGCAGTTTGTTCCATTCCAACTCCGTATTAATGATACCATACATGCACAGCTCATCATACAGCTTATCGCCAATAGTAAAGAAGTCATCCCTGCCAAGATAGTCAAGGTCGGCATCGCAAATGATCTGTTCCAGCTTGTTATGGGGCGTTTGCGGTATCTGCGTAGCCATGATCATACCGCATATTTTTTCTACCTGTTCCGGTGAATAATCATATTCGGGCAGGTACTCCCTTGCAATTTCACAACCCACACGCTCATGCTCCTTCTGTTGCTTCAGGAAACCTGAATCGTGAAACAAAACAGCAGTCAGCAGCAATGTAAGATCATCGCCAACCACGTTTTGAAGCATTGCCAGGTTTTCCGCAGCTTTATAAACATCTTTTATGTGGCCCAAACTATGATAAGTAAGGTTGCCGGGTAATTCTTTTCTGAGCTTACCCAATATGAACTTTTTGACCTTGTTAAATTGCATATTCAAACCAGCTGTTATACAACATAAATGTAGTGATATAAAAATAATTTTACCGATTTCTAATAAATAAATAAAAATTAACTTTGTTACAAAGTACATGAAATTAGGGTTAAAGGCTACTTTTATCCCATAGTTATAAAAAATACGTTTGAAAAGACTGATCTGTTTTCTTTTGCTGCTGATTTCTGTCCGTCTTTGCGCTCAAAAGCAGGGACAGGATGAGATAGATTCCATTATTAAAGCCATTCCTTCTGAAAGAACTGATACCACGCGGGTACGAATGCTTCAACGCATAGCGTCTGGTTACCGGCTTATTAACCCCGATGAAGGCATAAAGTACGGGCAGCAGGCGCTGACGCTGGCTATACAGGCAAAATGGGGAAAAGGAATCGCACTTGCATACAGCGCAATAGGCAATAATTACCAATATAAATCAGACTACCCCAATGCTTTTGATTATGACCTAAAGGCATTGAAAAAATTTGAAGAGATCGGTGATAAGAGGGGCATGGCCAACTGCATCAGGAGCATCGGAACGGTATATCAATATGAAAAAAACTACCCGAAAGCGCAGGAATATAACCTGAAAGCTTTGACGATATTCGAAGAGATCGGGGATAAGGAAGGAATTTCATCCAACCTTTCCAACCTCGGTATTTTCTATTTTTCGCAGGGAGACTATGACAAGGCAATCGAATACGATCTCAGATCGCTGAAAATATCAGAGGAAATTGGTAGCCGCAATGGTATTGCGATCCAGATGTGCAATATAGGAGATGCCTACATGCACAAGAAAGACTATCAAAAAGCACTGGAATACGATTCAAAAGCATTAAAGGCCTTTGAAGAACAAGGCGATAAATACAGCACAGCCATAGCTTTTGGGCAATACAGGCGAGGCTTACCTGGCAATTGTAAAAGATACAGCAAGTAAATCGCGCAGCAGTAAAGCAGAGACGCTGAGACTGGCGATAAGTTATCTGAATAACGCAATAGAAGCCAGCAGAAAAATAAAGCAACTGGACAATATTATTGAGTTCAGCCAATACCTCTCAGACGCCTATCTGCTTGCAGGAGATTATAAAAATTCGCTCATAAGCTACAAGCAATACAGCACCATGAATGATTCGGTGTATTCCTCCACGAATGATTTCAGGATAAAACAAACCGAGCACCAGCACGACCTCGAGCTTAAAGACCGGGACCTGAAACTGGCGAGGCTTGCAGTAGCTAAGAACCAGAATGAAAAAATATTTCTGGTCGCAGGTATAGCATTGCTGTTGCTGGTCATTATCATCGTGCTTCGTAATTCCAATATTCAGAAAAAGACCAACCAACTGCTGACTAAAGAGAAAAAACGGTCTGATGACTTGCTGCTTAACATTCTTCCCGAAGAAGTAGCGGATGAATTGAAAGAGACCGGTGCTGCAGCCGCTAAATATTTTGACAATGTAACGGTCATGTTCACCGACTTCGTTGATTTTACCAAAGCGGGAGAAAAAATGGCCCCACAGCAATTGGTTGACGAGTTGCACGCCTGTTTCGTAGCCTTCGATGAGATCATCCGCAGGCACAACATCGAAAAAATAAAAACCGTGGGTGACGCCTATCTCGCTGTGTCAGGGTTGCCAATAGCTGACCCAGAACACGCATCAAATATGATAAATGCGGCGCTTGATATCTCCGCTTTTATGAAAAACCGTAAAAAACTATTAGGCGGAAACACTTTTGAAGTCCGTATAGGCATACACAGTGGCAATGTTGTCGCGGGCATAGTGGGCTTAATAAAGTTTGCTTACGACATCTGGGGAGATACGGTGAATACCGCTGCGCGCATGGAGGAGCACGGCGAGGCTGGGAAGGTAAATATCTCACAGACCACCTATGAACTTGTAAAGGACAGTTTTAACTGTACCTATAGGGGAGAAATAACAGCTAAAAACAAGGGAAAACTGCAAATGTATTTTGTTGCCGAAAAATAATATGTTGTAAATTGTAGTATAATTCTCCCGTGAAACTAAAACTACAGTGGCTTGTTTTGTCATTATGTTTGCTCTGTACTTTACCCTGCGCCGCCAGGTTACAGGGCCAGTTTCTTGTTGACTCCCTGCTGAAAGAACTGCCAAGAGGAAAGGAAGATACAAACAATGTAAAGCTCCTTACCGCGCTGTCTTACGCTTATGTAAACATAGACCCGGCAAAAGGGATACAATATGGAAAAGACGGCCTGGCCCTTGCCGAAAAGCTGGGCTGGAAGAAGGGAGTTGCCTCTGCAAACGGAATGCTGGGTGTAAATAATTTATCTAGGTCAGATTACCCCAAAGCCTTGGAATACGCATTAAAATCCTTGAAAATAAACGAGGGGCTGGGAGAAAAAAGCGCCATTGCTGGGAATTATGGCAATATTGCAAATATTTACAACAACCAGGGGAATTATGCTACCGCCCTGGAATACTATTCCAATGCACTGAAAATATTTGAGGAGCAGGAAAAGAAAGAAAGCATTGCCATCACACTAGGGAATATGGGCAATACTTATTCCAACATGAATAATTATTCAAAGGCGCTTGAATACAGTGAGCGGGCATTAAAGATGAGCGAGGAATTGAAAGACAAACATGCTATTGCTTCAGACCTCGGAAACATTAGCGGGGCTTTTGCCAACCTTCGCAATTACCAAAAGTCCCTGGAATTCGGATTAAGGGCGATAAAAATATTTGAAGAGCTTGGTGATAAAAATGACCTGATTGCAAACGTAGGAAATGTAGGCGAGTGTTACCTTGACATGGCACGTGATTCTGCTGTTGCACAAACAGCTACTGAAAAAAAGGAAAACCTGGGCCAGGCAATAGGTTATTTAACCAGGGCCATTGCCATTGCCAACGAGATCGGCGACCTCGATTATTTGCAGACCTATTCGCAGTACCTTTCTGAGGCGCAAAAATTGACAGGTGATTACAAGGGCGCTCTGGAAAGCTATGAGCAGTATGTTACCATGCACGACTCCGTATTTGGCAGTGTGAATAAAATAAAAATACTGGAACTGGAACGAAAGCGCCAGCAAGACCTGGAGAGCCTTGCCATCGCTAAAAAGCATAATGAGCGCATCTTTTTCATTGCCGGTATGTTACTGCTGTTGCTCGTTATATTGTTTATGTTCAGGAATTATAACCTGCAGAAACGATCGAATAAGTTGCTTTCGGTAGAAAAGAAGAGAAGCGATGACCTGTTGCTGAATATATTACCTGCCGAGGTTGCCGATGAGCTAAAAGAAAAAGGAACAGCGGAAGCAAAATATTTTGATAATGTAACCGTAATGTTCACTGATTTTGTAGGCTTCACAAAGGCTGGGGAAAAGATGACGCCGCAGCAATTAGTGGATGAGCTGCATAGCTGCTTCAAGGCTTTTGATGAGATCATCCGAAAAAACAATATCGAAAAAATAAAGACTGTAGGGGACGCCTACCTTGCCGCATCCGGCCTTCCGCTCCCCAATCCAAAACATGCAACCGCAATGGTAACTGCTGCTCTTGAGATTGCCCGCTTTATGCACGAACGAAAAAAGAAACTGGGTGACAGAACTTTTGAAGTGCGTGTTGGCATACACAGTGGCAACGTTGTGGCAGGCATAGTAGGCGTCATCAAATTCGCGTACGACATATGGGGCGACACCGTAAACACAGCATCGCGCATGGAAGAAAAAAGCGAACCCGGCAGAGTCAATATTTCGCAGACAACCTACGAACTGGTAAAAGATGTGTTTGAATGCACGTACCGGGGCGAAATAGATGCAAAGAACAAAGGCATGATGAAGATGTACTTTGTTGGATAGTTTTTTGTCATTTCCTTTTAAAAAAAACAAAACCGTTGCTGCCGCCAGTTCCCTTAAGTTGCGGCATAGCTGCATACTTTGCGCTGTCCTGTATTTTACAAATGAAGTAAACCGGCTTATCTGTAACTCCGGAAAGCAGCCACGGCTCATTGGCTATTGGCTGCACATCTTTGCCGTTTTTGTCTATGCGCAGGCTCCGGTAGTTTGGGTTTACCGATGGCAGCTTTTCGGTATAAAACAGTGTCGCATAACTTTTGTACCCCAATGAATGCACATATACATCCTTACCGGCGAAACTTTTATAATAATCTATTGCCGCCCGCTGAGTATAGGCTTCTATCTTTGGTGTAAAGTGTATCACTGTAACCTGAATGATAATGATCTGAACAATACACAGCAACAACATTCCTTTCCTGAAATTTCTTCTCATCAGAAAACAAGCGGCCCAAATGCCGGCGAGATATACCACGCCCCACAGGCATTCGGTATAACTCCATGGCACATTTGCGCCAAGATTGCCCACCGCAAACGGGTCATTGATATACGGCACCAGTTTCTCTTTATTAATACCAACTACGGGCAAGGCTATAATAAGCAATGCTACCAATGAACCAATAACGAGGATAACAGGTTTCATGCTCTTTTTCAGCCGCACGTGCCCGTCACTTAACCGGTATAACTGTAAAGCCGCGAGATAAGTAAGCGGAAAGTAACACAACGAGGAATAATGCACGATCTTGGTCTTAACAACAGAGAACAGAATAAGCACTACCCAAAACAATATCCACATCCAACTGGTAAAATCTTTTTCGTTTGCATCGTCATGCTTTCTTGGGCTGTACTGAAAAAGAAAAACAGATGCAGGAAAGCAGCCAAGCAGCAGCACAATAAAATGATAGTAGAACGGCCCGCCATGATCTGCGTCTTCGGTACTGAAAAGGCGCACCTGGTAGGTGATAAACTCCGTAACAAACCACTTGCCGTAAGCCGCGCCATTGGCGGCAACAGTAGCCCCCAGCCACAAGGCAATGGGCAGGAGCGCACATATACCGATGACGGCAACATGCTTCAGCTTATATCCGTTCAGTCCCTTCTGCAGAATAATATAAACTCCAAATGCCAGCAATGCTATTAAGATAGCAACAGGGCCTTTGGTAAGCACTGCAAGCCCCAGGAATACACCAGCCAGTATAGCATGCAATAGTTTTCGTTCTGAAAAGCGCAGCCGGTAAACCTGGAAAAAAGCAAGAAAAATGAACAAGTTAAAAGACGGGTCTATGATACCCGACTTAAAATAAAAGTGCGGCAGCCAGGTAGCCGCATACAGCAACACCCACCATGCAGCCATTTTTTCGTTCACCACTCTTTTACCCACATAATATAGTGTAACCAATGTTGTCACACCAACCAAAGCATTAGGAAAACGTGCTGCAAACTCCCCCACCCCGAACAGCTTCATTGCCAGCACCTGCATCCAGATGAACAAAGGCGGCTTCTCCCAAAACGGCATGAAATCAATTTGTGCCCGCAGATAATCTTTGGATACCATCATCTCCCGCGCGCACTCAGCAAAGTTTATTTCGTCCCAATCGAACAAATGGACGTGGCCGAGGAAAGGGAAGAACAGTAAAGCACTTGCCAGGATAATTATCGTATATCGAACATAATTTGGCATCGGCTGATCAGTCAATTTTGTTTTTTTCAAACCGGTCCTTGAACTGGTACATCACAGAATAAACTAACGTCGTTACCACCCCACCTATAATACTCCCCGCGTACACATCTGCAAAAAAATGCGCGGTAAGATAAATACGCGAATAACAAACACTCAGTGCAAGCAGGAAAAATAAAAGGCCATACCTTCTGTATTTCTCAGGTAATAACAACGAAGCAAAACAGAAAAAGCTGAATGCCCCCTCGCTATGCCCTGAGGGAAAGCTGTTGTTTACCAGGCTGGGCCATGTGGGCAAAAAATGCATGACGGCGCTGTCATGAAAATAGGCCCTGGGGCGGGGCGCCTTAAAATATTCTTTCAGCCCCTGCTGCATCCCGAACGGAATAAGGCTGCACATAGTTGCTGTAATAAAAAACCAAAGATTGCGAAAACGGGAGATCGCAAAAAGAAGCAGGATAAGTATCACGATAAACCACCCCTCGCCCAGCCAGGTAGTATAATACATAACCACATCGGCAAAAGGCGTATAATGATTATTAACCGCAAAGAATAGCTGCTCATTTGTAAAGTATAGCTGCAATAATCCCCCTGCAACGATCCATAAAAGGAACGGAAAAAAGAACCAGGGATTGTATGATCTATTCAGCTTTTTAACCAAAGTTTCCTTTTTTATACAACATTATTTTTAGGATCGCCCGCCTCTTCATCGGCTATCTTTAGTAATACACTGCCGCCAAATGCCCTGGCCACAATTTTGAAGAACCTGCTATATAACTCACGGTTAAATATATTCGAGTCCTTACGGGCAGCGTTGATCAGCCAGAAGGCTACAGGCAGTAGTATCATTGTTGACATCCACATACCGAGCCATGGCACAGCAGAGCCCGCTTTTACGAGCTTCTCCCCGGTAATATTAAGGATATGAAAGGTGATAAAGAACACCACAGCTATTACCAATGGCATACCCAGCCCGCCCTTGCGTATAATAGCCCCCAGAGGAGCGCCTATGAGAAACAACAGGATACATGCAAAGGGCAATGTAAACTTCCGGTGCAGCTCGGTAGCGAGTTTCAGGTAGTTTTCCGTCTGTAGTTTTTTATCCAGTGAATTAGCATCTGCAAGCGACTTGAAGCTCCTGAGATTATTAACCACAGTCTGCATTACTGTAGGCCTCAAGGAGTCGGGAACCAGTTGCAAAAAAAAGGAATCGTATTTAAGTGCCGCATATGACCTCTTGCCCAGGTTTTTGGCCAATGAGTCTCCCTCCTTTGCCTTGTTGTTGAACGTGATATAAGGCGCCATATAGCCACCCATGTTGTTGTAGCTTCTTCGCTTGTCTTTCCCCAGGCTATCTATGCTTTCTTTCAGTTGGGCCACATTCATCATCTGGTAAGCGTTCTTAAACAAGTCTTCATTGGCGCGGGTAAATTTAAACCCGGAGAGATCGAACACCTTATCGTACTTGGCAAAATGGGCCCTTGTCTGTGTAAAATTATGTGCACCGCGGTCGTAACCTTCCTGGTACTGCCAGCCATCCTTCAGCCGGAATATCAGCGACTGTTTGTCCGCCGAAGGAATCATCTGCCCTTCTTTGGCTAATACTATTTTGTCATTGCCCAGCATATCCGTATGATCATAAATAATGACGTCATGGATAATATTACCTTCTTTGTCCTTGCTGCCAACCCTTATGGAATAGCCCTGTATATCACTATTGAATTGATCAGGCCGGATGTTGAGCGCGGGCTTTGAATTGCGCACATCATACAGTAGCGAGAGGGCTTTAAGATTAGCTACCGGTATCACATCATTGCTGAAAAGGAACGCCAGCCCGGAAATAAAAAGGATAAATAAAAGAAGCGGCCGCATAAAGCGCAAGAGGGAAATACCTGAAGACTTGATAGCTACGAGCTCGAAATTTTCGCCCATATTGCCAAAGGTCATAATTGAAGACAGGAGCACACTCAGCGGCAATGCCAATGGTACCAGGGTGGTGGACATATAAACCAGCAACTGAACAATGATCCATATATTCAGACCCTTACCGATCATCTCGTCCATATACAGCCAGAAAAACTGCATCATGAGCACAAACAGGGACACAAAAAACGTAACAATAAAGGGCCCGATGAAACTCCGGATGAGCAATATGTCGAGCTTTTTTATCAATACTTATACGTTTCTGTTGCAAACCTACATAAAACAGCGGCGATTCGTAAACCGCCGCTGCCAGATTAACCTTTTATTAGAATGTAAAAAACTGCCTGCCGGCAGGCAGCATCTTAGCTGCCAATACGGTGTTTCAGGTCACTGACCTGGGAATTCCACAAGCGCTCCTGGTCTTTCTGGTCTGCTTTGTCAGCAAAATCAGTGATCCGAAGTATGGTTTCACTGGTTACCGGGCTTTGCTCTATGCTGAATTCAAAAAATTCATCTTTACTCTGGTGGTCCCAGCGATACCTGATAAATTCGTTGTCTATGTGTTCCAGTATATCAGCAGTATCCGTGCTGCCGTTCCAGGTGAAGTAAAAGGTATGTTCGCGCTGGTCCACTTTATCGGCAAACCATTCCTGCAAGCCTACGGGGGTAGATAAAAACTCGTACAATATAGTTGGAGAGCATCTTATCGGAAATTCTAATGAGTACATTAATTTCTTTTTATTCATTGTAGCGCTGTTCACTTGTTATCAGTTTGGATGCAATAATAAAAAAATGCCGTTACAATCAAAATTTTATTCCTGATTCTGTCGAATATTTATTAAACACATTCACACATATAAGAAATAATTGTTAACGCAATGATAAATTTTTTTGGGTTTGATTGCTAAGAGCCTTAGTTTTGCTGTAATTATACCCTTATCATCGATCCTTATAGTCGTAAGCTTATATTTTCACACACACACAATTATTAGTTTATGTCCATGCGTCAGCTAAAGATCACGAAATCCATTACCAACCGTGAAAGCCAATCCCTTGAAAAATACCTGCAGGAAATAGGCAAGGTAGATCTCATTACCCCTGAAGAAGAAGTGCAACTCGCCATACGCATCAAGCAGGGCGACCAGCGTGCACTAGAGAAGCTCACAAAAGCTAACCTCCGCTTCGTAGTATCGGTTGCAAAACAATACCAGAACCAGGGCCTTTCATTAAGTGATCTTATCAACGAAGGCAACCTCGGCCTTATCAAGGCAGCTCAGCGCTTTGACGAAACCCGCGGCTTTAAATTTATATCCTACGCAGTGTGGTGGATACGCCAGTCTATATTGCAGGCGCTTGCCGAACAGTCGCGTATTGTGCGCCTGCCACTGAATAAAGTAGGCCTTTCTAATAAAATAAGTAAGGCATATTCCCAACTGGAACAAGAGTACGAGCGCGAACCATCAACAGAAGAACTTGCCGAATTACTGGAAATAGGAACAGAGGAAGTGGAAACAACACTGGGCGTAGCGGCAAGGCACGTATCGGTTGATGCCCCTTTTGTGGATAGCGAAGACAATACTTTGCTAGACATCCTTGAGAACCCCAACTCTGACGCTGCTGATGCAGAGCTATACCATGGCGAATCACTCCGCTGCGAAATAGAGCGCTCATTAAGTACGCTTACCGACCGCCAGCGCGATGTAATAAAACTCTACTTCGGTATAGGCGTAGCTAACCCCATGAGCCTGGAAGATATAGGAGAAAAATTCTCCCTTACCCGTGAGCGCGTGCGCCAGATAAAAGATAAGGCAATCACCAAGCTCCGTACCGCCAGCCGTTGCCAGTTACTGAAGACTTACCTGGGTAATTAAGTCTGAACCCTGATTAAAGGATGAACGAATTATTGGATTTAGCATAGATTTAGAACTTCATTAAAAATGGCCGGTGGAAACATCGGCCATTTTATTTTATTTCGCAACTGGCGCATTAGGCTGTTTCACTTTTCGTAATAATGCCTCCTGCTGATAGACCTGGTACCGGTAGGTATTAGATGCTTCAAGATCGCGCACTATCCCTTCCACCTCTTTATCATTGCCTTCGGGGTCATAGTCCCTGTTAAGGTTGTTATTAAACATGACCCCTACCCCTTGCCACACCACGGCTGAGAAGCCGCCTTTTAACTCTTTGATGATGCTATAACAATTCCGGCCGGTTTGCCGGTCTATCAGCTTTATGAGAATATGGCCCTGGTCTACACTCAGATTTTTTAGCTGCTTCTTGAAAAGTTCGTCAAGCTGCTTGTCTGTGCTTTTGAGATACTTTTTGCGGTCTCTGCGGCTATCCATTTTATCGAGTGTTGCATTTACATCTTTAAGAATAGCTGCTGCAGCCAGCGCATAAGGATAGACTTCGTAAATATCGGTGCGTAGCTTATTTCTGCGGTTCTTTTCTTCACCCGCCATAAGTAAGCCTACCTCCGCATATTCCGGCAGTAGTATCATCGGGTACGATTTACCTTTTTCCACCACAGCGCCCAGCCTTATGGTATCATTCACCCCCTGGGCATGGCTATTACCGGCTGCAAGAAGCAGCATCATTGCACCAAAAAGCAATATGGCAGATAACCTCATACGCATAGCTAACGTAAATTTCCGACAATTTATTGGTATAAAATGCTAAATGGCATTAAGATACAACATATGTGAAATGTTAATTTTGACAGTTTTAGCAATATAACATGCTGTTTGAGCGTTGTCATGCGGTAACTTTGCACCGTGATCATGAAAAAAACATTACTGGCATTATTGGTGATAGTAGGTGGATTGACAGCTTGTAATAAAGAACCCGAGCCGCTTACCAGGGCGCAAATACAGCAGAAGATAGACTCTATAACCGCTGAGCGCATAAAAGAATCGGACGCACAGGCGCGGCTGGACCTGGAACACAGGATAAAAATAGAGGTGAAGGTAAAGGTGGACTCAATGGTAAATGCCAGCCTGCACCCGGTTACTGCTGATTATGCACACAACAGGAAACCCGCCAGAAAGTAAATGATACCCGGTGCTGCATCTCCCATTTTATTCTTCGACGGTGAATGTAACCTCTGCAACGGCCTCGTTCAATTCATATTGAAACGCGACAGAAAAAAGATTTTCTTTTTCTCCCCCTTACAATCCGCAGCAGGCAAAGAAGCCGCTGCTAAAGCGCTAAGCACCGGAAGTAGAAATGCAGATAGCTTTATACTGTATTATAACGGTATTTATTATTCCCATTCTTCGGCGGCCTTATACGTGTTCCGGCTATTGGGCGGGCTGTGGCCGTTGCTTTTCGCTGGCATGATATTCCCCCGCTTCCTGCGGGACAGCATATACAATATGATATCGCGCAACCGCTACAAATGGTTTGGTAAGCGCGATTCGTGCATGGCTCCAACGCCGGATGTCATGTCCCGATTCCTGCCCTGAAAAAATTTAATAATAATTTGCACTACTGGCGCTAAATTTGGCGTATGAAGTTTTTGAAGCTTGCAGCATTATTGCTTCTGTGCATTCCGGCCATTGCAGACGCACAGGAAGTGATCTATTCACAGTATGACAAGTTTGATTTTCGCAATGGTGAATATGCAGTAGTTGGCATGTCTGGCGGCCGCTTATATACGTATCATAAGTCATCGGACGATGCAATGCTCGACGCCTACGATGACTCTATGAACAAGATTGCTACCGTACTGCTCGATTTTTTTCCGGAAAAAATATACGAGACACGCTTCATTGCATACCCAGACAAGATCATTGTGCTATACCAGGCGCTTGAAAGCAACAAAGTAGTACAGTATGCAGCCCTACTCGATGATAAAGGCCGGCTGCAGAATAAGCCCATAGAGTTGGGAAGCGTGAAAACGGGTATCTTCGGCGCCCTGAAAACCTATTATCAGTCTGCTGTATCAGAAAACAAAAAGATGGTCGTGATATACAGCGCTAATGATAAAGGCAGCGAAATAGAGTTTGACGGCAAATGGCTGGACGACAAGCTCACTATAGTAAAGCGAAGCCATGCAGTATTTAAAGCTGATAATACGATACAGCATACCGATGTGAATATAGACAACGAAGGCAATGTATATATGGCTGGTTTCACCCCGGTTGGCACGAATAATTATGCCGACCAGTTCTGGCTGCTCAAGCTAGCTCCGGGCGCCACGAAATTTGAGCCAAAAGAAATGCCCCTTGATGGAAAGTTCGCTGCCAGCGGGTACATGAAGGTGGACAACGTAAACAGCAAAGTTTACTTCGGCGGGTTTTATGCGGATAAGAAAAACGGCAGCTTTAATGGCCTTATTTACGCCGCCTATGATATTGCAGGCGGCTCCTTCCTTACCCGCAAACTCATACCCTTCGATCAGGACCTCATCAACGCAGCAGGCATCCGGCGCAGGAACCATGCATTCGACAATTACGAAGTAAAGCAGCTTATTGTAAAAAATGATGGCGGGTTTGTGATGGTTGCGGAAATTCATTATGTGACCACACGCAGCAGCTACTATCCTGGTAGCGCCATTGTTCCCCCGGCGTTTGGATTCTATTCGTACAACTCCAGCAGTAGCATGGTGCACGAATATCATTACAACGACATCATGGCTTTGTCATACAATAAAGACGGTGTACGTGAATGGAACTCCATCATACCCAAGGAGCAATATTCACAGGAAGATGGTGGTGTGTTCTCTTCTTATGCATTGCTGAATACAGGCGGTACTCTTGGTTTCCTGTTCAATGATTTCAATGCGTCGCGCTCCCGTATCCAGCTAGCCACCGTAACCCCGGAAGGCAAAACAGATGTTCATTCCTTCACCGCCGAAGGCAATGACTACCCCGACTGGCTGCCCCGCAACGGCAAACAAGTGGCCGGCAGAATAATAATTGTGCCTTGCCTTCACAAAAAACAAATCTGCTTCGCTAAAGTTGTATTTTAGCCTAAAATCTGTGTGTGCTCCGGTTATTCAGAAATAACAGCCCCTTTACTGTAATCATCCTGTTCATATTTGCAATACTTGTGAAGATACCGGTATTGCTTCATGCTGTGGCGCCGGAGCCGGTAGCCGGCCACTTTGTTTATAATTATATCCTCCGTGCATTTAGCGTCGTTTTCAGGCATGGGGCGTTTGCATACACGATCATTGCAATATTCGTGCTGTTCATTCAGTCGCTGTACCTGAAAAGCATAGCTACACGGCACAAGCTGTTTCCCCGCTATACCTATATACCTGCATATGTTTACCTGTTGCTTACGTCTATATATCCTCAGTTCAGCGTTTTCAATGAAACGGTTATCCTCAACTGGCTGTTGCTCGGTGCAGTGGACATCATGTTTGGCTTCACGCAAACCACGCAGCCCAGGAAGCTGATATTCAACGCCAGTTTCCTGTTGAGTATGGCAGCTTTGTTCCAGTTCACGTTGCTGGCTTTTTTCCTGCTGCTGCTGGTAGGTATGGTTATGTTCCGTTCGTTCAATGTGGGCGAATGGTCGGTAGCTATAATGGGCTATATCACTCCTTTTTATTTTTTGGCCAGCGTCCTGTTTCTAACAGACAAGTTTTATCTCTTTTCTCATTGGCCACATATCGGCTTTTCATTATCATCTCATACAGTTTCCGTCTTTTATCTTATCCTTACGCTTGTTGGCATACTGATCCTGCTGGCAAGCGGCATATATGCAATGCAAAAAAATGTATCCATGAGCAATATTTATGTCCGACGCGACTGGATAGCCATATCCTTTTACCTTATTATATCCATAGTAGTCGCATTTCTTACCGACCATTCTATAAAAAGTGCATGGCTGATAACTATGCCCGCATTGAGTATTATTATATCTCATGCTCTTTTGCTTGAAAAAAATAAACGGTTTAGTAACTTTATCTTTTATTTCTCGCTTGTTTACCTTGTTTTCTGCCTCACGGCAAATAAATAACTGATTGAATGAAATTTGGCATTATTGTTTTCCCCGGTTCCAATTGCGACAGAGATATGATGCACGCACTGCGTGATGACCTGCAGCAGGAAACCGTTATGCTCTGGCACAAAGACCGCGACCTCAGTATGTTCTCAAAAGATGACTGTATCGTGCTGCCCGGCGGCTTCTCTTACGGCGATTATCTGCGCTGCGGCGCCCTGGCGCGTTTCAGCCCCATGATGGAGCAAGTGATAGAATTTGCCCGCAAAGGCGGTAAGGTGCTGGGCGTGTGCAATGGCTTCCAGATATTGTGCGAGGCCGGCCTGCTGCCGGGTGTATTGCTGCAAAACGACCACCAGAAGTTCGTTTGCAAAAATGTCTTTATAAAAAGCGATAGCAACCGTAACCTCATAGGCCAGCACGTAGGCGAAAAAGCATTGAAAATACCGGTAGCACATGGCGAAGGCCGCTACCATGCCGATGCTGCTACGCTCAAACACCTGCACGATAACAAACAGGTGGTTTTCCGCTATTGTGATGAGCATGGCGAAGTGCACATCAACTCAAATCCGAATGGTGCCATTAATAATATTGCCGGTATCTGCAACGATGGCCGCAACGTGTTTGGCATGATGCCGCACCCTGAGCGTGCGTGCTCCGATGTCCTGCATAATATAGATGGCCGCAGCATACTCATGGCGCTCAGCCACGCCAACTGACCGTGATTGTTAAATCAAACGTTAAAAGAAACGAATTTGTACCGTTGTGGATTCGTTTGTACGTTACCTTCATAGTTCATTAAAACCGATGGAAGCATTATGAGATCATTAAAATTCCTTTTGCTGTTTGTACCGGTACTCCTGGTGGCGAAACCCTCATCTGCACAATTAATTGAGGACCCCACTAGCTGGAAGTATGAAGTAAAAAAGAAAAGCGCCACCGAATACCAGCTTATTTTTCATCTCACTTTAAAAACCGGCTTTCACATATGGTCTTTGCATCCCGGAGGTGACGGCTACGAGATATCCCCGTCGTTTACTTTTGATAAAAACGATAAAGTAAAGCTCAACGGCGAGGCCACAGAAAAAGGCAAGGCTACAACCACCACCATGGATGGCATAGATGGCAAGATCACTTACCTCAACGGCAAAATAGACTATTTTCAGAATGTGACCGTAAAAGGCCCGACCAAAATAACCGGCAAGCACCAATACCAGGTTTGCAATGACAAAATGTGCCTGCCGCCAAAGGACAAAGATTTTAGTTTTGACATAAAATGAAGCTCCCGTAAATGAGAATATTGAAAACCTTACTTATTGTTTGTTTCGGCCTGTTTATCGCGAATGGGCTGCATGCTCAAATTATACAGGATAACAGCAAGTGGACATTTGAAGCAAAAAAGAAAAGCGGCAACAAGTACGACATCATCGTACATGTTAAAATACCGGAACATTTTCACATCTGGTCGTTGAAGCCGGGGGGCGATGGATCACTAATTCCACCCTCATTCAAATTTTCAAAAAATAACAAGGTCAAGACGGGAGCACCAACTGAAAAAGGCAAAGTGATCAGTGGTACGCTAAAGGGCCTTGAAGATATCATGGGTGTTGTCAACATGTACAAGGAATCCGTTGATTTTATTATACCCGCTACCATTACCAGCAACACAAAAGTCTCGGGTACTTACCAGTACCAGACGTGCAATGATGAACTGTGCCTTGCGCCTGTTACCAAACCGTTTTCAATAAACATCACTGATGCGGGCGGCGACACAGATACATCGTCGGCAAAACAACTTACAGCCACTGCCGACTCCCAGGCTGCAGTAAGCACCACCAAAAACGATGGCACCGTAAATAATGATACCGCGAAAAGCAAGATAGCTGCACAGAGTGAGCCAACCGGGGAAAAAGAAAAAAAAGAAATGTCTTTGCTACTGCTATTCTTTATTTCATTAGGTGCGGGTTTTGCGGCGCTGCTCACCCCGTGCGTTTACTCGATGATCCCGATCACGGTGAGCTTCTTTACCAAAAGGAGCAAGACAAAACAAGAGGGAATAAAGAACGCTATCTACTACGCGCTGTCCATCATCATCATTTTCACATTGCTGGGCGTGCTGCTATCACTGGCATTTGGCCCTACCGCTTTGTATAAGCTGTCAACAAACTGGATAGCTAATCTTTTCTTCTTTGCAATGTTTGTTGTGTTCGGTATTTCTTTTCTTGGGGCTTTCGAGATTACCCTGCCATCATCATGGACAAGTAAAACAGATTCAAAAGCTGGTATAGGCAGTTTCAGCGGAATATTTTTCATGGCGCTGACGCTGGTTATCGTCTCTTTTTCCTGCACCGGGCCTATTATAGGGCCATTGGTGGTTGTGGCCGGCAATGGCGGTATAGCAGGGCCTGCGGTTGGCATGTTTGGTTTTTCTTTAGGGCTCTCTCTTCCCTTTGCGTTGTTCGCGGTATTCCCCGGTATGCTCAATAAAATAGCTACTTCCGGTGGCTGGCTGAACCAGGTGAAGGTAACACTTGGTTTTATAGAGCTGGGCTTCGCGATGAAGTTCCTTTCTAACGCTGACCTCGTGAAGCACTGGCGTCTGCTGGACCGGGAAATATTTATTGCTATTTGGATAGTGATAGCAGTGATGCTCGGCTTGTACCTGCTTGGCAAACTGAAGCTGTCTCATGACGATGCACCTGCAAAAAACGTCTATGGGCAAGAGTATGTTTCCATTTTAAAACTATTCCTGGCCATGATCTCATTCATATTTGCGGTATATCTTTTGCCCGGCATGTGGGGGGCTCCGCTCAATGGATTGGGCCAATTCATTCCGCCAATGGGTACTCAGGACTTTGTGGTTGGGGAAGGCGCTAAAGAAAAAGGTGCGCCCTCCGGTGAAAGCAATGATGCGGGGCCTAAAAAGTATGTCAGTGAAATGAAGATATACGAACCAAATGCCGTCCGAAAGCTCGGACTCACTACTTATTTCGACTATGATGAAGCATTGGCCGCAGGAAAGAAACTTAAAAAACCCGTGATGCTCGATTTCACTGGTATCACATGCGTAAACTGCCGCAAAATGGAAACCCAGGTGTGGGCGCAGCCGGAAGTGATAAAACGCCTGCGGGAAGACTTTATAGTAGCTTCTTTGTTCTGTGACGCCACCCAGGTTGATTTGCTTAAAGAAGATAAATACACGTCAAAATCCACAAACCAGGCAATTACAACGCTGGGCGACAAAGCGCTGGATATACAGGTAAATCAATTTAAAGCGAATTCACAGCCATTCTATTTCTTCGTGGATGAAAACGGAAACAAGCTCATAGAAGGAGGGTATGGATACGATCCTGATGTGCAAAAGTTTGTTGCGCACCTGGAAAAAGTGAAAGAAAATTACAAAAAGACGCACCCCTGAACCTCAGATTAATCGAGATTAACTGATTTACTGTTTTTCTGTTTCTGTCTTTATTTAGTAATAAAAACATCAACTGGGATGGAATATAAACACTCGGAAATAACTGGTACTACTATAGCCGCTGCTCTTGAAGTTCATAAGGAAATGGGAGCGGGGTTTCAGGAGGTATTATATCAAAGGGCTTTAGAGTTAGAATTCGATATTCGCAAAATACATTTTGCAAGAGAAGTAGAAATGCCTGTATATTATAAAGGCGTGCAAATAGGATTAAGAAGAGTGGATTTTCTGGTCTGCGGCGTTATCTGTGTCGAATTAAAAGCAGTATCAAAATTAGAAGACGTACATCTTGCGCAAGCGTTAAACTACCTTGAAGCATTTAATCTTGAAGTAGGGTTATTAATCAATTTCGGCTCAAAAAGTCTTGAAGTAAAGAGGCTTTATAATACAAAATACAAGCCCGAAGTAATCAATATCCAATCATCAAATCAACGGTAAATCAGTTAATCTCGGCTAATCTGAGGTTCAGACGGATGATAAAGAACATTTCAGTTTCCCTCGCTCCCGCGGATGCCGCAGACGAAACGCAACTAAAAAAGCATATCGCTTCAGAATGTGGTGTCACCACGCAACGCATCTCCGGATACACCATCCAGAAACGCTCAATCGATGCCCGTTCCCGGCAGGCACGTATCATCATCCAGGCGCAGGTCTTTATCGATGAAATCCCCGTTGAAGCCCCTGCCTTCGATCCGCAGTTACAGAATGTGTCCAATGCCCCTCACATAGTTATTGTGGGCGCAGGCCCGGCAGGTTTATTCGCTGCGCTACGCCTCATAACGCTTGGATACAAACCCATAATACTGGAACGCGGCAAAGACGTGCGCAGCCGCCGCCGCGACCTTGCAGCCATGAACAAAGAAGGCATTGTAAACCCGGAATCAAACTATTGTTTCGGCGAAGGTGGCGCAGGTACTTACAGCGATGGCAAGCTCTACACCCGCTCCACCAAGCGCGGCAATGTGCAGCGCATCCTGCAGCTGTTCCACCACTTCGGCGCAGAGGCAAATATCCTTTTCGATGCACACCCACACATAGGCACAAACAAACTGCCGCAGATAATCACCGCCATGCGACAGCAGATAATGGACTGTGGCGGCGAGGTATTATTTGAAACCAAATTAACCGACATACTCCTCAACGGAGATAAGATAACCGGCATCAAAACCGCATCTAGCGATACGATAGATTGCTCCTCCATAATTCTCGCCACCGGCCATTCAGCCCGCGATATATTCACTTTGCTGCACCATAAAAACATCCTCATAGAGTGCAAGCCATTTGCCCTCGGTGTTCGCATTGAGCACCCCCAACTGATCATAGACCAGTCGCAGTATCACTGCAGTGTCCGCGACCCATATCTGCCGCCTGCCAGTTATTCCCTGGTAGTCCAGGAGAACGGAAGAGGTGTGTTCTCCTTCTGTATGTGCCCCGGCGGTATCATCGCGCCAGCAGCGACGGCACCCGGAGAGATCGTAGTAAACGGCTGGTCGCCCTCAAAACGCAACAACCCTTTTGCCAACTCCGGCACTGTAGTAGCCGTTGATGAGCGGGACTTTGCCGCCTGTAACTTTACCGGGCCGCTCGCAGCTATGCACTACCAGCAAATGGTAGAGCAAAAGGCATTTGCCATAGGTGGTGGCAACCTCGTGGCCCCTGCCCAGCGCATGGCCGACTTTACCAGCAACAAAGTATCCACTACCCTGCCCTCCTGCTCTTACCTGCCCGGCATACACAGCGCTGCTATCAACGAAGTATTGCCCACAGAAGTGAACGCAGCCCTGAAAAAAGCAGTAGTTGACTTTGGTAAAAAAATGAAAGGCTATTTTACAAATGAAGCAGTCCTTGTCGCCACTGAATCCCGCACCAGCTCACCAGTGCGCATCCCACGTGATAAAGACACCCTGCAGCATATACAGATCAAGGGCCTGTACCCTTGTGCCGAAGGAGCGGGTTATGCAGGAGGTATTGTTTCTGCTGCTATTGATGGGGAACGGTGTGCGGAAGCGGCAGTGGCTAACTTTTCAACAAAGTAATACATTCCCCCACACTCATCATCTTCTGCTCCCCGGTCTCAAAATTCTTCACACTCACCATATTCTTTTGCCGCTCTTCATCACCCGGCAGCAGTACATAGGCTATGCCGCGCCTGTTGGCATACTTCATTTGCTTATCAAACTTTGCAGCATCGGGATATATCTCCGCAGCTATGTTCGCGGCTCTTAATTGCTGCAATATCTGTAGTGCATAGGTTTCATTCTCCCCGCCAAAGTTCACGAGCATAGCCTTCGTGCCCTCCGCCAGTTGTTTGGGGAAAACATCCAGCTCTTCCATTACATCATAGATACGGTCTATCCCAAACGACACCCCAACCCCCGACACACCTTTCAGCCCAAATAATCCGGTCAGGTCATCATACCTGCCGCCGCCGCCTATACTGCCCATCTTCACGGCCTCACTGCTGCATACTACTTCTACGATCACACCGGTATAATAATTCAACCCACGCGCAAGGCTAATATCAACTACTATATTTTTTTCTCTCTCGCTATCCAAATTACTAATTCCAAATTCCAAATTCCCATAGTAAGCAAGCGTTTTGCCCAGCTCATTGATCCCCTCCATGCCCATTGCGCTGTGTTGCATAATGTCTGCATAGGCGACCAGTTTCTCATCATTCGTTCCCTTCACATTTATTACTCTTTCTATCTGCCAGATGCCATCATCAGTTATGCCGCGCTCTTTCAGTTCATTTGCTACGCCTACCCAGCCTATCTTATCCAGTTTATCAAGGGCTATGGTTATGTCCATCATCTTCTCCGGCATACCGCACAGGTCAGCCAATGCGGCAAGCAGCTTGCGGCTGTTCACTTTTATCGTCACAGGCACCTTCAATTTCTGAAACGCAGTTTGATAAATACACAACAGTTCTGCTTCATTGATGAGCGATGTACTGCCCACCATATCCACATCGCATTGCCAGAACTCGCGATAGCGGCCCTTCTGCGGCCTGTCGGCGCGCCACACCGGCTGCATCTGGTACCGGCGGAATGGAAATGCTATATCATTCTGGTGCATCACTACATAGCGTGCAAAAGGTATCGTAAGATCATAGCGTAGCGCTCGCTCAGTAACCACCGGCGTAGAGTATGGCCTGCTTACTATGTTGTTCCATTCACTGTTCAGTTTCTCCTTATCCGCATCTTTCTTTTCATGCAGGCCATTATTCAGTATCTTAAAGATCAGCCTGTCCCCTTCTTCGCCATACTTGCCCATGAGCGTGGTCAGGTTCTCCATCGAAGGTGTCTCCAACGGCTGTGCGCCATACAATTCAAATATCGTTCGAAGCGTATTAAATATATACTGCCGCCGGCGCACTTCTGCCGGTGAAAAATCACGTGTTCCTTGTGGTATGGATGGTTTGGACATATCTGTTTTTCATTTCGTAGAGACGCAAGGTTTTGCGTCTCTGCACTATTCATCTGCTATTTGTTATTCTTTATTATTGCTTCACACCCTTTGTCAATAAGCTCATACACCTGTAGAAACCCACCTTCTTCGCCATAGTACGGATCGGGCACCGACTCATTTTTACCAGGATGCAGATCATTCAGAAAAAGCTCCACTTTGGTCATATCCGCCTGCTTGCCCCCTAAGTATTTTATCTCTTCATACACATCGGTTGCCATAGCGTATATCTTATCATATCCTGCAAAGCTATCTGCGGTAAGTTTCACAGCCCGCTGATGCGAGATGTCTATGCCATGCTTCAAACATATCTTTTGCGAGAAACGGTGCGGTGCTTCACCTACATGATAAGATTCTGTACCGGCCGAATCCACGATCCAGTCCAGCCCGTTTTCTTTTACCTTATGCCTCATCACCCCCTCCGCTATCGGCGAGCGGCAAATATTACCAAGGCAAACCATCAGTATGCGCATACGGCAAAACTAAGAAATAATTAAGCTAACTTTTCTGAAAAAGATGAATGGAGTAGTGTCATGGTAAGCCCTGCCGAACCATGATTGCTGAGGTTTAGGATGAAAGTTAATGGGGATGCCAGATGTTAAATCCCAAACCGGCTTAAGAAATACAAACGACCGACCTACACCTGCTTAAAACTGCTTTCCAGCACAGATTTGATCGCATTGCGCTTTGCCATCGTCTCCACACTCACGCCCTTAGGGTCGCTGTAGAAACCCGCTATCGGGGCAGACATATTATCGATGATAAGCGCAAAATCCAGCAGTTCCTCTTCCGTAAATGGCTTTTCAGAAACAAGGGTAAACAAACAATTAAAGAACGAAAACGCCTGGTTGTAATTGTTCACAAATGAGAAGAACATACCCCGCTCTGAAAGCCTCGCCATGTTCTTATACAGCATGAAGGTCTTGTACAGCTTCATTTTTTCTTTTGTGGTCACCAGTTCCAGTTCCGCGGCTATCTTATGAAAATCACCGGTAACCGTATTGATATCCATTTCCAGGTGCGACACCTCGTCAACGAGTATCCCTTCCTTTATTTTATCGTCATTGTTGTTGGTGGTATTGCCCAGGTCAAAGGTCCGGAAGGTCATGTATTCCTGCCCTTTGTAGCTGTCATTGAAATAAAGCACGAGGCCAAACATCCTGTTGTCAAGCACCTTCAGCGATAGTGGCACGATGGTACGCGAATTCACCAGGCCGAAAGACTCATAGGCAAGCTTCATTACACGCTCATCTCCCGGCAATCCCGGCACGGGATATATCTCCCGGTTAACTATAAATATAGGGTTGATAAATTTAAGTCCGTGCTGCGGGTATTTGCGCTGCGCTGCTTCCAGCACTGCTGTTGTGCATACGTTGATATATGCCAGGATGTTTGGCTTATCAAAAGGCTGCTCGGCAAATATTTTATCAAATTCGCTGTTAAAGAAACCTGACTGTTTAAATGCCTCAGACAAATACTGCATAGACAATTTTTTTTAGAATCCGCACAAACCTAACATTTTTTTAATCGTACAATTATAAAGTGTGAATAAATAGTCATTGGATGTGAATAAAAAAAAGCGCATTAAAAATATTCCCGCAATTTTGTTATATGCTCCTGGTGAGTGTATCTTGCCTGCAAGTTCCCCACCGTGAAAGACAATCAGCAACTACGAAGCAAGATCAGCATACTGGCCATCTCCGGCAGCCTGCGCCCCAATTCGTCAAACAGCGCAGTGATCACCACTGCCGCCACCTTGGTAGCCGGCGAGGTTGCCTTTATTATTTATGAAGGCCTTGGCTCATTGCCCCACTTTGACGGCAGCGATGACCCCGCCCCGGAGGTTGTTGAGTTTCGTAAGCTGCTGAGCGAGGCTGATGGCATCCTTATCAGCTCTCCGGAATATGCATTTGGTGTACCGGGCTCATTAAAGAACGCGCTCGACTGGACAGTCTCTACTGGTGAGCTGGTAAATAAACCGGTAGCACTCATCACAGCAGCTACAGGCGGCGACAAAGCACATGCCTCATTGAAACTTACGCTCACCGCACTCTCCGCCCGGGTATTGGAAGAGTCAACGCTGCTCCTTTCTTTCATCCGCTCAAAAATGAACACAAACTGTGAGATCACCGACACGGAGACCATACAGGCGATAAAAAATATTATGGATACCTTTATCCGCGACATTAATATTCAAAAGAACTAAAACTATTATGAAGTACATTACCCTTTTTGCCTTATTGTTTTGCTCCTTCTTTTGCGCCGCACAGCAAGCAAACCCAGCCCCGCCGCCTGATGCCACCCAGGTGGCCCACGATAAGGCGAAAGCGGCAAAAGGGGACACAGCTGCCATGTTTCATATGGGGCTTTATTATTGCTATGGGCAGGGAATGCCGCAGGATTTTGTTAAGGCAAAGACATGGCTGCAAAAAGCTGCCGACAAAGGTCACGCACCGTCCATGGTCCAGTTGGGCATTATGTACATGGCAGGTAAGATCGGGAAAAAAGACCCTGTGAAAGCATTGGCAATGTTTCGCAAAGCCGCCAAAAAAGGCGATGGCGTAGCCATGAACGAAATAGGCGTGATGTATGAAGAAGGCGATGGCGTGCTGAAAGATATGGCGGAGGCCGTAAAGAACTTCCAGGCCGCCGCCGACAAGGGAATTACCGAAGCCATGAGCTCGCTGGCGCTATGCTATGCAAAAGGCAATGGCGTTGCGAAAGACCCCGTAGCCGCCAGCAAATGGCTGCAGAAAGCCGCTGAGAATGGCGATGTAACTGCAGCCAGCGACCTCGCCTTTTTCTACCGCTCACCCGAGCTTGGCAATGATTGCAAAAAAGCAATGGACTGGTACATGAAGGCAAGGGATATGGGCGATACCGGCTCGCTCCCATCCGTAGGCGAAATAGCTATGGAAGGCAAATGTAAGGATGCCGAATATAAAGTTGTAGCGCAATGGATGAAAAAATATGCCGACCAGGGCGATGGTGACGCCTGCTTTTTTATGGCCGGGTTTTATGCCGAAGGAGTAGGTGTCGATCACGATTATTCGAAGGCTATGAATCTGCTCATGACTGATGCTGACCTGCTCATAAAAAGCCATGCAAAAGAGAATGACGCGATCGACGAGCTGTTTGATATGTATGACTCCGGCAACCTCACCGCCGCAGATATGGAGACATTGCTGAAATGGCTGGAACAGACAGCCGACAAGACAAATGATGACAGAATAATGGCCGGCATAGGATTCATATACACCAACAAAGAAAACGCCACCAAGCGCGATTATACCAAAGCCATGGCCTGGGCCATGCGCTCATCCGAGAAAGGAAACCCTACAGGCTTCTACAATGTAGGCTACCTCTATGCCAACGGCCTGGGCGTGATGCAGGACGATAAGAAAGGTTTTGAGTGGATCATGAAGGCCGCCGAGAAAGGCGACAAAGTAGCCATGCGCACCATCGGCGACTTCTACGAAAATGGCCAGGGCGTACCTCGAAACCACTCCAAAGCACTCGAATGGAAAGCCAAAGCCAAAGTGGGTGAAAAACCAGAAGGCAAGACCGCCAGTGACAAACCGCGCGAATAATTATGGTTAGGTGTATTATGTAGATACGTTGCATTGCAACGTATCTACTCGCATACTCTCTACACAAATCCTCACTGGGTGCATTATAAGTCGTATAGCACTTTCCTTTTCACCGCCATCCAGTTTGCATCATTCAAAAATACCACCATATTTTACACCTGAATTAAAAGAGCCTGCTTGCAACTTGCAAACAGGCTAAAAACATTCACTCACGCTTTGCGGTCTTAAAAACAAAATAAGAGGAGCTGCGCCTCTGCGCCTTTGCGAGAAATCTTCATGATTACTAATGCGCACTTCCACTTTACCGTAAATTACAAACTGTAGGTACATTACCTTTACCCCATGAAATGTTTTTTAAGAAAAAATATTGCTGACCGTGTAGCACTGGGCCATCCCTGGATATTTGGCAACGAACTGGGTAACAGTGAAGGCACAGCAGAGCCGGGAGATATTGTTGAGGTTTACTCTTCCAATGGCTCATTCGTTGGTAAAGGCTATTACAATCCATCGTCACAGATCCGTATTCGCCTGCTTACAAGAGATAAAAGCGAGGCAATAGATGATCAGTTCTTCTTTAACCGCATCAATGAAGCATGGGAATACCGTAAGCAGATAGGCTATATCGAGAACTGCCGCCTCATCTTCGGCGAGGCAGACCAGCTTCCCGCGCTTATCATTGATAAGTTCAATGACTACTTTGTCATACAAACCCTGGCGCTGGGCATCGAAAAGTGGAAGGGCGCAATCGTTGCCGCTATTCAAAAGATTTTTTCGCCAAAGGGTATCTACGAGCGTAATGATGTACCCGTGCGCACACTGGAGGGCATGCCGCAGATAAAAGGCTTCCTTTCCGACCCATTTGATACCAATATCATCCTCAACGAGAACGGCCTCAAATTTCATGTGGACATAGAGAACGGCCAGAAAACAGGCTACTTCCTCGACCAGCAGGACAACCGCCGCGCCATTCAGCACATAGTGAAGGGTGCAGATGTGCTGGAAGTGTTTTGCTATACCGGCACTTTCTCGCTTCACGCCGCACAGTATGGCGCCAAAAGCGTACTTGGCCTTGACATTTCAGAAAATGCAGTAGCTACTGCCCGCCGCAATGCCACACTGAATGGCTATGACGACATTTGCAAATTTGAAGCAGTTAACGCATTCGATGTATTAAAACAATGGGTAAAAGATGGCCGCCGCTACGATACCGTCATTCTCGACCCGCCTGCATTTACCAAAAGCAGGGAGCACATAGACAAAGCAGTTACCGGCTATAAGGAAGTGAACCTGCGCGGCATGAAGCTCACCAAGCCCGGCGGCTTCCTGGTCACCGCCTCCTGCACTAACCTTGTTCCACCCGACCTGTTTCTGCAAACAATCGCCGCCGCAGCCAAAGATGCCAAACGCACACTCCGCCAGGTGGAATGGCGCACACAGGCTTCAGATCACCCTATTATGTGGAATATACCCTCCACCCAATACCTCAAATTCCTGATCGTGCAGGTACTCTAGTCGTAAGTCGTAACCTGCCTGCCGGTAGGCAGGGTCGTGAGTCAGTACACACACCGTAATCCTGAAAATTCTTTAATCCTGAAAATCCTGATTCAGACGAAAAGAGCCGGTTCATCTGAACCGGCTCTTCTTTTATGCTTTTGTGCTTTACTAATTAAAGTTGGTCGTAGATCGGTGCATCCACATTGCGCCATACACCATAATACTGGTAGGTTTTCCTGCGGTAACCTTTCTTCAGGTAAACGTCTGTATCAATATCATCTGGTATCGTGATCCAGGATGCACGCTTGCTGATAAGCCAGCGATAAACGCAAACTGTATTAGCGCCGCGGCGGGTAAGTGCATAAAACTGCAGGTGTTTCTGTGTATAGCCAGCTTTCAGCAACTGGTCGTCTGTATATTCATCTTCGCAAATGCTTATGTGCGCCCTTGTTACAGGGTTCATCCAGCCATTTACGGCTATGCGGCCAGGGCCTGGTGTGCGGTATGCCCAGAATAAAAGGGTCTTATCGGTCCAGCCCCAGTTGATCAACTGGCCGTCCTGGTACTCACCATCTGCAACAGTCACGTACTGACCATCTTGTGGGACATACCAGCGGAAAACCCTTACCAGGTCGTCTTGCGCGAAGGTTTTGGTAGTGAATAAAATTGCTGCCAATACAGTTGTAACCAGGATGAGTGTTCTTTTCATGTTTGAGCTCTTTTTCAAAATTGCATCCAAAATACATAAAAATTTCGGTGCCTTGCAAATTATTAGGTCAATTTTTTTTTATGCTTAGCTTCTCTTTAGCTGCCAAAAGTTTATAAACACGCTCTGTTAGCGGGTTTTAGCGATTCTTGTATGCCTGTTAAGGAATAAAAAAATGCATACTTTGAACCACAATATTATGCAATTCTTCTCAAATAAAGACAATGTGCAGATATTTCACCCCTGCGGCTAATAATGCACACTTTGGTAAAAACCACGTATATATTTGCAAAATAAACTTACGATTGTATCTTTCACTCCAAATCCCATCCCGATAGCTATCGGGACCAAATTCCTAACCCCATGCAACCCTTACCCGCCCCTGTGCCCATGACGGAGGAAGAAAAAAAATGGATGATGACCATTTACGAGCTCCGGTACAAAGACTTTTTCTTCAAAGGGTTTATTCGATGTTTGCTGCAAAGCGTTTTGTTTAATGTAATTCTCCTTCTTTTCGTGCATTTCGGCCCCGATAGAGTTGACAGGCAGAACGAGGCATGGTTTATGTCCCAATTGGTGATAATTGGGATCGGCATTCTCGCTGTGCTTTATAGATCCGCCGCACTTTACTTTGGCGGAATACTGCCATACAAGATGGATGCAGAAGCCGGGATGAAGCAGCCCATTCCGTTTACTATACTTACGAAAGAGTATTTCCCCATCACGGATCAATATTTTTTCCGTTTCACCAATGACCCGGACGCACATTTCGAGGTAAATGAAGACACATATAATAAGTTTGAAGAAGGAGATATAACCTGGATGTACCGGGCTATTCACTCTCAGCACATGCTTCGGGAAAACGACCATATACAGGTTAGATTCTTTGTCTGGCGCAGGCCCAGCCAGTTTGATTACCAGGTGTAGGATAAAACCGTAGGAGCGGATCCACGTCCGCCCTGCTCGCTCCGGTGGCCACAACGATAAACACAATCAGTAAATTGCGCATTTCCTCCTTGTCTTATTCACCCATTAATTAAGTACCTTTGCACGCCTTTACTGAGGGCATAAGTATATATATGCAAAACATTCGTAATTTCTGTATCATAGCCCATATCGACCATGGGAAAAGCACCCTGGCCGACCGTCTCCTTGAGTTCACAAAAACCATCTCCTCCCGCGATATGCAGGCACAGGTGCTGGACGACATGGACCTTGAACGCGAGAAAGGTATTACCATAAAGAGCCATGCCATACAGATAGACTATGAATGGAAAGGGCAGAAATATGTACTTAATCTTATAGATACCCCCGGCCACGTTGACTTCAGCTACGAAGTAAGCCGCGCGCTGGCTGCCTGCGAAGGCGCACTGCTGCTGGTTGATGCTTCACAGGGCATACAGGCACAGACCATCAGCAACCTCTACCTGGCACTTGAGAACGACCTCGAGATCATACCGGTCATCAACAAGATAGACATGGAGGGTGCCATGATACCCGAGGTTACTGACCAGATCGTGGACCTTATAGGCTGCAAACCCGAAGATATTATTCTCGCCAGCGGCAAAAGCGGCATAGGCATAGAAGAGATACTGGCTGCTATCATAGACCGCATACCTGCCCCCAAGGGCGACCCAACTGCCCCATTGCAGGCAGTGATATTCGATAGCGTGTTCAACTCCTTCCGGGGCATTATTGCCTACTTCCGGGTGTTTAACGGCACTTTAAGAAAGAATGACAAGATCAAATTCATACATACCGATGCAGAATATACCGCAGATGAGGTGGGTATCATGAAGCTCACCCTCACGCCTAAGCAGGAAGTAAGCGTAGGCAATGTGGGCTACATCATTACCGGTATCAAAAACGCGAAGGATGTAAAAGTGGGTGATACCATCACCACCATCGCCAATCCTACTACCGATGTAGTTCGTGGCTTCCAGGATGTAAAGCCTATGGTGTTTGCAGGTATCTTCCCGGTAAATACCGATGACTTCGAAGACCTCCGCGACTGCATGGAGAAACTGCAGCTCAACGATGCCTCGCTCACCTTTGAGCCGGAAACATCGCAGGCGCTGGGCTTTGGTTTCCGTTGCGGCTTCCTTGGTATGCTGCACATGGAGATCATACAGGAGCGGCTGGAACGTGAGTTCAACCAGACAGTTATCACTACCGTCCCCAACGTTAGCTTCCGGGCTTACAAGACGCGCGACAAGAATAAAATGATCGTGGTGAATAACCCGAGCGAAATGCCGGAGCCAAGCAGCATAGACCGCATTGAGGAGCCGTTCATCCGCGCGCAGATCATCACCCTGCCCGACTATATCGGCAACATTATGAGCCTGTGCCTCGGCAAGCGCGGCCTGCTTATCAACCAGCACTACCTCACCCCAACGCGTGTGGAACTAATATTTGAAATGCCGCTTACCGAGATCGTGTTCGACTTTTACGACAAACTGAAGTCCTGTACCCGTGGCTACGCTTCTTTCGACTACAACCCGCTCGACTACCGCGAAAGCGATATTGCCAAGATGGACATACTCCTCAACGGCGACAACGTGGACGCACTCAGCGCCCTCATACACCGCAGCCGCGCCACCGACTTTGGCCGCAAGCTCTGCTCCAAGCTCAAGGACCTGCTGCCCAAGCAGCAATTCGTAATAGCCATACAAGCCGCCATAGGCGCCAAGATCATAGCCCGCGAGACCATCTCTGCCATGCGCAAAGATGTGACTGCCAAGTGCTATGGCGGTGACATAAGCCGTAAACGCAAGCTGCTGGAGAAACAAAAAGAAGGTAAGAAGCGTATGCGCCAGATAGGCAGCGTAGATGTGCCCCAAGAGGCATTCTTAGCGGTGCTTAAGCTGGAGTAGCCTCGATAGCTCAGAATGGATTAGGGATTAGAATTGGGGATCAGTATTTGGGATTGTTCAGACTAACTGCTCCGCGGACTTTGCGTGAAATATAAATTATTCGGGTTTGTGCCGCCCCGGTATCTTATTGGTTTTCAGGGCTTGTTCCTGGTCTTCATCATGAATCATTCGTCTCCCGAAATTGATGATCAAAGACATTATAAATGCGAAAATCAGCAGCATTGTTACCATAATATACCTCACTTTTCTATTACCCTCAATGTATAATACAAGGAACGTGCCAACTTGTACGCACAAAAAACGCCCCCTTCCAGAGGCGTCTTAAAGTAACAATCCAAATTCCAATCAACAATTTGTCATCCTGAGCTAGCCGAAGGACTAATCCCATTTATTACGCCAGATCCTTCCCGTGACAGGCCTTGTACTTCTTACCGCTTCCGCAAGGGCAGGGGTCGTTGCGGCCTATCTTTGGGCCGGCTTGCACGGGTGTACGTTTTACAGGTGGTGCTTGCTCTGGTGTTTCGGTGTAGTAATCTTCTTCATCCGCTGCATATGCCTGGCCGCGGGCGTCTATTTCCGCCTTGTTCACGCGCATCTTGCTCATGTCGGTCGGTGGCTCTGGCCTGCGGGCGGCATGTGGCGGGTTTTCCTGTATCGGGATACCAGCCCTTAGCAAGAAAGAGATAATGTCCCTGTTGGTCTCCAGCATCATTTGTTTGAACAGGTTGAAGGCCTCAAACTTATAAATCAGCAACGGGTCTTTCTGCTCATAAGACGCCATGCGCACAGATGTGCGAAGGTCGTCCATAGCGCGCAGGTGGTTTTTCCATGCATCGTCTATCATGCCCAGGGTAATGTTCTTCTCCAGACTCTGCATCACCGGCTGTGCTTCTTGGGCCACCGCTTCTTTCAGGTCCACATATACCTGCATGCCGCGGATACCATCGGTAAACGGTATCACTATGTTCTCTATGCGGTCACCGTTATCCTGCTGTATCTGCTTCAGTGTTGGCACCATCTGCTCACGCAGCGCCGTAACCTTGCGGTGGTAAAAATCTTTTACCTGGTGGTAAAGCTGGTCGCCTATGGCATTTGCATCCGCCTTTGCGAGGTCATCGGCAGTCATTTCCATTTCCACCACAAGGTGCTTCATCACTTCCAGCCTGAATGCTTCGAAGTCCCTGTTCTCAGCATACTGCTCTGCAAGTCCTGCACATACTGCATATATAGCATTATCAAGGTCTATGGAAAGCCTGTCGCCAAACAATGCATGGCTGCGGCGCTTGTAGATCACATCGCGCTGGGCGTTCATCACATCATCATACTCCAGCAGGTTCTTACGCATCCCGAAGTTATTCTCTTCCACCTTCCGTTGCGCGCGTTCTATCGATTTTGAGATCATGCCATGCTGCAATACCTCACCGTCTTTATGGCCCATCTTATCCATAAGCGATGCAATGCGCTCAGACCCAAACAGGCGCATCAGATCATCTTCCAGCGATACAAAAAACTGCGAAGAACCCGGATCACCCTGGCGGCCTGCACGGCCGCGAAGCTGCCGGTCCACACGGCGGCTCTCATGCCTTTCCGTACCGATAATCGCAAGCCCGCCTGATTCCTTTACTCCCGGCCCCAGCTTAATATCCGTACCACGGCCCGCCATATTGGTGGCTATGGTCACATTGCCTGGCAAGCCTGCTTCGGCCACTATCTGCGCCTCACGCGCATGTTGCTTGGCGTTAAGTACATTGTGCGGTATTTTTTTCTGTTGCAGCATACGTGCGAGCAACTCAGATACCTCTACCGACGTAGTACCCACCAGCACGGGGCGGCCCACGCCGCGCAGCGCCTCTATCTCATCAATTACCGCTTTATATTTCTCTCTCTTCGTCTTATACACAAGGTCTTGCTGGTCTTTACGTGTCACCGGCAGGTTGGTAGGAATGGTCACCACATCCAGCTTGTATATCTGCCAGAACTCACCTGCTTCTGTTTCCGCCGTACCGGTCATGCCGCACAGCTTATGAAACATACGGAAATAGTTCTGTAGCGTCACTGTTGCAAATGTCTGTGTGGCTGCCTCCACCTGCACATTTTCCTTTGCTTCTATCGCCTGGTGCAGCCCATCGCTGTAGCGGCGGCCATCAAGGATACGGCCGGTCTGTTCATCCACAATTTTCACTTTGCCTTCCATCACCACGTACTCCACGTCTTTATCAAAAAGCGTGTATGCCTTCAGCAATTGCTGCACAGAGTGGATGCGGTCTGCCTTTATTGCATAGTCCTGCAGCATAGCGTCTTTGCGCTGCGTTTTTTCCTCAGGGGTTGCCTGCATCTTTTCTATTTCCGCAAGCTCACTACCTATATCCGGCAGGATAAAGAAGCTAGGGTCTTCGCCTGCTCCGGTTATCAGCGCGATACCCTTATTGGTCAGATCAACGCTGTTGCTCTTTTCATCAATAGCAAAGTACAGCTCCGCGTCCACCTTTGGCATATTGCGGTTCTGCTCGCCTATATAGTAGTTCTCTGATTTTTGCAGCAGTTGCTTGTTGCCTTCCTCGCTCAGGTATTTTATCAGGGCGCTGTTCTTAGGCAGGCCGCGATAGGCGCGGTACAAAAACAACCCGCCGGTATCTTTATCTGTCTTGCCTTCGGCAATGAGCTTCTTAGCTTCAGTAAGGCTTTGGTTGGTAATTTTCCTTTGTGCTTCCAGCAGTTTTTCAATACGGGGTTTCAACGCATGGAATTGCTGTTCATCGCCTTTAGGTATCGGCCCCGAAATAATAAGCGGGGTCCGCGCATCGTCTATTAATACGCTGTCCACCTCATCCACCATTGCAAAGTGATGCTTGCGCTGCACCATTTCTTCCGGGTGGTGCACCATATTATCGCGCAGGTAGTCGAAGCCAAACTCATTGTTGGTGCCATAGGTAATATCTGCAAGATAGGCCTGGCGGCGCTCGTGCGAATTAGGCTCGTGCTTGTCTATGCAATCTGTTGTAAGGCCCAGCCACTCAAACAGCGGCCCGTTCCATTCCTGGTCACGGCGGGCCAGGTAATCATTCACTGTTACTATATGCACCCCTTCACCAGCCAGCGCGTTGAGGTATGCCGGAAGCGTTGACACAAGCGTCTTACCCTCACCTGTCGCCATTTCCGCTATCTTGCCATCATGCAATACCATGCCGCCTATGAGCTGCACATCATAGTGCACCATGTTCCAGGTCACTTTGATACCGGCTGCATCCCAGGTGTTTTTATATATCGACTTATCGCCCTCAATGCGGATGTGGCCTTTCTCTAAAGCCAGTTCCCGGTCCAGGTCAGTAGCAGTCGCTACCAATTCTTCGTTCTCCTTAAAGCGGCGGGCAGTTTCCTTTACCACAGCAAAGGCTTCCGGTAAAATACTGCGCAGCACTTCTTCTATGAGTTTATCACGCTCCTTGCCTAGTTTATCAACCTCATTGTATATGCTCTCCCGCGATTGAATATCATCTTCGTTATCCGCATCAGCTTCCGCTTTCTTGTCGGCTATCTGCTGGTCTATATCTGCAAGGTGGGCGGCAATGCGCTCACGAAACTCTTCTGTCTTGTTGCGCAGATCATCATTTGAAAGCGCTTGATAGCTATTGAAGAAATGGTTTATCTCAGCTACTACCGGTTGTATTTTTTTTACATCTTTATCCGATTTGCTGCCGCCAAATAATTTTGAAAGAATGCCGATCATTTGAATATTTTATAAAAATTCTAAATATTGTTTAAAGTAAGCCCTCTTGTTACGTACAAGAATATGCATCAAAATCCATGCAAATATTTCTTTAACTGCCACGATGGCATAAAGGGGGGCAAAGCTACGCCAATCATAGCATTTGAGCAAGAATAACGTGGTAAATGACAGGCGCCGGGGGCGCTGAAAAAAATCACTCCATTCTGCGAAGCTGATAGAACAATTGATTGACCCCTCCCTTCATCCGGTCGCGGATGAAATTAAGGTTGCCTTTAGTAAGGAGGTATTTGAATTTTAAGAACATTTCGGCATTGTTCAGGGAGGTTATTATGCGATACCACTTCCATATTCCCATTTTACTTTTTATACGGAACCGTGCACCTACTCCCATTGTCTGCACGCCCCACGGCGTATCAAAACAATTGAACAAAGGCTGCGAGTATATTACGAGGTCATAATCAGTACCGGCAGGCAAAACAGTAAAGCTGCCTGTATATAATGAAAGCTCAACGATGGCGTTAAGGTCCGGTATTTGAATTTTTACCGGCAAAAGTTTTTTTAATACCCATGTTGGGAATTTTTCCTTTAGCTGCGAACTTCGTTTTTTTAACGCCCCTTCTATTTTATCAATTTCCACTACCGGCGGAACATCTATTATCTTTTCACCGTGGGCATACAGCTCCCGGTACTTGGTGAGGGCCGCTTCGTTATCACTGGGAGTCCATGTACCGGCACTGTCATAGATATCACCGGGGAACAAGGTAACTAGCTTCAGCTTTTCATTTAAAAAATATTCATGCACTTTATCCGGGTTATTGCTGTAGTCGTTCATATACTTATTGTCCTCGGTACAGAAGTATATATTGCTTGCAAATGGGATCGAAAGCCCCGCATTCAGGTCTCTGTGGTTGTCCGCCATGTTTTTGAGAATGGTCTTTGCAACGCCGGGGAGATATTTTTCACGATCGAAATGGCCATTGTAGCCGGCCATGGAAAACTGGTTCAGCAGTATATCCACTTTACCCAGATCTTTCAAAAAGTTTTTGCAGTCAATTGTATTGGCTTCGCAATCGTTCACATTTAGCAGCGTGCAATCATCATTGATAACGGCTAAGGAAGAATCCATCTGCCCGATCTGGCTGACATAAACTTTGGTTTTTGGGGTGATCGGGTAGGTCTGCCTGTTTTTCAACAGTTTAATATTTTTAAAGCCGAATTTCTGGAAGGCTACCGGCATCTTGTCTGTATTGTTTTTCTGAAAAAGTACGGTTACTCTTTCTTTGAAACTCTGTGGAATGGCCTTTAAGGTGGCAATACTGAAATGGTCGGGGTGCTCATGCGAAATCCACAAATAATCAACGCCGTCAAATAAAGAATCATCCCAGGCAGGCGCGGGAAACAGCTTCCATGAATCATTAAATGCAGTACCCTTATACCATGGGTCCGTAAGTATTACACAGTCGGCAGCCTCTATGCGTACTGAGGCATGTGAAATAAACTTAATTTTCATCCTACGATCTTTGCAGCCCCTTAAATGGTGCAACCGTAAAAATAAGTATAAAAGCTGTTCTTAACTAATCAGCCACTCAATAGTACGGAAGGAGCTCTTAAGGATGCAGCCAAATAACTCACGAACACTTATGCCGGGACGCTGTATCTTTGAAATATTATTTTTCCTGAAATGGCCGATACATACCTGGTACTGCAAGCAATGCTCGCCAAAGACAATTTCAGCCGATGGATGGGCATCGTGGTTGATGAATTCAAAGAAGGTTATTGCCGTTTACATTATACGATTACTGAAGATATGCTCAATGGTTTCGGCACAGTGCATGGCGGTATCCTATTTTCAGGAGCCGACAGCGCTTTTGCTTTTGCCTGCAATTCTCAGGGTATCCTCAGCGTGGCGCTTGATGCCCACATTACTTTTATCCGGGCAGCTAAAGCAGGAGCCGTTATGGCCGTGGAAGCCATAGAAATACATACCGGCAATAAAACAAGTTTTTATAATGTAACAACTACCAACGAAAGTGGCGAAATAGTTTCCGTTTTTAAAGGCACCGCCTACAGAACCGGCAAAAAGATATATGAGTAAACCGGCGTTAATTTCCAATAAATTATGACCTGCGTCAGCGGCTGAATATTGGATTTCCCATACCTTTAACGCGTTAAAAGTCCAGAGTGGGCTAAGATAAATTTCAGGTTGTGGTAAAAAAATTCTTGATTTTGGCAGCCGTTGCGATACTGATTGGTGTAGGTACAGGTATTTATTTGTGGCACATGCCGGCAAAAAAGGTGGAAAACTCAATAGGCATTGATGTCAGTGCAGAGACTCTGGCTAAGGAATATTCCACAAACGAAAAAACTGCAGACGCCAAATATTTAAATAAAGCGATCAAAGTAACCGGCGTAATCAGTGAGATAGACAAGAACCAGGACGGGGGCTTGATGATCATTTTGCAAACGGACGACCCGATGGCTGGTGTACAGTGCGCACTTCGTGATAAAGGTGCGGCCCCGGTAAAGGGACAAAACATCGTGGTGAAAGGGTTCTGCTCCGGCAATGGCATAACCGGTGTATCACTCACAGATTGTATTATAACAACGAAATAATTTATTGAACCACTGATAATTTCAATTGTTGCGATGAGAAAAATAATAATGGCTGCCGCCTTACTGCTGATATTTACAGGATGCTACAACGATAAATACGACAAACTTTATCCCGCCACTACTGCGAACACTACTACCTGCGACACTACTACTATCACCTATTCGCACGACATACAGCCGATAATATCGGCCAATTGTTTTAGCCCCGGCAATGGTTGCCATGATGCTGCCGGTTCAAGTACCAGCGGATATGACTACACCAATTTCAGTGTCCTGCAGTCCAACGCGCTTGCCGGCTGGGTCGTGAGCGATATTAATTTCGCCCCAACCCGTGGCCACAACAATATGCCGAAAAATGGCACACAATTATCCGCCTGCGATATTAACAAAGTCACCCGCTGGGTAAATGAGGGTGCACCAAACAATTAATTACCTTAAAAATAGCAGAATGAAAAAAGTAATTATTACGGGACTCCTGATAGCCGCAGCTACCAGCTCACTCTTTGCTCAAAAATATATGACACGCACAGGCAGGATCAACTTTGATGTCACAGCGCCAAGCTCTCCCGAAAAAGTGGCCGCGGTAAATAATGAAGTGGCTAGCATAATGGACGCAAAGTCCGGCGATATCGTTTTCCAGGTACTCATTAAGAGCTTCAAATTTGAACGTGAGCTGATGAAGGAGCACTTCAACGAGAATTACATGGAGAGCGATAAGTATCCAAAATCAGAATTTAAGGGCACCGTAGCAAACATAAGCGCCATTAATTTTTCCAGGGATGGCGCCTACAAAGTAAAGGTTAGCGGCAAGCTGACTATTCACGGCATTACCAATGATGTAAGCGTGCCTGGAACCCTTTCTGTAAAAGGAAATACAGTAAGTGCAAAAGCAGTTTTCCCCGTGGTTTTGAAAGATTATAAAATAGATATCCCTTCACTGGTAGCGGATAAACTGAATAAACAAGCTACGATCACCCTGGATTGCGACCTCACTCAAAAATAGTTTCTATGCGTAAGATCTTTTTACTTTTTATCCTTTCTTGCTGCTTTGCATCTGCTTCCTTTGCCCAGGCCGACAGCCTTATGAACATGCTTAATGATGTACCTGCTAAGAACGAGGCTACCACAGCTACTTTTAAAGCTACGCGTATCATTGATGGCAGCAGTGTGGAGAATTTAGCCTCCGGCGTACTCGATTTCCGCATTGATCACCGTTTCGGGGACATAAACGATGTGAAGAATTTCTTCGGCATAGACAATGCAACCACGAAACTGGCGCTTGATTATGGTGTCACGAAATGGCTGATGGTAGGGCTTGGCCACGGCGTATTTAATAAAGAAGACGATGGTTTTGTGAAGATCAAACTGCTGAAACAGAAAAAAACCGGGATGCCCGTCACAGTCAGTTACGTTGGCGCTATGTCTGTTCAGACCACTCCCGCACCTTCCCTGCCGGCAGGTGATACATGGCTTTTTACCAACAGGCTATATTACACCAACCAAATTTTAATAGCCAGGAAATTCAGCGATGCGTTATCGCTGCAACTCATGCCCACGATCGTTCATTACAACCTGGTGGATAGCAGCAAGTTTTCCAATAACACTATTGCTATCGGTATCGGCGGCAGGGTAAAAGTCAGTAAGCGCATAGCGATTACCGGAGAATATTATTTCAGGGTAACAAATGCAGATATGCTTTACAATGGACAACCAACTTATAACTCACTGTCCGTTGGCATAGATATAGAAACCGGTGGTCACGTGTTCCAACTGATGCTGACCAACTCGCAGGGAATTACCGAACGCACATTTATAGGCCAGACAACAGATAGCTGGGCGAAAGGCGATATACACCTGGGCTTCAATATCTCCAGGGTATTCACCATTGTAAAACCTAAAGAATTCCGGGAAAACAAAGGTAGCTGGTAATTTTAGCTCCCCAACCCGAGAGGCGGGTTTGCGGCTCTTATGTTTGCAAAAATCCTTTACTCGCGCTTGGCGACCTTAAAAACGAAATGAGTGAATTGCGAGCTTGGCGCCTTTGCGAGAGACCCTTTTTTGCCTTTACGAGAGATTCTGCGACACACCCTCCTCACCCGCTTCCTCCCGGCTTTTGCGGTCAAGGATCACCAGCAGCACCAGCGGAATGAAAAACAGCGCCGCTACCTTATGCGTCTCTATCAGCTCCGAGAAAAAGTTATTGATAAACCCTACCGCTATAGTCATAGCAAGGCCTATGGTAACATGCCGGTAGAACCGGTCTTTGAACCGGTGGTATATTTTTTGCGCCTTGGCAAAGATCAGCACCATAAGTATGGCATAAAGTATCATCGCCGGCCATCCCTGCTCCACCAGCATGTACAGAAAGTAATTGTGCGTGGTTGACTGCTCGGGGTTCCGGCTCACATAGGTGCGGAACGAAGTAACCGCATACGGCTTATAATTATAATAGAACGCACGTGGCCCGTACCCCGTCAGCGGGCGGTCCTTGCTCATTCTTATAGCGGCTATCCACCGGTACAGCCGCTCCATCGAAGACATGTCTTTACCGCGGAATGTGGAGATCACATGGTCGGTAAAATTTTTGTGCATGTAGGTGTTGTTGTAATCGGGCCTGAAGTCGATATACTTATTGTTCTGCACCATGTAGCTTACGAGCAGGATGATCAGGCCGTAAAACGCGGGCATCACAAAATTCACCAGCCGCATTCGCATGGCAATACCGATCACAACAGCAAAGACCACGCCTATTACAGCTGCACGTGCGTACGCAAACGCAATGCCCGCAATAAACAGGAGAATGATAACAATAAGCCCGCCCCGTATAAAAATATGCCTGCCCTTGGTAAGCGGCACTGCGATCAGAAGCAAAGGAAAAAACATGGATATAACCGTAGAATAATCCACATGGTTATAATACAATCCGCTCATGGACTTTTGGACCATATCAAACCGGAAGCCGAGCATGGCATGGTGTACCAGTATCACTAATACCGTTATAAGCATGGGTATCAGCAGCAGCACGAACCCTTTGATAAAATCTTTTTTCTCCCGGAATATCCAGATAGGCAAAATGAAAAAACAAACCAGCAGCCACGTCTTGGCAAGCAGGAATTTTAAGGAGAAAAAGATCATCTTAGAACATACAACCGCAACAATGGTCCAAAGGAATTGCAGCGTTACTACCAGCACCAGCGGGTCACGCCACCACCATTTCGGTATAATGTAAGGGTTACTTGCCCATATCAGCAGGAACATCAGCAGAAAAGACCACATCAGGGGCTGGTCTGGCAGTGTAATAGACATGGTATCCCCCGCAAAATTGATCTGTATAGATGCGGGGATCGTGAACAGGAATATCCAGTACGCGGTTTTCCAGTTTACGCCCAAAAGTACAGCCCATAAAAAAACAAATGGTGCGGCCAGCACAAAGTAGCTGCCGGTAAGTGCAAATACAATTACGGTCGCAAACAGCACGGAAAAAGCCGCAACGTCAAACCATTTATTCCGTATGTTGCTCGTTATAGGCAAAAGTAAAATTGAAAAATCAGTTCACAACCAAATTTCTGATAGAATGCATCATGGGGTACTACCTCACTACCGCATTGAGCTTGCGGAAATAGGCCATCATCAAAACATATACGCTGCTGAAAAACAAACCAAGAAAAGCTGCTGCAGCCAATACAATAACAGGTCCGGCACCCGTAGGCGATGTAGGCGGCAGCGCCCTTGTTATCACCTTCAGAAACTGCATCGCGTTGTTCTCCGTAGCGGAAAACTCATTTAAAGCAGAGATATAATGTGCGCGGTCAGTCACTAACTGGTCTTTCACTGATTCTACATTCTGTATCTGCTCTATCGCCCGGCCATAACCTTTACCGCCTCCCTTCATCTCGCCTGCCATAACATCCCGGCGCGCCGGGCTTATCAGGGAGTATATTCCGTACTGGTCACGCATTGTTGCCAATGAATCGGTAAGTACATTGATAGCGCTGTCTAGTTGGGTTACCTTGTCATTGATGGAGGTATAAATGCTTGTTTTTACTGCGTTGTAATAATGCCGGTAGGTCTCTTCCAGCACTTTTACCGACATGTTCGCAACATTTGCGGCCACTACCGGGTCCCGGTCTATATAGGTCAGCGATATATCCTTGTATTCTGTCCGCTTCAGGTTGAAATTTTTACTGAAGATGTTCATCAGTTTGGCATGGTCTTTCGGGTCATTAATATTTAGTGGTTTGTAGATCACATCGAAGTCACAATTCCGTATGATCCGGTCTCTCACTGTATCCGAGTTGGCAAAGGCCATTATCTTGTCCACATCATCATCTCCGCCAAAGTAGTCCACATAACGCGTATCCTGCGACCGGAACAGTGTGCTGCGGTCGCCATAAAGCGGGTTATTAACAAAGAAGTTGGCCTCCGCTTTGTACTTGGTATGCCTTACCAGCAAGAAAGCGCCGCCGAGCGCTATTGCCACAACAGTCATCAGCATAATAAAGCGTCTTCTTTTCTGTATCGTCCTGATAATATCCACCAGGTCAAAGGATGTGTTTGTCATTTTTAAGTATTAGTAAGTTTATAACGTTGTAACACGCTCTTAATTGCATTATTCAAATTACCTCATTTTCAAATTGTCGAATTGTCGAATTAAATTACCGTTTCCCCCGCCTGCATCTTCTCTGCATTCTCGGCAAACTGCAGCGCATCCAGCATATCCTGTATATTCCCGTTCATAAAGTCATCAAGCGCATAGATCGTCATATTTATCCGGTGGTCCGTGATTCGCCCCTGCGGATAGTTATACGTCCTGATCTTGGCACTCCGGTCGCCGGTGCTCACAAGGCTTTTTCGCCTGCGGCTTATCTCGTCTTCCTGTTTGCGCACCTGCTCCTCATATAGCCTCGTCCGCATCATAGAAGTAGCCTTATCGCGGTTGCCTAGCTGCGAGCGCTCCGTCTGGCAAGTGATCACAGTACCGGTAGGTATGTGTGTCAGTATCACTTTTGTTTCTACTTTGTTCACGTTCTGGCCGCCTGCCCCGCCGCTGCGCGCTGTTTCCATTTTCAGGTCGCTGTCTTTCAGCTCGAAGTCTATCTCCTCCGCCTCTGGCATCACCGCTACCGTAGCTGCCGATGTATGCACCCGGCCGCTAGCCTCGGTAGCTGGCACACGCTGCACCCGGTGTACCCCGCTCTCAAACTTCAGCACACCATATACATCTTCACCTACTACTTCCAATTGTATTTCCTTATAGCCCCCCACCGTACCTTCTGTCTCCGACACCAACGCTACTTTCCAGCCTCTGCGCTCGCAATACCTGGTGTACATTCTCAGCAGGTCTCCCGCAAATATGCTCGCCTCATCGCCACCGGTACCCGCACGTATTTCTATAATAGCATTTTTCTCGTCCTGCGGGTCTTTAGGTATCAGCAGGTTACGTATATCTGTTTCCAGTTGTTCCTTTTGCAGCTCCAGCTTTTCCAGGTCTTCTTTCGCCAGCGACCGCAGGTCTTCGTCACTTTCTGTTTCCAGCACTTCCCTTGCAAAATCCAGGCTATCCACACAGGTCCGGTACGTTTTATAAACATCCACTATTTTCTCCAGCTTACGGTATTCCTTGCTTATTGCCGAGAAGCGCTTATTGTCATTCACCACCTCAGGATTCGTGAGTGCCACCCCCAGGTCATCAAACCTCGCCTTAATTGCCTCCAGTTTATCTACTATGGAACTCATTTGTAATTAAATGTAATTTAAAGGCTGCGAAGTTACGGGTATAAAGGGGTTATTCAAAGGGGAGGTATTGGTTATTGAGCCCTGTTGCAATAATCCAATTTTAGCTTAGCTATATAAATTGATAAAATAACAACCGCCCCTTTTTAGGAGCGGCAGTATATATAATGGCTTTCGGATTTTGTTGGCCTTTCGGATTTTGTTGTTATGATTGTTTCTTTGACGTAAATGAACTCGCTTGCTTTTATAGTCATACTTTCAAAATTTAAAATTTGCGTAATATACGTGGTTGTCTGTTTCCTCTGATTGGTAGTCAATTCCTTTACTGACTCGTTTAAATGGTTAAAATACAATATTGTCAAAAATAAATACAAAACAACCCAACATACCTTACTTAGCTTTTCCAAAATCCGGGTCCCAGGGACTGCAGATGTTCAGTGTAAACACTTATTATACTTAAGACAGCTTTTATTACCTGAAAAGTTGGCTTAAATATTACTAATGCGCCATCAACCCATTTATCCGCTCCCTTTCATGGAGCAGGTCATAATCCATTTGCAGCCCCAGCCAAAACTCCGCTGGCACCTTCAGTTCCTCTTCCAATTTGACAGCGATACTCGCAGAAACATCTCTTTTCCCTTTCAGTAAATTGCTGAAATGCGATGGATACATGCCTATTCTCATTGCAAAAGCAGACTTCACCTCACCTCGCTCCGCCAGTTCTTCAGCCAATACCTCCCCAGGATGAAGAGATACGTTGACCTTAATTTCTGCTCCGGTTGCGCTTAATACTTTCCCTTTTCTCATCACATATTTATTGATAATGGTTATTCAAGTCTTCTATCACTATTATTTCAGTTATAGTTACCAGGTCTTTTTCTATCGTAAACAGTAAGCGATACCTATAATCTACTCTTACTGAATACAAACCAACCAAGTCGCCTTTTAATGCCTCAAAATTCAAACTCCGTAATTGCCTTAATCCGGCTGTATTGGGCATCACTTCCAGTTTCTTTAACGTCTTCCGGTATTTAAGTATTACTTCAGCATCATACCTTGGTTTACCTTTCACTTTTCCGCCTATTGCAAGCAACTCCAGGTATTCACTATTGAATTTAATAACCATTTAACAGCAACTAGTTTATCAAAATTAGTTAAGTTTTTTTATTAAAACAAGTATGGTAATTTCTTGTAACAACAAATTATTGACAAACATTGATAGGCTCCCTTCTAACTCCCCATGCTCGGCGGATTATTCAAATAAGAATCATCTTCTTTGTCTTTTTTGAATTCCAGTTTTCCAAACTTATACATAACACTGATCCCCACCGACCGGTAAGGCAGCATACGTATAGTATATGAGCTATAGTCAGCCGCAGTTATCGTGGCTACCTGCCTTGTGTACTCATTAAACAAGTTTGTCGCTGTTACCCCCACACTTGCGTTCTTCTTCCAGAATTGTTTCCTGAATGCCAGCGTATAGGTAATAGACTGCGGTGTACGGCCCTGAATGTTGATTGTCGCAGCATTGTAATTACCAAAGGCTTCCGTCACCAGGTTATGCGGCAATTGATAGGTGGCATTCAGATTTGTCCTGAACCTGTTCCCATCGGCATTATCGCCGGGTAAAAGCCCCACGCTGTGCCGGTGCATAAAAAATACATTGCTCCGTAGCGTAAGTTTGTCCTTGATAGACCATGAACCGGAAACATTCACGCCTGCATTATATTCTGTACCTATGTTCTCAACATCGGTCACCGAAACGTTGCTATAGACAGAATCAAAAGTCTGGTGAAGAGTAGTCACCTGCTTATGGTCCTGGCTATTGATGCGCTCTATCAATGCCGCATAAATATTGCTGCCCTTACCAAATGATTTATTGTACCCGAACTCGAAGTTATTCCCGATCTCAGGTTTCAGAAGCGGATTGCCGGTAGTGATATTATATGGATCAGCGAAATTCAGAAAAGGGTTTACATCCCGGTAGGTCGGCCGCTCTATACGTCGTGTATAAGACAACTTTATGAACTGGTTATTTTTAAAATCGTGAGAAAGTATTGCCGATGGCACTACGGTACCATACGCTGGAATGCTGGTGTTCGGAAAATCAATTTTCGTATCCGTATACTCATACCGCGCTCCTGCCTTCACTTTCAAAAAATTGGTCAGCGGAAAGGAAGCAGAAAGATATCCGGCATACACCCGCATATCATAGTCCAGATTGTACGACTGGTTTGGATTAGATACATATGTTTGCGTAGCCGGCTGCAAAGCGGTCACGTCTGCTGTACTCGTTATGTTTTGCAGCGTCGTTTTTACGCCTGTTTCCAGGATGAAATGTTCTTTTATCGGGAGCGTATAATCAACGGAGATATTACTGCTGATATCAGTGCCGGGATTATTGCTGGCTGAGCCAGTAAACGGTGCACCTGCTCCAACATAAGTGCTCGCCTGCTGGAAGTAAGTTACCGGCGCCCCACTCGAGGCGCTATACAAGATATTAAGCTCTTCGCCTTCCTTCTTAAACGTCTTTTTATAATTAAGGCTCCAATCGAACGAATTGGTTTGAAAATGATTGTAAGAATACCGGCTGCTGTTGATACTCGGCGCTGAGCTGCCAGCTGTGTCCTGTTGCACATTGGTAACTCCTTGGCTGGTATTTTCAAAATGGTTGAGGCTCACCCCAGCCGTAATATTGTCGTGTTTGGAAATATTCCAGTCAAGTCCGGCCCCTGCCTGGTATCCATCCCTCGTCAGATCGGTATAGCCATCTTGTATCAGATGATTAGTCGCATTCGCCGCTGAGTCGAATGAGGACCGGTCCTGGGTAGTAGGGGTACGCGATACAAGTTGCGCATTACCGCTAAAGAAAACATTTACGCCAGAATTGTTATGCCGGTAGTTCAGGTTTGCAGAGCCATTCTCCAGCCTCGTTCCTCCGGATAGGTTAATGCTGCCATTGATGCCCTGCATTTTGTTGTCCTTCAAAATAATGTTGATGATGCCGCCTGTGCCTTGTGCGTCATACTTAGCGCCGGGACTGGTAATTACCTCTATGCTCTTTATCTGGCTGGCCGGTATGGCCGATAGCGCATCGGTTATGCTGCTTCCGAATACACTTGACGGCTTTCCATTGATCAGGAAACGGATATCGGAATTTCCCTGCAGCTCCACATTGCCGTCTATATCTACATTCACTTGCGGCACTTTCTTCAGCACATCCAGCGCCAGGCCTCCCTGCGAAGTAATATCGTTTGCCGCATTGTACACGATCTTGTCTAGCTTGTTCTCAATCACCGGCCCGCTTGCAGTGACCGTAACAGCGTCCAGCACTTTGCCGGCACCAGTTAGTGAAATGGTTTTTAAGGACACCTTGCTATTACCTACTGCAACGCTATCGATAATTTGTTTCTTATAACCAATAAAGTCAACGGTGATCGTGTACAACCCGGGCTGAATGCCGGTGACGATAAAGGCGCCGGTACTGTCGGATGAAGCACCGTTGATAACTTTTTTAGAAGACCGGTCTGCTACGGTTATGGTAGCATACTCAATAGCAGCATGTGTTGTCGCATCTTTTATTTTCCCTATGATCTTTACGCCCCCCTGGCCATATGCACAGGTGCAGCACATCACGCAAAGGAGCAGAAAAAATCCTTTCATCTTTAATATAAATAACTCCTCTCTGTGAAAAAAAATAAGTCTTGCGAAGATAGGGGTATAGCGCTTTATCCAAATCCGTGGCAATCGTTAAATAAGGTTAATTTTCAGGCCCAGGCCATTCATTAGCAGTATATTTAACCCTCAAAAATCCGTAAGATGAAAAAGCTGTTACTACCTTTTTTAGGAGTCCTGTTGATAATATCCTGCAACAACAAACCTTCAGTAAATATTATTACCGTTACCGATAATGGTGCGACTTATACCGATACTTTCTCTCAAATTATGGGCTTTGAAGGCGGAACGATTGCGCCATCAGAGGACGCGCAAGGCAAGCCTGACATCACTACTGAAGGAACGGGCACCGGAAGGTTTGCGAAGAAAATAGTTAAAATCCATCCCACCCCCTCAGACACTCTGGACTATTACTGTGACATCATCAAAACAGGCAATACTTCAATATTCACGTTGACAATTAACAGTTCACCAGCTTTCCCAATATTCCTGACAATTGCAGGCGCTATCGGGCCCGCAAACGGCATCGGCACTTATCGAGAAAAGAGTGGCCCAACTTCACAAATGGCTGGCAGCGCTTCCCGAGATACCGTTGACATAAGTGAGTTAACAAGCGCTTTCAAAGAATCTTTTAACGGTGGACAAAAATATTCTGTAGATAGTGCAGTAGTTAATATTACCGAATCATCCAGTAAGCCAGGTAGGGGCAATGCAATTAAAGGCAATTACCAGATGTGGGTATCAAACACATCTGGCATTAAAAAGGTGAGCGGTATCATTGATTGTAAAACGGGATATAAGACTCGATAAATAGCATCCACCTTGCTCACTGTCTTGGGTCTTACTTGCTTTTGTCATGCTGAGGCACGAAGCATCTTTACTCACGATGAAGGTACTCGCGTTTCTTGCCAGGATATGGGTGCAAAAGCCACGAAACCTGCAAACCGCAACTATTCTGTAAGTCACCATTGCGGATTTAAAAATTCCCATTTCGGATTAAAGCTGGTTATTAGCGATTCCTTTTTCGCTCTCGTCCAACCTTTCAATTCTTTTTCACGGGATATGGCATCATTGATAAATTGAAACCGTTCAAAGTAAAGCACGTAAATGCAATTATATCTGCCTGCAAAGGTTTTCTTCTCTCCGTTAGCATCGGCCCTGTGCTGTTCAACTCTGTTTTCTACAGAATTTGTAACACCAATATAAAAGACATTTTTGTTGACATTGGTAAGAATGTAAACGTAATAATTGTGAACACCTAATGGTTTCATATCTGACTAGAAAAGCTGCTTTTAGACACAAATTAAGCAATTCCCTTTTGGTGTGTAGATGCTTCGTGCCTCAGCATGACAAATACGAGACCACCTAACGAAGGTAAATAACCCTCTACTTCAACCCCTCCCTTTCCTTCTGAAACCTTAACAACTCATCCCGCAACCTCGCTGCTTCCATAAAGTCCAGGTCCTTTGCTGCTTTCTCCATATCCTTCTTAGTACGCACTATTATCTTGTCCAGTTGCGCTGCTGAGCGGTATGCTACATCGTCTTCCGCAGCCATAGGCAATTGCTGCTCCGGCGCTGCATACTTGCTGTTTTCATCATAGCCCTTTATGTCCAGCACAGAGCCCTGAAGCATTATTTCCTGTATCGATTTTTTGATGGTCATCGGGGTAATGCCATGCTCCAGGTTATACTTTATTTGCCTTTCCCGGCGGCGGTCGGTCTCATCCATGGTGCGGCGCATGCTCTCCGTAATTTTATCAGCGTAAAATATAACCAGCCCGTTTACATTTCTTGCTGCACGGCCCGCCATCTGTGTTAGCGATCGCTCATCCCTCAAAAAACCCTCCTTATCTGCATCCAGTATTGCCATCAGCGATACCTCTGGTAGGTCCAGTCCCTCACGCAGCAGGTTCACACCTACCAGCACATTTATATTGCCCAGGCGCAGGTCGCGTAGTATCTCCACGCGTTCCAGTGTATCCACCTCAGAGTGTATGTACTTGGAGTTGATGTTTATGCGCTTCAGGTATTTGTCCAGTTCCTCGGCCATGCGCTTGGTGAGTGTAGTTACCAGCACCCGGTCGCCGCTTTTCACACGCTTGTCTATTTCATCCAGCAGATCGTCTATCTGGTTTATGCTTGGCCGCACCTCTATTGGCGGCTCCAGAAGGCCTGTGGGGCGCACTATTTGCTCCACTACCACCCCACCTGTATGTTCCAATTCATACTTTCCCGGCGTGGCGCTAATAAACAACACCTGCGACACCAGCGCCTCAAACTCATAAAAATTCAGTGGCCGGTTATCCAGCGCAGACGGCAGCCGGAACCCAAAATCCACCAGCGTCAGCTTCCGCGATCTGTCGCCGCCATACATGCCGCTGATCTGCGGTATGGTTACATGGCTTTCATCTATCACCAGCAGAAAATCATCAGGGAAATAATCAAGCAGGCAAAAGGGCCTTGCCCCGGGCTTCCTCCGGTCCAGGAAGCGAGAGTAGTTTTCAATACCGCTGCAGTAGCCCAGCTCCTGTATCATCTCCAGGTCATAGCTCACCCGCTCCTTTATCCGCTGTGCCTCTATGTGCTTACCTATTCGTTTAAAGTAGTCAGCCTGCGCATTCATTTCATCCTGTATCTCGTATAGGATCTGTGTCATTTGATCGCGCGGGGCGATGTAGAGATTCGCAGGAAATATCGCCGCATTTTCCATCACTGCTATTCGCTTACCTGTATCCGGTTCAAAGCTCTCCACCTCCTCCACTTCATCGCCAAAGAAAGTAATACGGTAACCATAGTCCACATAAGGCAGGTTCACATCTACTGTATCTCCATTCACGCGGAAAGTGCCACGCGAAAACTCGCCCTGGCTGCGGTTGTACAACGAATTAACAAGCTGATGCAGAAAATGATTTCGCCCTACGTTATCGCCTTTCTTAAACCGGATGATGCTGTTAGCATACTCAGTAGGATTGCCGATACCATAAATACACGATACCGATGCCACCACAATAATATCGCTCCTCCCGCTCAGCAGGCTCGATGTGGCCCGCAGCCTTAGTTTCTCCAGCTCCTCATTGATCGACAGGTCTTTTTCTATGTAGGTATTCGACACGGGCATGTATGCCTCCGGCTGGTAGTAGTCGTAGTAAGACACAAAATACTCCACGGCGTTATCCGGGAAGAAACTCCTGAACTCGCCATAGAGCTGCGCCACAAGTGTCTTGTTATGTGTGAGCACCAGCGTAGGTTTCTGCACCCGCTGTATCACATTGGCAACCGTAAAAGTCTTTCCCGACCCGGTTACACCCAGCAGCGTCTGATATTGTTCACCCTGCTCAATACCCTCCGCAAGCTGTCTTATAGCTTCCGGCTGGTCTCCCGCTGGCTCGTATGGGCTCTGTATTTTGAATTTCATTTTTCCGGCCTCTCGTTATTTGTAATAATTGCTCCGGTAGAGACGCAAGATTTTGCGTCTCTACACAACACTGCGTATAGCATAGGCTACACCACAAAGCAAATTTCCGAATTTTAAAGGGAAAGTTTTGATAAAAAAAGGCGCCATCGGAACGCCTAAAAAAAATCAGATACCTTCTAAATGTTACTTCAGCAGTGTCACATTACCCTGGTGGTGCTCTTTCTCACCATCTATGAAACTGGCATCGATCACATAGATATACACCCCTTCCGGCTGCATCACTCCATTGAAGCGGCCATCCCATCCCCTGCCCTCGGTATTATTAGTGGTAAATATCAGCTCTCCCCACCGGTCATAGATATTCATGGTAAAGCTCGCGAGGCCCCTGCCCAGTAATGGCCGTGGCAGGAAATAATCGTTCGATCCATCTCCATTCGGCGTGAAGGCATTCGGTATATCCAGGAAGCAGCCGTTCTGCACCCATACGGTATCTGTCGCAGAGCAGCCTCCTATGGTCACTGTACAATAGTAATATCCGGGGCTTACCACTGCTGTGTATGGTGTGGTCTCGCCATTGCTCCACAACCATTTCGCCATTGTATTGCCTGCATTGACATTATCCATCAGTGTTATGCCCGTGCTGCCGGCGCATATTGATGTATCCGGTCCAAGGTCAATAGAAGGATAGCCGAAAATAACCACCTGCTTCCATGTGCTGGTATCCGGGCAAGCCCTGTAGAATGCCTCCACAGACACCGTATATACACCCCCGGATGCAAACCCATGCACAACCGGATTTTGATTCTGAATTAAGCCGCCGTCGCTGAACGTCCAGATAACGCCGGTATTGCCAAATGAGGTATAGATGCCGGTGAAGGTAACATCATGCCCGCCGCACAATACCGTATCGGTTGCATTGATGCTTATTGCGCTCTGTGAGTCCACAGTTATCGGCAAGGTCACGGTATCACTGCACGGCACATAGTTCGTCACTATAAGCTGGATATCGTAAGTACCCGAGTTGTAAAAAATATGAGTTGCATCGGTAGTTGAAGTCGTAGCCCCATCCCCGAACAGCCAGGTATAGTTGAGTGACACCCCTGTAGATGTATTGGTAAATACCACTGGTTTCCCCTGGCACAGGAAGCTGTCCGGCACCGCCGTAAAGCCCGCCACGATCAGGTTTTTCAGCTCCACATCCTGCTTCATGCTATCTACGCAGCGCGTATTTGTAATGATCAGCTTTAAGGTAAATGTGCCCGATGCCGTATATATGTGCGACGGATTGGTAGCGGTGCTCGTGCTGCCATCACCAAACGACCACGTATAGGTAAGGTCAGAAGCAGGCCAGGAGTAGTTAGTGCAAACAACGGTATCGCCATTACATCCTTCGTGCACCACATAGGTAAAGCTGTCTATGATCGGTGGAGCTACGAGTGTATCCGGCCCCAGCGCATTAGTTACGCATACACCGCCGGTCTTGGCCACGATGTTGCTGTAGATACCCTCGCACAGGCTCGATAGCAGCACTGTGCTGTCTGCCCCTATCAGGTAGGCTCCGCCGGGTTGCGGCGCCCCGTTGAATGAATAAGTCACCGTATCCGTCTGCCCCGGGTGCAATCCATACAGCGTTATGCTGCCGTCGCAGAAACCGCACTTGGTAGGATTAGTGTAGGTAGTTGCGCGCATAGTAAACGGCGGCACAGTAAGATCAGCAGGGCCTAAGGTGTTCGACACGCAGACACCGCCGGTATTGGCAACAAAATTAGCGTAAGTGCCAAAACACAATCCCGTCAGCGATACCATACTATCTGCCGGTACGGTAAGAATAATAGGCGGCATCGCTCCACCGTCAAACGTATAGTTCACCGTATCCAGTTCTCCGGGATGCAGCCCATACAAAGTTATTGTACCGTTGCAGATACCGCAGAAGTCGGGATTGGTGAAGCTAAGCGCGCGCATGGTAAACGGTGGCACGGTGAGATCGGCCGGCCCCAGCGTATTTGAAACGCAGACACCGCCTGTATTCGTAATAAAATTATCGTAAGCGCCTGCGCACAATCCGGTCAGCACCACCATACTGTCTGCCGGTATAGTGAGGATGATCGGCGGCTGAGCCGCGCCATTATAGGTATAGTTCACGGTATCCAACTCTCCGGGATAAACACCATGCAGGGTTATTGTGCCATTACAAATGCCGCAATAATCCGGATTGGTGAACGTGAGCGAACGAACAGAAAATGGCGGCACGGTAAGTGTTACCGGCCCTAAAGAATTAGACACACAGCCAGCGCCCGCATGGGCCACAAAATTATCATACACGCCCGCGCATAGCCCCGTCAGCACCATCATGCTGTCCGCAGGTATGGTGAGGATAATGGGCGTTTGCGCCACCCCACCCTTCGTATAATCAATGGTATCAAGCGCTCCGGGATGCAAACCATACAGGGTTATTGTGCCATTGCAGATACCGCAGTAGTCCGGATTTGTGAAACCTATAGCCCTTACTACAAGCGGCGGCACGGTAAGTGTCACCGGGCCTAGCGTATTAGACACGCAAACCCCTCCGGTATGCGCAATGAAATTGGCATAAACACCAGCGCACAATCCCGTGATCACCACCTGGCTGTCTGCCGGGATAAACACTACCACGGGAGGCTGCGCTGCTCCATTATAAGTATAGGTAACGGTATCCGTTTCTCCGGGATGCAGGCCATACAGGGTTATCGTACCATTGCACACACCGCAGTAATCCGGGTTAGTGAAGCTGATAGCCCTCATGATAAATGGCGGCACGGTAAGTGTCACCGGCCCCAGCGTATTGGATATACAGGTACCATCGGTATGCGCTACAAAGTTAGCATAGGTGCCCGCGCAAAGGCCGGTAATGATCACCTGGCTGTCTGCAGGTATTAGTCGTATCACCGGTGGCTGCGCTACGCCGTTATACGTATAGTTTACCGTATCCGTCTGGCCGGGGTGCAGGCCGTATAGCGTTATCGTTCCATCGCACAGGCCGCAATAAGACGGGTTGGTAGCCGTAATAGCGCGCATCGTAAAGGGCGGTGTGGTAAGGGTCACCGGCCCCAGCGTGTTCGACACACATATGCCTGCTGTCTTTGCCACGAAGTCGGCATAAACACCGGCGCACAGGCCCGTCAGCGTCAAGGTACTGTCAGCCCCGACAAGGAAACCACCCGATGTCACAGCCGCGCCATTATAGAAATAACTGATCGTGTCCGTCTGGCCGGGATGAAGGCCGTAAAAAGTTATAGTACCATCACAAGATCCGCACCAGGTAGGATTCGTAAATGTTAGCGCCCGCATAGTAAACGGCGGCACAGAAAGCGTTACCGGCCCCAATGCGTTCGATACGCATACGCCAAAGGTCTTGGCTACAAAGTTAAGATAGGTACCCTGGCACAGGCCGCTAAGCGTCACAGTGCTGTCTGCCCCGATTAAATGATAAACAGGAGCTGCAACGCTGCCTGCATAAATATAGGTTATGGTATCGGTTTCACCAGGCCGCAGCCCGTACAAGGTAATAGAACCATTGCAGTACCCGCACCAGGTCGGGTTTACAGAGGTGAGCGCGCGCATGGTGAATGGCGGGTTCACCAGCACCACCGGGCCCACGGTTGTTGAAACGCAATTTCCGTACGTTGCAGTTATGCCGGTATAAGTTCCTGCAAGCAGGCCCGTTATTACCACAGTGCTGTCTGCAGCCACTACATGCACTTGCGGCGGTTGTACTACGCCGTTGTAGGTGAACTTTACAGTATCAGTGGTACCTGCCGGCAAGTGGTGCAGCGTTATGGTACCGTCATTGTTGCCGCAGTAGCTGGGGTTGGTAAATGTTGCCGTAGGCACTATAGCTACCGGCGGATTTACCGTAAAGACCAGGTCCGCCTTGCACACATGGCCGGGGTTTGTGTATATGGTCAGCGTATAAGTACCCGGAACAATACTGTCAGTGAATGGCGCGCCATGATATACCCACGACTGTATCGTGTCCCCCGGCCCGCTGGAGAGGTCTATGGCCCATGTTGTGCCGCCGCCGCCAGGTATAATGGATATGGCCGCTTTCTTGGTGCACGTAGCTGGCGAAACAAGCGAATAGCTGATGGTGGGCAACGTCATTATGGTAATGGTGTAGGCTATTGTCTGCACACCGGCCAGCGGGCAGTTATTGTCAGTATAAGTAACAAAAAAGGTATAGGTGCCTGGTGTTACCCCGGTGGAGTTCCAGGTAAAAGTACAGTGCGGTGTGGTGGTGCCGTTACCGGTTGTGGTAAATGTAGCCCCTGTGGGCAAGCCTGCATAGGTTACTGTAATATCATTGGTAGTGCCGGGTTCCACAGGATTTATGTTTACCGAGAACGGGCCCGAATTAGCGCAGGTCTGGAAATGCGTGCTATCTACTATCGTGCCATTTACGGCGCCGCTAAGTACACCCGAGATAGCCGGCGTAGTGCAGGTGAGTACCAGGAATGTCATTTCCCTTTGGCTTGTGCCTACAAATACTCCATCTCGGCGCTCCTCGATATTATACACCACCAGCGATCGTTGCAGTGCGTTGGGGTAAAAAGTAATTTGCCCGTTGGTCGGGTCGAAAGCAAAACTGGTTGTGGCAAGAGGCGCCGTAGGCGTATAAGGGGGTACATAACTTACTGCGCTCCCTATGCCGCAGAACGTTGTTGTTGTTCCGCTGATAGCAGCAGGGGAATTTATGCCGGGAACCAGGAAGAATGTAAGGCTGTCACCATCCGGATCTATAGCGCCCGGGTTATAGTTGTCGCTGTTGTCCAGGCAAAAGAACGGTGTAGGCACTACGGTAAGGTCAGGGCTGGTATTATGATACACCGTATTGTTAAGGGTATCCTCAACCTCTATGATCGAGCCGCCCGTTATATTGGTGATCGCCGCGGCCCTGCCCGCCTCCCCATCTCCCATGAACCCGATAAACACAAACCGCCATACTGCCGAGGTATAAGGCAGCGTATAAGTACCGGTATAGACAAATTTTTTGATCCCTGGTATGGTATAAGAAGTATTGGTGCATTGCGTCAGGTCCACATCTGCCGGGCATACTGGTGTTATCTCCACACCCGCCGATGGCGGCTGTATGGCAAGGTTAATATTATCTATATTGGTATTGCCGTCATAAATGCAGATGTTCGGAGTTGCGGTAGGCAGGGATGCAAAAGCTGTGGCGCTCAGCGGGCCGCAGTCGCCATATACGATCAGCGTTATCTTATAAGTATTGCCGCTCTGCCAGGTATAGAACAAGTCCACACCCACTACATGCGACGCATACGCGCTCGCGCTAACTATCAATAATAGTACGGAGACAAAAAGGCTTCGCAGATAGGCCGGTATTTTTTTCATAAAATATCTTCGTACAAATAGCAAACAGCATTTTTATTCGGGGACTAACTGCCCTCTGAGAAATGATACCACACTTTACAGAAGCTGAAAGATCGGTTGTCATGGTGAGCCCCGCCGAAACATGACCGCTGAATAAACTACTATAGCCCAAAAGAGCACTAATAGCAACTATCCAACGCATGAAATTAGTTATTATTTTTATCCATAACAAAATATTTGGGTGAATTTTTCGATTCCTGTGGCTAGTAAATAAATTGTAATGCGAAAACCCATCCTTTATTAATTATCGGGAATTTAAAATAACTATATTTGGATTGCAAAACATCTTATGCGCATAACGTTTGTTTTTATACTTTTTTTCACCGTCACTATAATTGCATATGGCAAACAAAAGCAATCTACATTTATTAACCCTGTAGGGCAAACCGTAAATGACCGGATAGCTGCACCAACAGGTTATACGAAAGTAAATGTTATTAAAGGTTCATTTGCTGAATATCTGAGAGGTTTAAAATTAAAACCTGTCAGCTCAATGGTTCATTATTACAACGGCCGGATCAAAGACAATAATGGCGTTTATGTGGCAGTAATCGATATGCCAATAGGAGATAAAGATCTGCAACAATGTGCAGATGTGATCATGCATGTACGGGCAGAATACCTGTTTACTACCCATCAGGAAAATAAAATACATTTTACCCTTACAAACGGTTTCAGGGCAGACTACAGCAAATGGGCCGAGGGCTATAGGATTGCCTTCAATGGTAATAAAGCGCAGTGGGTAAAAAAGGGGCCGGCCGATCATACTTACAGTAGTTTCTGTAAGTACATGGACGTTATTTATACTTATTGTGGCACCCTTTCTCTTTCTAAAGAGCTGAAGGATGTGGAGTATAGCGCCATCCAGCCAGGCGATATATTGATAAAAGGCGGCTCACCAGGACACGCGGAGATAGTGCTTGACGTTGCAAAAAACAAAGAAGGAAAAAAGATTTACCTGCTGGCACAAGGCTATATGCCCGCACAGGAAATGCAGGTATTGGTTAATCCCGGGAGCGCTGCGCTAAGCCCATGGTATGAAATGGACGATACGCATACCAACATTATTACCCCCGAATGGGTTTTTACTATTGGTCAGCTAATGAGATTTGAAGATGAATAAAAAACAGCTCATTGGTCGGATACTTGCCGTGTGCCTGGTAATGAATTTTACTTTGGCAACTGCACAGGAAAATATACACCTTTGCGTTGATTTCAATGCTCTGAACATAAAAATCAGGGACAGGCAAATAAATAAGGCTGATGGATTAAGGCAGATGCAGCACTTGCTTCCGGAAATTAAAAAATATTATTACGCACACGCAAATAAAGGGTTTAAAGCTGATACATGGGTATTCCCACTAAGCGGTTATAATGCCAAAGCTGTCGGCGGTAAAAATGGTGATGGTTTTATTGCTTCTGGATACGATTATTTTGATGGGAATAAACATGGTGGGCATCCGGCACACGACATTTTTATCAGGGACAAAAACCAGGACGCAATAGATGATTTTACCAACAAACCCGTCAGCGTTTTTTCTATGACAGGTGGCGTTGTTGTTGCATTAGAAACAAATTGGGACTCGACAGGCAGCCAGCGCGGTGGTAACTATATCTGGATATTTGAACCTGATTCCAATTATTTTTTCTATTATGCCCACAACAATAAAATATTTGTGAAATTAGGTGATATTGTAAAGCCTGGGGATGTCATTGCCACTGTAGGGCGTACTGGCCTTAATGCGCGCAAAAAACGGTCGCCAACCCATTTACACCTTATGCAATTACAACTGGATAAAAACAGTTATCCAAAGCCGGTAAATTGCTATAAGTTATTGACAAAAGTTCAACCCATCCAAAAAAATGAATAATATGCGGCTCCTCGCGCTAGGCACGCAACACACTCCCCTCCTTTTTTCAAGGGCCAGCGAGTGCACGACCGCAGGTCTGGATGCCTGAAAACATAGCGAAGCAGTGTTTTCAGGCTGGCCTGCCTGCCGTAGGCAGGGATGGTTGGCTCGCGTCCGGCAGAGATCTCATTCGCGTAGTGACGTGCTGATAAAACAATGTAGCTGATCCACCGCCGTTCGGGATTTATGATCCCGAACAACATCGATAGGGATTTTCAATCCCCGAAAAAATGTGGATTTCTTTTCTGGCAGTCACATCGTTCCGGCACATTTCTTGCGGCCATTTATCGTAGTCTTGTGGGTCAAACAGCGGCAAAACGAACTGCAATTTATGAATATTTAAAATTTACATCAATGAAAGGCGCTGTGATACTAATGCGATACGTTTGTGACATTTTCTAAAAATCAAATCATTGACAATCAACAAAATAACCAAGGCTATCCACAAAACTTTTTTTTCTATGAAAAATGTGATATTTCAAACAAATAGGTATGGTAGAGACGGCATGCTTGCCGTCTCAAGGCAACACAAAACAACTCAAACCGGAAGTTATCTGCCAACAACCGGAAGCAAACCGGAAGTCCCGCTTTCGATAAGTCATTGATTATCTATCGTTAATCCCTATTTTAAACATACTTTTTTGAGCATTCCTGAAAATCACAGTAATCAATTCTGGTATCCATAGGGTCATAGTTCAGACAAAAAACTCGCGCTTGGCGGCCTTAAAAACAGAATGAGAGAACTGCGAGCTTGGCGACTTTGCGAGAAACCTTTACAACTTTGGCGGGAAAATGTTTGCTACAGAGCTACCAACTCTCCAAAATTGTAGTATATTTAACCCTGTTTTATTGCAGATGATATAATTATATACATGAAGCAACTCCTTAACAAGTGTTTCGGCCTGAAAAAAGTAGTGTTCATAAGCTGTGCTTTAGCATGGTCAGTGTTCGCCAGCGGCCAGACTACTCCTGCTCCCGCAGCTGCGGACGATGACGATATGCCAGCAGATACAACATCATGCTGCGCCAATGCAAAGTGCCATAAGTGCGATGCCAGGTTTATCGTCTTCGCTGATTTCGGCGGCTCCACGATATTCAATTCGGTTAGCGGCGATGGTGCTCCTACCTCAGCCAATGGCTTGTCCTGGGCTGTTTCCGGGCAGTATGCGCACCAGTTCAACACTAACAGCGCAAGCACACGCCTGTTCTTATCTTATGGCCTTGAGCTCCGCAACTTCAACGGTACATTATCTTCACCTGATGGTTTCGGCAGCACATCATACAATAACTATCACTACTGGTATGCGGGCGTGCCGCTTATGTTCCAGGTGGTTGATGTGAGGCATAAGGTTGGCAACCTCTCCGATGTAGGGTTTTATGCACAGGTCGGCCTTTCTCTTGGTTTCAAAGTCAATATGCTGGATGTATATAGCATACAGGGCAACAACTCCTGGAACGATGTCTCCGCCAATTATACCACGGTGATGCTGCAGCATTATGCAAGCGCTGGTATAGCCTGGCGCACAAAGCACAACACATACCTGCTGGGGCCTTATATGGGATACGTAATGACCAATATTTCCAACATCGACGGTATTAACGAAAACGTTTTAAGCTACGGCGCAAGACTGAGCGTACTGCTCTTTAAATAATTTTCAAGGCACGGCCTTCTTTACAACTAACTGATGAGCACAATGAAAAAGAATATTTCTTCCATATTTGTAGTGGCGCTGGCTGCCGTTGTTTTCGCTTTTGCATCCTGCAACAAGCTGAGTACGCAAACAGTCGCTACGACTACTACCACCACACAGCCCACCACGCCTGATTCTGTTGTGCTCAAGCCCGGCGTTATCGTCATAGACTCTACGCAGTGGTTACTGGCATCAACTGCATCGCAGATCAGCCAGGGCACATACACTTATTTCGGCAACAACCTCCCGGCTTTTATTCCTAACGATATTATTGTCGGTATGACTGGTGAAGGCTATTTGAGGAAAGTAACTTCTGTTACCAGCCAGGCAGGCCAGGTAACGCTTACTACCACTCCAGCGAAACTGGAAGACGTTTTCCAGCAGGCCAATATCAATTTTGCCGCCGGCATCTCCAATACGTTTGATCTGGGTAATTCGGTACTGTTCCAGGATGGTGTAGCTTCGGTGAAGGCTACCGGCGGTTCTATAAACATCTTCCCTAACTGGAACTTCAATATGCAGTTTCAGAATGGAACAATGACCGGCTTCTCAGCCCTGTGCCAGAACGGTACATTAAATGCAAATGTACAAATGAGTGTTGCCGCATCTTCTGCCGAGAACATCAACTCGTCTGTAGTACTCAACCCTATTTCAAACCGCACCATTGTATGGATCGGCCAGTTGCCAATTGTCGTAACTACCTACCTTTCTTATGTTGCTAATGTGAGCGGAAATGTAACCGCCCTTACCAACGGAACTCCTTCTTTTACAACCTCCGACAACTATACCCTTGGCGATGTCTATAGCGCTGGTGGCTGGCAGGGCGTTTATAACTTCTCGCATACAGCATCGCTCACCAACAGCATCCCGCCGCTTGCAGGCTTTAACCTGTCCTGCAGCATAGCTCCGCAGATGGTGCAGAAGATATATGGCGTAGTTTGCCCTACGGCTACCTTCTCATTAAATACCCTGGAGAATACTACCGATGGCTATACCGAGCAGCAGATATTCAACGTATCTGCAAATGTGTTAGGCTACAGCATCCCTGACAACAGCCAGACCTGGAACACAGACACAGTGGGTATGCAGGCAACCGCAACAAACTTAACACTTACGAAAACATCCGGCGATGGCCAGCATGGCGCCGCATTTGAATACCTTGGTGCACCATTAGTTGTCCAGGTAACAGATAATACAGGAGTTGGGCAGGCAGGTGTTACTGTTTACTTTACAGTTACCTCTGGAGGCGGCTCTGTATCGCTCGCCTCTGTATTAACAAATGCCAACGGTTACGCACAAACGAACTGGCTCATCGGTGATCCGTCTGTTTCATCACAAAAAGTACAGGTTGTTGCCCGCACTTCTGCAGGCGCCCAGGTCAACGGTTCACCGCTTACATTTACAGCCCTGTAGTTCGTCATTGTGGAATAAACACTTTGCTGTGCAGAGACCTTTCTATGGAGGGGGGGGGGGGGGGGGGGGGACACTCAGTTAATAGGCTATCAATGATGTTTGTCATGCTGACGCAGGAAGCATCTGTACTCTAGCTGGGCACACTTCGCGAGTGTAACAAACAAAGTTCACACAACTTATGGGTTATTGGCGAGTGTAAAGAATGTCTCATATAGGGCATTGCAGCGAACTGCTCACGAAACCTCCACCCATGCTTCACTATCCCTGAGCAGTTGTATCAGTTCGTCCACAGCTATATCGCTCGGCACATTGCGTTTCATCACCTCTTTGCCCTTGTATAGCGTGATCTTGCCAGGCCCGCTGCCCACATAGCCAAAGTCGGCATCTGCCATTTCGCCCGGTCCGTTCACTATGCAGCCCATTATAGCGATCTTCACGCCCTTCAGGTGATTGGTGGCCGCCCTGATCTTCGCAGTGGTCTCCTGCAGATCAAATAGCGTTCGCCCGCAACTGGGGCAACTGATGTATTCCGTCTTGCTGATGCGTGTGCGTGTAGCCTGCAGAATAGAGAAAGCAGTATTGTTGAGGAACTGTTTGTTGCTCTTTACTTCGAGATAAGTACGCCCACTTACCTTATTGGTCTGAAGGCCGGTGCTGGCGTTTACCAGCCAAACACCATCTCCAAAACCATCCAGCAGCAAGCCACCGGAGTCTGTAGCAAAGTGTATAAGTTGTTCATCGACGGTGTTGTCACGGCTCTCTGTTCTTATGACCACCGGGCAGGTAACACCGGCTTTGGTAAGCTCAGCAATGAAGCTGCGCATAGATTGCATGGCGTTGGCCGCACTGCTGCTCACGACCAATACTGCGCCCGGCGCATCTTTAAGATAGGCAGCAAGCTCGGTTGTATTTGCATTTACATCAGCAGTAATAAAATGCAGCTTATCGGTGAGCGGGTCAACACCCCACTGCACAAGCGGATGATGTTTTTCCTGGGATTGCCATACAGCGCTATTGCATATTACTTGTAGTGTGCCCGGCAATGCAAAGGCTATTGTTTTGTCGCCGGTATATATATAGTCGGCTGCCACATCGCTTATGGCCCATTTGTCGGTAGCTTCATTGTAGGTGTACCCTATTTGCTCCAGGCTTGCAGGAGTAATAGTATCGTCAGTGCTATAGTCTGCAACAACTATAGGTACATGATGCGAGCCTATATGCTGCACGGTAATTGTTTCCCTGCGCCGGTATGAAAATGGATCATAAGACAATAGCTGCCTGTCAACCGTCAACTGCCGACTGCCGTCTGCTGTCTGCCGTCTGCCCTCATACCGTTTTACAATATCGCGGCAAACGGGTATCTCAAACTCAGGGTCTTCAGTAAGGGAAACGCGGATAGTATCGCCAATGCCATCTTCCAGCAATGTACCGATGCCTATGGCGCTTTTGATGCGGCCATCTTCGCCATCACCAGCTTCAGTTACGCCCAGGTGCAGCGGGTAGCATTCCCCGAACTCCTCGTCCATCTTCTGCACCAGCAGCCGGTATGCCTGCACCATCACCAGCGGGTTGCTGGACTTCATGCTGAGTACGATCTGGTGGTAGCTTTCGTCCCGTGCTATCCGCAGGAACTCCATAGCACTTTCCACCATGCCTATTGGCGTATCGCCATAACGGCTCATGATGCGGTCGCTGAGGGAGCCGTGGTTCGTGCCTATGCGCATCGCAGTGCCGTACTCCCTGCATATGCGTACCAGCGGCGTGAATCGCTGGCGTATGCGGTCTGTCTCGCTGGCATATTCGGCGTCGGTATAGTCAATGAAGTCAAACTTCTTCTTATCAATGTAATTGCCCGGATTAACACGCACCTTTTCAACTATTCGCGCAGCGATCTCGGCGGCATTTGGGGTGAAATGAATATCGGCAATGAGTGGGGTATCGTATCCTTTTGCACGCAACTCGTTCTTAATGTTCAGCAGGTTTTCTGCTTCCTTTTTACTGGGTGCAGTGATGCGCACCAGCTCTGCCCCAGCCTCTATGCAGCGGATGGTTTGCGCCACAGTGGCCGCTGTATCCATCGTATCGGTGGTAGTCATGGTTTGTATCCGGATGGGATGCCCGTTACCAATCAGCAGGTTGCCGATCTTTACTTCCCGCGTCTGTAAACGCTTATATTCGGTGAGCGACGCGCAATATTGCTGCAACATAGGTGCAAAGGTAGCTAATAGGTGAAAAGGTTGAAAAGCGAAAAAGTTAAAAAGGAATGCCCCGGTACGATGATTAATCTCGTAATATTAATATTTCATTTTAAATCCGTATGCTTTCCGTTGGCAAAAGTTATTCCAGGCTTATTTACAAACGGGCTATGTATTGATTATACAATGCCGACCGATGCAATAGAAGATGAAAGTTAAACCATAAGTAATGCCCGGAACAAGGTCCCGCTCCCTAGCGGGAGGGGTTTGAGGCGTGATTACCTAAAGAATCCGGGGCACCTGGTTTTGATATACTCCCTCGGATTGCCGAAGGCACGGAAGAATATGGTAACAGTAACGTTGCCATACCAATACCAGTCGTTCGACTTATCATCGCCGCGCTGGAAACCATAGTTTGGATTATCGCCGTTCCAGTTGGCAACTGTATTGCCGCGGTAAGACATTTGTTTCGCGATCTTTCCTTTGTAAGCCTGTAGTGTATCCAGGTTTACATAAGACTTGCTTACATCGTCTATATAATCCGTATTTGTATAGCGGAAACCGATCTCGGTGGTCAGCATCAGCGTCTTGCCGATGAAGAATTTAAAGCCGCCGCCAAATGGAAATGCGATATTCACAAGGCTGTACTGTTTGCGGTCGGGATACATGGGCAGCCCTTCGCCTTCGGTACTCAATGGCCGCAGATACACAATATCTCCAGCCGCATCCTGTGCCCGTGGATTGAAGTAGAAAGCTCCTACTCCTCCGAAGATGTATGGGGTTGCCTTATGGCGCATCACTTCGATCGGGAGGAAATTGATTTCCATGGCGCCGGAAAACTCGAACAAGTGGGTTGCAAAACTGAGGTTACGTTCTTTGTTTGTTGGTATATCGCTAAGGCTGTCTGCTGCTGTAAGATTGGTGTAGGATGCCTGAACCCGGAACCCTATGTGCGGGCTTACGAAATACTTATACACGATACCCACCATAGGCTGGTAGCCATAGTTCGGAAATAGTTTCGGTTGAAGATCACCATAATAATTTGCAACGCCTACTGTGAGGCCTATTTCATGGTGTTCCATTGCTCCTATATGGCTGAAATCATAGGATTGTGCCTGCAGGCAGAATGGCAGAAACAGCGCTATTGATAGTAATATTCGTTTCAACGCTTAAATTTTTGTTAAGTAGTACTGAAAGTAATAGCGAAAGATAGAAACAAAATTCGGAATAATAAAACAAATCGCAAATCAAATTAATTTAGTGCAACCCAAAGTAAATATTTTCGAAAAATATACACTTAAAATAATATACCTCAAAGGCAGGTGTAAATGCTATTTTTGCGGCTTCGTAACTATATTTTGAATGAATTTAATAGCTGAATTACAAGAAAGGAACCTGGTGCAGGACATAATGCCTGGCACCGAAGAACAACTGATGAAGGAAATGACCTCGGGCTATATCGGCTTTGACCCTACCGCCGACAGCCTGCATGTCGGTAGCCTGTTGCCAATAACACTGCTTATGCGCCTGCAGCGTGCAGGGCATAAGCCCTATGCACTGGTAGGCGGCGCCACCGGTATGATCGGTGACCCATCTGGTAAATCGCAGGAACGTAACCTGCTGGACGTAGATACCATAAGAAAAAATTGCGATGGCATACGTAGCCAGTTGGAACGCTTCCTTGATTTCAGCGACAATGATGCTAATGGCGCTGTGCTGGTAAATAACTATGATTGGTTCAAAGATTTTTCATTTCTTGATTTCATACGCGATGCAGGCAAGCATATTTCCATCAACTACATGCTGGCCAAAGACTCTGTACAAAAGCGCCTCGAGACGGGGATGTCGTTTACGGAGTTTACCTACCAGCTCATACAGGGCTATGACTTCTTCCATTTATGCAACAATCATAATGTAAAACTGCAAATGGGCGGCGCCGACCAATGGGGCAATATTGTGACCGGCACAGAGCTTATCCGCCGCAAAGGCGGGCCGGATGCATTTGCATTTACCTGCACACTCATTACAAAAAGCGATGGTAGTAAATTTGGCAAATCAGAGACTGGCAATGTTTGGCTCGACAGGAACCGGACATCTCCCTACAAGTTCTACCAGTTCTGGCTCAACCTGCCCGATACTGATGCTGCGAAAATGGCGCTGGTATTTTCCTTCAAACCGGTTGCTGAAATCAAGGCGCTGATAGCAGAGCACGAAATTGCACCGCACCAGCGTAAACTGCAAAAGTCCATCGCCGATGAAATGACCATAATGGTGCATAGCGAAGAAGACCTTGCGTTCGCAAAGCAGGCATCAGAGATACTCTTCGGCCAATCATCAGTAGAGGTGCTGCGCTCTCTAAGTGAACAGCAACTGCTGGAAGTGATGGATGGTGTATCGCAAGTAACCGGCTCATTGTCTGCCCTTACCGAGGGCCTTGACCTGATCACGTTCCTAGCTGAAAGCGGGGTATTCGCATCGAAAGGTGAAGCAAAAAAAATGCTGCAAAACGGTGGCGTAAGCATCAATAAAGAGAAGGTGACGGCGCTTGATTTTAAGATAACGTCGCAGCACCTGCTTAATGATAAGTACATACTCGTGCAAAAGGGAAAAAAGGATTATACACTGGCGATGTTTGGGTAGGGAATTGAGACAATGTCTAAATATTCACATTAGGGCATTTCACAAATAGGGGAACTACTTTTCCACCTTTCACATTATCATTTCACAAATAGTGGACCGCGTCCCGCTAATCAGTGAAGATTTTCAGGTATATTTGTCTTAAGATAATAGAATGAACTATGCCTGAAGTAATCATAAAATATAAAAATGCAAAAGTGCTTGAGGCACTAAAAGATTTTGCAAAATACCTTGATTTTGTTGTTGAGCTTCCAAAGCCGAAAAAGAAAGCAAAAAGCAATATTGACACTTCTTTACCAATAGTTTTTGCTGAAAAACCCGATGTAACTGCGTTAGCCGGCATTTGGAAAGGAAGAGATATTTCATTGGAAGATCTTCGTAAAAATGCGTGGGGAAATAGGCTATGAGCTTAGTGATTTGCGATACAAACATATTTATCTCGTTATTTAAAGAACTGCCTCACACTGTTGATGAATTGAAAACAATAGGTAATGGAAATGTACTCATGCCTTCAGTTTCTGTAATGGAATTGTACAGGGGAATGGAAAATAAAAAAGATTTGCAGTTAATGGAAAAAAAAGTGAAGCAGTATAATATCATTCACTTTAACAGCGAAGTATCTGAAAAGGCAATTGAACTGTTACATGCTTTCAAGCTGTCACATAATTTGCAAATCCCCGATGCAATAATTGGAGCAATGAGTGTTATATACCGGCTGCCGTTATTTACGTATAACAAGAAGGATTTTAAATTTATTCCGGGTATAAAACTACACTAGATTTTGCCCTCCAATGCCCTCCCGCCTCCTCCGCAAAATATTACTTACTCTTGCATTGTTCGCAATAACACTGCCGGTATTCTTTTGCAATAGTCCTGCTGTGAAAAACGAAGATGGCGATGCACAGGAGACCTCCAAATGGAAGAATGTTTATGACACGGCTGCTCGTTATGTAGGTATGCAAACCTGCCGTGGCTGCCACGAACCAATATACCAGACGTTTATCCAGACTGGCATGGGGCAGTCATTCGGGTTTGCAACGAAGGAGAAATCCGCGGCTGATTTCTCACCTTCACACGCTTTGGTTTATGATTCCTCGCTCGATTATTATTACAAACCCTATTGGGACAATGATTCTTTCTTCATTATGGAGTTCCGGGTAGAGGATGGCGACACCGTGCATAAGCGCATACAGCGGGTGGACTATGTTGTAGGTTCAGGACAACATACCAACTCACACATCTTTGGTGTAAACGGTTATCTGTATCAGGCACCTATCACCTTTTATACGCAGAAGCACAGATGGGACCTCGCACCTGGCTTTGAAAAAGGCGCCAGTACCCGCTTCAAGCGGATGATAGAAATAGAGTGCATGAGCTGCCACAATGGCTATCCTGATTTTGTGGCCAACAGTGAGAATAAATACACGCTGCTAAAAACCGGTATAGACTGCGAGCGCTGCCACGGCCCTGGCAGCATACACGTAATGGAGCGGCAAACAACTGCACAAGTGGATACATCAAAAGGACCGGACTATTCGATTGTTAACCCAAGGCGATTGTCCACCGAATTGCAGAACAATGTGTGCCAGCGCTGCCATCTACAGGGCATCACGGTGCTTAATGACGGCAAGTCGTTTTTCGATTTTCACCCAGGCATGAAGCTCTCTGAAGTGATGAATGTGTTTATGCCGGAATATGAGGGCGCACAGGATAAAATGATCATGGCATCGCATTTAGAACGAATGAAGAAGAGCAGATGTTTCATTGAATCCGGCAAGATGAGCTGCATCACTTGCCACAATCCGCATGTGAGTGTAAAGTTTACCCCTAGATCACAATTTATCAATGCCTGTCAAAGCTGCCATGGAACTGTTGCTGGCCAACTGCAATGCACCGAGTCGGCACAGGTTAGAGCCACAAAAAACAATGACTGTGTCACCTGCCATATGCCGCATAACGGCAGCATAGATATACCGCACGTGGCAGTCACAGACCACTTTATCCGTAAGCGGCCAGGAGCAGATACCGTAAGTAGAAAGATCACCGCTTTCCTGGGCATGAAGTGTTTTAATAATAATAACCCCGATGCCATTACTACGGCTCGCGGCTACCTGGAGTTCTATGAGCGTTATGCCCCATCCAAGGAGCTCCTGGATTCCGCATTACTATACCTGGGCAGACAGAATAACATTGAAGCCACAAAAAAGCAGAACCGGGATTACATCAGGGTTTACTACCTGCTCAAAGACTATCAGAAGGTAACTGGCTATGCCGCGCAACTAGAGCCGATCGCCCTGAGCGACGCATGGACAGCATACCGGATAGGCGAAGCATACTACCAATTGCAGCAGCCGGAGCAAGCACTGCCCTGGTACCAGCGGGCAACCGAGATATGGAAGTACTCACTCGATTTTGAAAACAAGTATGGCATATGCCTGCTGGCGCTGAACAAGATACCGGAAGCGCAAAAAGTATTTGAGTTCGTAACCAGCGAAAACCCTAACCACATCAGTGCGAACACTAATCTCGGCTACATCTACATGCAGCAGGGCAACAACACGATGGCCTACGACTACTTGAAACGGGCAGATGGCCTGGACCCGGACTATGAACAAAACCTGCTCAACATGGCTGTATGGTATCATAGTAACCAGAAGCCCGAACTGGCCCGCAAGCAACTGGAACACCTGCTCAAAAAGCACCCGGGCAACGAGCGGGCAAAGGCTATGCTGGCGGATTTGGAGCGGTAGCTTGCAGCAGTCGGCAGGGGCAGATAGCAGATTGCAGGTGGCAGAGAAACAGACAGATATGGAAACCTTTCGTCATTGAGCGATTGAGCCATTCTCCAAAATATCATTACTTTTGGCGCAATGAAACATTTGCCAAACCTGCTCACGCTGGCCAATTTATTTTGCGGCTGCATTGCTATAGCATACATACTTACTGCACAGCCCTATACCAGTGTAAGCATACAAAGCGGCATGCCCAACTGGCATTGGGTGCATGGGGCCGAGCAAATGTACCTGGGCAGCATATTTATCGGCATAGCAGCAATTTGTGATATGCTGGATGGCATGGCGGCAAGGGCATTGAAAGTATTCTCACCGATCGGGAAAGACCTTGATTCGCTGGCAGACGTTGTATCATTTGGCGTGGCGCCATCTGTCATTCTTTTTAAACTGCTGTGGGATTCATTGATGGGCGAAAAGAATGCTTTTGATGTTAGCATGATCGGTATGGCGCCGGCATTTCTGATAGCCTGCTTTGCAGCGCTGCGCCTGGCTAAGTTCAATATCACTGCCGACAGCCAGAAAAATTATTTCATTGGTATGCCGGTGCCGGCTGTTGGTATTTTTGTGGGCTCTTTCCCACTTATCATGTGGTACAATCCTCATAATATCGCTGCTTATTTTCAGAACAAGTGGCTGCTGTACCTGGTCATAGGCTTGCTTTGCTGGCTGATGGTATCTGGTGTTAAGTTCTTTAAGATGATACCGTCAAAATGGAGCTTAGCCACTTTATGGCCGCAGCTCACTGTGCTTGCAGGTGGTGCTGTTTCGATACCTTTTTTAGGGGTAGCTGCTATACCTGCTGCTTTTATAGTGTATGTATTGCTGTCATTTATTTATAAGCAGCCGGCAGTTTATGGCCTTGTACCCGGAGAGGATGTAATCAGTGAGCGCAATTTGTGAGTACTTTAGTACCACCTTTTTGAATTTTAACTTTTGAATTTTGAATTTATGAAATACACTGCACACATCAATGTAATGCCGCTAAAAGAGCTGCTGGACCCACAGGGCAAGGCAGTAAACAACAGCCTGCATAACCTGGGCCTGACGAACATTAACGAAGTTCGCATCGGCAAACATATATCGCTGCAACTGGAAGCCCCAACAAAAGACGAAGCCGAAAAAATGGCGCGCGAAGCATGCAAAAAACTGCTGGCTAACCAGGTGATGGAGTCTTTTGACGTGATGTTGGCGGAGGGGTAATAATGATGGAATTTGTTGTTGGGAATTTGTAATTAGGATTGTTTTGCACCCCTACTTTTTCAGCATTTTCAAATTCAATCATTTTCAAATTTTCAAATTGTAATGAGCCTTTACCTTATACCATCACCAATAGGCAACCTAGGGGACATCACCTACCGGGCTGTAGAGGTGCTGCGGCAGGTGGATGTGGTACTGTGCGAAGACACCCGCACCAGCAGTGTACTGATGCGGCATTATGATATCCAGAAGCCGCTTACCCCCTACCATGCCCACAACGAGCATAAGGTGCTCCCGCACCTTGTTGAACAGCTTGCCGACGGCAAAACCTTTGCGCTGATAACGGACGCAGGAACACCTGGCATCTCAGATCCGGGATTTTTATTGGTACGCGAGTGTATCAGGCAAAAAATACGCGTGGAATGCCTGCCTGGAGCCACAGCCTTCGTACCTGCGTTAGTACAATCTGGAATCCCATCAAACCGCTTTGTTTTTGAAGGCTTTTTGCCCTTGAAGAAAGGCCGGCAAACGATGCTGAAAATATTGGCAGAAGAAGAGCGTACTGTGATACTTTATGAATCTCCCCACCGGCTGGTAAAAACACTAAATGAACTCGCCACCTGGTTTGGCGCCGAACGGCAGGCAGCCGTATGCCGGGAGCTTACCAAGATGTTTGAAGAGACAAATAATAATACTGTTGCCGCACTGGCAGCCCATTACGAACAGCATCCGCCTAAAGGAGAGATAGTCATCGTGATTGAGGGCAAAGAAGCGACAAAAGGCAAGAAGGAGCGGGAGGAAGAATAGGCGCTAATGAGTTGCCAAAGGCACATCATCCATCACCTGGTTTCCCAGTTCAGGCTGATGTTCGAATTTCTTTCTATGGATTTTGCCGCGTTTGGAATGGGTCAAACCAACTACGATCCCTATCAGTGAGTACGCCAATCCACCCAAGGGCGCATATTCGGGCCCCAGGGAAGATATTGCAATTGAAAGCAAACCTACCATACCTACGCCGATATTCCGGTACATGTAGGTCTTCGTTTCAAAGGCTTCGCTATGTGTAAGTTTTAATGAGGCCCTCTTGCGATATGCATGGTGATACATAAGCGCGATAAGGAAGTATATAACCGCAAAACTTCCTCCATAAACATACATCAGTTCTACCCATTCATAGCCTTTAATAGCGTGAGGAACAAAGAATGCACTAAAAAGAAATTTAAGCGGATAAACAAAGAATAGCACAGCAAACAGCAGCATTGCATTTAGCGTAAGTGTACGCTCATCGTGCAGCCCAAATCTCCGGAAGAACAGGTTTTGGGCACACCACACCTGGAAAAACAATGCAAAGCATACAGCAAATGGGATAAAACCTTTCATAGCGTGAACCAGCTCTCCAAAATCTTTCGGCACTTCAAGAGAAACAACAAGCAATGTAATCGCAAAACCAAATACGGCATCGCTAAAAGCCTCTATGCGGGTCACTTCATGGCCCCGCCAGGCAATTATGTCTTTTTGTTCTTTTTTGGTTTTCTTTTCTCCACCATTCCGCCTGAAAATCATAACAGTAGTTTTCACTAAAGTAATAATTTTAACATTACTAGCCGGTCTGGTGCCGGTATAACTTTGCATACCTCCCATTGAGTGCCATCAGTTCTTCGTGAGTGCCTTGCTCGGCTATGCTGCCATTGTCCAGGATAATGATCTGGTCGAATGTCCAACTGGTGAAGATGCGGTGGGTGATAACAAATGTGGTCTTACCTTTCAGGAAATCCTGCAAGTTGGCAAGTATGGTCTTTTCGGTTTGGGTATCCACGGCAGACAGGCACTCATCCAGCAGCAATATGTTGCTGTTCTTCAGTATGGCCCGCGCCAGCACCATGCGTTGCTTTTGCCCACCAGAGAGCATTACCCCCCGCTCACCAATCATGGTTTCATATCCCTTGGGGAACGACATAATATCTTTATCCAGGTCGGCCATGCGCGCGGCTTCCTTCACTTCTTCAGGCGTCGCGTTGTCTTTGCCGAATCGGATGTTGTTGAAAATGGTATCTGAAAATAAATAGGCCTCCTGTGGTGCATAAGCTATACCGGTACGCAGTGGGTGCAGCCCGTAGTTTTTGATGTTGACACCATCCAGCAGCAATTCACCCGAAGTAACATCATACATGCGCAGCAGCAGTTGCGCGATCGTCGATTTACCAGCACCGGTCTTGCCAATTATCGCGACCTTCTGCCCTGTCCTTACGCTTAGTGAAAAATGCTGTAGCGCCGCTATGCCAGTATGCGGATAAGTAAAGGTTACATCGTTAAATGACACAGTACCCAGCGGTTCTTTATTTACGGCGTTGGGGGATGTTTTGATCTCTGGTTCAGTATGCAGAAATTCATCTATCCGCTTTTGCGATGCACCCGCACGCTGTGTCATGCTGGCCACCATGCCTATGCTTGAGATGGGAAACATAAGTATGTTGATGTAAATGACAAATTCAGCAATGTTGCCGGTGGTGATCTGCCCTTTGATGGCAAAGTAACCGCCTATTAGCACAGTGCCTATCATGCTCAGGCCAATGAACAGGTTCATGGCTGGAAAATACACCGCCTCGGTAAGCGAGAGGTTGATGGAACTTTGCCGGTACGCCTCAGAGTTAGTGCCGAAGAACCGCATCATGTTCTTTTCCTGCACAAAAGATTTTACCACCCGCACGCCGGAATAAGACTCCTGTGCGGTAGTGGTCAATAAGGAAAGCTGCGCCTGTATCTTACCACTCTTTTTGAAAATGATCTTGTTTACATAATAGATCGAAAATGCGAGCAGCGGCAACGGTGCCACCACGCAGATCGTAAGCATCACATTTACGCGAAGCATGTCTATGATACAAAACAGGGCCAGGAAAACCACCGAAGTAAAGTACATCACCGAAGGCCCGGTGTACATGCGTACCCGTGATACATCTTCCGAAATACGGTTCATCAGATCGCCGGTAAAATGCTCTTTGTAAAAGCGGGTATTAAGCGCCTGGTAGTGGTTGTATATCTCGTTCTTCTGGTCATATTCTATGTGCCGCGACATCACAATGATGGTCTGCCGCATCATGAACATGAACAGGCCGCGAAGCAACGCAAGGCCCAGCAGGGTAAGGCCTGCTAACACTACATCATGTATGAGTGCGGAACTACTGGTATTGAATGTTTTGTTTTTAAGCTCAACCTGTACTTCGTTAAGAATATCCCTTACTACACTTCCTGGCATCTCCGCGAATTTGCTGGATATAGCCACAAACAGCAAACCCAGCAATAACCGCCATTTGTACTTAAGAAAGTATTTATTCAGCGAACCCAGGTTCTTCATAGGGCGCAAAGATAACCCCAAAACGCCTCACGATAAAAATCGGAACCGTGTTCCGGGGCTTTGCTGGAGAATATCGGTTCTGCTAATGAATAAATTTGACCAAACTAAAACTTAATAATAACTTCGGAATATGAATACTGTCCTTGTAAATATCGGACTCCAAAAAGGAATAATACTGCCTCAAAATATGCTGGCACAATGTAAAATAACGAAAGACGTACTCATAGAAGTAAACGATCGTAGCATTATCATTTCTGCTTCAACTCCAGCACACAAAAGAAAAGGCTGGGCCAAAGCCTTTAAAGAAATGGCAGAAAACGGAGATGACGCCTTAGTCATGCCAGACGTTTTTCATGATGAAATAATACCGGTTGCACTGTTCTATTCAGTTGCCCCGACCTTCAGGTCGGGGATGAAAAGCAATGATACTCGCAGGCTTTAGCCAAAATGCAGCAACAGCGCCTCTCGTAAAGTCTATTTTGGCTAAAGCCTAATAATTATTTTGTTCCTATACCCCGGCCTGAAGGCCAGGGCAACTAAAAACTATTTTCCTAAAAAGCGCAATTTATCATACATCCCTGGAGTGCAATATCCATCACTCTGTTTCTTATTCCTTACTTTTACCTTTCGAATTTTACCCAATGAAAGTAGCAGTAGTAGGAGCCACGGGCCTTGTGGGCAGCACCATGTTGAAAATACTGGAAGAGAGAAATTTTCCGGTGACGGAATTAATTCCTGTGGCTTCAGAAAAGTCTGTGGGTAGTAAAGTTGTTTTCAAAGGGAACGAATACAGGGTGGTAAGCGCAGATACAGCCATTGCTATTAAGCCTTCACTGGCGCTGTTTTCTGCCGGTGGTGCGTTGTCTTTGGAACTGGCACCAAAGTTTGCTGCCGCAGGCTGCCGGGTCATTGATAATTCCTCTGCATGGCGCATGCACAATGATATAAAGCTGGTAGTACCCGAGGTCAATGGCCATGTGCTCACTGCTGCTGATATGATCATCGCCAACCCCAACTGCTCCACGATACAAATGGTAATGGTGCTGAACCCCATCCATTTGAAATATGGTATAAAGCGGGTTGTGGTCAGCACGTATCAGTCTGTGAGTGGTACCGGGCAAAAAGCCGTAAAAGAGTTGATGGATCAAAGAAATGGAGACATGGCACATCACATATATCCGCACCAGATAGACCTGAACGTAATACCACACATAGATATTTTCCAGGAAAATGGCTATACCAAAGAAGAAATAAAAATGATGCAGGAGACCTGCAAGATAATGGGCGATCAGACCATACGTGTTACCGCTACCACAGTGCGTGTGCCGGTTATTGGCGGGCACAGTGAGAGCGTGAACATTGAACTGAAAAGCAGTTTTTACGAATCTGATATTAAGGAACTGCTCTCCAACCAATCAGGAATAGTAGTGGTGGATAATCCGGCCATGAATGGTTACCCTATGCCAATAAATGCAGAGGGAAAAGACGAGGTTTTTGTGGGGCGGATAAGAAAGGATTATTCACAGGAAAACACACTCAACTGCTGGATCGTTTCAGACAACCTCCGGAAGGGTGCGGCTACCAATGCGGTGCAGATAGCCAAGCTGCTCTATAATAACGGGTGGATCTAGCTCATAACTTAGACACATTTAAATGAGTGGCAAATCGGTCAAAATACAAATTTATTATTTTTTCTCTGTGCTCATGGGGTTATGGTGCGCTGCTTTGTGTTACATGAACTATTGCGAAATCCGCAATTTTCAAAACAACAATCCAGACTTGTATGTGTTTTTACCAAAAAAAGAAGGTCTGATTTTTGCCGTTACTAGCGGGATAGTCTTTTTAATTCTACTGGTAATTCTCTCTTTTGGATTTATTAAACGGAAAAATAGGATTGTGTTTAGAACCGCATTAATAATGTTTTTGTTTTGGGGTTTGTCGGTGTTTTTATACCATCTCGTATCAGGCTTCACGGAATTCGGGCAATAATATCTATCCGCTCTTACTTCCCATTATCACGTTTCATCTTCCCCGCAACAGCATCCAGCGCTTCATAAAACTCATCGCCATACTTACGGATGATGGCATCTTTTAGAAAAACATATACCGGTACTTTCAGCGACTTGCCCAGTTTGCAGGCGGGCTTGCAGAGCGTTTCCCGTGGCTCATAATTCACTGCTTCATAGCCGGGGTGGGAGATAATGCGTATCGGGAACAGGTGGCAGGAGATCGGCTTGCGGAAATTTATTTTTCCTTCCTTCCATGCTTTTTCTATGCCGCATTTCACCACGCCTTTTTCATCAGTAATGCCATACACGCATATACCGCCATTAACAGTCGGGGTTACAAAGCCGTATTCGTTGTCTATAGTGTGTGTACCCTGCCGTTCTATTTCAGCAATGTATTCCGGAGTGAGCGTTGATTTTATTTTCGGATACAGGCCGTCTATGATCTTTGTTTCCTCTTCGCTAAGCGGCGCACCGCAATCTCCGTCCACACAGCAGCCGCCCTTGCACTTGTCCAGGTCGCACACAAACTGCTCCTGCACTATTTCATCACTCAGCAATACGTTATCAATCGCAATCATTCTTTCAAATTCAAAAGTTAAAATTCAAAATTCAAAAAGCCTGGAAAATTTTTTGAAAAAATCAGGCAAACTTTTGCTTCGTAATGCCGGAATTTTTGAATTTTGGCTTTTGAATTTTGACTTGGCGTCACATATTCAAATAGTTCATCAGCAGGTTATACTTGTCTGTGAGGTCGTCCTTTTTATTTTCATCGCCATATACTTCCTTCACACGATAGCTGTGCCTTTCAAATGACGAGACCACCGCATCAAGCGAGGAACGGTTTAGCTTTAGCGTTACCTCTAGCATGCCCAGCTCGTTGGTATGCACTTGCAGATTCAGAATGATCACATCTTCGTTCTCGCAGATGCGGGCTATCTCGTAAAGGGTATAGTTGCGGGGAGGTATTTCCAGCACTATGATGCCGCCGGGGTTGTCTATGCCGCTGTTCTCGGTCATGTAAACAAGCAGCTTGTCTTTTGTAACAGAGCCCACATACTTTTGCTCATTGTCTATTACCGGCAGGACAGAGAGATTCATTTGATGCATGATCCTCAACCCTTCAAACGGATGGCTGGATGCTGCAATTGCCGGCCGGTAATTCATGAACGCGGATGCAGACAAGGCTTCTTCCGGCTTATCCCACTCCAGCATATCATGTTCCTGCACCAGCGCTATATAACTTTCTTCCGATACAACCGGCAATTCAGCCAAGGCAGTGTCATCCATCAGCTCCAGGGCGTGGCTGCCGGTATCGCCGGGCAGCAACGTAGGAACGAGAGGAGATATTAACTGGTCAATATTCATTTAGGCTTCAAATGTTATGAATCATAGTGCAAAACGCACACTGGTGCAATTTAGTATTATCGTTGCATAAAGTGGTAAATGCATTACAAATATCACTTGCATTTTTCCAGGAAGGCAGATAAAATTGCGTTAAATTCTGCCGGCACCTCCATCATGGGCGCGTGACCGCATTTATCTATCCAGTGAAGCTCAGAGTTGGGCAGCAGCTTCTTAAATTCTTCCGCTACCATGGGTGGGGTGATCGTATCATTCTTGCCCCAGATGAGGCAGGTAGGTATCTTTATTTCCTGTAGCTCTTCGCCCAGGTTATGCCTTATCGCAGATCTCGCCAGCGCTATTATCTTCAGCGCTTTCATCCGGTTGTTGATTATGCCGAACACTTCGTCCACTAACTCTTTCGTCGCCACTTTCGGGTCATAAAAAGTTAGCTCCGTCTTTTTCTGCACATAGTTATAATCACCGCGCTTGGGGTAAGTCTCGCCCATACCGTTCTCAAAGAGACCGGAGCTGCCAGTCAGCGTTATGCTTTTTATAAGTTCCTGGTGCTTGAGCGTATATACGAGCCCCACATGGCCGCCGAGCGAGTTACCCAACAAGTGTATATCCCTTAGTTTCTTGTGTTCTATAAATTTCTGCACATATTTCGCAAGGCCCGAAACGCTTGTCTCTATGAGTGTCAGGTCATAAAGAGGCAGTATCGGTATCATTACCCTGTACTTATCTTTGAAGCCATCAACCAGGTCTTTAAAATTGCTCAATGCCCCAAACAAGCCATGGAGCAACACCAATGGCTCCCCTGCTCCCTCTTCTACATATTTAAATTTACCAGAATGCTTTATTTCGTATTCCATTCACAGAGTGTGTAGTAATTCTGCTAAAATACTATTGTTTGGTTTAAAAATGCAAACTTATATCGGCCATGGGGTAAATTATACCGTTTGGGTTTCTCGCAAAGGCGCAAAGCTCGCTATTTTCCTCATCACGTTTTAAAGCCGCCAAGCGAGACTAAGATGTCTTACCAGCAATACTATATTACCTTTCCAACTACAATAAAAAATAACAGAAATTAAGTGTGTTAAAATTATCCCTGAACAACAGTGCCAGCCTAAGGATACGTACATTTGGTACAGATGTTGATCTATAGTGTCTATGACGAAATCCCTTTTGATTGCGCTCTCTATTTTCCTTGCAGCTTCCTGCACAGCACAAGGGGTTACAGATACCTTGAAGACAGACACCGCATACCATGTGCAGATGAATACCATAAAGGTTACAGCCAAATGGCGGTCCGAAGCGGACCGGTATCATTACAACCAGATGAAGTTTCACGTAACCACCATCCTTCCCTATTTAAATGCCGCTACAAAATTATTTATCGATATAAATGCCCAAGCAAACGAACCAGGCATCAGTAAAAAAGAGCGCCGTAAATACCTTTATGACAAAGAAGAAGAAATGCGCACACAGTTTGAGGATAAAATAAAAGACCTGAACGTAACACAAGGCGTGTTATTAGTGAAATTAATAGCCCGGCAGACTAATTATAATATCTACAATATGTTAACGAAATTCAAAAACCCAATGCTCGCAATGAAGTGGCAGCTATGGGCAAGGCTAAACGGGCTGAACTTAAACAAGGCCTACGATCCTTCATCAGAGCCTGATCTTGAGAACATTATGCTGGAGCTTGGGTATCCGCTTCCAGATAGCTACGCTGAAAATCAGTGAAAAATACTTAATAAACATTCATTAGTTAACCTAATGTTATTTTAGCGTTATTTTTTGTTTGATTCTATACATAATCTAAATTGCCTGTTGCAAATCTCAGCCATTATGAAAACGGCCCCATATACGTTGCCTGAAGCAGAAAAGCTATGTACTGAGTACCAGTACCTGGTGGGGAAGCCTTATGGTAAAGACAGCGATGCAACAATATCCTGCGTAGCCATTGCCCCGTTCGATCAGAACAGCAAGAACAGGTTTACTATTTTTTATCTTTTGTTCGATGATGCGGAAACGGCGCTTAGCCATGAGTATAAAGGGCTGCTGTACGACGTAATTGTAATAGCAAGCTCTCCGCAGGACAGGAACGACCTGCACCAGGAAGACATTTACACCTGGACACACGCTAATGCGGAAATAGTGGCGGCACGATCAAAGGCCCTGGAGCACCATGCATAAACTGCCTGGAAGCAAATAAAAAAGGCTGCCCCATATTTTGAGGCAGCCCTTTTTACATATACACATTATTTACCTGTTTATTGTTACCCTTAGTGACTGGCTTGAATTATTACATACAATGCGTATGAAATAAACCCCACCGGGAATACTGTTATCTAATATTATAGTTTTATTGATGCCATTATCAGGTATTGGCGCCACATCACTATATACTGTTTTTCCCAGTATATCTATCACTTCTACTGTTGCTTCTTTAGCATTGTCAATGGTGCCTATAGTTCCGACAATGGTAAATGAACCGGAATTAGGATTTGGCAGTACCGTCAGACCATTTTCATTATTTGTGGTTTGAGTAATACCTGTAGAAGGATTGACCGTTCTACAAGTACCATCCGTGGTAACTGGGTAAATGGCATACATCACACAGGCATCGGTTGTGACCGTGTAAGTGATATTAGTAGCGCCCGTCATCAATGCTGTTACAAGACCGGACGAGGGGTCTACACTGGCGGTTGATGGATCCCCGCTGCTCCAAACACCTCCCGCATCGGGATCTGTAAAAGTAACAGGAGTTGATACACAAATAGGTGACGAGCCTGCTATTGGGTCAACATTAGGCACTTCTTCAACGGATACTTCTGCATAACATCCATCACTTAGCGTGTAGTCAATTTTGTCATTACAGCCCGGAGCGGAAGACGTAACATTGCCAGAACCATCCACGGACATGCAACTGGAAGTGTACTTCAGGCTCCATGTACCTCCTGGAGTAGCATCCGAAAGTGCCAGGCCAGAACCTGCACAAAATATTCCGTCGCCTGAGACCCCAGTAATTGCGGCGGGCTGTGTAAGCACCGTTACAACAGCAGTTGCATAACAAGTAGCACTTGTTGCGTAGGTAATAGTAGCAGTACCAACAGCGTCCCCGCTTACATCTCCTGTTCCATCCACAGGTGCCGTGGTGCCGTCGCTGCTCGACCATGTGCCGCTGCCAGTAGCATCGCTTAATGTTGTTACTAATCCCTGGCAGACTGTTAGGGTACCGGTTATAGCAGATATTGCAGAGACTGTTACAACAGCCGTAACCGACCCGCAGCTATTAGTGTAGGTAATCTTCGATGTTCCCGTACTCACACCTGTAACGACCCCTGTGCTTGCCCCTACAGTCGCAACACCAGGAGCACCGCTCGTCCATGTGCCTCCTGTTACCGCGTCGGTCAGTGTTGTTGTAGAGCCGGTACATAATGTAAGCGTACCTGAGATAGCCGCGGGTAGGGGATTTACGGTAAACACCATAGATGTGTAACAATTTGTACCAGACAAAGCAAAAGTAATGAGCGTAGTACCGCCTGATACGCCGGTAATGTTTCCAGCCGCGTCAATTGTAGCCACAGAATGGTTCGTACTTCCCCATGACCCCCCTGCGGTAGCATCCGATACGTGCACCGTTGCGGCTCCCTGGCACATAGATGTGACTCCTGATATGGCAGCAGGAATAGGCTCAACGGTTACAGCGTGTATCTTGAAGCATCCAAAAGAATTCGTGTAAGTTATTGTAACACTCCCCAGAGCTACCGCAGTTACGGTCGTTGACGTAGCCGGCCCCGCGGCTACAGTAGCGTCAGCGGTGTTACTGCTTGACCAGGTGCCGGTATTGGCGTCACTTAAAGTTGATGTTGATCCCATACACACAACGCTGGATCCTAAGATTGACACTGTCGCTGGTTCTGTTGTCGCAATAATTGTAGCTATGCAGCTGCCTACTTTATAAGTAATGGTGGAGGTTCCGGATGAAGCAGCCCCAGTTATCACACCGGTCGTCGTATTTACACTTACGGCTACGGTATAACTACTCGACCAAGTGCCGCCTGGAGTAGCATCAGCTAAAGCCGAAGTTGACCCATTGCATACCGTAAATATACCGGTAATAGGTGATGGCGCAACTGTAAGTGCGACGGTAACCGCACAACCCGTGGATAAAGCATAGGAAATGGTAGCCATACCGCCGTCATTGCCGGTAACCGTACCACTGGTATTTACTGAGGCTATTGCAGCGTTGCTGCTGCTCCAGGTGCCACCCGAAGTAGCATCGCTCAGCGATCTTGTTGCATTCAGGCAAATAACAGCGGTGCTGCCCGAAATACTTGCCGGCAGCGGGTTTACGGTCACTATAGCCAAATCAGGCCCCCCGGGAGAATAATTATAGGAAATCGTTGCTGTGCCGTTAGCCACTCCTGTGACAATACCTGTTGCTGCATCCACTGTAGCAACGCTTGTATTGCCGCTACTCCAGGTACCTCCTGCTGAGGCATCACTAAGTACAGTTGTAGAATTAACGCAAACAGTAAGGGTGCCGGAAATCTGTGCAATGCTGCGGATATTGAGCAGGCAAAGAAAAATAAAGAGGATCAATTTGCTTTTCATGTTATTTGCTTTATTTGGAAAAATTTAAAATAATTGTTTTTAAAAAGTAACTGGTTGGGGCTGTTATGGTGTGCACATGCATTACTGAGAAAACAATGCAAGTGAATTAGCAAATAAACGTCGCTTTGCCTGCGAATTCATTTTTGTTTTTGGCCATAGGCATTGATTTAAGGTGAGAAATTAGCTTACGGCAAAGATGGGATAAGAGTTGACTCAAAACTTGGTGTTTTTCCCGTACGAAAAAAGTTGCTTTTTCCGAAAAAATTATCTAAAGGTTATTTTTATCCTAAAAAACGTATCTTAGCGGTACGTATTAGACTTTTACGCCCTGAAAAAGAGCGTCTTTTTTATTTTACAAAATCTTAAGGTAACCACATTAATAGTTCAAAAGATGAAAAAACTATTTTTACTCTATTTATTCGTAGTGTTTTCTTGTTTCGCTATCAAAAGCGTTGCGCAGCCATTATCCGCATATGCTTTTTCAACACCGCCGGGAACATATACCAGTATTGCGGGAACTACGGCACCGATATCAGGAGGATCGGCTACCGATGACGCTTACAGTAATACTATACCTATAGGGTTTACTTTCACATACTGCAGTGTTGCATATACAACGCTGTCAATTAGTTGGAATGGCTGGGTGGTGCTCGGGCAGTCAATTACGGGAACTGGTACCACGTATGAAGATGACTTGTCAGACGGCGCAGGGTTTCATCTGCCACGCCCTATCCTCGCTCCTTTATGGACGGATCTTTACTACAGTACAGGTACTCAAATAAGCTACAAAACAGCCGGCATTGCCCCAACCAGGACTTTTACCGTTCAGTGGAATAACGCTGGTTTCTTTGCATCTACAACACCGCACGAGAGCATCCAACTAATCTTGTATGAAGGGAGCAACATCATCGACTTCGTTTATAACTATATATCCGCGGGCACATATGCTGAAAGCGGACTCTGTGGTATCGGGATAACAGGTGGTTCCGGCGCTTCAGTTACCGGAACTGTTCCCTACTGGTCATTACCTAATACTGGCACTGGGCCTGTCCCTAGTATGACAACCGAAAGCAGGTTCCTTACTGGCCAGCCGGCTACCAACCAGGTTTACAGATGGAGTCCATGCAGCGGTGGTACTATCACTGGCACAGCCATAGTTTGCGTAGGGTCAACAACTAATCTGAGCGATGCTATTACCGGCGGTACATGGGCCAGTAACACAACATCTGTGGCTACCATTGGCAGTACTAGTGGTGTTGTTACGGGTGTTTCTGCTGGTACTTCAATCATCAGTTATACAAGCTCCACAGGCTGTTATACGGTTTCTGTTGTTACTGTAAACCCATTGCCTGGAGTAATTAACGGTAACAGGTCTGTATGCATAGGCGCAACAACAACGCTTACCGATGCAAGCACTGGTACCTGGGGCAGCAGCACTACGACTGTAGCCACTATAGGCGCAACAACTGGCATAGTTAACGGCGTATCTGCGGGCACCTCCAACATCACCTTTACAAACGCGACAGGGTGCTATACAGTCGCCGTTGTAACCGTAAACCCACTGCCATCGGCCATTCTGGGCTCGCTTACCGTTTGTGTGGGGGCAACCACCACTTTATCTGATGCCAGCGGCGGCGGCACGTTCAGCGGCTCTGTCGGCAGTGCCACAATAACCGGCACAGGCGTTGTCACGGGCGTATCCGCAGGCACCTCAATAGTTACTTATACGCTGCCCACAGGCTGCAGCATCACGGCAATCGTTACGGTAAATGCAACGCCAACAGCTATCCTGGGCGCTAACAATGTTTGTGTGGGCTCGACAATTACCCTTAGCGACCTTACAGGGGGCGGCACCTGGAGCAGCAGCGCCACTGGCGTAGCTACGGTGGGCGCGGGCACAGGTATTGTCACGGGCATGGGCACGGGCGGCACAGCCATAATTACTTATAGCAACGGATCGGGCTGTTATGTCACCACCATCATCACCGTTAACCCCACTCCGGCAGCCATTACCGGCACAGCATCTGTATGTGTGGGCTCGGTGACCAGCCTTACAGACGCTACGGCGGGCGGCACCTGGAGCAGTGTGATACCGGCCGTTGGCACTGTGGACGGCTCCGGCAATGTAACCGGTGTTGGCCCGGGGACTACTATCATATCTTATACACTTGGCAGTTGCGCAGTTACACAAGTTGTAACTGTGAATGCACAGCCGGGCGCGATACTGGGTACACTTGCACTTTGCGCAACCTTCACCAGTTCCTTATCCGACAGCCCTACAGGCGGCACCTGGACCAGCGTGAGCGGCGGTGTAGCAACGATTTCGGGCGCCGGCCTTGTTACCGGCGTATCAGCAGGTACATCGCTTATCTCTTACAACCTGGGCGGCTGCGTATCCACAGCAATAGTAACCGTGAATACGCAACCCGGGGCAATAACCGGTACCGCAAGCGTGTGCGTAGGATCTGTGACCGCGCTTACCGACACCCCTCCCGGCGGCACCTGGATCAGCGTGAGCGGGGCCGTTGGCGCTGTGGACGGATCAGGTAATGTAACCGGTATAACTGCTGGCACAACAGTCATATCTTATACCATCGGCACCTGCGCGGCTACACAAATAGTGACCGTGAATACACAGCCAGGCGCTATACTTGGCACACTTACGGTTTGTGAAACATTTACTACACTCTTGTCCGACAGCCCTGCGGGCGGTGTGTGGAGCAGCGTTACGGGCACTGTCGCCACTATTTCAGCAGGCGGCCTGGTTACCGGTGTACTGGCAGGCACTACAGTGGTATCTTATACCATCGGCAGTTGCGCGTCAACAGCAATAGTAACTGTAAACACCCAGCCTTCTGCAATAACCGGCACACCAAACGTATGTGTAGGCTTTACCACCGCACTTACAGACGCCATCAGCGGCGGTACCTGGACAAGCGTGAGCGGGGCCGTAGGCGCTGTGGACGGATCAGGTAATGTAACCGGCATAACTGCTGGCACTACAACAATATCATACACATTAGGCACATGCGCAGCTACACAGGTTGTTACCGTAAATACGGAACCTGCCGCTATCACCGGCAATGTCGGGCCAGTATGCCAGACGTTTACTATGCAATTATCTGACGCTACCGGCGGCGGCACATGGACAAGTGTTACCGGCACAGTTGCCACGATCAGCGGCACTGGCCTCGTAACCGGGGTAGGCGTGGGCACAACGGTTGTTTCTTATGCAATCGGCAGTTGTGCTGTTACCACTATCGTAACGGTGAGCCTTCAACCTGCGGCAATTACCGGCAACCTTGGCGTATGCCAGGGCTTTACCACGCAGCTTTCTGATGTTTCCACTGGCGGTACCTGGACAAGTGTAACGGTTACAGTCGGCACTGTGGACGGTACCGGCCTGGTAAACGGCATTGGCCTGGGTACTACAACCATATCTTACACTATTGCCGGCTGCGCAGCAACTGCTGTAGTAACCGTAAATACCCAACCGGTAGCCATAACCGGTACGCTCAGCGTATGTAACACATTAACCACGCAGCTCACTGATGCCACAGCCGGCGGCGCATGGAGTGTAGCTCCGCCTCCGGGCATAGCCACCATCAGCGGCACCGGCCTCGTAACCGGCACCGGCGTAGGTACTGCAACTATATCTTATTCTATCAGCGGATGCGCGGCTACGGCTGTAGTAACCGTAAACATACAGCCTGATGCTATTACAGGAAATTTAGGTGTTTGCAATGGCTTTACTACCCAGCTCAGCGATGATGTGGCCGGCGGCACCTGGACAAGCACAGTTACAACAGTCGGCACAGTTGATGGTACGGGCCTGGTAACATCTGTTGGCCTCGGCACAACGACCATATCTTATACAATAGGCAGTTGCGTGGCAACGGCGATAGTAACGGTGAATACCCAGCCAGTGGCCATAACCGGGACGCTTTCGGTATGTAACACCTTAACTACCCAGCTCACTGATGCTACCGCTGGCGGCACATGGAGCGTTGCACCGCCTCCGGGCATAGCCACAATAAGCGGCACCGGGCTCGTAACCGGCACCGGCGTAGGCACGGCTACTATCTCTTACGACATCAGCGGTTGCGCAGCAACTGCAGTAGTAACCGTTAATCTGCAGCCGGGGGCAATAAATGGTGTCCTTTCTGTTTGCCAGGGCCTTACCACCCAGCTTACCGATGCTGATGCAGGCGGCGCCTGGACCAGCGTCCCGGTGACCATAGCTACGATCAGCGGCACAGGCCTTGTGAATGGCGTTGCGGTAGGCACTGCAACGATATCTTACACCATAGGATCCTGTGCGGCGACAGCGATCGTAACTGTGGAGCCTTTACCGGTAGCCATTTCGGGAACAAAGACTGTATGTGTCGGCCTTACCACCAGCTTGTCTGATGCCACAGGCGGCGGCACATGGAGCGCCAGCAATGGCAACGCGACGATCAGCGGTGTAGGATTAGTAACAGGCGTTACTGCCGGCACTGACGTTATTACTTACACCATTGGCACCGGGTGTACAGTTACAACAATCGTAACTATCAATCCGCTGCCTGCGGCTATCAGCGGCAGCAGCCAGGTGTGTGTGGGCTCAACAGTAACTTTGAGCGATGCTACCGGCGGCGGTACGTGGAGCAGCAGCAACCCATTCGTGGCATTTATTTCCGGCACTGGTGTAGTAACAGGCGTTACAGCCGGTACGGCAACAATTACTTACACGCTGAACACAGGCTGTATCATGACGATGGTAATGACGGTTAATCCGTTGCCTTCAGGTATCAGCGGCGCAAGCGTGGTATGCCCTGGCGCAACCATTACCCTAAGCGATGCTGCGGGTGTTGGCACATGGACCAGCAGCAACTTAACTGTAGCCACCGTAGGCGCAGCAACCGGTATTGTGACCGGCGTGGCTGCAGGTACCGCCAATATTACATTTACGCTTGGCACGGGTTGCAACGTCTTCAAGACAATCACGGTGAACCCTGCCCCTGCTTCAGTGATCACTCCGCTTGGCAGCCTTACTTTCTGCCCCGGCGGGTTCGTTGTGCTTACTGCAAATGTCGGTGCAGGACTTACGTACCAGTGGCTGGATAACCTTGTGGCAATAACAGGTGCAATAACATCAGAGTATATCGCCAGCAGTACCGGCAGTTACGAGGTAGTCGAAACGAATACCTTCGGCTGTACCGGCACGGCTGCTGCTGTATTAGTGACTTCCGATACGGCTAATGCCGTGATCACCAGCCCCACCGGCTCAACAGCAACCATCTGCTCTGGCGCCAGCCTGACAATTGACGCCAACACCGGCGTAGGGCTCACCTACCAATGGCTGCTGGGCGGTGCGGCTATATCCGGCGCGGTAAGCAGCACTTACACCACATCAAATGCGGGCGATTACTCCGTGATCGTGACCAACGCCACCGGTTGTTCCGCAACCTCCACTGTGCTCACGGTATCCATTAATCCTTCCCCCACTGCAAACATTGCATTGTCCGGGCCTATCACATTCTGCCAGGGCGGCAGTGTTACGATGTCAACTATTGACTCTGCCGGCTACAGCTACCAGTGGTATGATGCTGCCGGTGCAATCAGCAGTGCAAATACATCATCTTATACAGCAACAGCGACCGGCGGTTATTACGTAACTGTGACTAACGGCTATGGCTGCAGCACTTCATCTGTAATAACGAATGTGGTTGCCAATCCGCTGCCGAATGTGGCCATTACTCCGTCAGGTTCCACATTGCTGTGCTCAGGCGGTAGCGTTACACTGAATGCCGCGGCAGTTGCAGGATATACTTATCAGTGGTATGTTGGCGGCTCTGCAATAACCGGAGCCACTACATCCTCGTACCTCGCTACTGTCAGCGGGGGATACAGGGTACAGGTAACAAACCCCGTGACCGGCTGTTCAGATGAGACACATGCAGATACAGTAGTAACCGTGATCAGTGAGGCGGTTGTAGTGCCGATAACTACAGCATCTTATTGCTGGGGCAGCAGCTCGCTGCTGTCAACGAATGTTACCGGCGCCGCAGGCACCGTAACCTATGTATGGATGCTGAACGGCGTAGTAATACCGGGTGCTGTAAGCGGCTTATACAACGCCACAGTACCGGGCGATTACAGCGTACAGATAACCATTGCTGGGGGCTGTACAATGACGACCATTGCTTTGACGGTAACCGAGTTCCCGCTGCCAAACCCGATCGTATCGTATGCTTCGGGAATGTTCTCTACCGCTCCATATTATGTTACCTACCAGTGGTTTAAAGACCTGGTGGCAATAACCGGCGCTACATCTTACCGCACACCGTCAACAGGCTATGGTAACTACAAAGTACAGGTAACTGATACTAACGGCTGCCAGTCGTTCTCTGATGCTTATGTGTTCAGCAATGGCGGCGGTACTACCGGTGTACAAAGCGTGAACAAAGGTGGTGTGAGTATATATCCAAATCCTGCGCAAACAATGGTGCATGTGGAAGCCGCAATGCAGGTGCGCGCGGTTATAAGCACTATAGATGGCAGGACGATAATGGACATTGCTGATGCTAAAGACATCGAGATCAGCAGCCTTCCAGATGGCGTTTACATGATCGTGATCTACGATGCTAACGGCGATAAGATAAAGATCGACAAGCTGGTGAAAGCCACGAACTAATGGAAATAGAATATTAAAACAAACAGGGGCCGCGAAATGCAGCCCCTGTTTGTTTTAATATAAATAACTGTACATCCGGTAACCTTACATAAAATTGTAACCATGAATTTAGCTCAGGCGGGCTTTACCAATAAGCCAGATAAACAGTATTACAAATTAACAAACCTGTAAATGCTGGAAGAAACGTTGGTGTGTTATAAACGCAGCGACAATAGAAAATCATTGATGGGTTAGACCCACGCCAACTGTAGGAAATAACATCGTTGATGCAAGAACCAGCAGAAAAAAATCGATCTCAGGAGATGCGTTTAAACAATTATTTTCGAAGTCAGGTACGGGATAATTTTTTAAAAATGCTTTGCCGGAAATCTCCTGAATGTTTTACACTACCCTGAAAACAATTGTCCCTATTTACGCACGTACTCTTACCTTCAATTTTCTCTGATAAAGATTATCGCAAGCCCAAAATGATACGGAGCTCTCTTTACAGAGGGCGCAAGCGTTCCGATCCTTTTAATTAATTAATGCCCTCCTACCCTCAAGCTTTGCCCAAAGTAAGTGCAGGAATAAGAAGATGTATCGTGCTCTACGCTATAGGCCATCCACAAGCTGTCATTGCTTAATTTGCCCCAGCCTGTATAGGTAGTACCATTGTTTGCGCCAATAAATGTAAATGAATCAGTGGATTGTATAGTGCAGATGGCGCTGTCCTGCAGATTGCCAATGAAATTTTTCATGGTCAGCTCAAAGGGATTGGAGGCTATGGCCAGCAATTGAATGGAATACTGGTGATAATGGCCCAGGTAGTTGCTGCAGGTGTCTCCGCCATTGTAAGTGAAAACGAATTTATCACGGCTCAGGGTATCGCACCTCAGGCCTTCGTAGCCTACCGGGCACTCGCATATGCCGCCATTACAAGTACCCTTGTTCAGGCAAAGTACATTGTGGCACTTATCTTTGTTACAGGCAGTGTAAGTAACTGCTGCCAAGCATACAGCAATAAGAAAAGAGGCAAGCAATACCAGGCGCATGTGTTTCATAAACAAAATTTAAAGGGCTAATATATCAAATGTTTGGTCAAAGATAACTTTTGAAGGGCAAATTTGTACACAAATATTTTTCAGGATAGCTGGATAGACAATATCAAACTATTCAGAAATCAGCAGTTATGCCACAGCGGTTGATGAGGCTCCGGATTTCATTAACTGCAGGGGTATAATGCAATTTTCTGACCAGCGGATAAAAAATCATCTTCGCCTTGTGCAAATAAAAAAGCCCTGCATAGGATGCCGGGCTGGTTAGTTCTCACGGGGTTAGGGGGATATCTTTGAGTGGGAGAAGTCTCTTGACCGAACAAATTTAGGGATTTACAGGTTATTATAAGCTCTTTTTTTAAAAGATTCACATTTTAACATGCTGAAACCAAACTGCGAACAAACAACATACTGTATCTTCGCATTTCACGTTAATAGCACATGCAAAAAGGCTTTTCAGTTATTACTTTTTTTTTATTGTTATTTGCGAAGCCTGCATTAGCTCAACGCCCGCTGCTTAACATGCCTGAGCATGATGATAAACCTTATTACTTCGGCATCACTTTTGGCTTTAATGAGTCGGTTTACCAGATCAGTTATACTTCTTCGTTTGCAAACACAGATACCTTTAAACGGATACAGCCTCATTGGCAGCCGGGATTTAATCTTGGCCTTGTGGGAAACCTGAGGCTTTCCCGCTTTATTGACCTACGCTTTGTGCCATCGCTAGCATTTGCCTCTAAAAACCTGGAGTATGAATATGGCTACCCAACTGACAGTGTGGTGAATAAGACCATCGAATCGATATATATGCATTTGCCGCTGCAACTGAAGTTCAAAAGCGACCGCATAAAAAATTTCCGCTTCTACGAAATTACCGGCTTTAAGTTCGACTACGATCTCGCCGCAAATGCCCGCTCCCACCGCCCGGATGAGTTTCTGAAGGTGAGCCCAACTGATTTCGGGTATGAATTAGGTGTAGGGTTTGAATTCTTTAATCCTCAATTCATTTTCTCACCGGAGATCAAGCTGAGCCAGGGGCTTACCAACCAGCTATACCCTGACCATGGCCTGCAGCTTACCAACGCCATAAATACACTGCACACGCGTATGATCGTTATTTCCATCCACCTGGAGGGGTAGTTTTTTAGTCGGCAGATTACAGTTCGCAGTTAACAGCGCAATCGCATTAGTTATAATAATCCAGCCATGTGCAGAATCAATTGCTTTTCAGCTCATGATACCCTTTTTTGCCCCGATTAAAAACCTAATTTTACATCATGAAAGAAGCATTCATAATTGATGGTATCCGTACACCGATTGGAAATTTCAGGGGCGCGTTATCGAATATGCGCACGGACGACCTGGCAGCGCTGGTAATGCGGAAGCTGGTGGAAAGAAATCCGCTTATACCAGGTGGTGTGATAGATGACGTGATCTTTGGCTGTGCCAACCAGGCCGGAGAAGACAACAGGAATGTATCGCGAATGGCCCTGCTGCTGGCGGGCATACCATACACAGTGCCGGGTGAAACAATAAACAGGCTTTGTGCATCGGGAATGTCGGCAGTGATCAACGCGGCACAGGCTATAAAAGCTGGGAACGGCGACGTATTTATAGCCGGCGGCGTAGAGCATATGACGCGTGGACCATGGGTGATCTCCAAAACATCTCAGCCATTTGGGCAAGATGCGCAAATGTTTGATTCAAGTTTCGGCTGGCGCTTCATAAACCCCAAGATGCATGAACTGTATGGCACAGACGCCATGGGCATGACTGCAGAGAACCTTGCTGAAATGTATAACATCAGCAGGGAAGACCAGGATGCATTTGCTTACCACTCGCAAATGAAGGCTGCCGATGCGCAATACTCAGGCAGGCTGGCAGAAGAAATAACGGCTGTAGAGATACCGGGCAAGAAGGGCGAAATGCATGTCATGGACAAAGACGAATTTCTGAAACCGGGTACCAAAATAGAAAAACTAGCGCAGCTAAAAACTGCCTTCAAGAAAAACGGCACCGTTACCGCAGGCAATTCATCTGGCTTAAATGATGGGGCTGCAGCGCTGTACATAGCTTCTGGCGATGCGGTGAAGAATTATAATGTTACTCCTAAAGCACGAATAGTAAGCTCTGCCGTAGTGGGCGTAGAACCGCGCATCATGGGTATAGGCCCGGTGGGGGCTACTAACAAAGCACTGGCAAAAGCGGGGCTCACACTGAACGATATAGATGTGATAGAGCTGAATGAAGCCTTTGCAGCCCAAAGCCTGGCCTGCATACGCCAGCTTGGTATGGCCGATAATGATCCGCGTATTAACCCAAATGGCGGGGCTATTGCTATTGGGCATCCGCTGGGTATGTCCGGGGCGCGAATCATTTATTCAGCCGCACTCGAATTACACAAACAGCAAAAGAAGTACGCGCTTGCTACGATGTGTATTGGCCTTGGGCAGGGGTACGCGGTAATATTGGAGCGGGTGTAGTCTGAACCTTGATTTTCCTGATTTGTTTGATTAATTTGATTCGTGCATGGGGCGGAAGTATGCGAAATCATATGACTTTCCTGAGTTCAACACAGTATCCAATACCGTATGGCTAACTTTGCCAGTCACGACAAGTTCGAAGCTTTCGGGGTTGTTTGTTTGTTTTATTTGAGCATCCAAATCTTCCGTAACTATCATCAATCGAATTTTCGCGAGGGTCTTGTCAAACCAGAATTTTCTCTTTTTGTAAACGATCAAATCCTTACCAGGCATTGTCCAAGCCATCCCATATTCTTGCTGACTAAAATAATATTGCGAATTGATTGTCTTTGTGACAAGTGGGTAGTTACTCATATCTCCAACAAATGCCGCGATAATCAATGTAGGAATTAAAAAAGAATGATTAATCCAATAGCTATTTCTACTATCCGTCTAATTACAATACTTTCTATTTTCTTCCTTATTACGCCATCCAGCATTATGGGAACTGCGATACTGATCAGCAATAGAAGGAGAAAAATCATACTAAGCATTTGCTACAACTTGTTTAATATCAGATGCAGGATAATTAATAAACGAAACACCATATTGGGACAAAATATCAGCAAATTCCACCGTGCGCATCCCTATCATATCGGCGGCCTGACCCAAGGTTAATCTTCCGGACTCATACAACTTTGCAGCTAAAAACTTCACTACATCGTTTTGATCCGCACCCGATTTTATCGGCACTTTCAGATTTAGCGTTTTCATGTTACAAAGTTAAGATTTTAAGTTATCGGAAAGTAAAAACCGCCTGGTCTCAGTTACTCAAGCAAATATCCACCATCACCTTCGGGCAACAGGCAAATAAATCTATCGCTTATGATAAAGCTCATTTTTTCTTCTTTTCCAGTTGCTCGATATCATCTATATCCCTGTGCCTGCCAGACGCTTTCTTAGCTTGTATCAACGTATTTATGTGCAGAAAACGAAATGAAACATCGTCTTCGGTGAAATATTGTGCTTGGCTGAAGGCCGTATGGAAATCAAGTCCCTTGACATTCGTCATCAAATCTATCCTTACAGGGTCTCTGCCAAAACTCCATACGTCAAATTCGGTGCCGAGGAATTTATCTTCGGTCATATCAAATACTGGCATACCAAAATCATTAAACGCCAGTAGAATATTATTGTAATTGTCTGTAGTTTTCTTTACCCAAACATCCATATCACCCGTAGTGCGAACATAGCCATTTAAGATCACCGCCATACCTCCGACAAGCACATATTCTACTTCATTTTTGTTGAAGCAGTTAATAAACTCACTAAAATCAGGATTGAACATATTCCCCATTATCCTTTTCTTTTGGAAAAAACAGTTCGGTCAAGTCTTGTTTCGGCAGTTGTACCGTAAGCGTGGTTTATCAGGAACCAGGCCGCTTCAAGCCGTTCTTTGTACGTTTTGTCTTCCCAATCGCTCACGTGATCATCAGCAGCTGCGGCAGTTGTTGCCTTAAAAGCGGTTCTGTCTAAACGAAATTTCTGTTCCACGATGTAAAATAATTAAAAAATCGTTTGTTATCTGAATGAACTTACTCCAGCAAATATCCATTATCCCCCTCCGACAAAAGGTTCAGATCCACGTCCATACCTGCTATACCTTCGATTGAACCCTTTATGTGGGCTGCATTGAGCAGCACTTTTTCCAGTTGTTTTTCGCGGGCCTTCCATAGTTTTTCCATGGCATCACGCTCTTTCTGGATGGATATTTTCATGCCCATAAAACCCTCGCGTATAGCGCTCCACTGCTCTGAGAATTCGGTACTTACCAGGTAGTGATAGAGCAGGGCCATCTTGTCACCCTTGCCTTCCTGGCTCTTGGCTGCGTTATATACTTTTATCACCGCATCGCGCAGCACATGCACCAGTGATCTCGCCTCACCGAAAGTGCATATCCATACCCCATTCCGCTCCCCAAAGCCAGGCATGTCCTTAGGCATTGCCTGCGTTACGATCACAGCCACATCAGCGCCCAGCACACGCATATCTGCTTTCAGCTTCTCTACCCAGTCTTCGCTGAAATCCTTGGTGCGCTTGCTCTCAAAGATGATCTTGCCGCATTCCTGCCCAAAGCTGTTGCGCACGGTTTGTATGCAATCGGCACCTCTTACGCCCTTGCCCACTTCACTCACGAGATCGAAGGGAAATGCGTAGCGCAGCATATGCTCCAGCGCCAGTTCCTGCACCTCGCCTTGTAGTTGCATAGAACCTTGCTCGCTCTTACGCTTCATTTCTTCTATCAGCTTGCGCTGGTCGTCCAGTTGCTTGTCACGTTCTTTGAGTTTCATTTCAAATTCAGTATCGCGCAACTTATTTTTTTCTTCCTCTTCTTTCTTTACCTGCTCCGCAAGCTTATTGCGTTCGTCCAGTAGGCGGCGCTGCATCTGTATTTCCATCTCTTGCTCACGGGTCTGGAGCTCCTGCATTTTTTTCAGGAAATCCATTTCCTTTTCTCTTGCCTCAGCTAGTTTTGCCTGGTTGGTTTTGTTGGCGTCTTCCAGCAGTTTCAGTTTGTTTTCAAAATCGGCACCTACCTTTTGTTCCAGTTCTTTTTTCAGTTGCGCTTCCATGGCTTTTTTTTCTTCGCTTGCTTTGTTCGCCAGGTCCTGCTGCTGTTGCTGCCATTGCTGTTCTTTCTCCTGTTGCTGCTTCAGCAATTGTTCCCTTTCTTTTTTGAATTGCTCTTCTTTTTGCCTAGAGTTCTCTACCCATTTCTGGTTATACTCCTTTGCCATATCATCTCTTACCGACTGAGCAATAGCAGCGGTGGGTTCAAATTCCGTTTTACAGTTGGGGCATACTACTATTGTGGACATGTAGATTGTTGGATGTGATTTGGAAGGTACAAAATTATGTCATTTTGAATCAGCAGGTGAGAAAGGGATTTTCACCTTTCCACGTTGAAAAATGTCTATGTTTTACGAAAGAACAATATATATTTGACTGATAATTTTACATAAATCCTCAATAAATGAAAAATGCATTTTGCACGAAACAAATAAGTACTGGGCTAATAATCATCGCTTTGCTTTTCACCAGCCATTTCTCACAAGGCCAAAACATCCATACCACATGTGGGAATGGAACTGCGGGCTATTCAGGGGACGGAGGACCAGATACGCTTGCTGAAATAAACTTCCCGGGTTTTCTTTCTTTCGGCGGATCGGGCTATGGCAGCCTGTTCATTGGAGACCGGCTAAACTATAGGGTAAGACAACTGAAGCTAGGACCAGGCGGTATCATATTTACTAAAGCAGGAGATGGCACGAATGGTTTTTACGGAGATAGCGGTCCTGCAACCGCAGCTGAAATAAGCATACCGGGCGGGGTGGCCGTAGATAAGCATAACAATGTTTATTTTTGCGATTACGACAATCACGTTGTGCGGAAGGTAGATGGATCGGGCATAATAACTACCATCGCAGGAACCCCGGGCGTAGCGGGCTTCTTAGGAGATGGCGGCCCTGCTAGCGCGGCTAAATTTAACTATCCCCTTGGTATTACTGTAGATTCTCTTGGCAATCTGTTTGTAGCCGACCAGCACAATAACCGGATACGCATGATCAGTGCGACCGGCACTATTTCCACGGTTGTTGGTACAGGCACCAGTGGCTTTAGCGGCGACCTGGGTCCGGCAACGGCTGCGGATATATCTCTTCCTAACTATGTGCGGATGGACTCCGTTGGTAATTTGTATATTACAGATAATGGGCATCACCGGATACGGAAAGTAGATGCCTTTGGCATCATCAATACGATCGCGGGAAACGGAACGCTCGGATCAAGCGGCGATGGCGGACCAGCTACTGCCGCTGAGCTAAACTACCCTGGCGGCATAGCTATAGACCGGCAGGGAAATATTTTTATTTGCGATTGTTACAACAACCGCATCCGGCGGATCGATGCTTTTACCGGGATCATCTCTAGTGTAGCCGGAACCGGAACAGCAGGCTATAGCGGCGACTGGGGGCCTGCCACGGCCGCAGAGCTAAACCAACCTGTGGATGTAGCAGTGGATTATTACAATAATGTATATTTTGTAGATTGGAACAACAGCCGGATACGTACGTTCAACAGCCCGCTTACCATCACCTGCGATACCGTTACCGGGCTTTCAGTGTCTTCAATTACCAGCACCAGCGCAAACCTTAGCTGGACTGCAATTACCGGGTCTTCGGGCTATTGGTATGTTGTTGATCTAAGTTCAGCATCACCCGCTGTGCCGGGTACCTTTACTGGTGCTACAACTGCATCGGTAAGCGGTTTGCCGCCCGGCCAAAATTATTACGCACATGTCCTGGACAGTTGCGGCGCCGGAAATCTATCTGGATGGGCGACTGTTCCTTTCCCAACACTCCCTATTTCGCCCTGTGATGCGGTTACCGGCCTTGCAGTATCGTCAATTACCAGCACAAGCGCAAATCTTAGCTGGACGGCAGTTACCGGGTCTTTAGGGTATGAATATACTGTGGATATGAGCGCAGCTTCACCTTCGTCGCCAGGCACGTATGTTGCAGCTAGCACAGTAACTGTGACAGGCCTGATACCAGGCCAAAATTATTACGGCCATGTACTTGACAGCTGCGGTGCAGGAAACCTGTCTGCATGGGTAACTGTACCTTTTTCAACTCCTTCAGTTACCGCCTGCGATACTGTTACGGGGCTTTCCGTGTCTTCAATCACCAGCACAAGTGCAACCGTTAGCTGGACTGCTGTTGCAGGCACTTTAGGGTATGAATACATCGTGAATACAAGCGCTGCTGCCCCAACAACGCCAGGCACACAAACTACTGCGACCAGCATACCGGTATTGGGCCTGCTGGCCGGCCAGAGCTATTATGCACATGTGCTTGATAGCTGCGGTGCAGGAAACCTGTCCGCATGGGTAACTGTACCTTTTTCAACCCTATCCTCCAGTACTGGCGTCGGACAGGTTGCGGGGAGACTGAAGATCACAGCCTTCCCTAACCCTGTTGACGATATGCTCACTATTCAGATCAACGGAAAAACGGGAAATAACGCGCAGCTAATCTTAACAGATGTTGCGGGTAAGCACGTTGCATCGATGAGTGTAACTGGAAGTACGCAGATTGTGGATATGAAAACATTACATCCCGGAGTATATTTTGTACGTTATATAGATGATGGACATGTTCAAATCCTGAGTGTTATCAAGGCGTAAACCGGATGCAGGTATTATAGAACTATCTTAAGCTGGAGGGAACATGTTTCTGCATTTTTTCCGTACTTTTCGCAACTGATGCGGCGGAAAATATTATTTTTCTTTTACTGCTTGTTTTCATGCTTTATCGTAGCAGCTCAAGTCTCCAAACGGGCCGACCGCTGCTATGAGGCGGCATTACGAGACCGTGCGGCTAAAAAACCAGACAAGGCGTGTAAAAAAATGTCGCATGCCATAGCTAAGGCACATTCCTATTCTGACGCTTATGCACAACTGGGGCAATGGTACTTCGAAGCCCGTAAGTACCCCCAGGCTGCTGACGTATTCCGTAAGGCCGTTGCCAGGTGTGGTAACGGCAAGCAGCGGTTTGGCAAGCCGCTCGTAAAAAGCCTGATAGCCTGCGGCTATGCGGACGAGGCATTGCAAACCATCAATTCCCACCTCGATGACCCGGAATGGCGGAAGCTGAAAGCACAAGCGGAATTCGTAAGGTCAGCGCTTATTAACCAGTCGCATACATGGCCGGAAAACCTGGTAAGGATAAACACACCTGATCCAGAATTGTATCCGTGTATGTCAGCAGATACAGGTTTGCTTTACTACACCCGCCGTATCAACAATATGGATGAAGACCTGTATTGCAGCGCCATGGATACCTGTGGCGACTGGTGTTCCGGACGAAATTTAGGCAGCATCAATACGCCTGACCCGGAATCAGCACAGTTTATTTCTACCGATGGGCACTATATGTTCTTCACCCGCTGCGATAACCGTAGTTGGGATGCTTTTACCGAGGGCGGCTGCGACCTGCTGATGGCTTACCGCATAGCCAGGGACAGTGAATGGACAATACCACAACCGTTTGGCGCCACGATAAATACCCCAGCTTATGAAGGACAGCCGTCACTCTCTCCTGACAACAGGGAGCTTTATTTTGTAAGCGACCGGCCCGGTGGCTATGGGGGTATGGATATATGGATATCCCGCTTTGATAACGGACTGTGGCAACTGCCGGTAAATGCCGGGCCTAGTATAAACACTGCGGGCAATGAAACTGCTCCCTTCATTTCGGTGGACAACCGCACACTTTTCTTTGCCAGCGATGGATGGCCCGGCATGGGCGGCGCAGATATATTTACGAGCAAGCGCATCGATGAGCATACGTGGGACAAAGCCCGCAACCTTGGCTACCCCATCAACACCGCCAGCGATGAAAAAAGCCAGTATGTGACCATGGACGGCAGAAAAATGTACTTCGCATCTGACCGCAATGGCCCTCCGGGAAATTTCGACCTGTACCAGGTCTCACTCCCACCCTTCCTGCAGCCTATCCCTACCGGCAACATTGAGGGCTATGTATATGACAGCCTCACACAGCAGCGCCTGAACTATACCGTGATGTTTGTATGCAATGCAGTAACCGGCGATACACTATACCAGTTCCAGAGCAATCGGGGCGACGCCAGTTTCCTGATATCGCTGGCAGTGGGCAAAAAATATGCGATACATAGCTGGCATGTAGAATACTCGCAGGTGCATGACACACTGGACTTTGATACCTCTTACCTGCATAAGCCGCTCATACATAATGTGGTGATGCTCCCATCGAACTACAAAGAGTACAAACCGGTCTATGACAGCCTGGTAGCTACTATCCACTTTGATGTGAACCGGGTAGAGCTGGCCGACTCAGATGTAAACACACTACGCACTGCCCTGGAGCCACTGCTCAATAACAAGGCCATGGTGGTATTCGTAAATGCTTATACGGACAATACCGGCACACCGATGATCAACGAAGAACTATCCTACAAACGGGCGGGCATGGTATCGAAGGTTATCGGTGGTTTTGGAATAGATGATGCCCAGATACAGGCCAAGGGCTGGGGTGAAGCCAAAATGATAGCGCCCAATGATACCGAAGAGGGGCAACGAAAGAACCGGCGGGTTGAAATAATTGTAAGAAAGTGACTTCTCCCCGGCCCTCTCCAAAGGAGAGTGTGAGATCAAGTACCTCGCTATAGCATGGTCTTACTTACTGTTTTATGCGTGAAGTTATACCTCATGCCGAGGTTGACAAGTATTGCATGATCATACTCCTGGTTGCCGCGGATAAGCGGCGTGAGGTCATAATGATCAGATACACCTCCAGTAATCTCGGTACGTTTACTGGCTTGGTACTCGATTTTCAACTCTGCCAGTCCAAAGACGCCATATTGATAGCAACTTGAGTTAAAATCTTCCATCAGCTCTGTTTTGGGACCCCCTATCATATATATTCGTGGCATATTGTAAGCAAACTCCGCTCCCAAGTATGGTGCGAACGTTAATCTCTCGTTCAGATGAAATAATTGATACCCGACCTTTATAGGCAAAATAATATGGGTATTGTAAACTGTGAACGTTCCAAGCGAAAGATAATCGTCGGTATTAATCCCGATAATGCCAGTGGTATTGTAAATCGAATAGGTCAAGGGCTCTCCAGATCTCCCGGCATAACCTGTTCTGAAATATCCCAGACCGGTAGTAAATTCCCATTTCCCGGTTTTATAACCAACATCTAACATCACTTGAAATGAAAAAATATTGTGCTGAACACTTCCATACTCGGGTGAAGGTTGGGCAGATGTAAAATGTGAATTACTCACTCCTCCGGCAATCTCAGGCTGCAGGAAAAAACCATTTTGCGCAAAGAGAACGGTGCTGCAAAAACAAAGAATAGTGGTAGAAAGAAACTTCATGGGTTATGTTATTTGGTTTAAATATAACTAAAAATCTGCTCTTTATATGGTTTGTACGGGGACGCGTTACAAAGAAGACAGGCAAATAAACTGCATCGTTGGGCAAAAGGCCAATAAAACAACATAACTGCCTCTTTTTTTCTACTTTTACCGTCTATATAAATAACACACATGCCAAACCAATTACTGAAAGGGAAAAAAGGGATCATTTTCGGCGCGCTGGATGAGCGCTCCATTGCCTGGAAAACTGCGCTGGCTGCCGTGGCAGAAGGTGCGGAGATAGTGCTCACCAATGCACCTATAGCCCTGCGCATGGGCAAAATAAACGAACTGGCAAAATTGTGCAATGCACAGGTAATACCCGCAGATGCTACATCTACTGCAGACCTTGACAACCTGATGCAGAAAAGCATGGAATTGCTGGGCGGTAAAATGGACTTTATCCTGCATAGTATTGGTATGTCGCCAAATGTGCGCAAGAATATTGAGTACACAAACACGAGCTACGAAAACTTCCTGAAAACGCTGGATATATCTGCGTTATCACTGCACAGGGTGTGCCAGGCAGCGATGAAGGCTGATGCGATGAAGGAATGGGGCTCGATACTTGGTCTGAGCTACATAGCGGCACAGCGCACCTTCCCTGGTTATAACGATATGGCTGATGCCAAGGCCCTGCTGGAAAGTATTGCCCGCAGCTTTGGTTATCACTACGGTTTTGCAAAGAAGGTACGCGTGAATACGATCTCACAGTCACCTACAGTTACAACCGCAGGATCAGGTGTAGCCGGCTTCGATGTATTCTTCCATTATGCCGAAAAAATGTCACCGTTGGGCAACGCCAGCGCCGAGGATTGCGCCAACTATTGTGTAATGCTATTCAGTGATTATACACGTATGGTAACCATGCAAAACCTCTTCCACGATGGTGGTTTCTCCAATACCGGCGTAAGTACAGCGATAGTGGAAGAAATGCAGAAGGGCGCTCAATAAACAATAATTAAAGTATCGGTACGTTATAGCAGAGTTATGCCCCTTAGAATACGCATTATTTTTCTCATTGTTTGTTTTGTGATGGCAGGCGGTGGTGTCACGGCCCAGGTAAACGGAGGCCAGTCTGCCTTTCAATACCTCAATTTGTCGAACTCACCGCATGTTTCCGCATTGGGCGGCATCAGTGTGGCAGATCCGGATAATGACATTGCACTGGCGCTGCAAAACCCGGCTATGATGCGGCCGGGCATGCACAATGAGCTGCAGCTTGTTTATAACAACTTTTTTGCCGGTATCAACATCGGCAACCTGCAGTATGGCTACTATATCCCCAAGATCAATACTTCCTTTTTCTTTGGTATGCAATACTTGAATTACGGTGCTTTCGACCAGACGAATAATATCGGGAATGTGATCGGCGAGTTTCATGCAGTGGATTATGCGGTCACACTTGGCGCATCGCGCTCTTACCTGGAGCACTGGCGCTATGGGGCTGATATTAAGCTGGCTAATTCCTCCTTGTACCAATACAAGGGGTCTGCGGTGCTGATGGACGTAGGCATCAATTATTTCGACACATCTACACTATGGGATTTTGGTATTGTGGCTAAAAACATGGGCGTGATGGTGCAAAAATATAACACTTCAAACCCGTCAGAACCAGTTCCTTTCGACCTGCAACTGGGCGCATCGAAAAAATTCAAACACCTGCCGCTTCGCCTCTTTACAACAGTGCAGCATCTGTATGAGTGGGATATCCGCTATGATAATCCCGCTGATCTTACCGGTACAAACAGCCTGGGCACTACGGACACAGTAAAAGACAATGGCTCGCATTTTGGTGATAAGTTGTTCCGACATTTTATTTTTGGAGCGGAGCTTACACTCGCGAAACGTGTTACCATTACCGCTTCCTACAACGACTTGCAGCGCCAGGAACTTGCGCTGCAGACCATGCCGGGCCTGGCGGGGTTCTCATTTGGCGCAGGGCTTAATCTCACCAAATTCCAGATTCATTACGCCCGTACTTACTACTATGTTTCCGGTGCGTATAACGAGTTCAGCATCACAATGGCGCTCAATAAGCTTTTTGGCCTGAACCAGGTAGGCGAAAAGATACACTGGAATGGCGAATACCCCGATTGGGAGTAGAATCTAACAATTCAGTAATAAGACTACCATCCGATTTTACTAATTTGCAGTAAGCTGCCAACTGCAACTGCTAACTGCTTCCTGAAATGCCCTGGCTTCATCTCATACGCTGGAAAAACCTGCTCATCATATTTCTCACGCAGTTGCTTGCGTGGTGGTGCATTATTTTATTTGAAGAGCCCTCCGTGCTTCGCCCAGCGCAATTCCTCATGCTTTCCCTGTCCACTATATTGATAGCCGCTGCGGGCTATATAATTAACGACTACTTTGACATTAAGATAGACTTGCAGAATAAGCCGCAAAAAGTGGTACTGGAGCACGTGATACCCCGAAAACAGGCTATTGTCGCCCACTCTGTTCTCAATGTTATCGCGCTCTGCCTTGCGGCCTTTGTGGCTATACCGGCAGGCCATCCCGAATGGATGCTATTGCAACTTGGCTGTACCCTTCTTCTGTGGTTCTATTCCACTAATTTTAAGCGACAGTACATTACGGGCAATCTTGCAGTCGCTTTGCTGGCGTCATTGACAATAGTTGTGCTCATAGTTTATGAACCGGAATTACAACAGTACATGCATTTCCCGTTGGTAACAAAAATTTCAGGCAATCACAGAACGTCATTACCAGTATGGATACTGGGCACTTATGCTTATTTTGCTTTCATGCTTACCTGGATGCGCGAAATAGTAAAAGATATGGAAGACCTGAAAGGAGACCAGGCCGGGGGCTGCATAACTATGCCTATAAAAAAGGGCCTTGAATTTTCCCGGAAGTTCATCACCGCTTTATCTTTACTGGTGACCGTACCATTGTGCACAGGCTCCTTTGCCCTGTTTGCGCACCACTATGTATCCATGTCCTTGTATGTGTTCCTGTTGGCATGCTCGCTCATTGCGTGGACAATATTTCTGTACAGGCGAAACACACAACAGCACTATCATAGCGCCAGCCAACACCTTAAAGCGATCATGGTGCTTGGCATTTGCTCATTCATTATTTACTACTTACAACTATATCTGGACCGTGCAACATAAAATAATCCTCGCCTCGCAATCCCCACGCCGCAAGCAGCTCATGGAAATGGCTGAACTGCAATTTGAAGTACTCATAGCGGATGTGGATGAAACAAATCCACCCGGTATGCCTGCAGCACAGGTACCGGAACACCTGGCCCGTAAAAAGGCCGATGCAGTGTCGCTTTGGGTAAATGATGCCATTGTGATAGCAGCAGATACGCTGGTGCTGCTGGATGAGCATATATTGGGCAAACCGAAAGATGCAGCGCACGCAATAGAAATATTAAAACAACTATCCGGCAGGATGCATACTGTTGTTACCGGTGTCTGTATCCGGAAGGAAAATAAGGAAATTTGTTTTTCAACAACTACAGAGGTCTATTTCCGAAGCCTTACGGATGCACAGATAGAACACTATGTCTCGCATTACAAGCCCTTCGACAAGGCCGGCGCATACGCTATACAGGAATGGATAGGAGTAACCGGAATTGAAAAAATAAATGGGGATTACTACAACGTAATGGGGCTGCCGATTGGAGAAGTGTGCATCCGGCTGAAAGAGTTAACAGGGCAATAGGTTAAAGGGTTAATTGGTTTACAGGAAATATGCTGCCGATAAAAACGATTTAACCTTTAGCCATCTTAACTTTTTAACTTCTTAACCACTTATCAATTGCACAAGCTGCGCCGCTGTCTCGCTGCCCAGCGCAACACCCATACCGCCCATACGGAATGCGCCAAATACATGCGGAGAAAATGCTTTTACTATAGGGTGCTTATTGGCCCCGAACGCCATAATGCCCGCCCAGCGCTGTTCCACCTGGAACTGCATACCCGGCAGGATAATATCTGCCAGCTTTTGCTCCAGGTCTATTTGTATCAGTGAGTTCAGAGAAAAATCTGTAGTGTTTTCGGTTTCGAAATCTATGTTCCTGCCGCCTCCAAATAATACCCGACCATCTATTTCTCGGAAATAATAGTAGCCTTTATCGAAATGATATATACCCTTAAACTTCAGGCCGGGTATGGGTTGTGTTACGAGCACCTGCCCACGGCCAGGCGTTACGTCCACATCCGGGAGCAATTGTTTGGTAAATGCATTGGTGCAAATACTGAATGTATTGCAGGTTAGCAACCATACCTCCCCGCGGAAGGGATCTTTGACCCGCACAAACACCTGCTTTCCGTCCTCCTCGAAGCCTACTATCTCTGCACCGGTCTTTACCTCAACACCGCATCGTGCGGCCATATTCAGCAATGCGCGCATCATCATGCCGCTGTTGATCTCTCCTTCGCAGGTATTTTCAATCAGCGCTTTCGAATATATACCCGCAAAGCCAAATTCTTTTATCCGCTCATTGGCTGGTTTGAAAGCATCTTTCCCGGTAGTTGGTTTGAGCAGCGAGTTGAGATAGCCGAGTTTATCCAGCGCCCCTGCTTCCTGTTCGCTAATGAGTTCGTAGCCTCCGTTTTCACGGTAACCTATCCTGCTATCGCCAAGCATATTTCTGAGCCGTTCCAGCCCTTTCTTCCTCGCAGCGAACAGACCCACCACCTCTGCCTCGCTCGCATATTGCAGGTCATCGAGCAGTTCCGTAGCGCTGCCCATGCAGGCAAAACCTGCGTTCCGGGTGCTTGCACCCGTAGGCAATAAACCTCTTTCCAATACTAATACACTGGATTGCGGATAACGCTCTCGCAGCCCAATAGCCACGCACAGGCCTACTATGCCGGCACCCACCACTATATGGTCATAATGTGAAAAACTCTGCTGTTCCCAGTAACTAAACATTTCAATATGCAAATTGTAAGATGTGCAAATGTGCAAAATATACGTGGAATAAACGATGGCGATAATGTCCTTTGCTGCATAATTATGTAAATTTACCCCGCTACATGGCCGAACGGATCTCCATACTTATTATTACCTACAACCGCCCGGCGGACCTGCTGGAGCTATTAATAAACCTGGGAGGACAATCCGGCCTTGATGAAGTACTGGAAGAAATACTGATCCTGAATAATGCATCTACCGAATCTTATGATGAGGTCGTGAGCTACGTAAATGCACATCCTGATCTAAATGCAAAGTACATTTTATCAGACACCAATCTTGGTGTTGCTAAGGGGCGCAACAAACTGATGCAAATAGCTACAGGCAGCCTGCTCCTCAATATTGATGATGACATGGCCTTCACCGCGCCAAACGACCTTCAACGTTTAGCGGCATTATTTGATGAACCATTCTTTAAAGATGCAAATACAGGAGTCATCACCTTCCGTGTTATATACTACGAAAACAAAGAAGTGCAGGTAACCGCTTTCCCGCATAAGATGTATGAGAAATATAAGTCTTACCCCCGCTTTTTAACCGCTTACTTTGCTGGGGGCGCTAATATCACGCGCGCAGAGGTAATGAAGAAAACCGGCCTCTACCCTACCGATTTTCACTATGGCATGGAAGAATATGATCTCGCTTATCGCATTCTGGATGCGGGCTATACTATTGGGTTTGATAACAGTGTGACCATTGCCCATAAAGAATCAGCGCTGGGCCGCGCACCCAATTACGAAAAACTACAGATGCAGTGGATCAACAAAAGCAAAGTAGCTTGGCGTTATCTTCCGTTCAAATATTTTGTCACCACTTCAGTAGGTTGGGCCATTTACTATCTGCGCATGTCCAAAGGCCATTGGGGGACATTCTTTGTTTCGTTGTGGCAAATTGCAGCCATACCTTTTAAAGAAAAGCGGCATACCGTGAGCAATAAAACACTTGACTATTTACGCAAGGTAGAGGCGAGATTAAAATATTAACCTGGCCCTGGAATTTCGACTTTGGTATTTCTAAGGCGTTACGGGGTTATTCGTAAACACATATTGTATGAGGTTAGCCCCCATCTGTAGCGCGGCCTGGTGTTTTTCGGGCGGATCGCGATGGACATCAAAGTCTTCCCAGCCATCGCCAAGGTCTGTATCAAAACTATAAAAGCAAACCAGCCGCCCCTTATAGATCAGCCCCCACCCTTTTGGTGGCCCGCCATCATGCTCATGTATCTTAGGCAGGCCATTGGGAAAATTGTATTTCTGATGATAGATGGGATATGAAAATGGCAACTCCACTAACTCAAGTTCGGGAAACACTTTCTTAAGCGCCGGGCGCACATATACATCCAGTCCATAATTATCATCTACATGCAGAAAGCCACCGCCTTCCAGGTATTTGCGCAGGTTTTGCGCTTCGGCATCGCTAAGCGCCCAGCGCCCATGGCCGGTCATGTGTATAAAAGGATAATTGAAAATATCCGGGCTGCCTACTTCCACATGTGCCTCTGTGGGGTCAAAATTAGTATGCAGCTGCTCGTTGCAAAACAAGGCCAGGTTCTTCAACGAGGTAGGATTGGCATACCAGTCGCCGCCGCCATTATAGACCAGCAAGCCCAGTTTCATTCCCTGCGCCTGTATAGCGGAAGGACAGTTAATAACTCCAAAAAGAAATATTGCTGCTAATAAACGCTTAATCCTGCTCATCACTCATTACATTAAAATAAGCCGCTGCCGCTATCGCTGCCGTTTCTGTGCGCAGCCTTTGCTTTCCCAGCGACACGGGCTGAAACCCGCTTCCTACGCACAAATTTACTTCTTCCTGTGTAAAATCCCCTTCCGGGCCTATCAATAAAATGGTATCGCCTTCCGGTTTTAACATTTCGGCAATGCTTGATCTTTTCGAATCTATACAATGTGCCACGAATTTCTGGGGAATATCGGCATATTGCTTTAAAACCTGTGGCAAAGCCGTGAGCTTGGCAAGATAGGGCAGGTAGTTTTGCTGTGATTGCAGTATGGCAGATTGCAGTATTTTTTCCCATCTGTCCACGCGGACATGCGCTTTTTCAGAACGGCTTGTGGTCATAGGGATAATGGAGCCAACGCCCAGTTCGGTTGCCTTCTCCAGCAGCCATTCATTGCGGCTGTTGTTCTTCGTAAAGGCGACACATAGGTGCAACACCTTTCCGGTGCGCGGTGTGAAAGAAACGTTCGTTACAGACACATTGCACCTGTGGCGCTCAGCAGTATGTATTTCACCCTCAGCAATAGTCCCTTTACCATCGGTCAGGAGAATATGGTCCCCTTCTTTCATTCGCAATACCTGCCAGATATGTTTTGCGGTATCTGTGTCAAGGGCTACGATACTGTTTCCGGCAATAGGGCCAGCATAAAAAAAGCGGTGCAGGTTAGACATTGGTTGGACAAAGTATAAAAATAACACGAAATTATCAACGCAGTACCATTTGCTTATCCGTTATCAGTTTCCTGAGGTTGATGAGTGCATACCTCATGCGGCCAAGCGCGGTATTTATGCTCACTCCCGTTACGTCAGATATTTCTTTAAAGCTCAGATCGGCATATATGCGCAGTACCACTACCTCACGCTGCTCTTCGGGCAGCTCTTCTACCAGCTTGCGCACACTGTCATGCACCTGGCGTTTTTCAATGCCATCAGCCACCATATCGCCTGCGCCAAACAGGTTGGATATATCCTGGCCGTCCGGCAACGTTATCGGCACCTGGTGCCTCGTACGGCGGAAGTGGTCCATACACAGGTTGTGCGCTACCCTTATAGCCCAGGGCAAAAATTTTCCCTGTTCCGCATAGCGTCCTTCCTTTATGGTTTTTATTATTTTCAGGAAGGCATCCTGGAAAATGTCTTCCGCCAGGTATTTGTCCTTTACGAGCATATATACGGAGGTATATACCTTGTCTTTATACCTGTTAATAAGTACCTCAAGGGCAGTTTCGTGTCCTTGCATAAATGCATGGATCAGCTGGGCATCTGTTTGTTGGATTAGCTGCATAACTTCTACTTTTTGGGGTTTGAACGCTCCGGTCTCTTTCTGGCTTTTGGGGATGTAAATCGTGAACATCCTTTGATCCTTTAAAAAAGGTCCCGCGGTTTTTAGTAGAAGTTTTTCTTATATGCAGTAGTTTTTGAGTATAATTGAGTGCAAAAAAGTTAAAAAAGTTGGTTTCTCCAAATATAATTTCCGGTTTTTTACCAAATTTTTAACCCGTCATTAATAATAAGACGAGAAAAAGGAGCCAAACGTTGGGAAAAAGGAAAAAATATTTTCAGCCGTTTAAAAAACATAAAGCACGTTCTGTAATACTGGCTAAAAATCAAGAAGGATGCTCTTTTGAAACATCCTCCTGAAATAACATAAATGGCTGTCTATTTTCTGATCTGTATCTTAAATGTCTCTTTACTGCCATCTGCATCTCGTAGCACTACAAAGTAGTTGCCTTCCGGCAGGTACGACAGATCGGCCTCATAATGATATGCGTTCTCGATATCTTCATGCAGCATGCCCTGCCCGTAAATGTTAAATACATCCATCTTCAGTGTCGCGGCCTGCCCTCCGAAATCTATATCGATCACCCCGGTTGTAGGGTTCGGATATAGTTTTACACTTTCCCCATGATTGATATTGTCAACACCTACAAGAGAGATATAGAGCGTATTTGAAGGTGCCGAAGGACAATTGGCGCTATCCCTGATAGCATAATAATACCCGAGCACAAGCGGATGATAGGTTTGCCCGATAGCGCCGGGAATAATATTGCCGTTATAATACCAGGTATAAGCACCGGCATTATTTGCCACAAGGAGGTCCCCGATAAGTGATATCAGCGGGGCCACCGGCGTACTGTCGCGAATGAGTATTACCGCAGGGCTGTTAACCGTATCTGTGTAATAACAGCCATTGTCGGTAGTTGCCACCTGGAAGGTCATTATGTCGCCATTACTGTAAACATGCGTAAAGGTCGCGGTATTCGTTGCGGTTTCCACCCCGTTTACAAACCAGGTAAGATCCGGGGCAGTACCAAAATTCGTGTAGGTTCCGGTAAAAGTCACTGCGGAATCAAGGCATCCGGGGTTGGCGCCCTCCGTCAAAAGCACACTAAGCGAAGGGCTCTGCAACGGTATAGAGGTGATTTTAATAACATTAGAGACCGTTGTGTGATTTACTACACAAGGCTCCATATCCGTGAGAATACAATAAACGTCTGACCCATCATGCAGGCTGTCTGTAATAAAAACAGGGCCTACCGCACTTGGGAAACTCGCTGTATCCACATACCACTCGATAGAATAACCTGAAAGGCCAGGGGCATAAACTATTGCAGTGAATGTGTCGAGTGTGCCAAAGCAGATCGGGTTCCTGGTGGCCCAGATGCTATCTGTAGCAGTAAGCGAATCATGAATTATCGGCACTTTCGAAGAGTAAGCCGTATCTGTGGGGAATGCGCACGGCGAATTGGAAACCATCATACAGGAAACCGTGTCTCCTGCACTGAAATAACTTGTGATCGCGATACTATCCTCACCCGGCAAAGGCGCACCATTTACCATCCATTGGTATGTAGGTGCCGTGCCGCCATTTACAGGATAAGCGGTAAAGGTAAGCGGCGTAGCGCCGCAACCCGGATTACTGCCCTCAGTAAGTGAAATAAGCACCCGCGGAGGTATCGTGTTGCTGCGGTGCACAATGATCACATTCGATTTGAAGCTGTCTAATGCACCAAGGCTATTAGTGTACAGTATTTCGCAATAAACACTATCACCATCAACAAGCGCAGTGGTGTAAAAAGTGTCTATAACAACTCCCGTGAAAACATTATCCGTGTACCAGCGGTATTGTGTGGTAGAAAACGTATCATTACTCTGAACAGCAGTAAAAGTAAGCTGTATGCCCGGACAGGTTGTATCAGTGCCATAAGGAAGGTATATGCTCACGGAATCTATGACCTGCGCATCTGCGGCGCCATACAAACCTATACACAACAAAAACAAAAGGATAAATTTACGTAGCATAAATAACATTTTAAGCCACTCATCAGTTGAGCGGATAGAATTAGTTTGTGTAAAAATAACATATTCACCGAATAAAGGAAAAGTTTTTACCTTGATTTTCTTTTTATTAGCTGTTGGTTGATTTTTTTGTTAATGAAAGCCGACTAACAAAAGTTTTCCTTATTTTCGTTAACTATTTTGAAGATATAAAAATATCTTAAACTATATCCGACAAACCTTTGTATATATCAGCTTCATTATTTCAACTTAAATGTTTTGTGTAGATGTATATACAGTATATATTCACGGTCTAATAACAAATAACAAACTCTTTTCACTTTGAGGGGAACGGCTTTTATTCTTTTAATATCTTCTTTTTTCTTCTATTCGTGTTCTTACAGGAGCGAAAAGCCACCCGTGAGCACTCCTTATTTTGATAATGTAATAAAAAAAGCAGAGCAATTATATGACGCCGGCAATAAACCAGATGCCCTGGCGCTTGTGGTATCCACACATAGCCATGCATCAAACCTCACTTTGATCGACGATCTGAATTATTATTTCTATTGCTGGGATATCTATAAAAAGGACCTGGATGACTATGATAAATGTATTGCATACAGCGACAGTATGATACGCGTACTGGACAATAGTAAATATGGTAAAACCCTCAAAGGAAAATATGTGCAGGTATATAACATGAAGGCTGATGCGCTATTTGCCAAAGAGCTGTATAATGAATCTTACGACTACTATTACCGCGCCAAAACCATGGCTAATGAAAATGGGGACAGTTGCTCTATGAGCAAGTATAGCTACAGCCTTGGAATGGCGCTGTACCGGCAACAGAATTATCTAAACAGCGCCAATTATTTTATTGAATCTTATCGTGAGGCAGAACAATGCCAGGATATTTTCGCTTTTTTTTATCACAGACAGGAACTGCTGGATAATATTGGCCTTTGCTACTACAAGAGCCAGCGTTATGACAGGGCGCTGTCGTACTACGACAAAGCAATAAAATATATTGACTCCAACTTCATGCGCTTTAACAAGCCCGCCAACGTTTTTTGAGCGCACGGGCAGTAGTGCTGGGCAATGTTGCCGATGTTTTTATCGCACTGAAACAATATGATACTGCAAAATCGCTTTTTAAAAAGAGCATAGAAATTAACCTGCAAAAAGGCTACGAAAACGAAGACGCATTGCTGACGCAGGTGAAGCTTGCAACCTTGTATTTCAGAACCGGCCATATCGGTGAGATGAAAGAAGTGCTGCAGCTTATCAAGGCCGAGCTGGATACGATACCTAATAAAAATACAGCGCTTTCGTGGAATAAGCTGATGTGGCAATACAATGAGCATGAAAAGGATTCTGCCCAGGCGTATAAATACTACCTCGCTTATACGGCGCTCAATGATTCAGCCATTGCAAAAAATAAAAACCTGATGGCGTCTGATATTGACGGGCGCATAAAAAATATAGAGCGCGATTACAAAATAGACCTGCTCAATAAAAATGCCGTGCAGGAACGAATATACGTATGGGTGCTGACGCTTGTCGCAGTTATGGCGTTGATCATAATAATCCTCACCCTGAGAAACGTTATCAGGTCGCGTGAAAATGTGGTGATGCTGAAACGGCTGAACAACCAGGTAAACGAACAAAAAGACAAGCTGGAAAAGGCAATTGCCCAACTGAACCAAAAGGAAAAGGATAAAACGAGAATCCTGAGGTCGGTGGCGCATGATGTGATGAACCCCATTGCTTCGATCATAGCGCTGGCAGATATCCTGGAGCAGGATTCTGCCAACTATTCTGATGAGAGCAAGGAAATACTGAACCTCATAAAAGAAGCATGCAAAAACTCGCTCAACTTAAGTAAGAATATCCTTGAAGCGGCTATGGACATAGACGAGGGCAATATGGGCAAAGAATGGGTGGACATGAAAAAACTGGTGGCCAACTGTGCTGAGCTGCTGAATTTCAGGGCACATGCCAAGCACCAGCAGATAAAAACATCCATAGGCGCCGGAGATATATTGGCATTTGTAAATAAAGAAAAAATATGGCGCGTTATTAATAACCTGATCGCAAACGCCATAAAATTCAGTTACGAGAACTCAGAGATACTGGTGAGCCTCGAATTGAAAGATGGCATGGTTCATATTGACGTGAAAGATTCAGGAGTGGGCATACCGGAAAAAAACAGGCCCTTTGTATTTGATATGTTCACGCAGGCCAAAATACCCGGCACATCTGGCGAAGTGCCGTTTGGGCTGGGCCTGTCTATATCCCTTCAGATCGCCCGCGCACACCAGGGAAATATCTGGTTTGACTCGGAAGAAGGTAAAGGAACTACATTCCATTTTGAATTTCCGACAAAAATAACGGTCTAGGGTTATTCAAATAATTAACGATCAATCATTTAGATATTTCATGTGCGGCAATTATTAACAGTGCTTGCATATTGATTAGTTAATGTATAGCAAATGCACTATATTTGGTGCAAAAAAGCAGATATTTGTTGCCTTATTAATAATAACACATTTGTTAATTTGCCGGGTAACTGGCACAGTTTTATAGTTATCTTAACACCATGCCCAACATACTTGTAATTGAAGATGATGATATAATGCTTAAAGCCATCAGAAATATCCTGGGTAAGGATGGCTATGTGGTTATTACAGCAAAAGACGGTAAGGAGGCTTTTGAAAAGCTGGAAAATGCCGACTATGAGGTCGTGGTTACAGACCTCATGATGCCATATGCAAACGGCCTGGAAGTAGTGAGCCGGCTGAGGAGTGACGAAACCAAGAGGAATGTAGGTATTATCGTCATTTCGTCGGTTGGCAATGAAGAAACGATCACAGAGGCTTTCAGATTGGGCGCCGACGACTACCTGAAGAAACCTATTATGGCAGGAGAACTGCTCATACGTATCAGGAAACTGCTATCAAACAAGAACAGTACATCACAGCTAGTCACGAAAAAAAAATAATAGACATCCATGTGGAAAGATCTGGCAGACCTCTTATTTCAGGCCTACGAGCAATACAGCCTGTTACCTCTTTTCATAGAAATAGCACTGGCTTTTATATTCCTTGCTATCCTGTCCACACTCATTGCTTACGGCGCCATATTGCATAAGCGCTACCGCGCTTATGTCTATGAGAAAAGGATGGCTTTTATCAGCCCTAAGATAGAAGACATGATCACCGAGCAGGTGTTGCTCAACCCCAATCTTGGCTATGACATTCCGCTGGAAAGTATCGAGTTCGATCCGAATGCGCTTGGCGACAAGATATACCGCAAACCCTTTGTGCGGCAAATGCTGATAGACACACTGATACAATACCGCAAAAACTTCAGGGGTGAGGTGGGCGAGCTCCTGCGCAAATTGTATATCGACATGGGCCTCGATAAAGACTCATTCGCTAAAATGAAAACGTTGCGCTGGGAGCGGAAAATAAAGGCAGTAGTAGAACTGACACAGATGGATATCCCGATATCGGACGTAACTATATTGCCATTAACCAACAGCGGTATTCCCGCGTTGCGTGCGGCAGCAAGGAACGCCTATATCCAGCTAAGTAAAAACGAACCTTTCAAATTCTTTGACATAGCCACAGAGCCATTGCTGCCATGGGACCAGTTGGAGATGTTCAAGATCATAACAACTACCAAAGACATCGCGATACCCAATTTCTCCCGCTGGGTAAGCTATTCAACCAACAAGAGCATTGTTTCCTTCTGCCTGAAGCTCATCGCCCACTATGACCAGCAAAGCACCATACCGGCGGTAATGGAACTGCTCTCAAATAAGGATCACTATTTCAGGGCAGATGCAATCAATTGCCTCGGCAAACTATCCGCAGAGGTAGCCGAAGACAAACTGGTGAAAATATACAACAACCAGCCGCTTAATTGCCAGATAGAGATATTAAAAGCATTGGGCCGTATAGCTTCGGGCAAACACCTGGAGTTCCTCAAGTCAGAATTTCTATACTCTTCCAACTTTGATATCCGCATGAATGCTGCCCGTTCCATCATCAGGCACAACACACAGAACTCACGGCTGATGGTTGAAGAACTGATGGAAATGACACATGAGGAAAACCAGTTGATAATTAAGCATTGCCTGAATCCACTAATCAAGTATTGATGATAAGAACTTTATTAGAGCACTTACAGCTGATTTTCGAAAAGACCGTATTTGTGTACGGTGTTACCTTGCTTATTATATATGCTTGCCTGGCGCTTTTTTCTTTTTACAGTGTACGGAGGTTCTTAAGAAAAGAAAGCTATACTGATTATAAAGTCATTGTAGGCTCTGAGCTTGCACCCGGCGTATCTGTTATTGCGCCGGCTTTTAATGAAGGGCTTACCATCATCAGCAATGTAAGGTCCCTGCTTACGTTCGACTATCCCAAGTATGAAGTGATCATAATCAATGACGGCAGTACCGATGATACTTTGGAAAAAGTGATCAAGGAGTTTTCGCTGGTGAAGATCGATTTTGCTTTCGATATTAAAATTGTATCAAAGCCAATACGGGGTATCTACAAATCAACCGATGATGCGTATGCGAAGCTGGTGATCGTGGATAAAGAAAATGGCAAGTCGAAAGCAGATGCAACGAATGCTGGTATCAATATTGCTTCATTTCCATACTTTTTGTGTACGGACGTGGACTGCATACTCCATGAGCAAACGCTGCAGAAGCTGATAAGGCCTATAATGGAGGAGGAAAACGCCCGCGTCATAGCCACCGGGGCTACTCTTAGAATGGCGAATTCGTGCGAAATAGATAAAGGTGTAATTATTAAGGTGAAAGCTCCGCGGCCATTGCTGGCCCGCTTCCAGGAACTGGAGTATATCCGCTCATTTGTGCTCGGCAAAATGGGCTGGAGCCAGATCAACTGTGTGCCCAACGTGTCGGGCGGCCTCGGTATGTTTGATAAGGAGATTGCAATTAAGGCCGGGGGATATGACCCCGCTTCTTTCGGTGAGGACATGGAACTGCTGATGCGCATGAACCGCTATGTCCATGACAATAAAATTAAGGCTGCTGTCCGTTACATACCGGTAACACTTTGCTGGACGGAAGGGCCGACCTCGTTAAAGGTATTCATGAGGCAGCGCACAAGATGGGGACGCGGCCTGTTTCAATTGATGGTTACCCACCGCAAAATGCTGTTTAACCCGCGCTATGGCAGGGTGGGCATGATCATGTTTCCATACAATTTCCTGTTTGAGCTCATGGCGCCGTTCGTTGAATCTGTAGGCATCATTTATTATATCCTGCTTGCAGTATTTGGCCTGGCCAACTGGCCCTATGCAATCATACTGCTGATATTTGTTTACTCTTTTGCCATAATGATCTCTACACTTGCTGTGCTCTGGGACCAGTTGACCTTCCAGTATTACAAAACGTGGACAGATGTGGCAAGGATAGCCGTGATGGTATTTGTAGAAATGATCTTGTATCATCCGCTGATCGTGGTGTTTGCGCTGAGAGGATATTTTTTCCATATTTTCAACAGGAAGCATTCCTGGGGGAATATGCAGCGGAGGGGTTTCAAACCAAGTTCTGCAGCAAGTACAACCGCTGCAACTTAATTATTTATTGGAAATACAATGAGGGCGATATTAGAGTTTTTCAACAAGGGGGTATTTTGGGAGAATCTTGGTAGCTATTACCAGTCTGGCGTATTCGTTTACGGCACCACACTGCTTATGGCATATGCCTCGCTTGCCATCATGTCGCTCATCTCCATCAGGAGGTACATGAAAAAAAATGCTTCGGTTGATTATAATATCATCGTTGAATCTCCACTGGCGCCCGGTATATCAGTAATTGCGCCAGCATATAACGAAGGAGTGACGATCATATCGAATGTGCGGTCGCTGCTTACGTTCAACTACCCGAAGTTTGAAGTGATCATTATTAATGATGGTAGTACAGATGATACACTGGAGAAACTCATCCGCGAATTTGACCTTGTTCATGTGGAATATGCATTCATAGAAAAACTGAACAGCGAGCCGATCAAAAGAATATTTAAGTCCACAAACCGCGCTTATGACAAGCTGATAGTAGTTGACAAGATAAATGGCAAGAGTAAAGCTGATGCGTCGAATGCCGGTATCAACATATCATCATACGAATACTTCCTTTGTACGGACGTGGATTGCATCCTTGACAAGGACACCCTCATCAAGCTCATCAAGCCATTTATGGATGAGGAGATCACCAAAATAAAAGAGATCGGCACACCTTGCCCGGAATGCGGCTATGTGCATGTAAAAGAAGATTACAGAAAAGTAATAGCTACAGGTGCTACCCTGCGCATGGTAAACTCATGCGATGTGGATGAAGGATTGATGATAAGAGTGCGCCCTCCTGTGAAGTTCCTGCCCCGGTTCCAGGAAATGGAATACATCAGGGCATTCGTGCTCGGCAAAATGGGCTGGGACCTGATCAATGCCGTCCCAAACGTATCTGGCGGCCTTGGAATGTTCGATAAAGAGATTGCTGTGAAAGCCGGAGGCTATGACTCTAAGTCTTTCGGTGAAGATATGGACCTCATCACGCGTATGTGCTGCCTGATGAAGGATAACAAACGTAAATACTCCGTTAAGTACGTACCCATCACGCTTTGCTGGACGGAAGGGCCCTCTACCCTTAAAGTGTTTGGCCGCCAGCGCAGCCGCTGGGGACGCGGCTTGGCGCAGATCATGAGTATTCACCGAAAGGTCATCTTCAATCCTCGCTATGGCAGGCTCGGGCTTATCGTATTCCCTTACAATTTCCTGTTTGAGCTTTGGGCGCCGCTAATAGAATTTACGGGTATTCTTTTTTACATTTACCTGATATTGACAAAGCAGATCAACTGGCCATTTGCGATCATTCTCCTGGTATTTGTTTATACCTATTCTGTAATGATCACCACTTTGGCCTTGTTGTGGGACCAGATAACTTTTAAATATTATAAGACTTGGGGCGAAACGATAGGACTGTGTTTGATGGCTTTTATTGAGCCGTTCGTTTATCACCCGCTGATCATGTTCTTTGCGCTGAAAGGGTATTTTAATTTTGTCACAGGCCGTAAACATGTGTGGGGGAATATGCAGCGGCAAGGGTTTGGAGGCCAGAGAAGAAAAAGTGCTGTTAAAGCAGGCTAGTTTAACCTTTAAAAGTATAACATGAAAATAAGATCAACCCCAAGGTTGGTAATTCTGGCAATACTTGTCTTATTGAGCCTGGGCGCAAACGCCCAATGGCTCAAAATGATAGAGTCGTCCGACAATTTGTACAAGGATGCAAAAAGGGAGATAGACTTAAAGCATTACCAGAAAGCCATTAATCTCTGCAATAAGGCGAAGGATATTTCGCCCCATAACCTGGACATTCATTTGTTATTAGGTCGCGCATTTTCGCTGGCCGGTAAGATCGATAGCGCCCGTTATGAGTTAAATTTCGTTATTGAAAAAAATCCGAAATACCGTGATGCCTATATCTACCTTATAAACCTGGAGGCAACCGCTTGTAACTATCTCCAGGCGCTGGAGTATGCTGGCATGGGGCTTAAATACTTCCCTGATGACCGTGACATCCTTTTGAAGAAACTGGATATTTACCTGAAGGAGGGTGACTGGATGGAAGCGAACAAAATGGCCGATTACCTCTATGAAAGGTTCTCAACCGATGCGTACATAAGAAGCGTGTTCCTGGACTTTAAGCTCAACCTCGCGCGCCAGTATTCCCACCGTGGGTATATAGAAATAGCCAAGCGGGCATATGAATCTGTATTGGAACAGGACCCGATGAACAAAGAAGCGCTACAGGCAATCTATGCCCTTGATGTTAGGTCTGGTAATTATGAAAGCTCCCTGGAGTATGTAAACCGGGCGCTCACCGCTACACCAAACTCTTATGAGTTTCTCATGAAAAAAATTGCTATACTCGATGCGATGTCCCGTTACCTGGAAGCGATCGAGGTAGTGGAAAAATTGTCAAAGCTCTACAAGGGTAACCCGGAAGTACACAAGCTCAATGTTTACATACGCATGGAAGCCGGAAGGTTCTTCCTGAATACCGATCCATATACCCAGTTCCAGGCGGTGCTGGACAAGGATCCCGGCAATACGGAAGCACTGAACTATTGTATCAACATAGCCTTTAGCAGAGGATTGCTGACAGAAGCGCTGAGATGGGTAAATTACGGCCTGAAAAATTCACCCAATGACCACGAGCTGCTGAAGAAAAAATTAGGCATACTCGAGTCATTGAAAAATTATGGACAAGCCTCTATGATTGCGGAGCGGCTGTATAAGGATAATCGTTCACAGGCGGCAAAAGATGAATTTATAGAACTGAAGCTGCAAAGTGCAAAAATGTTCATGAACGACCAGGCATACGATAGTGCAGCAAAGGCACTGAAAGTAGTGCTGTATTATGATCACAACAACGTGACCGCCATGAACTACCTGATCAACAGTTACCTTGCAGAAAAGCGCTATGATGACGCTTTGCAGGTAATAGATCAGGCGCTGGAACATAACCCGGATGATGAACAGATGCTGTTCAAAAAAGCGGGCATACTGGAAACCAGCCAGCGTTATGAAGACGCTGCCGCCATATCCGGCAGGCTGCTGCAGAAACACCATGATAACCGTCAGTATCTCGTGAGCCTCGTGGAGCAGTCGCTCGCAGCCGGCCGGCAGTCCATGCAATACGATGATTATTACAACACACTCAAGATACTGAAAGAAGTGCTGGACGCCCAGCCCGACAATGTTGACGCCCTTAACTACATGATCAATATACAGATGGCGCTGAAGCAGTATCCTGCCGCCCTCCAGTTTGTTGACCAGGCTTTACGTTATTACCCTGAATCCACTGACTTCCTGTTTAAGAAATCTGTAGTGAATGCAGAGGCGAAGAACTACCAGGCGGCTTACGCTATATCCGGTCAGTTGTATGCCAACTATCCCTACAACACCCGCTTTAAAACTGCGTATGTCGATCAGCTCATTGGTTCCGGAAAACAATACCTCGAAAACAGCAATACGGACAGCGCGCTCATTGAATTTAAAAGGGCGCTTGCTGAAGCGCCGTCCGATACTATACCATTATATTACACCATCAACCTGCTTAACCAGATGGGCCAATACGACAGCGCATTGGTGCTGATAGACCATGGCCGTTTCTTTTATCCGGGAAATCCTTATTTCCTGTCAAAAAGGGCATTGATACTGGAGAGCGAGAAGAAATGGTATGATGCATGGCTATCTGAAGATACCCTGCTTAAAATGAATCCGTTTGACCCGAAAGTAGCTGACTATGACCAGTATCTGTATAGCCACACGCTGAAAAATGAGATCGGCTTATTTTATCTGCATTCCCTGCTAACTGACTCTACAGGAAAACGTAACTTAACAAGCATCGCAACTGCACAATATACCCGCAGGTGGGATGGCGGTTCCATCACAGGCCGCATTAACTATGCCGGCAGGTTTAATGGCACTGGTTATGAGTTTGAAGCGGAAGCGAATATCAATCATAAGAAGAACTGGTACTCGTGGGGTATGGCAGGCTACTCACCCGACCCTACTGAGTTTCCCGACCTCCGCCTGGGCTATTCCCTATTCCATAGTTTTAAGCACGGCTATACCGGCGAGCTCGGGATAAGGTATATGTACATCTCCCTGTTTAACAACGCTACTTATATATCGCCGGTAATAGGTATATCCAAAGAATTGAACGATTTTTACCTGAGCCTGCGTGGTTCACCGATCTTCGTGAATTATACCGGTATTGCTAACAAGGATTATTTTGCGGTTAGCTTTACCTCAAAATATTACCTGAGAGAAAACCACACCGAATTCTTTTCATTCATTGCCGGGTATGGCAACGCTCCTGATGATATAATTCATGACTTTAGCGCTTTTGCATTAAATGCATATAATACGGTAACGGTAGGCGCCGGCTATCAAAGGCAAGTATTTTACCGTACAACGATCCTGGTCAATGTTGCATGGTCTAACCTGCAGTCTTATACGAATTATTTCCTGAACCAGTACGATGTGAGCGTAGGCCTGCTGCGGAGATTCTAAAATAGAACAGATGGCTAAAGCATGGCTATATGGGTGCTTTATCGCGCTGATCACACTTAATGCCTGCAATGGTAGTGCGCAGGAACTTGTTTTAGCGGATAACAATAATTCCGAGTACAAGATCATTATCCCGGTTACTGCAACTAAGCTGGAAAAACATGCCGCCCAGGTGCTGCAGGATTATGTGCAGCGGGTATCCGGTGTGCAACTGGCCGTATCAGACGACCACACCGTTATCGCTGCACCTGCCATATACATAGGCCATACAGTAAAAGAGAAAAAAATAATCCCCGGCAAAATACCTGCAGAAGGCAGCCTGTTGATCACTGATGGCAAAGACCTCGTTTTTTATGGTGGCAGCGGGAAGGGGCTTATTTATGGTGTGTATGGCTTTATAGAAAAATACCTGCATTGCAGGAAGATAAGCAGCGATCCCGCAATAGTCGCTGTCTCTAAAACGATAGTGGTCCCCGGCCATCTGCACGAGGAAAGCAAACCACAGCTCATCTATCGGGAAGTGTACTATCCTGCAAGCCATGATGCCGAATACATAGAGTGGAACCAATTGCAGCAATTTGAAGACCTCTGGGGGCTATGGGGCCATTCTTACGATAAATTAGTACCAGCGAAAACCTACTTTAAACCTCATCCCGAATATTATGCGCTGGTAAAGGGCACAAGGCAACCAACACAGCTCTGTCTGTCAAACGAGGACGTGTATAAAATAGTGGTTGACGGCCTTAAAACAAGAATGGCAGCCAATCCTGATGCCGTTTACTGGTCGGTAAGCCCTAATGATGATATTGGCTATTGTGAATGTGATAAATGTAAAGCTGCAAACGATGCTCAGGGCAGCCCCTCCGGCTCACTGATACAGTTTGTAAACCGTGTGGCCGAAGCATTCCCCGAGAAGACGATCACTACCCTCGCCTACGGCTTCACCCACCGTGCGCCAAAAAACTTAAAGCCTGCATCCAATGTCTATATTTTCCTCAGTGATATTGATGCATATCGCGATAAGCCATTGCTTACTGAAGGCTCGGCAGGCGCTTTTAGAAATGATGTGAAAGCGTGGGGCGCTCTTACTCCCAACTTGTTTGTATGGGACTATATTACCGAGTTCACAAATTACCTGGCGCCATTCCCCAATTTCCGGACACTGCAACCCAACATGCAGTTCTTCATAGAGAACGGCGTGAAGGGCGTGTTTGCACAGGGCAGCGGTGACACCTATAGCGAATGGGCTGAGCTGCGGAGCTACCTTACTGCGAAGTTGTTAGCAAACGATAAAGCAAATGTGAATCAGCTAACCACCGATTTTTTGGCTGCTTATTATGGCCCGGCTGCCATCTATATGCAGCAATATAAAGATCTGCTGGAGGAAAAAATGCTGGCCTCCCATCGCAAACTCGACATCTATGGTAACCCCGTAAATGAATGGAACTCCTACCTCACACCGGAGTTGCTGGATCAATACAGCGTGATCCTTGACAATGCGGAGGCCGCAGTAGAGACCAATGCGACATTGCTGGATCGGGTAATAAGGGCAAGATTGCCGCTGGAATATACCGTGCTGCAGCAGGCCCGCTTTTATGGCATTGAGAAGTTTGGGGTATTTGTGAAAGAACGGTCCGGAGACTGGGCAGTGAAGCCCAAACTGGCAGACAAAATAACCAGGTTCGTAACTAATTGTAAAAAAGCAGGCGTTACCGAACTGTCGGAAGGCGGCCTTAGCCCGGACCAGTACCAAACCGAATGGGATGCCATCTTAAAGGCTGGGGTAACACCAACAAAAGCAACAGATGCCACCGTTACATTGCAATACCCATTCGCGCCAGATTATCCAGCCAAAGGCAACCGCACACTCGTAGATGGCACACCGGGCTACAACGATTTTAGCTACAATTGGCTGTGCTTTTATGGCGTGCCTATGGTGGCGACCATTGACCTGGGAAAAGTAATAAACATAAGCAACGTAAAAATGCACTTCCTCGATGATCCAAGGCACTGGATCTTCCTTCCGGAAAAGATAACAGTAGAGGCTTCGTCTGATGGCATGAACTATCATTCGATAGGGGATATTAAAAATTCTGGCCCTGAGGAGCATTATAACCTGTCTCTAAAAGAATTTAACGCACCTAAAGCCGATAACGTAAGATATATCAGGGTGACTGCAAACAACCTAACCAGTCTCCCGGAATGGCGCTACCGTGATAATAAAAAGCCGATGATAGCTTGCGATGAAATATACGTGCAGTGATATTCTGGCATAAATGTTGCGAACAATATTCCTGTAGCACTATAAAATAAAATCCCCCCCTCACCATATGTACCTCCATATATTTGCACTATGAAACTGGAAGAAGCCATAAAATCAAATCGGTTTACGGATCCTGCGCATAAGGCATCGGTCAACCTTATGTACACCAGCTATTGGATGAAAACACATCTGAACACTGTGCTGAAAGAAAATGGTTTGACGATAGAACAGTTTAACGTACTGCGGATACTGAAAGGCAAGCATCCGGAGCAAATGTGTGTAAAAGACATTGGTTCGAGGATGATCGAAAAAAGCTCAAACGTTCCCCGGATAATAGACAGGTTGCTTATAAAAAAACTGGTAAAACGTACGCCCTCAAGAGAAGATAAGCGGGAAACACTAATATCACTCACTGACAATGGCTTGAAACAGGTAGAAAGCTCCAATATACTTGTTGATGCTATGCAAAAAAGAATTAGCGGTCTGGATGATAGTGAAGCAACCCTGCTCAGCGAACTACTCGAAAAAATGAGAAATACAGACTGATCTTTTTTCTCGGGCAAAAAAAACTGCTCATTTAAGATTTTACTTTATACTTTTGCACTTACAAAGGTTTCTTCCGCCCATGGCGGGAGGATGAAAAGGGAACCAGGTGTGAATCCTGGACATTACCCGATGCTGTTAGCTCCGCTAAATGCTTTTTTGCTTCCTAAATAGCCACTGTCCTACCAGACGGGAAGGCCGCAAAAAAGTGGAGTAAGTCAGAAGACCTGCCTCTGTAAAATTTCCTTTCGCCCGGCGGAAGGAAAGCTTATCGCTGCTTTCGGGATGAAAAGCGCAGATGAGATAAAGGCAGGGGTATCCCCGTTTTTTTCTGTATCTGATTTTACCCAATTGCTGCATGATATAAATTGTTTTTAAAAACCAATTGATATATGCGCACAATTACATTATTGTTTTCAGCTCTTGTACTGGGTACAGCAGCTCACGCCCAGACAGTGGCGACTTTTGATGACCAGGTTTTGGCAGCAGACACTGCCTATGTGAATTACGTAGCTACCGGCACAGATGTTGGCTTCCACGACGGCAACGCCCATTTCCCTTGTGTGTATGACAGCGCTTACGGCTGGCAGGGAGGTTTTGCTTACTCCGATAAGGTAGATAGCGTACATAGCGGCTACGGCAACGAATATTCAGCCAAAACGGCAATCGGGTACGGTGGCTCTGCAAATTATGCCGCAGTTTATTGCAGCGATCCTGTAACATTTGCATTTTACACCCGCGTCATATTGACCGGACCAGCTGTAAACAAACCGGTAAGCGGTTTTTATGTTACCAACAGCACATATGCCTATAACGCAATACGGGATGGTTATTTCACAGCCACCGCATTCGATAGCGGGTCATGGTTTTTACTCACTATCAAAGGCTATAACGGTGGAACCCTGACAGCAGATAGTGTCAATTTTTATCTCGCTGATTTCAGGTCGGCAGACAGCGCGGCAAGGTATATTTTAAAGACATGGGAATGGGTTGACCTGACATCGCTCGGCAACGTGGATAGTCTTCAGTTTCACCTCAACTCTTCTGACACGGCAGGAGGATTTGGCATGAACACACCTGCATTCTTCTGCATGGACAACTTTACTACAAATCCCGGTAGCCTGGGCGTTCAAAATGTTCAGCCATCCTATGCTGCAAAAGTGTATCCTAACCCGGCAACCACTGGTCTGTACGTAGATCTTACAGACAATACCGTGCAGGAATGGGCTGTTGTTGATATGGCAGGTAATGTAGTGAATACAGCGCGGGTCGCAGCAAAGCATTTTGAAATAAATACCTCAGCTTTTGCTGCTGGCGTATATATGCTGCAACTGTCCGGCGGCGGAAAAACAGCAACCATAAAGTTTGTAAAGAAGTAAAGTTGGGTGTGCCGCACGTTGGGGTGCGGCACACTTAAAAAAAGAAACAGTATGAGGAGCTTTTTATTTTTTATATTTTATCTCTTCGTCAATAGCGCATACGCCCAGTATGCGCCCCAGGCTGGCCTGCCCGGCAGCACTGCAATAAGCGCATCCAGCAACCTGTTGGTAGGCTGGGCCAGCCAATGTACCGTTTACCGGGGATTTATGGACATCGCAAATCCTTCGCTGGGCTATGCCTCAACAGGAGATAGCAGCATGGCTATAGGGCCTGCTGATCTGGGTGTGGTAAGCCTCGGCGATAGTGGCGTTGCTGTACTCACTTTTCCCCACTCCATTTATAACGGCGATGGGCCTGATTTTGCAGTTTTCGAAAACGGTTTTATAAATGCTTCGAACGATTCGCAGGCATTCCTGGAGCTTGCGTTTGTAGAGGTAAGTTCAGATGGAATTAACTATTTCAGGTTTCCGGCAACATCATTAACACCTGATAATGTACAAATAGGTAATCCCGATTATCTCAACGCAAGCAACCTCAACAACCTCGCGGGGAAATATATCGCAATGTACGGTACGCCATTCGACCTTGAAGAGCTGGCAGGAAACCCGGGGCTTGATGTAAACAATGTAACCCATGTGCGCATTATTGATGTAGTGGGCTCCATAACTGGGCATTCATCGCGCGATAACCTCGGCAGGATCATCAACGATCCTTATCCTACTGCGTTCCCGTCTTGTGGCTTCGACCTGGATGCGGTCGGCTTGTTAAATGAAGTAGGGATAACAGCGGTTCATTCCTTACAGGATGATGTAACTGTGTCAATATTCCCAAACCCCGCGACCGATAAGTTCGTTGTTTCGGTTAATGGAACTTTGCCAATTGGTTTGACAGCAACACTGACCAATATAACAGGTAGTGTGCAGCGGCAATACCAACTAACGCAAAACAACAACACACTGGGTATGGAGCAATTCCCTGCCGGAATGTACTACCTTGTATTAAGTGATGCCAACGGAGACAAATGGGTGGAAAAGGTTACAAAACGCTGATCGTTGCACTATGCTGCTTAACGGCTTCCTGCAAAAAAGACAAGCCGGATGCGGCAACTAATAGTGTGCCAGGAGCTACCGGCAATGTATATATCGTCTGCGAGGGAAACTTCGGTAACGGAGATGCTACCTTATATGCTTTTTCACCGGCCACCGACAGCATTTATGGCGATCTATACGCCATTGCCAATGGCCAGCCGCTTGGCGATGTGTTCCAGAGTATGCAGCGCATAGGCGATAAGCTCTTTCTCTGCGTTAATAATTCTGATAAAATAGCTGTAGTCAATGCCACCAATTGGAACCTTGCAGGCGTGATCAGTATTCCCAAACCACGATATATTTTATCCATAAGCGCCACAAAAGCCTATGTATCTTCACTGTATGACAACAAGTTGTACGTCATCAATCCTCAAACGCTAACAGTGACAGACACCATCACACTGCCAAATCAGAACCCTGAGGGAATGTGCCTGTACAACAATACCGCCATTATCTGTACATGGGATACAGCAGGCAACTCTGTTTATAAGATAGACATTACTAGTGACAAGCTGATACAAACCATTAAGGTAGCCGGCTACGCCCCGCAGGAAGCATTGATAGACAAGGAGCAGATGCTGTGGGTACTGGCGGGGGAACAGTACGCTGGTAAAACGGCAACATGGACGCGTATTGATCCCTCCACTGGGGAAATATTGATGTCATATACTTTCCCGGCAGATGCAAACACGGTAAGGCCTGTGTTCAACAAAACAAAGGATACCCTCTACTTTATTGAAGCTAACCAGAATGGCGGCACTGCCGACAATGGCATATACCGCATGGGCATACACGATGCCGCATTGCCGGCACAAGCCTTTATCGCGGCAAAGCAGTATCAATATTTTTGGGCGCTCGGCGTTGACCACGTAAGCAACGATATTTATGTAGGCGACCCAAAAGGGTTTATCCAGAAAGGCAGCGTTTATATTTATCGCCCGGATGCCACGCTGGTAAGGAGTTTTAATGTAGGCTTGGGGCCGGGGCATTTTTATTTTGATGAGTAAATTATTTTGAACTTAGAACGCTACATAACAAGTATCCGCGCACTATTATTGATAATGGTTTTGTTTTCTTTTGCTGGCAACACGATAGCCCAAACCAGTAACGATACTTTAAACGAAGTAAAAGTACACGGCAAGCACAAAACCTCCAACGATACGAAGATCAACGAATTTTCCCCGGGTCAGAAAGTAATCTCCATTGATTCCGCAACATTACAGCAATACCAGCTTCAGAATATCGCTAACCTGTTATCGCAGCAGGAGCCTGTCTTTGTGAAATCCTACGGCATGAACGGCTTGGCAACACTGAATTTCCGGGGCTCATCGGCCGCGCAGTCACAAGTGATGTGGAATGGCATTCCCATTCAAAATGCCGCGCTTGGTATCGCTGATGTTTCCTCGCTTCCCGTCATGCTTATGAACAAGGTGAATATAGTTTATGGCGGTTCATCTGCGCTGCTGGGCAGCGGCAATGTAGGCGGGGCATTACTGCTGGAAGATGATACACCTGTTTTTCGCAACGCAGGCAATGATAATACGCATCTCTCTTTAAGCATTGGCGGGGGCAGCTTTAGCCAGTACATGGGCGGCTTCAAAGCCAGTACATGCGACAGCAGGTGGTATTTTTCCGCAAGTGGGTTTGGGCAGTTTGGTGCTGACAATTTTAACTACACAACCCTGCAGGGCACCCACATGCTTATGCCTCACGATACCATACATGGTGCATCAGGCATATTACGTGCTGCATATAAAATTGCTGATAAGAACACCATTTCCCTTTCTGCCTGGTATCAGCAGAACGACAGGGATATTCCGCCCGCTTTATTTGAAACCTATTCCGACAAAATAGAAACAGACCGCTCTTTAAGGCTGGTGCTCGACTGGAACAAACAGACCACAAGCAGTACATGGTATGCCAGATCATCCTTCATCCGTGATGAGGTAACCTACAGCTATGAAGCCGTTCAGCTTCATACAGATGATATTGTTTACCAGTATTACCAGGAAGCAGGATGGAAGAAACAATTTGACCAGTACGGCCAACTGCTTTTGTTCATCCCGGTACAAATAGCCTGGCTGCCCTTGCCCGACAGCAATAAAGCAATGCAGCAGGACAAAATAGCGCTGGCGGGAGCATACGATTACAAACAGTTCAATAACCGGCTTGATGTTGCCGCGAACGCAAGAGTTGAGCAGATCATCGGACAGGGAGACTCCGTTCAGCGCCGGAATGTTTTCTTGCCAGGCGTTGACGCCTCTTTTATTATTTTTAACTGGCTAACAGTCCGTGCAAACGCACAACGCAGTTACCGCGCGCCAACGCTCAATGAATTGTATTTCAACCCCGGCGGCAATGCCAGCCTGAGGCCGGAGCAAGGATGGAGCGAGGATGCCGGTTATACGGTAAAAGCGAAAATTGGAAATTTTGCTCTGTACCATGACCTCTCTGTTTTTAGCCGCGATATTCACGACTGGATCCTATGGCTGGGTGGTGCTATCTGGACGCCGCACAACATTGCGGAAGTGCATAGCAGAGGTGTGGAAACCGCAAATGATCTCACTTACTCAATAGGCAAATGGAAGCTCCACTTCGGGGTTAACACAGCCTATGTGCTGGCCACAACCGTTTCCAGCTATATCTACAATGATGGCAGCGTAGGCAAACAAATACCTTATACCCCAAGATATAACGGACAGATGAACATAAGCTTTAACTACAGACGCTTTTCGTTTAATTACAACCATACCTATACCGGCTACCGCTTCACCACCACCGATGAATCCTCTTACTTGCAGCCGTATCAGACGGGCAATGTACAGTTAATGTACACCCTGTCTGTTCACAGGCGTAAGTGGCAGTTTACGGCCCAGTGCAATAACATATGGAACGAACAATACCAGGTCGTTGCGTCCCGCCCAATGCCGGGCACAAACTGGCTCGCAGCATTTAACGCTGATTTGTTTTAACATATCGCTTTTGTATTTCATTCATCCTTACCTTTGATACGTGTATATATACACGTATCAATTTTCAATTCAACAACATTTTTCATCGCGCCCAAAAATCAATTTTATGAAAACAAAACTATTCTTATTTGCCGCTATCTTTTGCGTTTCCTTTAATTCCTATGCAACTACAGACACTGTAACTGTGCAGAATCATGTCTTTACACCCAGCTCAATATCAAGTGTTCCTTTGGGAGATACGATCATGTGGATATGGCTAAACGGTACACATACCACCACCAGCACCAGTATTCCTGCCGGGGCCGCAACGTGGAATAATAATATGAATTCCACGTCAACCACATTTATTTATGTACCAACAGTTGCCGGCACTTATAATTACCAATGTAATATTCATGTTTCTATGGGAATGATAGGATCTTTCACTGTGGTAGGTGGCACTGGGATTAACGGAACCGCCGCAGTTCCGATAACTGCCATATCACCTAACCCCGTTTCGCAGACGCTTCATATCCAGTTCAGAAGTACGGCACCAATGACTATTACTATGACGGATATGGCTGGAAAAAAAACAATCGTGAAGAAATTCAGCGGCAAAAAATCCGCAGATATCAACGTTGCTGATGTACCTGCGGGAAACTATATATTCCATGCCGAACAGGGAACAGAGGTTTTTAACCAGCAAATAGTAGTAAAGCATTAAGCAGTTTATACCGTTTAAACATCAAATTCGGGCATCATAAAATTAGATGGGCCACGCTCAGGGAGTGTATTTTAAACTGTGTCAACCCACCCTGTGTGTCCTGCCTGCCCCCGCGGGGGCAGGCAGGACACACAGGGTGAAAAATTTTATA